>JAKAGV010000005.1:238185-262724 GCA_021815405.1 Bacteroidota bacterium
AATTAGGCAGCCGTTATGCATTTGCAAAATCTAATTCACAATTAGATGAATTAGGCAGCCGTTACGCATTCGCAAAATCTAATTCACAATTAGATGAACTTGGCAGCAGATACGCTTTTGCAAAATCCAATTCACAGTTAGATGAACTTGGAAGCCGCTATGCATTCGCAAAATCTAATTCACAGTTAGATGAACTTGGAAGCCGTTATGCATTTGCAAAATCTAATTCACAGTTAGATGAATTAGGCAGCCGTTACGCATTCGCAAAATCCAATTCACAATTAGATGAGTTAGGCAGCCGTTATGCATTTGCAAAATCTAATTCACAATTAGATGAATTAGGCAGCCGTTATGCATTCGCAAAATCCAATTCACAATTAGATGAACTCGGCAGCCGTTATGCATTTGCAAAATCCAATTCACAGTTAGATGAGTTAGGCAGCAGATACGCTTTTGCAAAATAATTTTTAATTAAATAAAAGGCTTGCAGTATAATTTGTCCGTGAAGCCTGTTCTTAACGTTAGTTAAATAAATTATATGAAGCCTTCAATGAGCAGTTGAGGGCTTTGTTATTTTAAATGATTCTTGATTTCGCGACTTTGTCTTTTTGCGGCAAAGACACGAAGAAACTAAGCAATTATCATAAAAGAAAAGTTCTACAATCGGTAGAGATTAAGAAGGAAAAATGGGTTTTTTAATCTTAGCTTTATCGCAGATTTAAAAATATTTATTAAAGGGCAGGAAGCAGTTTAAAGAAAAATGGGAATTTTATTCCCTGCCATTCTACATAATAAATGCTTTGATGAAGCTGCATCGCAGAATTGCGTAAATTCCGAAATACAAATCCTGGCTTATAAGCCAAAGTTCAAAATTAAAATTGCAATTAGTAACGTTTATGCGCCATTAAACATTATTAATTTTCTATATGACGGTTTTGAATGGGAGTATATCATTTTAAATAAAATGAAAAAGCTTCTGCAGGTTTTGCAAAGCAATTTCATCATGCCGCATAATAGATTTCATGCTAATCAAAAGAGATTTGCTTTTGCACGAAATGAAATTTCAAAACCACATAACGGAATTGGAGCTTCACATTGCCCGATGATTGCCGCACATAGTACTTTAATATTGCCGCATAACGAAATGAAAGCTGCACATAATAGAATAGCAGCCACACATTATGATCATTACTTCACACATAGTATAAAGACAGCTTCACATAGCAGAATAAATGCTTCACTCAGCACAATAAAAAATTCGCACAGCAGAATAATTTTGCCGCATAATGAAATGAATGAAGCACAAAACCGAATGAAGTATTCACATAGCCCGCAGAACGTGCAGAAATCACAATTTAGATCAAGCATAATAGAAAAATGCGGGAAAATAGTGTTTTTTTACTTTAGAGGAAGAAATTAAGGTAAATGAAGGAGGATTTATATATCAATTTTATTGAAAGCATTGAGCGCAAGGCGCAATTTCCACTGAAGGTGGATGAGGCTTAGGCTCAAAAAATGAGAAATTGAAAACACAAAAAAAATTGACACAAAAAGTAAAGAATTTAATTGCAGATCAGGATGAAAAATCCGACAGATGCTAAAAAAATAAAAATATTCCGGTTGGGGAATGAAATAATATAAAAGAGATCCTTAACCAAATACATAACAAATAAATAATGGAAGGAGTTCTAAAATGACAAGACATGAAGAGAACATTTTTGATATGCAAAATAAAGTGCAGAGTACAATGGCTGAAGAGCAAAGTGCTTATGAAGACATACCTGCGTTAATGGAAGACCAGCAGGAGCTGACTGCGGGCATTGCAAAGATTGCAGCGGACAATAAGAAATATCTCGATTCAATAAAAGGGAAAACAAAAGAGAAGCATGATGCAATTGATAATACAATATTTCTTATTATGCCTATTGCTAATGCACTTTATTCTTTAGCTTCAAAGAATAAAAATGAAGTGCTGAAAGCTAAGGTAAAAGTGAGTAATTATTCTTTAGGCAGGTTAGGAGAAAGCGATTTTAAAAGGGTTGTAAGCACAATATTGGAAGAAGCGAAAGCAAACGTTGCAGTAATATCGGTAAGCCATAAAATAACACAGGAGAGGTTAGATGACGCACAGGCAGCTTTTGATAATGTGGTTAAAAAGTCCGGCAGCCAGGATAACAGTTTCAGCGACCGGAGTGCGATGAGAAAAGAATTGACGAATGATTTTAATAATATAAACGAGCTTTTTGAGGAAAGGTACGATAAAGATGTTGAACTATTGCGTAAGGACCATTTAACTTCTTACAATAAATATTGGGCGGCACGGGTAATAATAGATAGAGGCGGAAGTCATGGCGGCGATGATACTGCGCCTGATACACCTCCAACGCCGCCGGCGCAGTAGAAAATTGGTCAATAGTAATTATTAACTGAAGTTACGCAATTGTCATGCTGTCCCGAAAGCTTTCAGGATCAGTATTTAAAAACAACTTAAAAATAAAGATTCCGAAACTAGTTCGGAATGATAAAAAAACCATTTCTTCCATTTTGCGTAACTTCAGTTATTAAATTGAATGGAAGTCTGGTCATCTCGGTACTTTGGGGTTGTCCGAAAAGTAGAGTAGAAACCATTGTAAGGAATGAAACGACGAAGCAATGTTTTGTTTTTAATTCAAAATTCAAATCACTTCGCTTCACTCGTGATGACAAAATTACTTTTTGGACAGCCCCAAAACTCGATGACCTTGCTTTGTATGCAAGGTAATTGAGTAGTTGCCTTTAGGAAGTGTATTGAAATCACCGGGAATTACTTCTCGGTCTGTTTGTAGCAAAAATTTTTTTAGCAAGCTGCGGGAGAAGCTCCGGCTTACCTTCAATAAGTGCCAGTTTCTTTTTATGACTCCAGCCCTGAACTTGCTTTTCACGGTAGAAAGCTTCATCTATTCTGGAATACTCCTCATAATAAACAAGCTTGATAGGTCTTCTTTTCCCGGTATAATTTGCACCACGATCATCAAGCAAAGATGATGTTGCCTTATCAAGATGACTACCTTGATGTTCTGCTACCCTTCTTTCAAGATTGTTCGTACTTCCGGTGTAAAAGGTGCCGTCAGAGCATTCCAGGATATACATGTATCCTGTACTCATGATTTTTCTTTCTGCTTATTTTATAAATTAAATATAATGATTTGTAAGGATATAATTTTTCATTTATATAATCATTAGAGTTGCGTGAGGGATTATTTCCGGTCATCTCGATACTTTCCTCGTCCCGATTGGGACGAGGAAAACTCGATGACCTTGACTTGTATGTCGTGTCCGGTATTCTCGGTACTTCTCCGTTCGCTGAGTGATTCCGAGTCTTGAGGAATTGTATCGAAGCGACTGGGAAAACTCGATGACCTTGCATTGTGTGGAAGGTAGCTGAGTGATCCTGCCATAGGCGGGGTCGTATCGAAGCTACCGGCGGTCATCTCGATACTTTCCTCGTCCCGATTGGGACGAGGAAAACTCGATGACCTTGACTTGTATGTCGTGTCCGGTATTCTCGGTACTTCTCCGTTCGCTGAGTAATTCCGAGTCTCGAGGAATTGTATCGAAGCGACTGAGGAAACTCGATGACCTTGCATTGTGTGGAAGGTAGCTGAGTGATCCTGCCATAGGCGGGGTCGTATCGAAGCTACCGGCGGTCATCTCGATACTTTCCTCGTCCCTGTTGGGACGAGGAAAACTCGATGACCTTGGCTTGTATGTCGTGTCCGGTATTTTCGGTACTTCTCCGTTCGCTGAGTAATTCCGAGTCTCGAGGAATTGTATCGAAGCGACTGGGGAAACTCGATGGGCAACGTATCGAAATCACCGGGAATGACCTACAAACTTTTATATATATATTTCCAGGAAACAGGGCGAACTTGAAGGTCGCTGCTTATATAAAAATTATTTCTGTTTTTTATTTGAGAATTGATTAAGTTATATACGCGTTTATAAGAACAATTAGTTTTATGATGCATCAGGGTATGATTTGGGTGAGCTGCTTTAAGAACAGTCCGAAAATAAATTAATTTATCCCCGCTGAGCGGAATGATTTTAAAAAAACAAAAATCATTTTCCGAAGGGAAGGGTTTTTCTTCTATATATTAATATGGAATTAAAATTATTTTTATAAAAAATAATATGACGGGAACGGGACAAAATATTATTTTAGGAAGGGAGCAGAATTTGGCTGTTCGGAAGTCAGATAAGAAGCAGAAGTTACTGGATATCGTGCGGAATGATTTGCGTGTAAAGCACTACTCCCGGAAGACCGAAGAGAGCTATATCAGTTGGATAAAGCAGTATATAATTTTTAATCAAGGTACATCCTTATAAAATGGGAGCGGATGAGATTAAAAAGTTCATAAACTATCTTGCCGTTGAAAGGCACGTATCGGCATCGACTCAGAACCAAGCACTAAATGGAATATTATATTTATATAAAAATATTTTGGAAAAAGATATTGGCTGGATAGATGATATAAGATATGCGCAAAGGAAAAAACATCTGCCTGTTGTATTGACAAAAGATGAAGTGAATAAAATATTTTCTAATTTAAATGGGGTTGCGCTTTTAATTTCAAAACTTTTTTATGGCAGCGGAATGCGGCTAAATGAATGTTTAACAATTAGAGTACAGGATATAGACTTAGAATATAAAGTGATAACTGTTCGGGACGGCAAGGGCGAAAAAGATAGGATTACAATATTACCCGAAAAAGTTATTGTTGAATTAAGAGGACATTTAAGTAAAGTTAGGAATTTATATAACAAAGATATTAAGAAAGGTAATATAGAAGTACCATTACCATATGCACTAAATAAGAAGTATCCGAATGCAAGCAAGGAGTTTAATTGGCAATACATATTTCCGGCAAAGAGCCCGGTATATAATAAAGAAGAGAAAAAATTATATAGGGTGCATTTACATGAAAGCACATTTCAGAAATTATTCCGGGCGGCTGTGTTAAAAGGGAAAGTAACAAAGCAGGCATCGCCGCATACATTAAGGCATTCATTCGCGACGCACTTGCTGCAAAACGGATATGATATAAGAACAGTGCAAGAATTGTTGGGACATCACTCTGTTAAAACTACTATGATATATACTCACGTATTAAATAGAGGCATAGGTGTTAGGAGCCCTTTGGATTAAAGGTTGATAGATAGGAAAAAAACAGCGTAACTATTGACCATAGTAAAAAAATAATTTATTAATAAACAGTTGATATTAAAAGGGATCTGAGATTTTTAAATAAATAAGATGGATATTAGATAAGAAAAGAATTCTTATCTAACAACCGAATTAAGGGTCGGGAATTCGGCTTAAATAATAGTTATAAGGCTTAATAGGTATGAGTAGAAAAGTTAATCTCGATGCATTCATTCCAAGAGAAGATTTTGAAGTTAGCGAATCAAAATTGATTGGGACTAAAATTGATCGTTTATCAATCAGAGATTTAGCTGAAGATTCATTCTTTTATAATCTTCTTCGAAAACCAGATTTTCAACGAGAGACTAATGAATGGGAACCAGACAAGGTTAAACAATTCATTCAAAGTTTTTTAGACGGTGAATTGATACCAGCAATTATTCTTTGGCAAAGTGCAAGTGGATATATATTTATAATTGATGGCTCTCATCGTATCAGTGCACTAAAAGCTTGGCTGGATGATGATTTTGGTGATGGAAAAAAATCCAGATTATTCTATGATGGAATCATTCCCGATGATCAAATAAGTGTAGCAGAATCAACTAGAAAATTAATTCGAGCGAATCTTGGCTCATACGAAGAATATAAGTTAGCTTTATCAAGTCCTGAGAAAGTAAAGTCAGATATTGTGAATAAAGCAAAATTCTTAGGAACTCGTTCAATCCAACTTCAGTGGGTCGAAGGTGATGCCGAAAAAGCAGAGAATTCCTTTTTTAAGATAAATCAACAAGCAGCTCCAATTGATGATACAGAATTAAAATTACTTAAGGCCAGAAAATATCCAAATGGTATTGCTGCGCGTGCAATTATTCGAAGCGGAAGAGGACATAAATATTGGTCAATGTTTCAACCCGATAAAAGAAGTGAAATCGAATTGGTCGCAAAGGAAATTCATTCAATATTATTTAATCCACCTCTCAAAACACCGATTAAAACACTAGATGTTCCACTTGCTGGGAAAATAAACTCCTCATATTCTCTACCTCTTGTTCTTGAATTTATAAATCTCGTTAATAATGTGGACCAAAAGAAAATTAAAATGGATGTTATTGGTGATGATACGATTACTTATTTAAAGAATTGTAGGAAAGTAGCTCAATTACTAAATAGTAATCATTCTTCTTCACTTGGGTTACATCCAGTTGTCTATTTTTATTCCAGTGATGGCAGATTTAAAATAGCTTCATTTTATGCAATTACATTATTAGTGAAAGAATTAGAAGAGAAGAAAAAACTGAAAGAATTTATTACGGTTAGAGAACCTTTCGAAAAAATCTTATTGGAAAACGACAATTATATTCAACAAATTTTAAGACATTATAGAAGTGCGAAGAATGCATATCCACATATTAAAAACTATTTATTGAAGGTGATTGAATTTTTATTGAAAAGAAATGATGCATTGAAAACAATGGAGCTTATCTTGAAAGAAAAGGATTTTGATTATCTCACAGTTCCGGTTAAAGAATACGCTAAAACAGATTCAAGTGATTTTTCATCAGCTACAAAATCAGCAGTATTTATTACTAATGCGCTTAACGGAACACTGAAGTGTAAAATTTGTAATGGCTATTTGCATTCTGCATCGATTTCAGTAGACCACATTGATAGGAAGGAAGACGGAGGTAAAGGTGAATTTAATAATGCTCAACTTACTCATCCGTTTTGTAACAGTGCAATAAAAAATTAAACGCCTTATAACCAGCCGCTCAACACGGACAGCGTTTTTCAGTGCGGCATTTGTGTAATTATGAAGTTGTGTTACAAAGTTTAGTTGCTTTTTAAGGTAGTTTGTTTAAAAAATATTTTTAATAAATAAAAAGTTGTTGCAGTTATTCGGCATTCTTGTTCTGGGCTGCCGGTTAGCGGCAACTCCGTTAGGTAGCTGACAAATGGAAATATATATTATAGTAATAATAGCTGCAATAATTATTGGCCTTGTCAGTGGGGTTAAAGAGAAAGCTGTTCATAAAAGGGAAAGAAAAAAGTTAGAAGATTTCGAAAAATATTTGGATAAAAAGAGACTCAAATATGAGGAGTTTTATAAAGATATTGGAAATGCTTTTCAGTCTAATTACTGTGCCGGAAGAAAATGGTTAGCATCCTTTATTTCTGAAGCAAAATATCATCTTGATAATGAATTAGAAAATTATTTAAAAGTAAAATCCCACCCTGCTTTTAAAGCAGCAGAAGTTGTTTCTCAAATAAAAAATGAAAAGAGAGAACTTAATTCTAATTTAAAATTTTTAGAATATCAGTTGAAATCCTATGAAGAGTATTTCCCGTTCTTAGAGGAATTTAAAGAAGTTATTTTGGATGAAAGAATAGATTTTTCTTCTCAAACAGATAATGTAAATAACCTTGAAAACATTGACCCAATTAATAAGTATCTTTCAAAAGAGGAATACGAAAAGTTATCAACCACGGATAAAAATCAATTAGCGCTCGATAGATATATTCAACGGAGCAAATCAAATTGGGAAATTGGACTTTTCTATGAAAGGTATCTTGGTTATCTAATGGAAAAGGAAGGATGGAAAGTGAATTATCAAGGCGCAATTAAAGGATTCGAAGATTTTGGAAGAGATTTAATTTGTTCGATTGAAGATAGAGTTAAAATTATTCAAGCGAAATGTTGGAGTCAAAAAAAGTTAATACATGAAAAACATATTTTCCAATTATATGCGACTTGTATCCATTTTATTTTAGAGAACCCAAATACAAAAGTGTTTGCAGAAATTGTTACAACGACGGAACTATCTTCACCCGCACAAATGGTAGCGAATAACTTGAATGTTGGAATAACGAAGATAGCTTTACCTTATACTTATCCCATGATAAAATGTAATATTAATCAAAGCTCAAAAGAAAAAATTTACCACCTACCATTTGACCAACAATATGATAGAACAATAATAGATTATAAAAAAAATGAATGCTATGTTAATACAATAATAGAAGCAGAATCATTGGGATTTCGAAGGGCATATAAATATAATTTTCCCAATTCAGAGGCTACCTAACCCGTGGCTCAAGGCGACAGCGATTTCGCTCTTGGCAATTTTGGTGTCATGGGGTTTGTCGTTCCGTGTTTAGTTTCTTGTTCAACGTTATTCAGTTATGAAAGCTATTTTTAATTATAAACATTATTAATAAAATCGGCATTGTTTTTCTGGGCTGCGCCTTAGCCACAACGCCGTTAGAACACCTGATTATTTATTGAACTTAAAATGGTCAAATACACTTATTAAAGGAAAAGGTATTGGATACAGCAAGAATTTTTAGATTTTCTATCCCTGGTTGGTTGTTAATTTTCTCTTTCATTTTTCATTACTGGTTACTCGGTGGTCAGTTCGAACAACTCAAAATAATGTCTGATAGTCCTAGACTGATTTTGACTTTTCTCATAGCTCTTACAACAAGTCCTGTCTTGGGGTTTATAGCCTCTACCATAGGTACATTCATATTGCACATCATATTTGGTTATAGATTTCACCTTAAACTGCCACAAAATTGCGAGGAAAGCAAATATTATTTTTTCGCGCTAAACTTTCATCTAAAAAGTATGAGGTTGGATAATGAAGTTGTAAAACTTGATTCTGAGTTAAAAAAACTTTCGAGTGTAGATATTAGCAATAATATATTTTGTAGGAAAAATATTAGAATATTTTATACTCTCTTCAATTTAATACTTCGAATGAAAGCGCCAACTGCACTTACAGAATATACGATGAGGAGATGGTCAATATTTTGGACTCATATTAATTCTATAACATCATTTATTCTTGGATTATTTTTGGCAGTTTTAATCCAATATTATAATGGATATAATTTATTGAATCTTTTTTTTAGATTTTTTGATCATAAAATAATGTTAGAAATTCCTATGCTTATATATATAATTGTTGCGTTCTGGCATCTAGTTGAAGCTCAAAAATCTGCAACTGACATTGAGTATAAGTGGTTAATTGAAACTTCAATGCGAAGTGAATACGAAAAGATCGGATAGTTATTGTGTTCTAACAAGCAAATCAACCGGACGCCGTAATACAAACGGCATTATTGTGGTTTTTGGCTTTAGTAAAAAATGTAAAGTTGCTGTTCGGCAGTAACATTCTAAACTAAATTGTTGCAGCCGGCGCGTACTATGAAAGTTACGCACCGTCTGCTAAATTATTGGCATATGTGGGTAACTTGGCGTAGCTGTTCTGGGGCGCCGGTTATTTGCCACGTCGTTAGCTGTTTCAAATTTGAGGCTTGAAATGGAAAATTATGGAATAGTATTTACAACAAAAGATTCTTATTTAATATCTTGTATAGAAACTGGTTCATATGGACAGCCAAAGCGTTCCTTTAGTACTGCAAGAAAAGGTGATGACTTACTTGGGAATCTTCGCAACCTGGAATTAGGCGATAGAATATTTTTGAACTATGCTAATCTAATTTTATGCGGTCCCTTCATAATTACTGCACCACACAATAACTTAGTTACTTCAGATAATAAAGGGCTTTGGTACTTGGTTGACGAAACAAAATCTTCCTCACCTATTCCGATATGGATTAACTCTTTCCCTTGGTGTATATTTTTTGAAAAAATGCTTCTTACTCAAGCTAAATATATTTGGTATAAGGATAAATATAAAAATCAATTTGGATTACCATATACATTTATTGGAATGATAGATAAAGAAAAAGGTAAAAAACTTTGGGAATTCATTGAAGATTACGGAGGCTCATTCTCTGATTTTATCCAAAGAAATAAATCGTTTATGATAAAAGACCACTCACCTTTTATTTTACGAGAAGCTAGTAACACCAACATCATTTCTTCTCCAAGAAATAAAACGAGGACTGGTGTAATCGTAAGAACTAGAGGAGAATGTCAAATTGCAAATTTGTTAGATGATAATAAATTAAGATTTTATTATGAGAAGCCAATAATTTTAGATGGTTATATTCTTCATCCAGATTTCTATTTACCAGATTATGATTTAATCATAGAATATTTGGGTTTATATGAAAGTAGTAGCGAATACAGAGATGATTGGTTTTGGAAAGAAAATTTATTTAAGAAGAACAACAAAAAATACATTACAATTAAAAATGAAGATTTTATAGATTTAGAAACAAACCTGTTGAAAAAAATTAATACTGTAATTCGTAAAAACAGCTAACCCGCCGCTCAACCGGATAGCGTATTCGCATTCGGCATTTTGGTAGTTTTCGGGTTAGTTAGCCCGTGTCGGCTAACTTGCTCAAAGTGGTTAGACAAAAAAGTTTTTTTTATTTATAGGCGTTGCAGTTTTAAGCGGCATTCATGTTCTGGGCTGCCGGTTAGCGGCAACGCCGTTAGGCAAATAGATAAAATCCAAGGAGGAACATTTATATAATTGTTACAGCGTATACCTTAGGTAGCGCATAAATAATATTATTATAATTTCTCAAGGAGATTTATTATGAAAAATCTAGTGATTTTAATAGTGTTGTCTGTACTTTTAATTTCTTGTCAAAAGAAGGAACAGAATCCAGTTGCCCCGGTTGAATCTAATAACAAAGTAACGGATTATTACCCGCTTACTATAGGGAATTATTGGATATATGAATTTTCTCAAGGAGATTCTTCATCTAATCTTACTTATCAAAATAAGATTGACAGTATTTATGTGGAAAAAGACAGTCTAATTAATGGTAAAATATTTAAAGTATTAAAAAGTACTCTATTACAGCAAACTACACTAATTCGAGATTCTTCTGATTATATAGTTTCCTCTGATGGTCAAAAAATATTTTCGATAAATCCAGCCATTGATATTCTTTCAGAACAATATTTACCAGCTAATGATAGTTCTTATTTATTAGTATGGAAGATGAAGGGTATAGATTCTGTGTTTAATTGTCCTCTCGGTCAGTATTTATCGAAATATGTGCTTGGTACATTGACACAAATAAAACCTAGCGCAATAAGTAATATCAAAGAACGTAATATATTTTCAGCATACTCAAAGGGAATAGGCATGGTAGGAAGGCGAGCAACATATTTATTTGGGGGACAATTATTAGAATGGAAATTACTAAGATATAAAATAAATGAAAAAATTAATTGAATTATAAAAGGGAAGTATTAATAAAAATCATAAATTTTGGTATTTAGATTTTATTAATAATAAGAAATTAAAATAAATTACCTAACCAGCAAATCAACCGGACGCCGTAATATAAGCGGCATTATTACTGTTATTGGCTTCAGTAAAAAATGTAAAATGGTTGTTTGGCAGTAACATACTAAATCAAATTGTTGCAGCCGGTGCGTTCGATGAAAGCTACGCACCGTCTGCTAAATTATTGGTGTTGTCTTTCTAATCGGCATTCTTGTTCTGGGGCGCCGGTTATTTGCCACGCCGTTAGGTTGTAATAAACTAAAGAATAACTTTAATGAAAAATAATATTAAGACAAAATTATCTATCATCGGTTTATTATTAGCAATTTTAATAATATTACCTTATGAGTTTTTATGGGGAAAATTGTTTCCTTATTCACCTGTAAAATTAGGTTTTACAAAATATGAGTTTTCTAATGTTGTTATTTACGCACAAAAAGGCTCTGAAAATTATAATTACAAATCAATAGATTCACTAATTCCAGCCGTCGAAAAATTTCATAAATTGCATTTTATTCAGAAACCCGAAATATTATTTTTTCGGGATGCTAATAGCTATTATCAACGTACGATAACTAAAGCCCGTTTTTGTTCTTATCCTAATGGAACTTTGGTAGTATCGCCTTGGGCTGTCCGAGAATCGTTTAATGGTAAGATATCTATGGATATTTATCTTCGTCATGAATTGTCACATACGCTTTTATATCAACATATGGGATTTATAACTACTTATTTTATTTATCCACGCTGGCTTTTAGAAGGTATTGCCGTTTACAGTTCAAATCAAATGGGAACATCATGGTACCCAAGCAAAAAAGATACATATGAATATATTCGACAAGGATCTTTTTTACCACCTGCATATTTCAACACGAAAAAAGAAGACGATGTTAAGCTCAATGTAAAATATAAAACGGCATTTGCTTATTCTGAATTCGGATGTATTGTCGATTACCTTATAACAAATTATGGTAAAGAAATATTCATGGAGTATATGATGAGATTGTTGGACTGCTATCATCCGGAAAAAGTGTTCAAAGATGTTTATAGAATTGATTTCAGCACTTGTATAAATAATTTTAAGAAATATGTTAAAGAACATAATTAAATAACAACCTAACAAGTGGCTCAAGGCGACAGCGTAATCGCCTTCGGTATTTTACAAATTATCGGGTTATTCGTCCCGTTTCGGCAGTCTTGTTCAAGGTAGTTATGCTATGAAAGTTTTTTGTAATTATAATAATATTTAATCAAATCGGCATTGTAGCTTTGGGCTGCGTCTTAGCCACAACGCCGTTAGGTGTTAAATCAAAAACGTTTATATAGGAAAAAAATGGATACTGAATTAATAAAAATATCTCAGCGTAAATCTGCAAAGATAGCGGGAATTGTTTACCCGCTTTCAATGATTATTGTAATGGTGTCAAATTTATTAATAGTAGCTCCTATTATTGTTAAAGGTAATCTTCTGGAAACTGCTAAAAATATTTTATCACACGAATTATCTTTCCGAATAGGTATGACTGGAAACATTTTGTACTGTGTTTTAACGGTTGTACTTCTTGTTGCACTTTATGCAATTCTCAAACATGTGAACAAGAACCTAGCATTATTTGCAGCTATTTGTCTATTGATTAATGGTATTACATGGTTGTTAATCGCCTTGAATCAATACACAGTTCTCCGTCTTTTAATTGATGCTGATTTCTCACAAGCATTCGGGCAAGAAAGATTGTATGCTTTGATGAAATTGCATCTCGGTGGTCAAGATGCTTATTACATAGGTTTGTTGTTTTGGGCTCTATCAAGTACTATCGGAAGTTACTTATGGTTCAAGTCGAGATACATTCCCAAATCGTTAGCTGTTATAGGAGTTGTATCATCAGCATGGTGTCTTCTCTGTACAATAATTTATTACCTTAATCCAAACTTTGCTGATTTAGTAAATCTTGATTGGTTTGATTCACCAATGGTTCTTTTTGAATTAGCGTTGAGTCTTTGGCTTTTATTTAAAGGATTACGATTATCAGATTAAATAAATAACACCTAACATGCCGCTCAACACGGACCGCGTTTTCATTGCGGCATTGTTCAAGTTTTCGAGTTTGGTGAAAAAGGTAAGCATTGTTGTTCGGCTTTGTTCTATTAAATAAAATTGTTAAAAATATTTGGCAGTAGCTTTTCAGTTCGGCATTGCTGTTTGGGGCGGACGGGTGAAAAGCCACGCCGTTATAAAGCTTTTAGTCTTTTCATAGTAATGGATTTAAAATGGATTCAGCAACATTAATAATTGTAATTATTGTTTTAGTCCCACTTTTGTATCTTTTTTATTTTTGGGTAAATTCTGAAATACTTACCGATGATGAAATAAATGAGTTGGCTTGTTCACAGAGGTTTTGGGATACATACAATTATCTTGGATTTACTGAATCACAATTCGAGGTAAATAAAGAATTCAAATCTGCACTTAATAAAAATGGACAGTTGTATAATTGTAATGAATCTTTAAATAATTTCCCAGCTGTCGCATCGGCATTACTAAAAGGTAAAAAACACGAATGGATTATTTTTGCGTTTGCAAGAAACAAAATGGTTTATTCTTTTTATACAAATAAGGGTAATGACAATCAATCAGTTGCCCCAAATCTCAGTTCTGATTATCTAAATAAAATAGCCAAGGATGGTGGTGCAGATATGGTTTTGGAATTTCACAATCATCCAAATGCAGTTTTATCAGCTAGTCAACAAGACATCATTTCAGCAAATTATTTCGGTGAAATATTTACCAACAATAGCTTAAATTTTTCAGCGTTCGTATCGGGCGCTGGTCGTTTTCATCAATATGGTTGGTGGTTCACTGAAACTTTCTGCGATATCACTAATTACCTTGAACGCATTAAAAAAGAAAATGGAACATCAAGGATTGTAAATTTTGATTTGCGAAAAGAACTGAAAAGAAAAAAATATTTTAAGGATTTTAGATTAAATTCTAATTCGGCTCATAATTTTAATGTAACGCTTTATAACCAGCGTCTCAGCCCGACCGCTTCTTCGAATCGGTCGTAGTGAAAAATTATTGGGTTTAGCTTTTCAGTGTAAGTTGTTCTTAAAAGTGTGATTGCTATACAAAACTAATTTTAAAATAAAGTTGCGTTGATAATTGCTGCATTGTAGTCCTGGGCGGCGGGCTAAACGCAACGTCGTTATGCCACAGAAGACCAGATATTCTGATGTTGATACATTGTGCAAAATATAGTACGTTTAAGCGCACAATATAAAATTTGGAGAATTTATGTTTAAAATACAGTTAGATCAAGACATTCAACCACTTTCTGAATTTCGTTCTAAAGTTGCTTTTTATTTCGACAAAATAAAAAAAACTAAGAGACCTTTAATTATTACTCAAAATGGTAAAAGTTCTGCGATATTAATAGATGTATCAGCATATCAATCTTTAGTTGATAAATTGGAAGTTTTAGAAGATATTAAGCTGGCAGAAGAGCAAATTGTTCAAGGGATGGAAATATCACATCAAGAAGTAAAAAAGAGATTTGCTAAGAGATAATAGTTATGAAAATATCCTGGTCTCCTTTAGCAGTTGAGAGGTTAGAAGATATTTATGAATATATTGCAATAGATAACAATTCAGCAGCTCAAAAAATGGTTAATAATATATTTAAGAAAGTCGAAACATTATCTAAAAATCCTAAAAGAGGAAGAAAAGTACCAGAAGCAAATAGAGAAGAAATTCGAGAAGTGTTTGAAGGTGAATATAGAATTATTTATCGTGTTGGATCTAGAAAAATCTTTATTCTAACAATTAGAAATTTTAAACAACTATTGCCTGGAAAGGATATAGAGTAGCTGTGGTATAACCAGCAACTCAACTTGACCGCTTCATTCGGTTCGGGTTTGTTGCTGTTTTCAGCTTTATGTTTTTCGTTTAGCATTGCTGTTTAAGTTTATTTAGTTATTAAATATTTTTTTAATTATTGGCGTTGTCGTTCTAACCAAGCTGTTTATTCTGGGCGGCAAGTTAGTTGCTACGCCGTTATACGTTAACACAAAAGTAAGTGTCGGAATACTATCGATGATATATTGGAATATGTTAAGCTAATCGATATATTTATAGGGTAAATTATAAGGAGTATCGAAATGACAACAGTAACAGTATCCCCCAAATATCAAGTTGTAATTCCAAAAGAAATTAGGCAAAAGTTAAAACTAAAACCGGGACAAAAATTACAAATTATACAATTAGGTGACAGAATTGAATTCATTATCCTAAAAAATATTAAAGAGGCTCGCGGTTTTTTAAAAGGAATCAATACAGAAATTAAAAGAGAAGGAGACCGTATATGAATTTACTTGATTCCTCTGGATGGTTGGAATATTTAGCCGAAGGTAAGAATGCAAAATTATTTGCACCTGCGATTGAAAAAACTGATGAATTAATAGTATCGACAATAAATCTTTATGAAATATATAAAAAGATATTGTCGGAAAAAGATGAACATTCAGCAATTCAAGTTGTTGGATTAATGCAACAAGCAAAAGTTGTAGAAGTAAATTCTACTATTGCAATTCAAGCTGCAAAATTTAGTTATGAACGAAAAATACCAATGGCTGATAGCTTGATTTATATGACTGCTAAACAAAACAATGCTACTGTTTGGACACAAGATGTTGATTTTAAAGATTTGGATGGAGTAAAGTACTTTAAGAAATGAACTCTATAAAAGAGCAAAAACGGTATAACCAGCTTTTCCACCCGACCGCGTTTTCAAGGCGACATTATTAATATTTTCGGCTTTAGTGGTAAAGGTAAGCATTGTTGTTCAAGGTTGTTCTATTAAATAAAATTGTTAAAAATATTTGGCAGTAGCTTTTCAGTTCGGCATTGCTGTTTGGGGCGGACGGGTAAAACGCGCCGCGTTAGGTGGCTACATATTATAGAAGTTACTGATGATTCAAAGGTTGTTATTGTTGGGTCCCTCAATAAATGAACTTGATTAAGGTAAGCCAATGGATTATATTCGTATATGTTAATTACAATTGTTGAGTTGTCCGAATATATTAAGAGAGCAAAGGGAATATTATCGCAAGATGAAAGAGATGATTTGCTCTATTATTTATCGTCTAATCCAAAAGCCGGTAATTTAATTCAAGGAACCGGTGGAGTTAGAAAATTAAGGTGGGCTTCAAAAGGTAAAGGTAAAAGCGGCGGTTCTAGGGCAATATATTTTTATTATAATGAAACTATTCCACTCTTTTTATTAACGATATTCGGGAAAAATGAAAGGACAAATTTAAGTAAATCAGAGCGAAATGAATTAGCAAAATTGGTAAAAGAATTAGTAAAAAATTACAAGAGGTAAAAAGATGAGTGAAGCATATAAAAGCATAAGCAAAGGATTGAAAGAAGCAATAGAATACTCAAAAGGAAATAATAAAGGTGTCAGAGAATTTAAACCTAGACATATTGATGTAAAGAAATTACGTGAAAGAATTGGAATGAGTCAACCAAAATTTGCAGCATCATTTGGAATAAGTTTGGGAACATTGCGACACTGGGAGAGAGGCGATAGATATCCACAAGGTGCCGCCTTGGTATTATTAAATTTATTATCAAAAGACCCAAACACAGTTTTAAAAGTTTTAAATGAGTAAAGAGCGCAACCTAACAAGTGGCTTAAGGCGACAGCGTTTTCGCTTTCGGCATTTTAGGGATTTTTAAGTTGCTTGTTCCGTTTCAAGTTTCTTGTTCAAGGTAGTTGTGCTATGAAAGTATTTTGTAATTATTAAATTTATTTCAGCCAAAGGCTGATGAGCCTTTGGCTCAAACAAAATCGGCGTTGTAGTTTTGGGCTGCGCCTTAGCCACAACGCCGTTAGCCCTCTACGAAAGGTTTGTGAATTTTAATAATTTTTAGGATATTTTACTGTTCACAAAAAGAAGTTTTAATGATGGATATAAATATTAAAAGACAAATAAAAGATTTTTTCAGAAGCAAACCCGTTTTACGTGCATATTTATTTGGTTCAGAAGCACGTAACGAGTCTGAAATAAATAGCGATGTTGATATTTTGGTTGAATTAGATTATTCAAAACCAATTGGTTTAGAATTTGTTAAAATGCAAATTGAGCTTGAAGAATTATTAAATAAAAAAGTAGACTTACTTTCAAGCGAAGGAATGTCAAAATATATCCAACCGTATATAAACCAAGATAAAATATTAATCTATGAAAGGTGAACTTGGGGATAGGGCAAGACTTCAGCATATCGCTGAAGCAATTAAAGAAATTGAGAATTATACTTCAAATAAGTCTTATGAAGATTTTCAATCCAATTCCATGATGCAATTTGCTACAGTAAAACAATTAGAAATAATTGGCGAAGCATCAAATCAACTTACAGAACATTTTAAAAGATTGTATAAAGAAATTGAGTGGCGTGAAATAGTTGGATTGAGGAATATATTAATTCACGAATACTTTGGAATAGATACAAAAATAGTTTGGGACATTTTAAAAATTGATTTACCAAAACTTAAAATTCAAGTAGAAGATATTCTCAAACAAATATAAGGGCAAGGGCTAACAAGTGGCTCAAGGGCGACAGCGTAATCGCCTTCGGCATTTTAGAAATTTTAGTGGTAGTTGTTCCGTTTATAGTTTCTTGTTCAAAGTAGAAGTGCTAAGAAAGTTTTTTGTAATTATAAAATTTATTTCAGCCAAAGGCTGATGAGCCTTTGGCTCAAACAAGTTCGGCATTGTAGCTTTGGGCTGCGCCTTAGCCACCACGCCGTTATACGCTTTAGAATATAGTTGAATAATTAAATAAAATATAGCATTTTTTGATTATGAAAAAAGAATTAGATGAAATATTATTATTACTTAGAGAATTACTTCCCTACATCAGTCAAAGGTATAATGTTACTTCAATAGAAGTCTTTGGTTCATATGTAAGAAATCAGCAAAATATTAATAGTGACTTGGATGTACTTATATCTTTTTCAAAGACGCCAACTTTATTAAAATTTATTGAATTGAAAAATTATCTTTCTGATAAGTTACAACTTAATGTTGATTTAGTAATGAAAGATTCGTTAAAACCAAGAATCGGTCAGAATATTTTAAATGAAACAATTGCCGTATGAAAAATCAAAGAGATTATTTTGACTACTTGAATGATATTTATGATTCCGTAAATAAAGGTATTGCTTTCACCAATGAAATGACGTATGAAGATTTTAGCAAAGATGAAAAGACACAATTCGCATTGTTTAGAGTAATTGAAATTATTGGGGAAGCAAGTAAGAAAATACCTCCCGAAATTAAAGACCATCGCAAGAAATACCTTGGCGGGAAATTAGTGGAATGAGAGATTTACTGATTCACGATTATTTTGGAGTAAATATTCAAGTAGTTTGGGAAACTGCAAAAAATGATTTACCAGAATTAAAAGAAAAAATTCGAAAATTAATTCAAGATTTAAGTAATTCATAAAAAACGTATAACCCGTGGCTCAAGGGTGACAGCGTAATCGCCTTCGGCATTTTACAAATATTAGAGTTGGTCGTTCCATTTCAAGTTTCTTGTTCAAGGTAGTTGTGCCATGAAAGTATTTTGTAATTATTAAATTTATTTCAGCCAAAGGCTGATGAGCCTTTGGCTCAAACAAAATCGGCGTTGTAGTTTTGGGCTGCGCCTTAGCCACAACGCCGTTAGGCTGCATATTCTAAAGTCGTTCAATCATTATAAAGGAAAGAATGAAACCAGAAAAATTTTGGGACTCAATGGCAAATAAGTTTGATAAGACTGAAAAGCGTCTTGAAAAAATTTTTATCAAGGTTTTAAAAAACACAAAAAAATATCTCAATGTAAGTGATGTTGTTTTAGATTACGGATGTGGGACTGGGTTAATATGCAATGAAATTGCCGGAAATGTGAAAAAGATTTATGCTATTGATATCTCGTCAAAAATGCTCGATATGGCAAAAAGAAAAGCAATTGAGCGCAACATTGAAAATGTAGATTTTGCTCAAGCAGATATATTTGATACCAAATATCAAAAAGAATCATTTAATGTGATATTGGCTTTCGGAATTCTACATTTATTAGAAGACAATAAACAAGTTATACAAAGAATAAGCGAATTGTTGAAGCCTGAAGGCTTATTTATTTCCTCTACACCTTGTCTTGCTGAGAAAATGGCACTTTCAACTAAATTCCAATTCTATCCTTACCTACTACTATACAAAATAGGATTGATTCCATCGATGGAAAGATTTAAAATTTCAGAATTATACGATTTAATAAATACTGGAAAATTTCAAATTGTTGAAACGGAAATAATATATAATAAGATTACTGGTTATTTCAATGTTGCAAAAAAAATATAGAAATTGATGATGCTTTAAAATATTCTATAAACACCACCGATAAAATTATTGTAAAAAAATGCACAGTAACATTTATTTTAAATAGTGTAAGTATGTAAAACGCAACCTAACATGTGGCTCAAGGCGACAGCATAATCGCAATCAACATTTTAGAAATTTTAGAGTTAACCGTTCCGTTTCAAGTCTCTTGTTAAGGTAGTTTTGCTATGAAAGTTTTTTGTAATTATAAAATTTATTTCAGCCAGAGGCTGATGAGCCCCCGGCTCAAACAAGTACGGCATGGTAGTTTGGGGCTGCGCCTTAGCCACCACGTTGTTAGGCTTTTAAGGAAGTAACAATTATAGCAAAGAATATTTATAAAAAATTTAAAGACCCTACACTTGATTTTGAAAAGGAACCACGTGCTTTCTCTTATGATTTAGCCAGCGGTTTTATAAAGACTGCAAAAGATAACGATGCAGAAAACTGGTATACTTCTGTTCCCACGATAAAAGGAATTATGATATTGTTATTTGCTTGGAACTTTGCTGCGCGAGAAACGAAAAAACTTAACTTCAATAATATTGGTAGGTTGTTGAGGAAAATAAAAGATGACCTTGAAAAAATGGAAACAGTTTCTATTGAAAATGTCAATGAAGACCAATTAAAAATTGTGAAGAAAGTGTTCTGTCATTCTAAAAAATTATTTGGACAAACTGGAGCGAGTAAGGCTCTAAGTTTATTAAATCCACAATTATTTGTTATGTGGGATACTAAGATTAGAACTACACTTAGGAAAATGATAGTAGGAATTGACAATGGTGAAAAACCAGATAATTATATTAAATACTTAAGAGGAATTAAGAATATTATTTGTGAAAATAATATAAAAGCCAAATTAGCTCCTGATTCAATTGTTGCTAAAAAAATTGATGAGTATAATTATGCTCATATTGTTATGAGGAAACGAAAAGCCTAACTTCTATTAAAGGATAAAAGTCAAGAGGCAATAAAAATCCCCGACGAAAAAGATTCAAAAAAAATCGTTATATGCTACTGGTCACCGGTTGATATCTTCTATAAGCCATTGCCTGAACTGTCTTGATTTCTAAGATTTGTTTTGTCCTCTGAAAGAGAACTGTACCGAACATCTATTATGGCTGTATCGTAATTTGTGAACGATCTCCAGAAATTAATAATGTGCCCTGCACTGCTCCATTCATGCGAAGTATGGTTAGCTGACTCTCAAGGTTCTCTGCATTAGTTAGCTCCAGTTAGTTGATGGCTGCAGCAAGGGGCAGTTTTCAAAAAAGCATATAGAAAAAATAAAGTATAAATAAGGGGTACAGATTGTATTACCAATTCAGCCGAAGATGGTTTTCTTAAAATTGGGGCGCCAAAGCTATCCAATTAGACGTCCGGTTAATACAATCCCACCCTAATTACTTCACATCATAATTATTTCATCTCTGATTGAATAAATCTCTGTTCATCAAATCCTTGTTTGTTCTTTAACATATAATATATTGCTACTCCAAATTTATGAGTGATAATTCTCTGAGCCGTTTTCTTACCGGCTTTTTCTATCATAAAGACTATGAATTTCTTAATTGCCGGTGAGGTTGTAGGTGCATGAATGATAATTTCACTGAGTGCCCATTTAAGGTAAGGATTTCCTATTTTCTGAAACCCGCCCTTGGTTTTCTTACCTCCGGATTCTCTTTCACATTTGACTATCCGGCAGTAAGAACTGAAATTCTGTGGAGAAGGAAATCTATTGATATCACCAATTTCGTAAAGAATCACCAATGACATCATATCGCCTATTTCGGGTACCGTAAATAAAAGATTGAGTGTAGTTCTGTCATGATGTTTTGCCTTAGCTCTAATTTCAGCCTCTATAGGTTTAAGAAGTGCATCAAAATTGTCAATTACATCCAGGTCCATTTCAATTGAGCTGATAAGCTGCTTATCGTTAAGCTTAGCAGACAGTTGTCTTCTTGTTTTCTTATTCTTCACATCACCGGGAGAGATGATTGTGCAGTTTTGTCTAAAGACAGTTTGAATATGAGTATAAGCTTCGGCTCTTATGGTTATGAATCTTATTCTTCTCCGTAGCAGATCTCTGGTTGCTCTAAGCTGCTTAGGGTACACATATCCGACGGGCAGATGATTAGCTCTCATAAGATCGGCTATTTTCTTTGAATCAATTTTATCATTCTTCTTTTTTCCGCCGTGAATGGTTTTCATATAGTAGGCATGACCTAAGTAGAAAGGTATCTTATTTCCTATTCATCCATCTGCCAGCCAATAGTAGCTGTGCATGGATTCGCAGCCGACTGAAATTCTCTCATTGTATTCTGCGATCAAAGACTTGAATAATTCAAAATCATTACGGATATTTCTATGCAATCTAATGTTTCCTTTCTGGTCCATTACACATATGTACATGGCTCGGGAATGAAGGTCAACGCCACAGACATATTCAGTGTTTATTGTTGCTAGTTCCATTTGTGTTCTCCTTGGTTTTATTTATGTATTTATTTTCAAACATAATTTACTAAATCGAGGAGAACCTTTTAACTAATATCCCGCCAATCAACACGGACAGCGTTTTCATTGCGGTATTTTTAAAGTTTTCGGATTAGTTGAAAAAGTAAGCATTGTTGTTTGGTGTTGTTCTATTAAATAAAATTTTGAAAAATTATTGGCAGTGCTTTTTCAGTTCGGCGTTCTTGTTCGGGGCGGACGGGTGAAAAGCCACGCCGTTATATGACAAATATTCAGCCAATATTTTATATTTAAGAAAACAAAAGAAAATAATTATGGATAAGTCTGAAGTAAAAAATAAAATTGTGGATTTATTAAAAGGTCAAAAAGAAATTGAGAAAATTATAATTTTTGGTTCTTTTAATAAAAGTGATTCTCCAAATGATATTGATATTGCTGTAGTTCAAAATAGTTCTGATAATTATTTAACACTTGCATTAAAGTATCGAAGACTTATCAGAAACATTTCAAGAGAGATAGCTGTTGATATTTTCCCAGTTTTAGAAAAAAATAGTAATAGTTTTTACTCAAGAGAAATTGCATCCGGGGAAGTGATTTATGCAAAAGGAAACTGAAAGTTGGCTTAAATATTCAGAAGAAAATCTGGAAGCTGCAAAAGTTCTCCTTGAAAGCGAACTCTATAATCCCTGCCTTCATAACATTCAACAATCCGTGGAAAAAGCATTAAAATCTTTAGTTATTGAGAAATTAATTCCATTTAAGAAAACTCATAACATTATGGAATTGAAAACTATTTTAGGAAAGAATGGAATTACTGTAGAGCTTACTGATGATGACTGTGATTTTTTAGATAGTATTTATTTACCTACAAAATATGCAGTGGGAAGTGCTTTGCCTTATTTTTATCCCGATAAAAGTATCTGAAAAAATTCTATTTCGTTAGCCGAAAGAGTAATAGAAAAAGTAAAAAATATACTCAAGTAAGATGCCACTTAACCCGTAACTGCTAATGAACTCATTCGAGTTGTGGAATAAGATTGTAGCCGAGATTAAGAGCCTGCTTCTTTAAGTTTTTAGTTCGTTGTTCTTTGATTTTCAGTTCGTAATTATGAATGCCGTATTCTACATACTCTACTCCTTTAGTCATAACATTATAATAGCAGACGGCAATTTTTCTAGCAGCAGCTTTAATAGCAATAACGGGACCTTTCTTATCTTTAATTCTGTGGTAGAATGCGTCGATGGACATTGAGATTTGAGTCTTCGAAAAGTATCGAAATGTCCTTCAACTTTCAGCGACCGGAGAAACTTGATTACCTTTCCGAGTAAGCAAGGTGATTGAGTAGGAGCGATTTATCGCGACGTATCGAAATCTACTAGCTTCCATACAAGAGAGAAAATAATGACCTTATTGAAATAGTTCTTTGAAAAATTGTAATAAGATAAATAATATAGTTAAAAAGAGCACGTACTGTTCTGTAAGTAAGGGCATAGTTATCCTGTAAGTATTCCATAGAAAAAGTTACCTTGATGATTTATCCCGGCTTACCAGTGCCTCTGATCCAGTCTTACTATCGTTATCTAAAAATAGTTTTTAGAGTTACACAAATTATCTTATTCGATCCAGAGGAACCGGGAGGACCGCCTTATCAGTTAGACAGAGCGCCGGGCAATAACCACGACCTCTAATGCGGCTAAGCGTGCGGTCATCCAAGGCTCCTTAAAAAATAAAAGGATATGTGCCTATACTTTTTGCCAAATACATTTGAATTTGATTTTTAGTGTGAATATGAGAAAGAACAATACAGCTATCATCAGCGCAAAGCGAGGATTCAAGCTGATTTTGTTTTTCTTCTTTGTATTCATACTTATGGTTCTGTTTAATAAGAGCAGTAATCAGTTTAAGAAGATTTTAAGAGCAGGCAATGATATTCTTCCGGTATCTGGGCTGTTTCATCTGCCGGTGAATGTAACGTATTCTTACCTCGGGGATATGATTCTTTGTTTCCTCGGACATGCTGTAAATAATGGATCTAAGCCTGTGGTTGCCTATGTGAGTAATTCTTCTGTAGCCGGTGAACTGACCGGACTGAGAGAGCTTAAGGTTAATACCGCTTATGGCTTCTATTTTTTTATAATGGTCAAAGTAAGATAAGTCTCTGAGTTCGGCAATAAATCTGGCAACAGTAATATCGGAGATACCTTTCAAGGAAGTAATTATGCCGAAGTAAGGAGTTTGTTCGG
>JAKAGV010000006.1:0-260000 GCA_021815405.1 Bacteroidota bacterium
GATGCTAAGTTATATGATAAAACAACAAAGAATACCTTCTCTATACGTTCCGAGTTAAATCAAAACTCCCAGGATGTTGTTCATAAAATCGATATTGCTTTGTCATACTAATTGGCAGAAGTCAGGATTATTTCCCAGGAAGATTTAATTTCGTATTTTTAATTATGTCATTTCAATTTAGATAATGAAGAAACTTTTATTACTCATTTTACTTATATCCGGCATATCACTTGCTCAAAGAGGACCGGTGGATGAAGCACGCGGCGTATTTATCGCGTTTGGTGTTGGACCACGGCTTCCGATAAATTATTTCGCCAACTCAACAGATCTTGGTTCCGGATTTAATATTGAGTTGTCATATACCGACGATGAATATTTACCCTTTTTTATCTTCGCCAAAATCGGCTTCGATCAATTTCCGGGATCACAGGATTATTATGAAGAGACAGACTACTCTAATTACTCAACCGACATGCTTCCGGTAAGTCTGGGAGTACGATATTATTTTAAACCACTCGTTGAGAATATAGTTTTATTTATGCCAATAGTTGAAGTCTCTGCCAATTATGCTTATTTCCAGAAGCTTCATCAATTTAAGATTGCCACCGGCAAAAGTAATTACCTTGAAGATATTTCTAAGTTTGGGTTCAGCGCTGGTGCCGGTCTTTCAATGTTCATGATGGAGATAGTTGCATCTTACAATTTTTATCAAACTAACCAATTTTTATCTGTTGATTTAAAGGTTAGACTTCCTCTTTACATAAATTTATAAGAAAGGAAAATTTATGGAATATAAAAATTTGCTAGTTGAATTTTCAGGACAGATTGCAGTTGTTACAATTAACCGTGCGGATAAACTTAACGCACTGAATATAGAAACAATTCATGAGCTAAAAGAAGTTTTTACTTCTCTTCAATCAAATGATGAAGCGGCGGCAATAATATTAACAGGCAGCGGTGAGAAAGCATTTGCAGCCGGAGCTGATATTTCCGAATTGAACAAGCTCGATGTTATCAGCGGAAAAAAATTTTCAGAAGATGGTCAACAAGTTTTTAGTTTAATTGAAGTTATGGAGAAACCGGTTATTGCTGCAGTAAACGGTTTTGCACTTGGCGGCGGCTGCGAGCTTGCTCTTGCATGTCATATTCGTGTGTGTTCAGATAATGCGTTGTTCGGACAGCCGGAAGTCGGATTAGGATTAATACCTGGATACGGCGGCACACAAAGATTAGCTCGGCTGATAAATCCGGGCAGAGCAATGGAGATCATCTTAACAGGTAATATGATAGATGCCAATGAAGCTCTCAGAATTGGATTGGTTAATCATGTTTATTCTCAAACTGAATTACTTCCTAAAGCAAAAGAGATGGCAAACAAAATTATCTCCAGATCGCGAAGCGCAATAAGGCTTGCAATAAAATCGGTCAATGCCGTAAGTGAAATGTCTCTGCAAGAAGGATTGAATTACGAGGCAAGCATGTTCGGATTAAGCTGCGGAAATTTCGATTACAAAGAAGGGACTTCAGCTTTTCTTGAAAAAAGGAAACCTGTCTTCAAAGATAAATAATAATCGATTTTTACTTTTGTAAAATAAATGGATTCAATTTCTCTTAAAAAAAGAATCGCACAAATATTGTTTGCGCTCGCTGTATTAGTTTTGGCGGCTAATGTTGCTGTTTCAAAGCTTCTTAAAAATTCAAATACCGGCAGCATTAAAGACGATAACGCAAAGCTTATAAATGAAACTTTCTTAAAAGATCTTAATGACTTTGGACTTCAAAAAGATTGGATCAAGAGCAGCTCAAATAGAAATTACCAAAATAATTTTTATACGTACGATATTCGAATTCCTAAGGACTTACCAATTCCGGTTGTTTTGTCGGAAATTTACAGTTCATTTTATTTTTCCGGTATTTCACTTAAGTGTTTAGAAAAAGTAATCGGCGGAAAGACACAATTAAATATTTACCTTGATAAAAAACTTAAATTAACCGCCGAGATGGATTACGATAAAAGCATAAGGAGGAATGCCGGAAATTTAGGAATAATAGTTTACGGGTTGGACCAATTAAGTTCAAATAATGCCGAAGATATTATTAAATTTCCACAATCTTTTGTGGCAGCAATTTTACCTTCTAAAACAGCTTCGCAGTTAGCTGCAAATCTTGCCAGCAATAGGAAACAATATGCGATTCTGCTTAATGACAATATCAAGGATCTCGAATTCCAGTTGAGCAAAAATTTTTCGGATTACAGGTTGAAGACTGTCGTAAGTTCAATCATCGGCGCTTTCCCGGATGCTGCATTTTTTATTATCGACGACAATTCAAGCTTATATTCTTCACCTGCTTACAGCATAATTAAAAGTGCATTCTTAAAAAGAAATATAAAGCTGATTCACGAAAGCGCCCAGCCGTTTGTAACAACAGGAAATGACAGTCAAGTAAAGAGAAGCTTTAGGGAAATGGTTTCCGCCACCCACCTTGGTGATAATAAAATTTTAAGTTTAACTGCCGATGATTTTAAATTACTTGAACCGGAAATCTTCAACTTGATTAAAATTGGCTACAAGTTTGTAAACCCAACTTTAATAATGAAGCCAGGTTCGAAAGATATTCCCCTCAATCCTTAAAAGTAACCTTCATGGTCACTAAATTATAAGACACAGATAATTTTAAAATAAAAATTTAATCAGCGATCTTGAAGATTACTTCGTTACTTTATTTTTTAACTCGCCGTTAATATCGGCTTCAACAATCTCTCCGTCAAAACTCTTGAATTGTTCTAACAGCTTTGATTTATCTCCAACTATAACGGTTACAGTTTTTTCCGGCTGGACATATTTTTTAGCCGCATTATTAATATCATCAATTTCTAATGAGTTAATCTCTTCTATATAATTATTGAAATAATCCTCTGGCAATGAATGAATTACCATTCCGATTAAATTTGAAGCTATCTGTTTGTTGGTCTCAAAGTTTGAAGGAAATTTTCTTATGATAGAAGACTTAGCAAATCCCAATTCTTCAGAAGTTACACCTTTCTGGATTCCATTCAACTCATTAAAGATTTCCTGTAAAGCATTTGCCGTATTTTCTAACCCAACAGAAGTTGACACATAAAAATAAGAGGACTCCTTAAAGTAATTAAACCTCGAATGAGCGCCGTAAGTATATCCTTTTCTTTCTCGGAGGTTTAGGTTTATCCGGCTTGTAAATTGTCCGCCTAGAATTGTATTGAGAATTAATTTTGAATAATAATCCTCTTCATTCCTTTTAGATGCGAGATGACCAATTCTTATTTCGCTTTGAACGGTATTCTTTTTATCAACCAGAAAAATTTTTCTATGCTGAGTGGTATATGGAAAAGCAAAGATATTTGAAACATTTTCCGGTTTCCAATTGATAAAATACAAATTCAATTTACTTTGAAGTTCTTCTTTTGAAATATCACCGACAACTATAAGAGTTGAGTTATTGGGATGTAAATAGTCTGCGCGAAATTTTCTAATATCATCAATGGAAATATTCTTTACCGTGCCTTCATAACCCACCACCGGAAAAGCATATGGATTAACTTTGTCGAACAGTCTGAACTGAAAGACAATATCTGCAATTTCATCAGGCTCATCCTGCTGCTGCAGTATTCGGGTAATCATTTTCCTTTGCTCTCTCAGAAAATCCTTTTCATCAAGATGAGGCTGTAAAATTACCGTTGAGAACAATTCAAGTGATTTATCAAAATTCTCTTTTAGCGTTTGTAGAGAGAAGTACAAATTATCTTCTGAGCTCGAAATACTAAAGTGAGTACCGAGCGAATCAAACTCATCGCTTAGCTGAAGCGAGTCATATTTTCCGGCTCCTTCATCAATTACCATTGAAAATAAGTTTGACAAACCCTTCTTTCCTTCGGGGTCAAAGCTGCTTCCACCGTTAACCAGCAGGTTTAATTGTAAAATAGGTAGTTTATCTTTTTGAATGAAATATACTTCCATTCCGTTTTCAAGATTGAATTTATCAATCTTCGGCAGTGAAAATTTTACTTCATCCGATGGCTGTGGTTTAATGGAATGATCTACAGATTTCATTACTACTTGCCTTCCTTATTTTCATTATCGTTCTTTGGAATTATTTGAAGCTCGACATAAGGCACTGAAAAATACTTTGTAGCCGATTTAATTTTATCATTGTCCACCTCTTCATACCGCTTCAAATCGAAATTGAATGAGTTCGGCTCTTTTAGAAAAAAGTTGTAAGAGTTTATCTGGTCGGCAAGCGAGTCAAGGTTCTGAAGTGAATAAATAAAATTAGATTTAATTCCATTCTTCGATTTTAGTAATTCCTTCTCGGATACTCCATCATTCTTTATTGCTTTTAATTCTTTCAGTATTTCAGATTTAAGAGAATCTAATTTAACACCTGGTTTAGCAGTTGCTGTTATGGTAAAGAATCCGCCAAGCCTCCCGGAAAATTGGAAGGCGCTGACATCCTGTGCAACTTCTTTTTCAAAAACTAAATTTTTATAAAGCCGGGAGCTTTTAGAACCTGTAAGAATATCCGATAAAATATCAAGCGAAGCATCGTCATCGCCGTAAGCTTTATCGGAATGCCAACTTAGATATATTCTCTCAAGTTGAACATTGTCTTCATGAATGATGTAAATATTATCCTTCAACTGCGGCGGTATAGCTTGCAATGAATTTGCATTACCATTTGACTCTATGCCGCTAAAATATTTTTCAACAAGTTCTTTTGTCCTGGCAGTTTCAAAATCTCCTGCAACAACAAGTACAGCATTTGATGGAGAGTAATAAGTCTTAAAAAAGCTTGAAACATCCTCAAGCGTGTAACTTGAGATGTCTTCAAGCGAACCGATTGTTGACCAGCTGTATGGATGTCCTTCAGGATATAAATTTGATATAATAAGTTCCCAGGCTAATCCATAAGGCTGATTGTCATACCGTTCAAGCCTCTCGTTTGATACAACGTTTTGCTGGTTGTCAAGCTTTTCTTGTGTTAACGCCGGAATAAAGCTTCCCATTCTATCCGATTCCAGCCAGAGAATTAATTCCAAGAAATTTGATGGAACTTTTTCAAAATAGTTAGTCCGGTCAAAGCTAGTTGATCCATTTAAACTGCCGCCGGCTTCTTGGATATATCTGAAATGCATTTCCTTCGGAACATTTGCCGAGCCTTGGAACATCATATGTTCAAAGAGATGTGCAATTCCGGTCTTACCTTTGCTTTCATTTGCTGAACCGACTTTGTACCAGATATTGGCTGCCACAAGCGGAATGCTGTTATCTTTATAAAGAATAACTTCCAACCCGTTTTTCAATTTATATTTTTCGTAGTCGATGTTTAGTATGTCCATAATTCAATTTCATCTTTTGTTTTAGTTCACGTAATCTTACTCTAATGTTGTCTGAGAGTTCCACTGTCAGAACAAACCTGCATGCAGTTATGCTGCAATTTTGATAATATTCATGTCATTTGCAGAATATAACTCTAAGCTTTGCTTTGTTCGACAGTATAACTGTCAAACAACTGCATAACTTAAGTTATTAAATCAAAAGGGCAGGAATTTTTCCCGCCCTTCAAAACAATTTTAAACTAATCAATCTGAAATTTCAATGCAGAAGCAATAGAATTCTATCAGGTCTTATCGAACCGATCAATCTAAATAAATCCGTAAACGGAATGTCGCGGTTCCATGAGAATAAAGTAATGAAAGCTTCGCCTTCAACCATATCTCTTGGAACGAAGCCCCAGTAGCGGCTGTCAAGGCTGTCATCGCGGTTATCGCCCATCATGAAATAATAATTTTTTTTGAAAGTATATGAAGTAACCGGTTTGCCTTCAATTGTAACAACTCCGTTTGATACAGCAACCACTCTTTTTCCGAACTCTCGGTCGATAGTTATTGCCCACTGCTCAACATTGTTTGCATCTAACTTTATTGTATATCCTTTCTTCGGTACAATTAACGGACCGTAGTTGTCAGCATTCCAAGGCATTCCTTCAGGAAAAATTCTAGGATCAGCTTCGCCTCGCGGTTCAGCAAACGGCTCCATATAATTTATAAAAGTCGGAATCCAGAATTGTTTGTGGTTTACGTAAACGACTTTATTTATAACCTGAATCGTATCGCCCGGAAGACCGATGCAACGCTTTACATAATTAACGCCAAGCGGATCAGCATGTACTTGATCTCTATTTCCCGGAAACTCAAACACAACTATGTCTTTTCTGTGAGGATCTTTGAACGCCGGAAATCTGAAATGCGGTATTTCAATCTGAGTAAACGGAATATACTTTGGCGATTCAGATCCGTAAATAAATTTATTTACCAGTACAAAATCACCAACGAGTATTGTGTCTTCCATAGAACCGGTTGGTATCCTGGTGTTTTGTATTATAAAAGTTATAATAAAGAATGCCGCTATGCCGGCAAATATCAGTGATTGTATAAAATCCTTAGCTTTTTCTTTTGGTGTTTTTACTTTATCCTTTTTTAATTCTTCTTCGGTTTTTACTCCAAAAAATTTTTTAAAGCCGCTTTTGAATGACAATTTTGTCTCCGATTATTTATGGTTTAATTTTTCTCTTAATATTTCATTAACAACTTTTGGATTTGCTTTGCCTTTGGTTTCCTTCATTACCTGCCCGACAAAAAATCCAAACACCTTTTCCTCACCACTTTGAAATTGTTTTATCTGGTTAGGACTATTTGTAAGAATCTTCTCAATTATCTTTTCTATTTCAGATGTATCGGTAATCTGAACTAAATTTTTCTCTTTGACGATTTGTGAAGGCTTTTTGTTCTCCTTCAACATTACCGGAAAGATTTCCTTGGCAATCTTCCCGCTGATTGTTCCTTCTTTTATGAGATTTATCAGCTCGCCAAGATTTTCCGGTGTAATTGCAAAATCTTTTATATCGATCTTCTCTTCGTTGATTACTTTTAGAACGTCAGTCATTATCCAGTTGCTTGCTGATTTATAATCATCGGAAACAGTTACAACATTCTCGTAATAATCAGCTATTGATTTTGTCTGAGTTAAAATCTCGGCGTCATATTTTGGTAGTTTAAATTTCGAGATCAATCTCTCTTTTCTTACTTCAGGAAGCTCAGGCATCTGTTTCGCAATTTCTTCTTTCCAATCATTATTAACTATTACCGGCATTAAATCCGGATCTGGAAAATAACGGTAATCGTGTGCTTCTTCTTTGCCTCTCATGGAAGATGCTTCGTTTAAATCTGCATCCCATAGCAATGTTTCCTGTATAACTTTTCCGCCGTCTTCAATTAAATCTATCTGTCGCTCAATTTCAAAGTTGATTGCTCTTTCCACATTTCGGAATGAGTTCATGTTTTTAATTTCAGTCTTTGTTCCGAATTTCTTTTCACCTTTCAATCTGACAGAAACGTTCGCATCGCAGCGCAGTGAGCCTTCTTCCATATTTCCATCGCAAATTCCAAGATACTGAACTAATTGCTTAATTTTTGTAAGATATAAAACAGCTTCTTCGCCTGTTCTTATATCAGGTTCGCTTACGATTTCCATTAGCGGTACACCGCATCGGTTTACATCAACCAGCGTATTATACGATTGATCATGGATTAATTTTCCGGCATCCTCTTCCATATGGATTCTTGTTATGCCGATTTTCTTTGTCGATTCATCTTTGAAGACAATATTTACAAAGCCGTGCTCGCAAATAGGCTCTTCATATTGAGAAATCTGGTAACCTTTAGGAAGATCAGGATAGAAATAATTTTTCCGCGCAAAGACAGATTTTTCATTTATCGTGCAGTTGGTTGCAAGCCCCATTAAAACCGTATACTCAACAACCTTTTTATTTAGAACCGGCAAAACACCCGGATGACCGAGACAAACCGGGCAAACATTACTATTTGGTGAGCTTCCAAACTTTGTTGAACATCCGCAAAATGCTTTTGATTCAGTAAGCAGTTGTGCATGCACTTCTAAACCTATTACTGCCTCGTATTTCTCTTTCATCTCTCTGATTTTTGATTTTTAGTGTTCAAATATAATTAAGAAATGCGTCATATCTAAGGATTGAATTTTTATACTTCGGACATCCTTATAAGACTAATTTTTTTTAATTCATCTGACTAAAATATATATCCACTTAAAAAAACAAGTAAATAATTATCCACAGGTAATTTCGATACACCCCTATGGATTAAATCAGATACAAACTTTAAAATTGAAATAAGAATGAGACTATTTAAAATTCAGCACTTATACCAATAGAAGGCAAGATTCCAATTGATTTTGATTCATCAAGAGAGTTGGTCCTATAATCCCAGCTTATACTTGCAACATTTCTATGGTTATAAATATTTTGAATATCTATATAAGTTATTAACGCCCAGTTTTTAAGATTCCAGCGTTTATCAACTCTTAAATCCAATGAATGTAAAAGCGGGAATCTGCTTGTATTATAATTTGCAGCATTTTGCAATCCGTAGCTGTTAAATGGCGTGTAAGGATTGCCGGTAGCAAATCTAAACTTAAATGAAGCTTCCCATTCTTTATTAAATATGTAACCGCCGCTTAAATTGAGTATCCACGTCTGATCATAACTGCCTAAACTTTGAACTCCATTCAACGGAGTAAAAACTGTCCGGCTGTATGTTAAACTGAAGATTCCGTAATAAGGAATTTCCGAATCCTTTTTTTGAACAGATAGCTCTATCCCTTTTGCATTCCCGAATCCCTTACTTACCAGAGGGTCAAATCCGAAAGAGGCAAAATTATCCTGACTTCCGCCGAAACCCCCGCCGGTATTAGCCAGAACCAAATACGGTCTGCTTATACTGGCTGGATAGTCTTTATATTTTTTATAGAAGGATTCAAGCTTTATCCTTGTATCCTCACGAAGTATAAGCTGATATCCAAGAATATATTGATCGACAAGTATCGCCTTAAGATTTTTATTTCCAGGATTAGCAGCAAGCCAAATATATGAAGGGCTTTGCCTGTACATGCCGATACTAAAATTTACATTTGAGATATCACCTATATTATACTTTGCAGAAAAACGGGGACTAACATAAAACTTGTCATTTATTTCGTTGTAATAATCTCCTCTTATGCCAAAGTTAAAATTAAACCTATCTAATAATTGCAAAGAATATTCGGAATATAATCCGAATGAAGTATATGTCTTTCTTGTATTAATTGAAGCCGGTAACAAAGTATCGCCGAATGAAGTTATGAAAAAAGGTAGTTTAATTTTTGCAGTGAAATCATTTAAGTCTGCAGTGCCGCCAAAATCAAGTTCAGATGATTTTGAAAGCTTAACAACAGCATCAACTTTTAATTCATTGTATCCTTCACCGGATTTATCTGTAAAAAAAGGATTGAGCAAAGTATCGTTCTGGTATTGATCATAGTTCGTGTAGTTTCTGCTTAATCTTACATTATAAAATCCATTATCGAATAAATGCTGAAATGAAATGCCGGCAAGATAATTATTCTGGTTGCTTCCTAATATTTGGGAATTTTGATAACGGTTATCAGAAGTTGAGTTATTGAAATTAACATAATCTAATGCACCTAAAAAGATAATTGATAATTGATTTTTAGAATCAATATTAAAAGTTGCTTTTGAAAGTGCATCATAATATTCGGGGACAAAATTAAATCCCGCTGCATTAAAAATAAAATCCAGATAACTTCTTCGTAAAGAGAAGATGAAACTGCTGTTTTGTGTAATCGGACCTTCAAGATCAAGTCCGAATTCCGAAGCTGATATAGTAGCCTTTCCACCTAATCTATCGGTTCTGCCGTTCCGTAAATCAATTGAAAGAACAGATGAAAGTTTATTACCGAAATTAACCGGAAATCCTCCGGAGGAAAAACTTGTTTCGCGAACAAAATCAAGATTGATATAACTAATAGGTCCGCCGGTTGCGCCTTGAGTCCCAAAGTGGTTTATATTAGGAACTACAAAGCCATCGACAAGATATAAGTTTTCGGAAGGAGCTCCGCCTCGAACTACTAAATCATTCCTTCCCGCGCTGGCTTGTGCTACTCCAGGCAAAACCGACAAAGCTCTAACAACATCTTCAAATCCCCCCGGCGATCTTCTTATTTCCTCATAATTAAGATTTGTAAGACTATTGAACTCATCCGGACTTTTTTGAAAATAATCGGATCTAACTGTTACTCCCTCCAAAGAAATTGGCTGCTCTGAAATTTGAAATAATAAATTAGCAGCCTTTACATAGTTGACTTCAACATCAGTTTTTGTTTCACTTTTATATCCGACAGCTGATGCTCTTACTTGATAAGACCCATTTTCGAGACCATTAATTACAAATTCACCATTTGAATCTGAGACCGCGCCGATGGACTTACCAACAATCGTAATATTAACTCCCGGTAATGGTGTTAAAGTAATTTTATCAATTACCTTTCCGCTTATTGTCCCTTTGTTTTGAGTAAATGCAGAAGTTACAAATAACAGAGTTAAAATGAGGACTTTAATTACTTTCATATCATTAAAAATTTTAATTGATAACAGATGACTTAAATGATTCCCGAGCCCTTATTAAGAAAAATTTCTTAAACTAAATATTTATAAATAATCACTCACGTTAAGTAGCTCTTTTGATTAATGGTATATTAGAATTTATTCCATTGCTCCATCATTCCAATAAACCAGGAATGATGTATGCGTAAGGTGAGTTAATCATATCCTTTTACTAATACAAAAAAATTGTACTCAAAAATAAAAATTATTTAACTTCAAGTGTGGGGGAAAAATAACCAATTTAATCTTAATAAATAAATAATTTCCATTTTCTTAAAATACTTTGAGTTGAATACAAAAAGCATTTTTTAAGTTGGAAATTTTTCGTGTTATTGTTTTGTAGTAACATAGAAAAAGGAGTGCCGTATGCAGTCGACACTCCTTCTATTTGAGGGATCGTGAGAGTATCTATTAGACACCCAATGTTTCCAAAACATTGAGTGTCTGGGTCTAATTATCTAATTAAGTTCGTTATATCCTGAAGCAATTGATCGGAAGTAGTAACTACCTTTGCATTCGCCTCAAAACCTCTCTGCGAGACTATCATATTCGTGAACTCCTGCGATAAATCAACATTAGATTGTTCCAGCGCGCCGGATTGAATTGTAGTTGCCGAGTTTTCTCCGGGAGTGTCAATCCTCGGATCTCCCGAATTTGCGGCTACAGAATACATGTTGCTGCCTGCGCTAACAAGTGCATTCGGATTTGTAAACGTTGCAACCATTACCTGAGCTAACGTTCTCGAATTACCGTTTGAGAATACACCAACAACATTTCCATATTGATCAATGTTTATGTTCGTCAAAGTGGCTGAAGCTGAACCGTCCTGGTTTAATGCTGCCAATTGCGAAGTAAGTGAAGTTTGAGTAATACCCGCAGTACCCGAGCCAAAGTTCAAGTTTATGTTTTGAGTTTCTGCACCATTACCCGGATTATATGTTATCTGTGGAACAGGAGGAACGCCAGGAACTGTCGTACCGCCTTGTGTAATAGTTTGTATCTGACCATTGGAATCAAAAGACACTGTACCGCTGGTTGCACCGTTAAAGCTTCCTCCGTCAGTTGAAGGCACGGAAACTTTCCAATTCCAAGTGCTACCGTAAGCATGATCGAATTGTACGCTTAATGTGTGTGCATTTCCCAATGAATCGTAAATGCTGACAGATCCTATTACAGGAGCTTCTGTATTGCCCTGGTTAACCACTGCAGGTATGCTTGATGATGTAGTTGCAGTTGAAGATTGAGTGATTTTAGAAAAATCCAGGCTGAACGAAATATTGCCGTTTGTACTTGCTATTGTAACAGGGGAATTTGTACAGTTGCCTGAAGTATTAAACGTTAATGCACTTAGTGCCGGAGTTGCAGTTGGCTGCGTTGCCAAAGGATTTCCGCCTGAATCTAATACTTGAAAACTTGGAGTCCATGTGCCGGCGTTTTGAGTATAGCTTACATTGAGAGTATATTTTGTACCATCTTTGCCGATGATTGGAATTGAAGTCGGTGCAGCAGGAGCTGTATAAGGCGCGCTTCCGGCTAAACTGTCTTCAAGATTAACTGTGTTAGTTGCAATAGTTGGTGAACTGCTCTGTAAGTTTCCTCCCCAGGATATGTTCTGTGTCTTAATAGCCGGCAGCTTTAAATTTTTATCTACAACAATGTCTTGAATAGCAGTACCCTGAGGGATTTGACCAAGACCATTTGCAACTTTTCCTTGTACAACAGCACCGTTCTGCGGATCGACTAGCTTTCCGTCAGAATCAAATTCAAATGCGCCTGCTCGCGAATAAAAATTCTGTCCGTTAGAATTAAGAATGAACATACCTGGACCTTGTAAAGCTAAGTCCGTTGTTATACCGGTTGTTTGAAATGTTCCCTGGTTCCAGTTCCTGTCTATGGAATTTACTTTCATTCCTAAGCCGATCTGGAAACTGTTCGTACCGCCCGTTGAATCGGTAGGATTGGTACCGGATTTAATCAGTTGGTTGAATGTATCGCTGAAAGTAACCCTTGAGCTTTTGAAACCGATAGTATCGACGTTGGCAATGTTGTTGCCTATTACGTCCATCATCGATTGAAGATTTTGTAAACCGGATACACCGGAAAAAAGTGAATTGAGAAGTGCCATTGTAACCTCCTATGGATTTATCTAAATTTGATCCTGCGTCAGTCAGTCGGCAGAATCCAGAGCGTCCTAAAAGGTCCCGCTCTATTGTTAATTAATTATTTAATACTAAAATCTGTTACACAAAGAACTCTTTAATTTAAGCGAATACTACGCTGTCAATATTAGTAAATACATTTTCATTGCTTTCTCCAACCGGCATAGCAGTAACCACTGTACGGTTCGGTATATTTACAATGAATGCAGTATCATTCATCATTACAAGTGAATCTTTAGAGCCTTTCTGCTCAGCCTTGTTTACAGCATCCTGGATCTTATTCAAATCCTGATCGCCTAATTGAATGTTTCTGCTCTCCAATCTCTTCAAAGCATGGTTTGAGAACTTTACTTTATCAAGCTCCTGCTCAAAGATTGAACTGAAACTTTCTGATCCGTTTTGAACCTTATTGGCAGTAAGGTCATTGCTGTGAGTAATCGGAATAAACGGTACGCTTATTCCATTTATCTCAGCCATTTTAATTGCCTCCATTCGCATTAAGAATTTCAGAAATATCCGACAACTGATAATCTGCGCCATCTACAGTTAAAGTTGTGCTGCCAGTGCTGGAGAATTTCACTCCGTCTACTGTACCTACTTTGAAAAGATTAGCTGTCATATCGCTTCCGTCGGAACCTTTTGCTGTTACACTAAATGTATATTTACCGTTTGGTAATTTATTACCATTATTATCGGTAAAATCCCAGGAAAGTTTATTGTCGCCTGAAGTCGTAGGCATATTGCTGAATGTCTTTACAACGTTTCCATTGGAATCCGTAACATTTATTGTCACCGAGGATGCCGTACCGGGAAGATTATATCCTAATTCAACCGAGTTTTGACCGTTGTTTTGAAGATCGCCTCCGCTGACTTCTACTTCTTTGCCAATCAATGTTGCAGAGAGAGTATTGTTAATCGATTGAGTTAATGCATAATTTGCGTTAATACTGGTTGTCATGGAATCGTTCAAGTTTTGAAGCTGCTCGAGTGAGCTGAACTGAGCAAGCTGTGCAGCAAACTGAGTCCCGTCCATCGGGCTCATCGGATCCTGGTTTTTCATCTGAGCAATCAACAGATTCATAAAATCATTCTTAGTCATTGTTGTACTGCCGCTGCTTTGGTTTGTAGTATCCGTCGTGCTGTTTACTACGTTTGTTACTCCATCTACCATGGTAATTTCTCCTAAGCTAAATATTCGTAAGTGTTATATCCCAGGCTTTTAGTTGAATAAGATTCTTGATTATCTTCTTCCTGCACCTTGATATTTTGATAATTTAATTTCTTCTTTAGATTAAAAAATTTGTTTTGCCTCTGCTCTCCACCGGAAAGATTTACAGTAAATGAATTCAACTGCATACCGTTTTGGTTGAGCGACTGCTTAAGATCATTTACATTATTCTGAACTGCCTGCTTTACGGTTTCATTGTCTACCTCTATGTGAGCATGCACTGAATTTGAAGTAACATCCAGCGTAACTTTTACTTTGCCAAGACTCTCCGGCGCAAGCTGAAGAACTGCACTCTTTGTATCTCCTTTTGTCATCAAACTCTTAATCTCATTAATTGCTTCAGAAAGTTTATATGTCTTCGGAAGTTCATTGTTAGGTAATTTATCATTAATGACCATTTCCCTGACCGAATTAGGCATTTCAGCAGTACTATTTTGATTAAGGACTGAGAAAGACAGATCAGCTTTTTTTACTTGTGTTCCCTGGTTCTCTTTACTACTGTTATCAGAAGCTTTGTTATCAGTGTTATTAAAAGATGAACCTGATTGATTTTTGTTGAATTCGCTAACCTTTCTGCTTTCTGAAGTCAATTCAGTAATATTAATTGTTTCAGATTTTGAATTTGCATCCTTGCTTTCATTTATCGTTTCATTTGAATGGTTTAAATTCAAAAAGATTTGTTTGCTTTGTTCAAAGCTCTCACTTTTACTTGTGTTCAAGGAAGAATCAGGATTCAGTATATCTGCTGCAGATTTATTTTTAAAGGATAAATTTTCAATTTCTTTTTTCTGATCGGGTGCATTTACCGAATTCTGTTGATTGGGATTCTTAATCTCTAATTTGAATTTTATATCACTGTTCGGATTTTCCGCAATGAACTTTTTTAGATTCTGAATATTATTATTTGTAGAATAAGTATCCTTAACTTGATCATCTTTAGCAGTCCTCGAAACAGAGATGAAAAACTTATTCGCAGTAGATTTGGTGTTATTTTTATTGATTTCAGATATAGGAATATTTTTATCCGTTTCTGCAAATGGCGGCATGTTCATTTGAGTTTTCAATGAAGAAAAGCTCTGCACTGAACCATCCTTAGCAGCTTTAGGAACTGAATTAATAAACTCATCTGGTCTAGAATAGTTTTTAGTAGTACCGGTTGTTTGAATATCTTTCAGCGTTTCGGTACTTAGGTGTTCATTGAGTTGATTTTTTGTATTTGAAGATGAAATATCCGTCCGATTGGAAAACTTATTATCCTGCAATTTAGTTTGTGTTTTATTAGTAGTTTCCGAATTAACTAAATCTTTTGCATTCAAATCTACTGACTGGAGATCAGGATAATTTACTCCTTCTATTCCCGCCTCTTCCGATGATATTTTATTCGGTATCGACTTGGTAATTAATTCTGAATTCGAATCTTGATTATAAGTTACTTTTAATGAAGATGGGGAATTCTTAGTTACAACACTTGCATCCGGTATTTCTGCAAGCTTCGAAGAATTCCCGGATGGCAATACTTCAATAATCTTATTCTTAACTTGTCCTGCAGAAGTTGAGTTTTTGCTTTCAGTTTTATCTTTAATTACCGGAAAAAATAAGTTTGAGTTATTGGAAATGTCCGCATTCTTATCAATCTCACTTACTGAAGTAATTATTTTTCCATTCCCGCTTCGATTAGCTGCATCTGCAACAGTACTTGCAATTTCCAGTTTAACTGAATTTCCGTTTGCAGTTAATTCCAGATGGATGCTATTGTTTGATTGAAGCATACCGGACAATAAATTAGAGATGTTTAGAGCCGCTTCGGAATTCTTAGTACTTTTCTTATCCTCGCTGTTAGTAGTATTTTGATCATTAGATTTATTACTGCTTATTGCTTGATCGATTTTCTGAAAAAGATTTTTAATATCACTAGGAGTTACCTGAGTCGTAACAGATTTATTCAGTTCTATAGATTTTGGTTTTATTCCGAGTTTTGCAAACAACGCAGAAAGCTGATTTATGATACTTTCAATCCCTGTACCATCAACAGATTTGCTGGTAATATCCTGTAAATTTGCTGCTTTGTTTTCCGGACTTGTTCCGCTTATAGGCTTTGAACTTGCCGTTGTAAAAAATGAAACTGGAAATTGAACATCACTTCCATTAAGATTAGCGGTAAGATTGTTATCCTTGCTTTGAGCACTCTCCGCCAATGTTATGAACATCCGGTATTTAAAATTATCATCTATCGACAGGTAACTTGGAGTATTATCATTCACATCGCTTAAAGCTGTTTGCTGTTCATCCGGCAAATTTTCATTTACTATTCTAATTATATCTGAGAATAAGTATGAAGAATTATTTAAATTCATTTGCTTCTGAACAAAGCTTGTAGATGTTTTTACAGATGGATCTGTAGTGCTTACCGGCTGTATGAACAATGGATTAAACTGCATTTATTTCGCTCTTGTAATTCTATTTGCTGTATCAGGATTTAGATCAGATAGTATTTCTGCAGCTTTCTTCTGCCGCATCGAGTAAATAATATCTCTCGCTACATTATCGGAATAACCCTGAATTATTTTAGCGGCTTTCTGTGCATCCATCGATTCGTATAACTTCGCAGTTTGCTTTATCCACTGATTATAACTACTATCCTGCTTTACGGTTTGAGCAGCATTAACTTGTGAAGTATCTTTTTTCACATCTTGTTCAATTTTAGCATTAATATCTTTTAAGGCAATTTTAAGGCTTCTTACGCTGTCGATTAGTGAAGAATCTTGAAATGAATTTGAATAAACAGTATCCTTCGTCTTTGGTGGTAAATAGGATTTTAACGAATCAAGAACATCCCTTCTAAAATTTCCGAATAAATAATTCTTAATCTCGGCAAATGATACATTAGTTGTATCGCTTAAAAAGTTATTGCTTTCTGATTGTTTAATCGGTGTAAAGTCAAACTTAAATATGTCTTTGTACATACTGTTTAAGCGGACAATTGCACCTGTGGTAAGTAAAAACACAATCAAGAACGACACTATATAAATTAACTTAGCCTTCACTTTGTTTCCTGACAAACTTTTGTGTTGCAAGCTCATCGATAAATTTTAATTCAGCCCGGTTCTGTTCTTTATCAAAATTTTCATGATAAGATTCTTCCAGCGAATTAAATATTTTATGCTCTTTACTCTTTTGAATAAGCTCGTCTAATTTCGCTTTCTTCTTAACCTCCAGAGCCTGGATATTATTCATAACTTTCATTTTCTGCTTGCTTAGGTACATTTCATAATTTTTCTTGAACTTTATTTCAGCTACAGTAATCTCCTTCTTTATCGCACTCCTGCGGCTACGGATTTCTTTTTCCGCAATTTGATTATATTCCTTTTGCTGCTTTTCTATTTCAAGCTCAATTTCAGAAACTTCCTTTTGAGCTTTTTTCTCTAACGCTTCTTTTACTTTCTTAATCGACTCAAACTTGTATATAAACTTTGCCATTTAGTACCCCAGCGGTTTCTCAATAATTTCATTTAACCGGTTTATCGATTCCTCGAATAATGCCTTTTCATTCATATCCTGTTTTAAAAAGCTGCGGAGAAATTTTATTTTCGATAACGCATGATCAATCTGCGGATTGCTGCCTTTTACGTATGCGCCAATATTTATCAAATCCTCGGCTTCATTGTACGTTGCAAGTATTTCATTAAAGATGGCGGCTCTCTTTCGATGATCCTTCGTTACAACATCCGGCATTACTCTACTTACACTCTGAAGCGGATCGACTGCAGGGAACTGACCTTTGTTTGCAAGCTTTCTGGATAAAACAACATGCCCATCCAGTATTGAACGAGCTGCATCGGCAATCGGTTCAGTCATGTCATCGCCGTCTACAAGCACTGTATAAAATCCTGTAATTGATCCTTTGTCAGTATTGCCCGCACGTTCCAGAAGCTTTGGAAGAATAGCAAACACCGAAGGAGTGTATCCTTTCGTTGTAGGTGGCTCACCGATAGTTAATCCAATCTCTCTTTGAGCCATTGCAAATCTTGTAACCGAGTCCATCATAAGAACTACGTCCATTCCTCGGTCTCTAAAGTATTCTGCAATAGTAGTACCGATAAATGCACCTTTCATTCTTACTAAGGCAGACTTATCACTTGTTGCAACAATTACAACTGACTTCTTCAATCCTTCTTCACCAAGATCTTTCTCAATAAACTCTCTTACTTCTCTTCCTCTTTCTCCTATTAAAGTAATAACATTTATATCCGCATTCGTATTTCGGGCTATCATTCCCATCGTAACGCTTTTACCGACGCCGCTGCCTGCAAATATTCCAATTCGCTGTCCTTTGCCAACAGACAGCAAACCATCGATCGATCTTACACCGGTCTGAAGCGCTGAATCAATTCTTTTTCTTCTTAATGGATTTGGCGGTTCATTATAAACCGGAACGTAAGATGAGCAAACCAAATCGCCTTTGCCGTCAATTGGATTTCCTAATCCGTCAATTACTCTTCCTAAAAGATTCTCTCCAACTCCTATTAGAAAGCTTTTACCAGAGGCAATTATTTCACATGAAGGAGAAATTTTATGGACTTCCCCCAATGCAATGGAAAGAACTTTTCCATCCTTAAAACCAACTACCTCAGATTTGCATACTTCGTTCCCGTCTCTATCCAATACCGAACAAATTTCTCCCAAGGAAACATTTGGACCGGCAGATACTATAACAAGACCGATTACATCAGTAACCTTTCCGTTTACTTTGATTGGATCGGCTCGTTCAATCAATCTTTTATGCTTTTTCAATATTTCGTATGCAAGTTCCATTTAGGATTCTTCCGAATAAATATTTGCCTCAAGAAATTTTTTCAGCTCATTAAACTGAGAAGATATTCTTGCGTCTACATTGCCAATCTCTGTCTCGATAAAACATCCGCCCGGCTCTATCCTTTCGTCAGATTCAAATTGAATTTTAGACAATGACGAATCGAACTGCCGATTCTCATCTCCGCTATTCAATACTGAAAGATCTCCCGGATTAAGCTTCACCAGAACTTTATTACTGCCAATTACTCTTTTTATCGCTTCACTTAAAGTATCGTTAATTATGGTTTGTTCCGAAATTTCTCTTCTTACAATTTTTTCGGCAACAAAAATTGCCAGGTCGATAACAACTTTTTCAAAAACTTCTCCATAACCGGATATTGTTTTATCCAGAGATGAAATTATTTTGTCAACATCCGAAAACTTCTTCATCAGCCGGTCATTATAATCTTTTTCAAGCTTTTCACCAGCTGACTTTTGACCTTCGCTATATCCTCTCTCATAAGATTGCTGGAGCTGCCGCTGAAAGAAAACTTCTTCTCTTTCCGTTTCAATCCCCGAACTCTCTAAAGGGTTTTTTAATTGGACGTTAAGATTTTTCGACCTGGTTCCGACTTTAATTACGCTAGACATAAATTTCGTCCGAACCTCCGCGCATGTTTAGCGCAATCTCACCGCTTTCCTCAAGCGCTTTGATTAAGTCAATTATCTTCGCTTGTGCAGCTTCAACTTCTTTTAACTTAACCATGCCCATATATTGAAGCTCTTCTTTTAAAAGATCAGAAGCTCTTTCTGACATGTTTGCAAATATTTTTTGCCTTAACTTGTCGTCTGCAATTTTTAATGAAAGTGCGAGGTCCTTCCTATCAACTTCACGCAGAATTTTCTGTATATCTTTATCCTGAATATTTACTATATCATCAAACAGGAACATTAATCGCTTTACTTCACCGGCAACATCGGCATCCTTTTGTTCTAAACCGGTTAAAATTTCTTTACTTAAGCTGACGTTTGTTCTGTTTAAGATAGCAGCAAGGCTTTTTGTTCCGCCGATCTTGCTTAAAGATTGACTCATGCTGAAGCCCGCCATATCATCAACCACTTTCTCAATTTGCTTTAATGTCTGAGGAGAAATTTTTCCGAGCGTGGCAATCCTGAAAACTACATCGCTTCTAAGCGGCTCCTGCAGCTCTTTCAACGCTGATGCTGTCTGATCCGGATGAAGATGTGAAAGAATTAAAGCTATCGTCTGCGGATGCTCTTTGCTTAAGAAGCTTATCAATTGCGCAGAATCTGCTTTTTTCAAAACATCAAAGCCGCGCAAAGTAGTTAGGTTCTTAACCTTCTCGATAATTTCTACTGCTCTGTTTATGCCGAAAGATTTTTCCAGTACCGCACGTGCATATTCAAGTCCTCCTTCAAGAACATATTCACGAGCTGTAACCATGCCATAAAATTCTTCCATTACCGCATCAACAGTCTGCGACGGAATATTTCTTACTTTGGATATTTCTGTCGAGATCATCTCAATTTCAGCTGCATCAAGATGCTTAAAGACTTCTGCTGCGTTCTCAACATTAAGCGCAATCATGAGCAGAGCAGCCTTTTGAACTCCGGTAACATCAACTGTTTTAATTTCTCTTGGAGGCATATTATACCTTAAAATTCATCCTCATGCAGCCATGCGTTAATTAACTTAGCCGCTTCAACAGGATTTTTAGAAACATAGTTGGAAATCTTCTCCTGTTGATTTCTCTTTTTAACAGCCTCTTCCGATATTTCATCTTCAATATCTCCAATCGGAAGCATCGGTTTTTTTAATCTGGTATTAATCTGTGGAACTTGTTCGGTACGAGGCAGTTCGGGTCTGGCATAACTGTCTAATGCAAGCTCGCCATTATTGAATGTACCAATTACTATTTTTTCAGACTTCAATCTCTTCATCAAACTTTTAAGAAGAAAAATTGATGCCGCTACTGCAAGCACCATCAAAATTGGATTTGTCCATTTATCCATATTATCCAAAGGATTCGGCTTTACCACCGGCTCATCATCAATTTCTTTTGTCTCAAATGGAATATCAACTAATGAAAACTGATCGTTCCGTGTCGGATCAACACCAACTGCATTTTTAACTATTGCTTCCAACTTATTCAACTGATCTTTTGGGCGAGGCTCAAATACTGTTTCCACTTTGCCTCCCTTTTTTACTTCCTTTGAAATATCATTTATGACTGCCGCAACACTTAAACGGTTGATATTACCGGTACCTTGGACTACCTTTTCAATTGTCTTATTTATATCATAGTTGGTAGTATTGTTCTCACTTACCTGTGCAGTTGAATCGCCAAGGTTCTTTCCGTTGTTTGAAGTCTTAACATCCTGCTCGCTAATTGCAACCTGCGAGTTAGGGTCATAGGTTTCCATAGTTTTTTCAACCTGATCGAAATTTAAATCAGCATTTACTTCAACCATTGAATTTCCATAGCCGACAACGTTATCCAGTATCGCTTGCGCCTTCTGCGCCAAATACTTCTCTACAGATTTCTTTATTTCATATTGTTTGGAACTCGAAGCCGAAAGCGGATCTCCATCATCTTCACTTGAAAGCAGCTTACCTTGAGTATCAATCAAAGTTACCTTCCCCGGAGTCAATCCTTCAACACTTGCAGAAACAAGATTCGTTATTGCAGTAATGTTACCTCTGGTTAATTGATAATTGTCTCTTAACTTTAAAACTACCGCAGCCGTTGTAGGTTTCTGCTCATCTTTAAAAACTGATTTCTGAGGCACAACGATATGAACTCTCGCTCCTTCAACTCCGTCAAGCTCCATTATTGATTTTGCAAGTTCGCCTTCAAGCGCACGTTTATAATCGAGCTTTTGCATAAAGTCAGACATGCCCATTGTGTTCTTATCAAAAATTTCATACCCAACAACGCCGGAACTAGGAATTCCTTTGCCGGCTAATGTTATTCGCTCCTCATATACTTTGTCTTTAGGAACCTTTATTGTTCCACCATTATCTGTAATCTCGTAAGGAATTTTTTGTGTACTCAGCTGATTTATAACTTTTGAAGCGTCTTCCTCCGACAGATTTGAAAACAACGGAGTATAGTTTGGCTGATTCATAAAAACTAATAATACTCCAAGCAGCAAAGCAGTAGCTGCTACAGCGCCTCCAATTACAAGCTTTTGCTGAAGCGTTAGCTTGTTGAAGATATTGAGAATTGCACCGAACGGATTTTCTTTCATTTATTTCAGACTTGAATTTGTGTTAATTGAGTGTACATGTCTAAAGCTTTATTTCGAATTTCCATAAGCAGATCGAGGCTTGTTTGAGCCTTCTCTCCTGCAATCATTACATCCTGGATCTGGACTTTGCCGCCTTCAATATATTGTTGTGTCATCTTATCGGCATTAAGCTGGCTTTGATTTACATCGCCAATAAAGTCCGTCAGAATATTCCCAAAACTATCTTTACCGGTGTTGTTTATCTTTGCACCGGTTTCTATATTCGGAACAATTTTACTAATTGAATTGATCGTCATCTTAACCTCTTCTATCGATTAATGAACCTAATTTTACTCCTGATAATTTTCCGCTTCTTTCATAAAAATGATAATCTGCAACTTCTGTTTTGTTCTGCGGGTAAAGCTTCGCAAAAAAATCTTTTTCTTCAGGAAGAAGATTTTCCTTAGCTTGTGCTGTTTTGCTGTTTGCCTGTGAAGCATTGACTTCAGGTTTTTCTGCGGCGGTTTGTCTTACCTTTGTCTGTTTGCCAGCATTAGTAATAGTGTTTGGAGAATAGTTGCCTATTGCATTCATTCCGATTCCCATGTTTAAATCTCCAGAGAATCTTTAGCCATTTGTTTGGAAGAATTTAGCGCAGTCAAATTTGCCTCATAACTGCGTGAGGCTGATATCATATCTACCATTTCCGTAACAATATTCACATTCGATTGCTGAACATATCCCTTGGCATTTGCATTTGGATTATCAGGCTCATAGACTTCATCTCCCGGAGTCCGGTCGGTAACTTCCTTAGAAGTATCAACAGGTAAATTGCTATTCATTCCAGGCTGCAAAATTTCAGGCGAAGAAATCTGTCCCGGTTCAGTAACTTTTAACTGAAGCGTGCTGGTTTCGGAAACAAGATCATTTGCAAAAGGATTTTGAGATGCAGTTACTTCCAGATATTTTCTTTGATACGGCTGACCGTCTGCTGTTCTAGTTACATCTGCATTGGCAATGTTTTCTGCAATGATATTCATCCTTTTTCTCTGGATGCTTAATCCTTGAGCACTTACATCAAAACCTGGGAATGTTGGCCCTATCTTCATGCTGCACCTCCGCCTTTAATAACATTTTGAATTGTTTTGAAATAACTTGAAATTTTTGTCGAAGCAAACTTAAAGTTCAAATAATTTTCAGCTAAGTCCGCCATCTCTTTGTCTATATCAACATTATTAACACCGGAAACATTATCCTTGCTGTGGTCGGTAACGATTTTAAAATCCGGTACATCACCGTTATATTCACCGGAAGTTATAAAATGGCGTTCGTCGTTTGTTTTCAATTGCGTATTCATATTCTCAGATAGTAAATCTTTAAAGACGACATCTTTCCTCTGGTAATTTTCAGTACCGATGTTTGCAATATTCTCGCTGATAACTTTATTCCTTTCGGCACAGTAACCGGCGAAGTTTTCAAGCAGCTTAATTGTAGAGACTGACATTTACTTACCTAAACTTTTTCGTGTGAAGGTTCAAAATAAATGCCATTTGAAAAGATTAAATGCGGCGTTGTTTGGCTTAAATATTTTTCTTTGATTGGCTAATTATGAGCACTTGTAAATTATTGCACACGCAAAGAACTGATTTTTAATTTATTTGAGATGAATGTGAAGCTTGATTAGGAAGCCTAGTAATATTTTTCACAATTACAATTATCATTTGATTTTTCCTGGTACGTATGCTTGAATTTCGGAATATTTAAACCATGAAGTCCATACTGAAATTCAGTTATTTCAAATTTTAACTTTATATTATTTGAAGAGGAAATCCCTTTTGATTTTCAATTTTCAGTAGACAATTCTTGTTAGTCTTAAGAGTCGGAATAATCTAAAATAATTGATTTTGTTTGTCCGCAAGAGCAAACAAATTTTATTTCTTTTATTGAATCGTTGGCATCTTTCTTAAGAATCACTTTAACACCGTCATGGCTTTCTTCTTCAATAGCGACTTTTGTTTTGCCAACCATCTCAGCCTTAGAAGCTTTAATAAAATTTCCTTTTTGATTTGGTGAAAGTGAATACTCTCTGAACAACGGTTCATCAAAACTATCTTTCATATTAAAATGCCTTATTTATTATTTCCGGAATCTTTTCAAGCGGTGCAACTACATCAGCCAAGCCTGAATCAACAATCGCCTTCGGCATACCGTAAACAACACATGAACTTTCTTCCTGTGCGATACAGCTTCCGCCTAAATTTTTTAAATTTCTTATGCCTTCTAAGCCATCTTTTCCCATGCCTGTCATTATTATGCCCAGTGTTTGTTTGCCATACACTTCCACTACAGAATCAATCATAACATCAACGGAAGGACAATGCAAAGTATTTGATGGCTCTTTAGAAATTTTTATATAAACGCTACTAGAATGATTTCTTTCTGTTTTCATGTGAAAGCCGCCTGGCGCTATATAAACCACGCCGTTCCTTACGGCTTCGTTGTCTTCTGCTTCTTTTACTTCAAGCTCGCTTAAACTATTCAACCTATCTGCAAGTGATTTTGTAAATTTTGGCGGCATATGTTGAACAATAAACAACGGCACGTTTATTCTTTTAGAAAGTAATGGAATTACTTTTTGAAGGGAAAACGGTCCACCCGTAGAAATTCCAAGTGCCACTGACTTATAATTTAGTTTCGGCAGATTATTTATAATAACATTCTTGGTCTCCGATGGAGTTTTATTTAAACCTAATGATTGAACTCGTCTAAGCCTGTCTCTAATTGCTCGCTGCTTAACTATCTCTTTGATCTTACTAATCAGATCATCTTTGATATTAATAATATTTACATTTATGTAAGAAAGCTCTTTAGGTATAAAATCAACTGCACCATACTCCAGAGCTTTTAATGTTACTTCAGCGCCTTCGGTTGTAAGCGAGCTTACCATGAGAACAGAAGTAGGGCAATCCTTCATAATTTTTTGCAGCGCAGTTAATCCATCCATCCGCGGCATTTCTATATCGAGCGTTACAATATCAGGACGTAAGGATTTAACCATATTATATCCTTCTTCGCCGTCCTTAGCCTGACCAATTACTTTTATACTTGAATCACTTTCAAGCATAATAGAAATTGATTTTCGCATGAATGCCGAATCGTCTACAACTACTGCTGTTATTGTTCTGATCAATTTTCTGCTATCTTATTTAAGAGTTCGCTAATGTCAAGGATCATAACTACGGTACCATCTCCCATTATTGTTGAGCCTGCAATACCGGTAATATTTCCAAGATAACTTCCTAAAGATTTTATAACTACTTCCTTCTGACCGCAAAGCTCATCTACTTTTATTCCAAATCTTTTTTCCGCAAGTCCGACAACAACAACATACTGCCATGCACTTCTCTCCTTGCCATTGTTATTACCGTAAAGTACATTATCAATTCCAACCAATGGAATGACGTTGTCTCTTCTCCTTATGGCTTCGTGATTGTTGATCTTGCTAATGTCTTTCACGTTCACTCGAAGTGCTTCTATTACTGAGTTCAATGGTATGACGACAGTTTCTGAATTTACTTTTACAATCATTCCCTGAATTATTGCAAGTGTTAACGGCAGCTTGATTATGAATTTTGTTCCTTTTCCAACCACAGATTCAATACTGATTATGCCGCGAAGTTTGGCTACATTTGTTTTAACAACATCCAAACCAACTCCTCTGCCGGAAACATTTGTTACCTTTTCTGCAGTTGAAAAACCTGGCAGAAATATTAGATTATATGCCTCGGTTTTAGAAAGCTCTTTAGCACGCTCACGAGTTATCAAACCTTTGGAAATAGCCTTTTCTTTTATGAATTCAGTATCTATTCCTTTTCCGTCATCTTCAATTGTAATTACAATCTGGTTGCCTTCCTGTTCTGCCGACAGTATTACCATACCAGAAGGATTTTTCCCTTCCTGTTCTCTTTTTTCAGGAAGTTCTATACCATGATCAACTGAATTTCTTATAAGATGGACCAGCGGATCATTAATCTCTTCAATTAATGTTTTGTCAAGCTCGGTATCTTCGCCTTTGAGAATAAGATTAACTTCCTTTTTTGTTTCTCTTGCAAGATCCCTTACCAATCTCGGATAACGATTGAAGACTTTACCAATCTTTACCATTCTCGTCTTCATTACAACAAGCTGGAGCTCGTTAGTCATCAGGTCGATTTGCTTTGTTGCGTCGCTAAGATCCCGCGATATCTTTGAGCCTTCATATTCAAGTCCGACTTCCGAATTTACCTGCGCAAGCCGATTACGCCCAAGTACAAGTTCTGAAGCTATATTTAAAAGCTCATCAAGTCTTTCTACATCTACTCTTATTGAGTTTTCTGATTTTTTAGCAGAAGCTTGTTTGGTCTCTTCTTTAATTGCTTTTTGATTTTGTTCCTCTAATTCTTTTAAAGGCTGGCTGCCGGCGTTTGAACTGCTTTTATCTACTATTTCAATTGATGATGATTCATTTTCATTTTTATTTTCTACTGATACAGCTTCAACAACTGCTTTAACTTTTACGCTGACATCTTTAGCATCTTCATCTTTGCCGTTAATGCCTTTTTCAATATTTTCAATAAGCTTGTTTAGCTGCTCTACTGTTTGATCTACTGAAACATTTTCGCTTAACTCAGTCTCGATAGAAACCAGTATTTCTTTTATCTTATCATAAGCTGCAAGTATTCCATCCATCAATTCAGTATTCAGAAGGACTTCTCCCTTCCTAAGTTTGTTCAGAATATCTTCGCAGCGATGCGTTACTTTTGTAAGTTTATCAAGCCCTAAAAATCCTGAAGTTCCTTTAATTGTATGGAACGATCTAAAAACTTCATTTAGAAGTTCCATGTCATCCGGTCTGTTCTCAAGCTCAATTAAATTTAAATCGAGCTTCTCAAGGATCTCTTTCGTCTCAACTATAAAGCTGTCGACGATCTCCTTCATTTCCGGATCGCTCAACATTGAATATGTACTTTCTTCGCTCATCTTTAAGAGAATAATTTATCTATTTCGTCTTGAGTTGCTTTTGCATTAATACTGTTGATAAGTTCATCCGCAACATCTTGCCTTTCAGTTGATTTTGTATAAACGGCATCAGGATCAAAAGTAGCTTTTTCGGGTATGTCCAGTTTAACATTATCGACCGAATTAAGTTCGGTTTCATCAAGGTGTACTATCAATGAGGATAATCTCATCCTAACTGATTCAATTAGATGATTAACTGCTGCAAGCTGCTGCGAGGTAATATCCTGAACCTGAAGTGAAAGTGTAATCTTATAAACGTCGTTTCTTATCTTTCCGAAGACTTCCTCTATGGCGGGGATAGTTGAAGAAAATACATCAAGCGATTCATATTGTTTAATAAGTTTATCAGCAGCAGATGAAGATGGGATTAGCTTCTTTATCTCTTCCCATGACTTATTCTTTTCATCTTCCTTAGATTTAATATCGTGAATGTATTTATCCACCTTCTCAACGTCCAAAGAAATGGAATCAACAACATCCAGTATTTCAGTCGTAGCTAATTCAGTCTGGCTGGAAACATTATTAATCTGATCCTTAGCTCTCGGAATTTTATTAGTTGTATCTGAAATAGAAGTGTTTATATCTTCAAGAAGCGGAACAGTCTCCTTCATAAAATCAATTAGGCTCTGGATTATCGGAATAAGTTTCTGACCATAACGAAAGACTATTTTCAGATCGTTAAGCCTTTCAAACAAATCGCTCATACTTGATATTTGTTTCATTTTTATCTCGTTTTATACGTTTACTATTTGATCTATTTTTTCTTTAAGAATTTGCGGTGTAAACGGCTTAACAATATAATTATTTACACGAGCATTAAGCGCTTCAATAATATCCTCTTTTACGCCGCGGGTTGTAACCATTAAAATCCAAAGTTTCGACAGCTTTTCATCGCCGCGAATTGATTTGACAAGCTCCAGACCGGATACATTAGGCATGTTCCAATCTGTAATTACAAAGTTGATGGAGTTATCAGCAGAAAGTTTATCCAATGCTTCGCGTCCGTCTCCGGCTTCAACAAAATTATCGTAACTTAGATTCTTAAGTGAATTAATTACTATTCGTCTCATTGTAACGGAATCATCAACAACTAAAAATTTTAAATTCATGTATAAGTCCTTAATTTAAATATTTTGAAACTTCGTATGCTATTCGTTTAGGATCGAACGGTTTAATAAGATAAGAATTAGCACCGCAATCCATTCCGCGCTGTATTTCTTCGCTTCCCGCAAGAGAAGATAAAATGATGATCGGAATATCTCTATAATCTTCATTGTTCCTGATTGCTTTAATTAATTCAAATCCGTCGAGGTTCGGCATATTCAAGTCTGTGATTACAAGGTTTACCTTTTCTGACGGAAGCTTTTCCAATGCTTCCATTCCATCACATGCCGGAACGATATCGAATCCCTTCATCGTTAAGGCAAATGAAACAAATTTTCTGATTGACGGCGAATCATCTGCCACCAAAATCACTTTTTTCATTTTACTTGATCACTCCTTTTTATATCCAATGGTTTTGGGGAAGCTGACAATTGTAAAGGCTTTCGATATCATATGCAGCGTTTCGGCATATCCTATAAAAAGATAACCGCCCTTATTCAATGAATTATATAAATTAGAAACAACTTTAACTTTAGCTTTCATATCAAAATAAATTAATACGTTTGCACAAAATATTATGTCGAAGTTAACCATCGACCTCATATCAAAATCTTCGTAAAGATTTAATAACTTGAACGACACATTTTTCTTAACCGCGGGATCTATCTCAAAAACATTTCCCTTCTGTTTAAAATATTTTTTAAGATAGTATCCGGGTGTATTCCGGATGGAATATTCTTTGAACAAACCGCTCTTAGCGGCTTCAATAACCATATTGTTTATGTCGGTACCAATAATTTCAACTTCAAGATCAGGATATTTTGGCTTCAATAAATCGGCTATTATAATCCCGATAGAATAAGCTTCTTCGCCCGAAGAGGACGCTGCGCTCCATATTCTTATTTTCACTTTGCCGGTTTTACGTTTTGCGGCAACTAATTCGGGGATTACCGTTGTTACCAAAGCATCAAGCTGAGGCGGATTTCTAAAGAAAAAAGTTTCATTTATAGTTATCGCTTCATACAAGTATTTCTTCTCATCTTCGCGGGTACGGTTGTATTTTAAATAATCGAGATATTCCTCGTAAGATTCCAGGCCGAGATGATTCATGCGCTTTAATAGCCGGCTTTCAAGCAAATATTTCTTATTATCCTGAAAATAAATTCCGCAGCTTGAATAAATTAATTCTCTGAATTTTTCAAAGGACAAATCTGACAGCTTTAAGTCAAATGCAGTTCTTACCGGAACCGCTTCCGTCTGCGATAGAATAGTATTCGGATATTGAGCCATTATTTATTATCTGTTTTCGTTTCTAATTTTACAGCCGATCTCTGCGATAAAATATATTTCGCTCTTTCGTTCACCATCTCTTCAGCATCATCAGTTAATTTTTTCAATGCCGTATTTGCTTCAATAGAATTGACTTCACTCAATATTTCCAACAGCTTCAGCCTATTCCATAAATTATCATCTTCAACCATTTTATCAATAAATAACATAGCCGTTCCTTGATCGATTGTAAATAAAAGCTCAACTGCTAAACGCCTTGCTTCTTCATCTGGGTTATCGAGACACTTTGCAAAAGCATCCGAAAGATTACGTATCTGGATATTCGAAAGCATTTTTACAAATATTTCTCTGTTCCCTTCTGTAAATTCTTTTACAAGTTCCAACAGACTTCTAATATTTCCGCTCCTGTTATCTACAGTATCCGGAAGCGCCAAAAAAAGTATTTGCGGATGCGAAAATATTTTTGGTTTAACTATCTCATCAAGCTCTGCACTAGTGCCGTATACTTTAATGCAAGTCAAGATTGTTTCTTCATCATCAAATGCGGTTATTAAGTTTACAGCCGAGTTCATATATTTCTCGTGACCGCAATTTACTGTTTGAAGTAAGGCATTCTTCATTTTTTCGTCATAAGGAATATCAAGGCTGTATTTTTCCTTCAGTTTATAAATTGAATTTACAATTGGCCAAACTATAGGTCCAGATGTATTTTCAAGCTCAGAAACTAAAAAGAAAAACGATTCCTCATCACCCACAGCGCCAAGGCTCTCAATCATAGAAAATTTTGTAAGCTCGTCTTCCTCGTCATATCTTGATGTAATAAAATTGAGCGCTTTTTTTGTCCCTATTTTACCAAGAGCTTCAATAATTGTAGGCTTAAACAATTCATTTCGTTCATAGAATTGAAGCAGATTGTCCAGCGATTCTACACAGCTTAAACTGCCAAGTGCCTCAACACATGCGAGGACTACATTATCATTCTTGCAAGTGTTCATTACTTCTAAAATATGCTGTGATGGTTTTTTATCGCCGATTAATCCGAGGACATCAATCAGAAATTTTTTATCGTCGTCGTTTCCGCTGTCAATATATTCCAGCATTGCATCTACGGCTCTGCTACCAATCTTAATCAGAATTTCTCCGGCTAAATTTCGTGTGGCAATACTTGGTGAAGAAATATATTTTACAAGAAACTTAGGTATCCATGGGTTGGGATTGTAGCTTAGCGTCATATCAACAGCGTTTCGAACGCCTTTATCCCGGTCTTCAACAAGCTCACATAACAACTCGGTAGTTTCATCGTCAAGTTCCTCTTCCATAAACGACGCAACTGCTGCGCTCCTTTCGGAAGGATCCTCAGATTTCAGAAGCTTCTTGGAGTCGATTTCTAAATTTTCAGCCCTAGCCATTGATTAAACCTTGTTAATTTGATTTTTAACTCGTTTACTTTTCAATTCCGATATTTATTATCGTAATTTTTAAAATTCTATTTAGGAGTTTAAATTATTTCCTTAGATTAAATAGATTAAAATCAATTTAAGTGCCGATGGGAAAGAATAACATTGCATTAGTTTTTCATCTTTAGATAATTCTTATTTGAATAATATTAACCAGATGAAAAATGTTGGACACCTTAGTCAGGTAAATTGAAAATAATCCTAAGCTCGTTCTAGAATAAATAAAAGAATAATTTGGTAGTTCACTTAGCTGTTAAATACGGGCTGTATTTTTTATCTGTGCCTTTTATATGCTCAATTAACCAATCTTTAAGAAATACCAACACCTCATTAGACATAAATAATGAACCCGATGCAAATTGCTCACTGAACTCCACAACTTTTTTTGTTAAGGCATCATGTTCACTTTTATGCTGCTGGTAGCCGGGAAAATTTTTCTGCCTCATTAATTCCTCTTCGGCAGAGAAATGATACTTAGTATAATTGATTAATTCGTTCAGAATCACTCCCAGCTTTTCTTTGCCTTTTCCTTCCTTCATTGCATTATGAAGTTCATTTATTAAATCAACGAGCTTTTTATGCTGATTATCTAATCCATTTACTTTTACACTCAGGTCTTCAGACCAATTAATTAACGCCATTTTTATTACCTTTATATTAAATAGTTTGAGCTAACATTACTTCTTCAGCTTGAGCATACTTGAAATTGAGCCGGAACCCGCAGATAAATTTAGACTTTCACTTTAAAGACATATTATTAAAGTTTAAAGTCACTTACCTGTTTCAATTATAACTTTCCTGGTACTTGACGACTTTACCGTTTCCTTTTGACAAACTTGAATCAACACTTATCTTGAAATGGCTTATTAGTTTTTCCAACTTTTGAGTTAAATTGCTCAAGTCCTCAGCAGACCTGGCGATTTGTTGAGAGCCTGCTGCGCTTTGCTGAGTTACACTGCTAATCGATTCAATATTCTTGCTAATTTGTTCTGCGGAAACTGATTGCTCTTCACTTGCAGCAGCTACTTGTGCAGCTACATCTGTTACCTTCTGCGACTCTTCAATAATTTCTTTCAACACTTCACCTGCTTTATCTGCAAGCTCTTTGCCCTTGTCTACTTCTGTCTTTCCTAACTTCATGGAATTAACAGCTTCAATTGTTACTTTCTGAATCTGTTTTATCATATCAGCAATTTCCTTTGTAGCTTTAGTTGTACGCTCGGCAAGTTTTCTTACTTCATCAGCTACAACTGCAAAGCCTCTACCCTGCTCGCCTGCACGAGCAGCTTCAATAGCTGCATTTAAAGCAAGCAGATTGGTCTGGTCCGCAATATCATCAATTACCTGAATTATTTCACCGATTGCATCACTATTTTTGCCAAGAGTTTCAACCGTTTCAGCAGATTTTTTTACAACGTCGGCAATTCGTATCATACCTTTTATAGTATCTTCAACTACACTGCCTCCGCGTTTTGCTTTTTCGCCGGAGCTTCGAGCAGTGTCTGCTGCAATTGAAGCATTTTTAGTATTATCCATAATAGTCTTTGTCATCTGCTCGATGGACCGAGCTACTTCAGTAGTCTGTTGTGTCTGTTCACCCGCTCCCGCAGCTAATTCTTCAACACTTGAGGAAATTTCGTTCGAAGCACTTGCAGTTGCAAGTACGGCTTCGTTGACTTTTTGAAGCGCAGCAGAAAGCGATTCATTTACAATATTTATATTGTTCTTTATCAACTGATGATCGCCTTTGTAATCGCCGGTTACTTTTTCGGTAAAGTTTCCATCAGCCATCACTTTCAGTATTTCGGATGACTCATTTATAGGCGCCACAATAGCATCTAATATTGAGTTTATTCCTTCTATCAACTTACCCCATTCGCCTTCAAATTTAGAAGCATTTCCGCGCACCTTAAGGTTGCCTTCTTCATTTGATTTTATGAGAATGTCAGCTTCTGCAAGCAATTCCTTAATCGTATCTGCTTCCTTGTTAAAGGAAATTGCAAGTGCATCTTTATCTGAAGCGAGCTCGACTTTATTAATTACTCCAGATGCAATAGATTCGGCTGCACGTATTTTGTCTTTCTGAGCTTTCTGAAGATCCTTTAGCATTGCTGCCAGCTCACCGACTTCATCTTTTGAGTTGTTGTTTATATCAACCTCATAATTGCCGAGAGCGAATTCTTTCACTATATCTTTCAATTTGTTTATCGGTTTGGTAATTGCAGGTGCAAGATAAAAGACACAGAAGAGTAACGTAATCAAACCGAAAATTGCCGTAACAATTGTAAAGATCATTGATGCGGTGACAGAGCTCTTTGTTGATCTGTCTAACTCTTCTGCTTTATCATTAAGTTGTTTATGAATATCTTGAAATTTCTTTAGCAGTTTAACGCCGACTTGCTCTCCGGATGAAGTAGCAATATCTGAAGCCATATCATAAGTATGCGTTGCAGATGCACTTATTATTGCGTCGGCAACAAGGCTTTTGTAATCACTCCAGATAGATTTAGCTTCAGTCATTTTTTTCTTCATGCCAGCATCTAAATTGCTTTTTAAAAGCAAATTAATCGTACTGTCGCTTTCAGCCTTCAAATGATTGTACTCATTGTAATTATCGTTAAACTTGGATGCAAAAGCAGGCATGGAGAGCTGCATCATTAAAAATTGTGTTCTTTGAAAATTCAGATAAACGTTGTTAATCTGGTTTTGTGGAGTTAGATATTCTTTGAAGATCTGATCTTTCAAAGTCAGCATTTTATTTAGCTGCATAAATCCAACGAAGGCAATGATACAAGAAATTAATGCAAGAAAGGCATAACCACCTTGTATTTTTCTAACAAATTTAATATTTGCAAACCACTTCAACTTCTTCACCGTAAAATTTATTAATAAGATATCACCTTAGCATTTTAATTTATCTGGAAACTAATGGGAAGCGACAGCTTAACTTTTACCGGTTGCCCATTGTTTTTTCCTGGAGTAAATTTAGTTTGCTTTACACCTTCAACTGCAGCTTCATCGCAGCCACCTCCAATGCCTTTCAAAACCTTAACATCGTTAACATTGCCTTTTTCATCAATATAGATAAGCAAATAAACTTTTCCGGAAATACCAGCTTGTTTAGCAATACTAGGATAAGTAATATGTTTATAAATTGCTGCAAGACCGCCTATCGGTTCCGGCATTACTTGTGCAAAAGCGAGATATGGATCTGCCTGCGCATTAGTTTTTGGTATAAAAACAAAAAAAATAGAAATAAATAAAAATGTGTAAGTCAATTTTGACATTTTAATCTCTGCTCCGTAAAAACTTTTTTCTCTGGTTAACTACATTATCGGAACTTAGATGAAATAGTTAATACCTAAGCATTAATGAAATGATTAAAAAACCAATTCTATTTTAATTATTAGCAGTTAAATTAGGTTTACTAAGAAATGAATATTGAAGTTAAAAAGTGTTGAAATTGAAAAAGTAAAATACAAAGCATAGTAGTTAAAATTCTAAGTTCAATAAATTAACTACATTATAAAATTTATTACTGATTCCCTTCTATCCAGTTTCTTTAAAATAATTAAAGCAACCGAACAGCTGCTTTAATGAAAATTCATAAAAAAGAGGATTGAGAAGTTTAAGCTAAAGTATTTGCCGTCTCAAAAATTTTTGTAAATTCTCTAGGCTTTCTTTCCTTCCAGGCACCTTTGTTATAAGCGTAACCGGCAATCAGCGGCATAGCAATGGTTGCTTCTGAATAAACCATCTGCTCAAAGGTGGTTTCAACTTTTCCCCATGAGCTAGCTTCTTTTAAAGTTGAGCTTGAAAGAGCACCATCTCTAACGTCTGCTACCGTAATTTGGACGGCGTACTTGTGCATTGGAGCGTCTTCTTTCAAAATATCTGCTGCAACAACTATATCTTGAGTAAAGTTTTTCGGCACACCGCCGCCAATCATAAATATTCCTGTTTCTTTTGAGTTTAATTTGATTTTTGTAAGCTCAAGAAAATCTTTAGCGGAATCTATTGAGACATGATTATCCGGATGACTTGTTTGATGCATAATAAAACCAAATCCGGCAGAACAATCAGAGAATGCCGGGACAAAAATCGGAACATTCTTTTTATAAGCAGCATATATTACCGAATCTTCAACTTTAGGACCACCGTTTTCGTCAAGATATTTTCCAAACTCACGGAGAAGTTCGCGGGAAGAATACGGTTTCGGTTCAAGGCTGTTAAAAATCTTTGCGGTTGTCTCGTCGCAAATGCGAAGCTCATCTTCATCAATGTATGTATCGTAAATTCGATCTATATGAAGTTCGCGCAAGAGATTATCATCGCTGAATGGAGTCCCTTTATAATGTTTGAAGCCAAGCGCCTCGAAGAAATCCTGATCAACCATTACGGCACCTGTGGAAACAATCGCATCAACCATATTATTCATAACCATATCATAAACAACACGTTTTAATCCAGCGCTGAACAAACTGCCGGCAAGTGTTAAAATAACACCACAGTCCTTATCCCGAAGCATCTTATCATAAATCATTGCTGCCCTGCTTAAATCCCTTGCAGAGAAAGCCATTTTATCCATTGCATCAACTACCGGTACCACATTATATTTTTTAATGTCAAAATGCTCAATTGTTTCTTTCAGAAAATCTTTTTTGCTTGCCATGTCAAACTCCTTAATTTATTCGTGTTGCTTAAAATATAATTAAATGATGAAATCCGAAAATTATTTTTGTTATGCCTTTATTAATTGTGCGTTAAAATTTTTAATTTTATTTTAGAAAAAGACTTTTGCAATTCTCAAAACACCCTGTTTCCATGGTACACGGTGAGAAACACCACTCTTATTCCTGAACTCTTCTTTATGTTCAACGTACCATTTATAATTTCTTACTAAGGCTTCTTTATTCGAATATTGCGGCTTATAACCTAAAATTTTTTCTGCCTTTTCGATAGAAACAAAAGAATCTTTTGATGCTGTTTCATAAACCCATTTGTAAAGCGGAGAAAGCTTAAGGGCTTCAAGAATGCGGAGTGTAAAGATAATCGGCAGTTCCGGCAATCCAACAATTTTTTTACCGTAACCGGCATAATCCAGTACTGCTTGGTAATCTTCCTTCATAGTTGTAAATTCTTTTGCGCCTATGTTGAATGTATCATTTGCTTTTTCAGCATTAACAGTAGCGCAGAGATAAATCGCATCACAAAGATCTTCAACATCAAGAAGCTGATAACGGTTGTTCCCGTTTCCGATCATCGGGAAACCTTTACCGTCATACGCCCAATCATAAAGTAAATCAAAAACGCCAAGTCGTTCCGGACCGACGAAAGATTTTGGTCTAATGATTGGCACACACATCCCTTTTTTTCTATACTTAATGCATTCTTCCTCAGCAAGAATTTTCGATTTACCATACGGTCCAACACCGTCAAGTTTATCGTTTTCAAATAAAGGATGATGATCAGGAATTCCGTAAACAGCTGTGGAAGAAATATGAATGAATCTTTTTACTTTATTCTTTTCAGCTGAAGCAAGCAGATTTTTTGTACCATCAATGTCGGTAGAATAAATATCTTCCGGTTTATATAATGGAAGAGCAGCAGCAGTATGAATAACCACGTCAATTCCGCTCAGTGATTTTTCAACTAACTCTTTATCACGAATATCGCCCGTTATGATATTTATTTTGTCATTCATATCGGGATAATCGAATTTCACAATGTCAAAAGAATAAACCTCATTTCCCCGTGCCTTAAGATATCTTACCAGATTTATTCCCAAAAATCCGGCTCCGCCGGTTATTAAAATTTTCATTTCACCTTTTGAAAAATGTAATCAAATTTGATATGCCAAAATTAAAACTTTTGCCGGTGGTGTCCAAGTTTTTTCCTTAGATATAATTGCATATATTCATTGTGTTGAAGTAAAATTTCTTCAACACAAATAAGAACTTTACCAACCGGAATCTTCGGGTCCAGTTTCTTTTTTAATAGTTTTTCCTCCACCGTGTATCTGGCATTTAGGAGGAATATTCTTTGCGTTCACAATATCCCGTACAACAACGGGACATGCGCTGGTTGCAGTCCGTGTATCTCCCATATCCATTGTTGCCTTGCAGAAAGCTACAGTATCTATACCGGGAGCCATCTGAAAATATTTTAATGGAAGATTTAATTGCTTATAAGTATCTTCCATAAACATTGCCCAGATTGGAAGAGCAGCAACTGCTCCTTGCCCGTACGTGCCTGTAAATTTCACACGGTGATCATCAAAACCAACCCACACTCCTGCTACTAACTGCGGAGTAAAACCAACAAACCAGGCATCAGAAAAAGCCTGCGTTGTACCGGTTTTGCCTGCACACGGATATTGGAAATATCTTCTTACTCCTGCGCCGGTTCCATAATTAACCACGCTTTCCATCATGCTTGTCATAATAGATGCTGTTTGAGGAGAAATTGCTTCCCTATATTCCGGGACAAACTTTGCTATGGTAATCCCATATCTATCTTCAATTTTTAATATAGAAATTGGATCAACATGAATTCCGTTGTTTGCAAATGTACCGTAAGCCGATGTCATTTCGAGTGGAGAAACGTCGGACGTACCTAAAGCAATTGAAGGCACTGGATCCAATGGTGATTCAATTCCCATCCGGTGAGCATATTTTACTACCTGAGCCGGCGGGGCTATATTGCTGATAGTCAATCTGCCGGCAATAACATTTATCGAATGAGCCAAAGCATCTCGCAGCGTCATATAACCGCCGTAGTCATTTTCAAAATTGTCAGGCGACCATCCATTGTAATTAAATTTTTGATCAAGTAAAGTGTAAGCCGGAAAATATCCGTTATCTATTGCAACTGTATATGTAAACGGTTTAAACGAAGAACCTGCTTGACGCCTAATTCCAACTACGTGGTTTAATCCTCTTCCAAATCTAATATTCTCACCACCAACCATTGCTCTTATTTGTCCATTCGAAGGATCGATAACCACAAATCCATCCTGAATGGTAGTAACAGCTTTCTTTACTGAATCTATAAACGCCGGATCATACTTCAGATCATTATAAACTTGCGCTTTTGCTTCAGGTGTTGAAGCTAGATTATATTGATGACTGTCTCTTATTGCTCTATCTAATACACTGGCTAAAAGATCTTTATGTTTGTTCCAGTTCCAATCTTTATCAAACCGTTTCTGGAAATCATCAAGGTGCTTTTTCGCGACATCGTTGGCAATCTTCTGCATCCTCAAATCCAATGAGGTGTAGATATTCAATCCGTCTCGATAAAGGTCGTAACCGTATTTATCAGCCATTGCTACCATCTGCTGGCGGACATATTCAATAAAATACGGGGCAATGGTTTTGTTGTCTTCAATTTCTTTTGATGTTATATCGATCGGCTCATTTTTTAGCTTATCATAAGCCGCCTTGCTAAGCATATGGTTATCTACCATGTTGTACATTACAAGGTTTCTTCTTTCCAGAGCATGTTGCGGGTGTCTTATAGGATCATAATAAGAAGGAGCCCTTAACATTGCGACAAACAGTGCACACTCCGGCAGTGTAAGATCTTTTCCTTTTTTGTTAAAATAAATTCTTGCAGCGGATTCAATGCCGTAAGCCCCTCTTCCGAAATTTGAAACATTCAGGTATAATTGAAGTATTTCCTTCTTGGTAAAGGTCCTTTCAATCTGTACTGCTGTAATCCACTCACGGATTTTCCTTGTAATAGTCTGGAAGAAGGTTTCATCTTTTACTTTGAAATGATAAAGGTTCTTGGCAAGCTGTTGAGTAATTGTGCTAGCGCCTTCATGATGGAAAAGGAAAACGTCTTTTATTAAAGCCTTGATCACGCGAGGAATATCGACCCCCCAGTGAGAATAAAAGTCCCTATCTTCGGTTGAGATAAGTGCTTCAGACATGTATGTCGGAAGGCTGTCTATATTAGTTTCTATTCTATTCTGAATTGAGATCGTACCTATCAACTCCCCATTAATATCATAAACCTTGCTTGCAAGCTGAGGGCGGGGATTCTCTAATTGTTCAAGCGACGGAAGTCCGCTAAAAACATACCAGCCGAAACCGATAGCGAAGATTAGAATAATTCCGCCTATTATTAAATTTCTCTTCCTTCTGTCTTTACTGGAAGTTTTCTTCTTAGCGCGTGCTGCAGCATCACTAAAATATTGACTGAATTCAAAATTCTTATTTCTATTTTTTGCCATCTTATTTACATTCCTGTTTGATGCCAGATTGATTTACCGGCATTCTAGATAACTCAACTATTTCAAACTTATCGCCGTTAAACATTCCGTAACAAGGTTCGTCAAGCCATGAACCAAGATTAATATAATATCCATTCTTATATTTTAAATAACATTTTTTATGTAGATGTCCGAATAAAACAAAATCGAAACCTTCATCTATTTTAGATTTAGCAGTATCAAATAATCCGTCTTCTTTGCCATAGTCTTTCTTAGTTGTATAATCACGGCTTCTGCGGCTTGTGCCGCTGGCAATTGACACTCCAATGTCCGGATGTAGCCATGAATAAAGAAATTGAATTGCTTTATTCCTTAAAACTTTTTTCAAAATATTGTAGCCGATGTCGTTTTTAACAAGACCATCGCCATGCCCGATGAAAAACCTTTTATTGTTAAGCGTAACATCAATTGGATCTTCATGCATAACGGCACCTATTTCATTTGAAAAGAAATCGCGGTGCATAAAATCGTGGTTGCCGATAAAATAATGAATCTTTACATTCTTTTCGGCTAAATCTTGCAATGCTGTCAGTGTTCTGAAAAAACCTTTCTGATACACTCTCCTATATTCAAACCAATAATCGAATAGGTCGCCTACAATAAAAAGCTCCGTGCAATTTTCCTGCGCAAAATTTAGAAACTTGACTAAAGAAAGCTCTTTATTCTTTTCGATTTGCTTCGATTGAAGTCCGAGATGTACATCGGAAATAAACAGATAAGTTTCGCTCAAATTGATATGCAGTTTATTATAAAAAAATTTTCGGTATTCAAAATATAAGAATAAATTTTTATTCGGCGCTATTCTTTTCTAACTGGATTTTTGCAAGCAGCCAGTTATTGGGATCGAGCGAAATTCCAACCGGTTCTTTATCAAATTCAATTTTTATTTGTTTTTGACGGCTGTCTATTTGAAATGTTTTAACCGTATTTGTACGGTCATTAAATTGGAACTTCACATCAAGGGGAAATTTATAAACTTTATATTCATTCTGAACTTGTTTAAGATTTATTTTAACTTGATATAAGCCGTTTTCTTTGACTACATTCCAGTTGTAATTCAATTCGATAATACCGGTGCCTTCAAACACCCATTGATTAAAGAAATAATTTAAGTTTTTACCGGAAACCTCTTCACACTCATTTTCAAAGTCACTCGTTGATGCATTTTTATATTTGTACTTCTGGTAATAGTTCCGTAAAATTTTGAAGAATGCTGAATCTCCGACTTCATGACGAAGCATGTGAAGGACCCAAGCACCTTTGTTATAAACAGTGATGCCAAATAAGTCTGCCGGATTATAAACTGTACCAGGGAAGTCATCCTGGAATTTGCTCATCATGTTAGATTGAAGTGCGCCGGGACCGCCTAAATGCTCCGCCCAAAGCGCTTCGCAGTACGATGCAAATCCTTCATTTAGCCAGATATCTTTCCATGTCATTGGTCCCACTGCATCACCAAACCAATGATGTGAAAGTTCATGAGCATAAACATCAGTAAAGAATTGTTTGCCTCCGATAAAATTGGAACCGATAGCCGTTACTGTCTGGGTTTCCATTGCACCGAGAGGCCATAGAATTTCGGCTATACCGTATTTTTCTTTTATGAAAGGATATTCCCCGAATGTCTTTGCAAAGAAGTTCATAAGATCCAGGTTAACACTGAAATCCTTTTTTGCATTTTCCAGTTGGTTGGGAAATGCATAGTATTCGATTGACATCGTATCGGCTTTATTTTGAGAGATATATTTCTGCGAAAAATTTTTATAGTCCGAAGAGTAAAGACAAATCAGGTAAGTTGAAATAGGATAAATGGATTTCCAGTAATAAGTTCTCCGGGAACCATTGGTCGTTACACTTATCAGCTTACCATTAGAAACTGAAACCTCATTAGAATCATTTGTAATTTTAATATCGAGAAGTGCTTTGTCGGAAGGAATATCATTGCATGGGAAAAATGTTGAAGCATAATTCGGCTCACTTAAATTATAAACACATGACTGCCCGTTTATTTCTCCGAAAACGAAAGAAGAAAGCCCGGCTCTTTTAGGCGTTCCCTCATAAACAACATGAACTTCAAAAGTATCGCTGGAAACCGCCGAAAGCGGTATCGAAAGTGTTGTCCCCTTATCCGAATAAGTTGCAATTCTACCATTAAGCTCAAGACTGGAAATTTTCATGTTATCATAAAAATTAAGATTGATATTTTTCAAATTTGGGTCAAGAAGTAAGCCGGTAATTGTTACATCGCCTTTCAGCAGTTTCTTTTCTGGATAAAGATCAAAATTAAGATAATAATGAAGCACATTTATTTTGTACTGGCTACTCGATATATATCCAGCCGGAACATTTTCTTGGGAATATACATCATTTGATTGATAAGCACTGTTCAAATTTTCCTGATTAGGGAAAGTCATTGCACTTGCTTTACCTGCTGATTCTGGCTTCCACCCAATTATAAGCAATGAAATTGAAAGGAGGAATAAAATAATTCTTAAAGATCTAAACATTTTTAATAAGTTATATAATTTTAATTACGCTGCATTCTTAATTTTACCAACTAGTAAACCGGATTAAGAATTGTCCTTTAAGTATCAGTTAATATAAAGCACAAAATTAACATGAAGAACAATTGCCAAACAAATCATAATTGTATATATTGAAAATATATTTTAGGAGAGGTTATGATTTTGCCGGGTTCGTCAATTCTTAGAGAGACAGTAACAATGATCCTTGCAGGCGGTCAGGGTGAAAGGTTGTATCCGCTTACTGCTTACCGAAGCAAACCATCGGTTCCTTTCGGCGGTAAATACCGCATTATTGATTTCGCATTATCAAACTGTTTAAACTCCGGTTTAAGACGGGTTTATGTTTTGGTTCAATACAAATCAGACTCATTGAATCAACATCTTCTTGAAGCATGGAGTATATTTAATCCGGAGTTAGGTGAATTTATCTATTCTATTCCGCCCCAAAGAAAATTTAACAATGACTGGTATCTAGGAACTTCAAATGCAATTTATCAAAATATTAATTTGTTCAACGATAACAAAAGTGTAAACTGGGTTCTGCTGCTCAGCGGCGATCATATTTATAAAATGGATTACATGAAGATGCTTCAATATCATGTAGATCTAAAAGCAGATCTTTCTATTTCTTGTATAGAAGTTCCCAAAGATGAAGCCAGCAGATTTGGTATTGTTGGCGTGGATGAATCTTATAACGTGGACTCTTTCATTGAAAAGCCTGCAAATCCTCCTGAAATACCGGATAAGCCCGGATACAGTTTCGTTAATATGGGTATCTATGCATTTAATGCAAACTCGCTTAGAGAGGTGTTCAAAGAAATGGAAGAACAAAATCTCAAAGCAAATGATTTTGGTAAAGATGTAATCCCATACATGGTTAAATCAAAAAGAAGCGTTAAAGCATATAAATTTTTTGATGAGAACAAGAAAACAAAATCATACTGGAAAGATATAGGAACGATTGACAGCTACTTTGATGCCAGCATGGATTTAATAGCTGTTACGCCGGAGTTTAATTTATATGATTCTTCTTGGCCGATGAGAACTTATCAATATCAATTCCCACCCGCAAAAACAGTATCGCATGAAGGAGAACGTGTTGGACGTACATTGAATTCGTTAATATGTGACGGCTCCATAGTTTCAGGCGGTTTGGTTGAAAGATCACTACTTGGACCGAATGTAAAGGTAAACAGCTTTTCCTACGTTACTGATTCAATCATTATGAATAACTGCAATATTGGTAGACATGCAAGAATACGCCGCGCAATTTTGGATAAGAACGTAAATGTTCCTGAAGGCTATGAAATCGGTTTTGATATTGAAAGCGACAGAAAGAAATTTACTGTAACCAACAGTGGAATAGTTGTAATTGGTAAGAATCAAATTCTGCCGGGTTAGCTCAGTGCTAATAAAAACACAAATTAATTTAATTGAGGTTTAGTGTATAAAGGTACTCGGGGATATAACAAACGATCTTTCGTAGCCCCATTGCTCTTTTTAATTTAATAGTATCCTTGTTTAATTTCACTTTTTCTTGGAATAATTTCATTTAATTTGATATTTGTTATTGGAAAAATTGTGGATAAGAAATGAATTCGGTATTAGAATCTAAGCTTCAGAATCTGCCTGATAAATCAGGCGTATACCAATTCAAAAACGACAAAGGGAAAATTATTTATGTCGGGAAAGCCATCAATTTAAAGAACCGCGTTAGAAGTTACTTTCATAACAGTGTTGACTCACCAAAAACTTTAGCCCTGGTAAGCAAGATAAACGATCTTGAAATTATTGTAACCGATAACGAGGTAGAAGCACTCGTTCTTGAAAACAATTTAATCAAAGAATACAAACCTCGTTATAATGTAAATCTTAAAGACGATAAATCATATCCTTTTATTCGAGTAACGAAAGAAATGTATCCGCAAATCTTTCCTACTAGAACCATCGTCCGTGACGGCTCAAAATATTTCGGTCCATACACGGATGTAAAGAATATGAAGTCCTCTCTGAGAATGATAAAACAGATCTTCAAAATTAGAAGCTGTAAACTTAAGATTGATGAAGATGCAATTACTAAGAAGAAATATAAAATTTGTCTTGACTTTCATATTCATAAGTGCGATGGACCTTGTGAAGGCTTAATTTCAGCCGAAGCTTACAATGAAAGAGTAAACAGTGTAATTAAAGTATTAAAGGGAAAAACTGATGAACTGATAAAAGAGTTGAAGGAAAGTATGCAGAAAGCAGTTGATGCTCTTGAGTACGAACTAGCTGCTGATATGCGGGATAAGATAAACCAGCTTGAAGCAATTTCATCTAAACAAAAAATTGTCAGCGATGACTTCGAGGACCGTGACATCATCTCAATTGCATGTGAAGGCAGAGACTCAGCTTGTTCAGTATTCAATATAAGAAGCGGGAAACTTATTGCTAAAAAACAATTAAAACTCAGCATAGAAGAAAATGCCGAAGATGCTGAAATATATTCTGCTGCAATAAATTTTTATTACGGAGAGTTTGTTGATATTCCGGATGAGATTGTTATTGAAACTGAACTTCCGGATACAGAAGCTCTTACTAAATGGCTTTCTCAGCGGGCTGATAAACCAGTAAAAATAACAATACCAAAACGCGGCAGTCTGAATTCTCTGGTTAAAATGTGCAAAGAGAATGCATTCTTCCAACTAAAAGAAATCCAAATTCAAAAAATGAAAAAGGAAGGTCGAGTTCCATATGCAGTGGCAGCACTTCAACGCGACCTCAGGCTAAATAAGCTTCCGAGAAAAATTGAATGCTTCGATATCTCGAATCTCCAGGGGACGGATACGGTTGCCAGCATGGTTGTTTTTGAGGACGGCAAGCCTAAAAAATCTGAGTACAGAAAATTTATAATTAAAGAAGTTGAAGGTCCGGATGATTTCTCAAGTATGCGGGAAGTAATTAAAAGAAGATATTCAAAGTTACTTGAAGAGAATGGAGTGTTGCCGGATTTAATAATGGTCGACGGCGGCAAAGGACAGCTTTCAAGCGCAGTAGAAATTCTTAACAGCCTTGATATAAAAAAATATAATATTATCGGACTTGCTAAGCGGCTAGAGGAAGTTTTCTTTCCCGGACAATCAGATCCAGCATCTGTTCCTAAAACCTCTTCAGGATTAAAGCTTTTGCAGCAGGTAAGAGATGAAGCTCATCGTTTCGCAATTACATTCCATAGAACGCGAAGAAGCAAGCGTACTATACAGACGGAACTTACAGGAATAAAAGGCATTGGTCCCGCTGCTGCTAATTTACTGCTTAAAGAATTAGGCAGCGTTTCAGCAGTCAAAAATTCTAATCCTGAGCAGCTTGAAAAAATTGTTGGAAAGAAAAAGGCAGAGATTATTCTTCATTATTTTGAGGAGAATAAAAATTAAAAATATGAAAGGGCGATAACAAAATGAACTTAAATAAGGGATTAACTATTTTATTTTTTTTCTTTACTCTTCAATCAGTGTTTTGTAATGACAGAAGCATAAACGATTCTTCAAATACAATGGATTTTTCTCATCTCCGGGATACCATTTTTACTCTTCATCCTTACTATATTGAATTAAATTTGACTACACAGACCGGATATTTACATTCAAGGGAAGGATGGACAAAATCTTTTGGTTTCTCAAGCGGGACTGACAAACTTGAAGACGGAATTAATACTAAGGAAGGATTATTTGTTATCCAGGCTAAACTTCCCAAATGGTACTCGCGTCAATTCGACAGCACTCTTATGCTCAACTGGATGGGATTTAATTTAGGAATTGGTTTTCATGCTTTAAAAACTTCAGGATATTACAGATACCTCGGGAAGCGAAAAAGCTCTCACGGCTGCGTTCGAATATCGAGGGCTACAGCAAAAGAACTCTATAACATAATCGACATCGGCACTCCTGTGTTGGTGGATAACGGAAACAGCGCTGTTGTTGTAGCTTTCGCCGATTCAACAAAAAAATTTTTATCTTTCACCTATAAAGAAGTTTATAGAAGTATTTTAAATCGCCTTAAACAAATTTATTCAGGAAGATATTTTTTAAGCAATCACCCTGATATTTTAATTGATATATCTAATGTGCATCATAACGGACTGCCAATTGGAAATTCAAAAAAAATATTGAAGCGGCAAGCAATCAAATCTATGTCAGATTTTGTTGCGTCCATTATCCAGCAGCCCAAATGTATGATGATTAAGAAGCAATGAGAAAGAAAAATCAGCTATGAAAAAAATAATTATTTTTTCCTTGTTATGTGCTATTCCTTCGTTTGCACAGGTCAATTTCGAAGTCTATACAGGAGCTAACTTCCCCATTGGAAATAAATCATTTTCAAATTTCTTATCTATTAATTATTATCCAGGTATCAATTTAGGAGTTGCTGCAGACTATTCATTTCTAAACATGTTTGCGGTTTCTCCTTTTGCAGAATACACGTATTATTTTTTTAAGAGTTATAATTCCGGTACTCCCGGATTTTCCCAAGGTAATTTGGTCTCCGCATCAGGAACAAACACACAATTTTATAAACTAGGGATTAATGTAAAATACTTCCCAAGCTTTTTAACATTATCTCACGGTTATCTTCTCACAGGATTTACATGGAATGGAGTAAACGCAGGAAGCATCAATATAAATTGGAATGATCCGAATAAAGGTAACACTCAAACTTCCGATCAATTAGATAATAAACACTACATTGTTCAAAACTTAGGGATCGGAATGGGAATTGCAAAATTTAAATCCTTTATGGTAATGATTGAAGGGATAATAAGCACAAATTATTCTGATAGGTATCTTGGTTCAGTGAATTTGGGTTTTTATTTCTAAGCAATTCATTCACTTATTCAAGAAAAAATATTGACGACGACAGTTCAGCTTGGAAAATCTGCTTTAGAAATTTCCGCTTTTATTTTTTACTTTTGCATAACATTAAAAAGAATGCTGATGAAACAAAAGATAATTTTTATTATTACAATAATTGGTCTTTTCTTTTCCGGCTGCAGGCTTCTTAACCAACCCAAGCCTCTTACTCCAAATTATAACTCCGCCTCGATAGCTAAATTAATTATAAAAGCTGTAAACGGTGATACGCTTTCAAATAAAATGCTTGGATACTTTACAGATTTAAGCTTACCGGTTATGAATAATTACAATTCGCTCTCTGTTGACAGTATGACAATTAGAAATAAAAAATTTTATCTTGTACTGGTTAGCTTCCCAAATCCAATCTATAATCGTTTTGCGATTTATGATTCTGCACTCAACCTCTATCTAAAAGATAAATCGCTGAATGGTTATGTTAAAGATACTGTTATTAAAATAAACAAAAAGAAATTTGTAAAAGTATCCGAAAATTTTCTAACAAGAGATATTTTAACTTTAAATAGACTTTCTCTTTACGAGGTAAATGATACTTCAGCAAGATTGATCTTCAGAGCTTTTACTCAATTGATTGAGCCAAAAGCGGAGTACAATCAGCGGATTACCGATTTTTCGGATGACAGAATTATAACTAATCTGAGTAGTAATGTAGATTCTCCAATTTCAAATAAGTCTGACGTTTTTATCTATGACTATTCTAAATTGAAATATTTAAGCCCTAATAATATTTTCGATAACTTTGTGAAGGAACAAATTGATAATCTAAATAATAAAGTCGAGCAGCCAGAAATAAAGGATACAAGCACCTTCTATTCTTCAGTTGGAATTGATATTAATTTGGATACAATTAAGACAACTGGCAATACAAAAGATTCTCAAGGATACACTTTAACATTGCCGGATAATAACTGGAAGGTTCTCCATGACTTTACGATTACCGATCTTGTAAAAAAAGATTTTAAAGGCACTCGTTATGTAAATGATATTATCGGCGCAAATATTTCGGTTATACTAATTCCTCCGGAGGATTCCACAGAAATGTTTGAGAATTATCCCCTGAAGAATATTTCCAAAGGGAAATACTTAGTAAGATATTCTGATAAGATAAAGTCCAGAAAAGATTTCATCCAGTACTTTGAACTCTCTTGCGGCGCGAAGAAATATATTTTAATCCTTCGGGCATCAAAATATACGTATGGTGAGTTTAAATCGATGTACCAGGATATTATTAATTCATTTTCAATCGATTGCTGAATTTATTCACTTAAAACGGGGAAAATTTATTAAATTTGTTTTACAAATTTGTTTACCATTATCATCCAGTAATTTTTTAGTAATATGAATATATATTTGATTCGCCATGGAGACGCAGAGAAAGCTGTCATTGGTAAAAAGGATTTTGATAGAGAGTTGACTTCCTCGGGTATAGCTAAAATGAGAAATGCAGTAGCTTCATGGAAGAACTTAATTGAAAAACTTGATTGCATCTATTCTTCCCCTCTTAAAAGAACACTTCAAACAGCGGAGATCGTAGCTGAAGAGTATGAAAATAAGAGCAAAATAATAGTTGATAAAAAATTATCACCTGGCTGTAAAGCGGAAAGCATTGTCGAGATTGCAAACACGGAAGGCAGAGAAGATATTGCTTTTGTCGGTCATCAGCCGGACTTGTCGGAAATTTTATCTGATCTCATTTCTAACAAAGGTGCTTATATAGAATTCAAGAAGGGAGCCATCGCCAAAGTGGTTTTCGGAAATAAAGCTCATTTGTCCAATGGAACCCTTGAATTTTTAATCCCAACATCGGCTTTTAAGAAATAACAGGCATCCGGCTACACAAGAATCATGCTTACCGCTGCTTCCTTCCGGACCTGACGGAGTTGGGCATTACCTTGTTAACCGGTGCCTTTAATTATATGCCTCTCTTCTTAAGTTGAGGGATGCAAAGATCACTATTTTTTAATACAATTTCAACTCATGTCTTAAGATATTTCTAAGTCCTTAACTCAGTTTTTCTGAATTCTTGATTATTGACTGAAGTTATGCAATTATCTTGCTGAACTTTTTTCAGCATTTAAAAACAGCTTAAAAATAAAGATTTAGAAACAAGTTCTGAATGATATGTGAACCACTTTATTTACTTTGCATGACTTCAGTTATTGATTATAAGATAACGATACACGGACAATTCTTAACCTTGCTCGGATTAGTTCTCGCAAGATTAAGGCAAAATTTTAGAATGATACTCAATGCTTGTTGATTTAATTCAGAATCCTAACAAGTCGGAGAATTACTGAATTAAGAAATTTTTGGGTCAGTACGGACGTGTTTGACGATGGTTTCTTGTATTGACGTAAAGACTATCCTTAGTATCCCAAATAAAACCAATAGAATCAGCAGCATAAATTCTATCTGGAAGGTCATAATAAAGATACTCATAATAGTCGGGATACTTATCGTTATTTATGTTGGCGAGTGTCCTTTGGAAATCAATTCCTTTGTCGGTCATCAAAAGATGCGGCATTTGAGTAAGACCATTTATTAGGAAATAATTATAATCGACATGACCAATTCCCCGGGCATAATGAAAATCTACTTTTATATAAGGACATCCATCATAAGCCCATTTTTCCAAAACCATGTAGTTGAAGCCGCCATGATCCGGAATAGGTGCCTGCCAAACAGGATTAAAAGTCTCATTTTCGCATTGGAAAAGTGTAAGATAGAAAAATGCAGTACCTAGTTTTGTGCTATCTAGATTTATGAAACTCTGATCATAACCAACGACATTTTTAGGTTCGACTAACCTCTCTCCGGGCTTAGATCTTACAATGACTGCAAAAACATAAAGACTATCCTTTTGATGCAAATATAGAACTGCAGGTTTGGGAACGTTATAGGTTAAAGTCTTATCAAAATCTACTATGTAAGTGCCCTGAGGATAATTGGCTAACACGTAAGAAACTAATGACAGGGTATCATAAGGATTTCTATTTCCTGCCTGCTGCTCTTTAACATGCAGGTTGTATTGCTGGATTGATGCATCCTTTTCCGGGGAATAAGCAACCTCCTCACCCGCCCCTTGAACAGCAACCTCACTTTTCTTCTTATTGCAAGTATAAAAAACAATCGCGAGAACCGCTATTACTATTACGGATAGAAGAATCAGATAAACAACAAATCTCTTCATGCCAATGTCTTTTAAAATCTAAATACGCAAAATGAATAAATAAGCCAGATCGTAAACTCAACTATTATGCCGTTATTATTCTTTTGCAACCTTGTAAAGCTGTTTGAAAATTGACAGAAACTTGCAATTATAGTTTAGACTAAGTTACCTAATCTTAATTTTCAATTATCAATCTTAGAATAGTACAAAACTATTTTGAGTACTTAGCAAAGAATAATACGGAACTGAGAATACCTAGTCTAAAGTGATTCAAATTAAAATGTTCATTTGGAGAATGCAGATTCTCGCTGTCTAAACCTAAACCCATCAAAACTACTGGGGCTTTGAGATTTTTGGAAAACGAAGTAACAATTGGAATCGAACCGCCGTCTCTTACATAAACTATTTTTTTGCCAAATGCTTCCTCCATAGCCTTTGAGGCAGCAATAGTGGCAGGATTATCTAATGGTGTTAAGACGGGGTAAGCACTATGTAAGTTTCGTACTTCAACTTTGACTGATTTGGGAGCTATTTCTTTAATATATTTTGTAAATAACCGCGAAATTTTCTTTGGATCCTGGTTGGGTACTAGACGCATACTTATTTTTGCCATTGCCTTAGATGCAATAACTGTCTTTGCCCCTTTCGAAGTAAAACCGCCAAATATTCCATTACAATCAAGAGTAGGACGAGTCCAAACTCTTTCTAGGGTCGAATATCCTTTTTCACCTTGAAGCATTTTAACGCCTGCTTCGGTAGCAAATCTTTTTTCGGAAAATTTTAGCCTTTTAAAATTATCTTTTTCTTTTTGAGTCGTTTTTAGAACATCATCATAAAAATGAGGAATAGTAACTCTTCCGTTTTTGTCATGAAGTTTCGTTATCATTTCTGCAAGGATATTTATAGGATTTCCAACAGCACCACCAAACGTACCGGAATGTAAATCTTTTCCGGGTCCTGTAACTTCAACTTCCATGTAAGAAAGACCGCGAAGTCCATAAGTCAAAGTAGGAATTCCTGGACTAAATAATGCCGTATCGGAAATTAAAACTGCATCGCATTTCAGAAGTTCTGTGTTGATTTTAATAAAAGCTTCAAGATTTCCGCTGCCAATCTCTTCTTCACCTTCAATTATGAACTTGATATTAAGCGGGAGGCTGCCTTCAATTTTAAAAAAAGCTTCAACGCTTTTAATATGCATAAACATTTGACCTTTATCGTCTGTAGCTCCCCGGGCAAAAATGTTTCCGCCTTTAATTACTGGCTCAAACGGCGGATTGTCCCATAATTCAATAGGATCTACAGGTTGGACATCATAATGACCGTAAATTAATACTGTTGGTTTGCCAGGCGCACCGAGCCATTCTCCATATACGAGCGGATGACCTTCGGTCTGAAAAATTTCTACACGATTCATTCCGGCATTGCGCAATTTGTCTGCAATGAGCTTTGCACAACGATTAATATCATCTTTATTTTCAGGTAAAGCGCTAATGCTTGGAATTCTAAGAAGGTCTTTTAATTCTTCAATGTATGCCTCCTGGTTATTTTGAATGTAGTCAAGAATTTCCTGCAATTTTAACTCCTAAAATTTATTTGAAAAAATTTTTTATTCTTATTTAAATAGTTGAAAATTCGCACTTATAAATAATTAGAAATTCAGATTATCTTTCCCGTTCCAATTCAAATCTTTTCTGTTTTCTCTCATTAAAGAATCATGCTTGTAACTTAAGAAAATAGTTCATTAAATGGTAACGTTTTCAGTAAATAATTTTTTGAAAATAAAAACATGACAAGATTGGTTTGTTAAACTTTTTCAGCTTTTATATATTGACAGCATGATTTTATCATTGTATATACTCCGGAATCATACAATTCCATTCGTATTTTCAGCCATAACATTGATGTGCATTTTCCTTCTTCAATTTTTGATGAAGTTCGCAGACAGGTTGGTTGGGAAAGGTTTGGATACTTGGATAATTATCAAACTGATTACTTTTAACTTAGCCTGGATGGTGGTACTTGTCATTCCGATGGCAGTGTTGATCGCAACTCTTATGGCTTTCGGCAACATGTCGCAGAATAATGAAATTACAGTAATGAAATCTGCAGGTACAAGTTTGTACAGACTAATGCTTGCCCCATTCATTGCAAGTATAATAGTTGGTTACCTTCTTTTTGTTTTTAATGATGATGTACTGCCGGATGCTAATCATGCTGCCAAGCTTTTAATGGAAGATATTTCCCGCCAGAAGCCGACGCTTACTCTTGAACCGGGCGTATTTTCACAGGAGGTTAATAATTATGCTATTCTTGCTAAAAGCATCAGTAAGAATTCCGGAATGCTGAAAGATGTTGTCATATATAATTATTCGGATCCAACCAAGCTGGATATTGTAACTGCACAAGATGGAAAAATTTATTTTTCTAAAGATCAGACTAAGCTAATAATGGATTTATGGAACGGTGAGATCCATGAATCAAGTTATACACAACCGGATATGTACCGTAAACTTATATTTAAGAAACACCGCATAGCCATGAATGCTGATCAGTTTTCTTTTCAACAGTCTGCGCCAGGAGGACCGCGTGGAGACCGCGAACTGGACACAAAAGCTATGCTGATAATTGCCGACAGTCTGAATAAAATCCGTGAGGTTTCAGCGTCAAGTATCAAAAAGGAAACTTACCAATATCTTCTTGCAGACAGTATGAGTCCGTTTGGTTCAGTACCACAGTACAAAATTAACAGACCGGATTTAATATACAGTAGAGCTCTTGAAAAAATCCAAACTGCAGAGAATATTGTACTTGCAAACTACCGCACCGAAGAATCATATCAGGACCAAGTAAATTCTTACATGGTCGAAGTCCATAAAAAGTTTGCTTTGCCCGTTGCCTGTATTGTTTTTATTTTAATCGGAGCGCCGCTTGGTGTAATGGTAAGAAAAGGAGGATTCGGAGTTGCCGCAAGCATTAGCCTTTTCTTCTTTGTCATCTACTGGGCATTCTTAATCATTGGCGAAAAGTTTGCCGATAGAAATATTATTTCTCCGTTCTGGGGAATGTGGTCAGCAAATATCTTATTAAGCATTATCGGAATTCTACTAACTACCAAAACCGTACAGGAAACAGTGATCTTAAACTTTAATTTCATTAAGAAACTAATACCTAAGCAATGGAGATCTGTACAGGAAGAGGCTGCTGAAGAGTAAATGAAAACTATCGATAGGTATTTAATAAAGCAGTTCCTGCAGACTATCTTTTTCGGTATATTCGCTTTCACTCTGATTTTTGTCGTTATCAACATGGTAGACAATATCGGCAGCTTTCTAGATCAAAATGTTCCGTTTGGTATCATTCTTCATTATTACATTGTCTTTACTCCGGATATTATAAAACTAATGACGCCGGTATCGGTTTTATTTGCCGCACTATTTACTGCAGGCAAGGCTGCAAACCTTAGCGAGCTTACAGCAATTAAAGCAAGCGGAGTAAGCTTGTACAGATTTATGACTCCTTTTCTAATCACGGCTTTTGTCATAAGCATTCTTTCTATCTACTTTGCCGGTTATGTTGTACCGGAAGCAAATCAGGATAAAGAAGAAATTGAAATGAAATATTTAAATTCAGGTTACAATTATATAGGCAGCAATATAATTTTCCAGGATTCGCAGACGAGAATTGTCAGCATTTCCTTTTTTGATACTCCGAGAAATCAAGCAGTTAGAACCAGCATAGAACAATTTGCTAAAGATGATCCTACAAGAATGGTATCTCGTATTGATGCTAAAGATATGGTTTTTGATACCACTTCTCATATCTGGATTGCATATGACGGACTAGAAAGAACGTTTAACCAATCAGGTCAGACAGTTACTTATTTTTCTAAAAAGGATTTGAAATATTTAAATTTCACTCCATCAGATCTATCCGAAAAACAGCAGAAACCTGAAAACATGAACTTAACTCAATTAAGAAAATTAATTAAATCTCAGGAGAAAGCCGGAAACGATCCAACTAGTTCTTTAATAGAATATTACTCAAGATTTTCTTTTCCGCTTTCAAGTTTAATTGTTGTATTCTTCGGTTTGCCTATTTCTGCAAACAAAAGAAGGGGCGGATTAGCTGTTCAAGTTGGATTAAATATTCTTGTTACGTTTATTTATTTGGTTTTTATGCAAGTAAGTCTTGCATTTGGAAAGAACGGCGCATTAAGTCCGCTTCTTACGGCATGGTCAGCTAATTTAATTTTTCTTGCGGCAGCATTAATAAACCTTCCGAAAGTACAGCAGTAAAATAAGACACCCACTTCAAATATAAGTGAGTGTCTTTAAATTCTAATTAAAACTTCCAGCGGGAATCGAATGAAAAGGAAATGTACTTTGCGGAATTAGGTGCAACAAAATCTTGGAAGTCAGTAGTACCAAGATTGAATTCCACAACACCGGCATCAATTCCTAAACCGGCAGCCCAGTGGAAGCCATACAATCCGCCGAAAGAAAATCCGGTTCTAATGTAAGGTATCCAGTCCATCGGCTTCCATTCAGCACCGAGAGAAACTCTTGTCTTTGTAGAGTTGCCAGGCTGATCATTAAAGCCCTGGTTAATATCCAAAGCGAGCAGCAAAGTACCTGGAAAGCTTGAAGCACCAAAATCAAATTTGTATGCAGCGCCAATTCTTAATGCAGTCGGCAGACTTGTAGTAAAGCTGCTTACGCTGTCGCTTTGTCCTTTAAATTTATCTTTCAAAGAATCCCGCTGCGACTGGCTTGTAATATCCGTAATAGTATATTGCCCGGTAGAAGTAGTTAAGGCTGCATTTTTATCCCAGTTAATACTTCCAAAATCCGTAACAGCTAAAGCAAATTTCCAGGTATCACCAATGCTTGCATTTAAACCTAAGTCAAAGCCCATACCTGTACCGGCAGGAGTTGGAAACGGACTAAAATTAGAATTATTATTTGAATTAGTTGAATCGTTTGAATTATTAGAACTATTAGCGTAATTATACTTAACATTAAAATTATCAGAGAATGCCGATTGAATGCTATAATTAGTACTAAAAGTAATGTCATCGTTGGCAGAATTGGTAGTGATGGAATTACCGGTTGTCTGCATGCTCTGGGCAAAAGCGAAGCCTTGTACATACTTAATTGTAAGACCGGCAGCAAGACTTGTAAAAATACTCTGGAAATCCGTAGGAAGCTCTCTTGCATAGGATAAAGAATAATCTCTTATCCACCATGCATTAATTTTAGCATCGTCAAAATTATAATTTGAACCGAGAGGATTACCGCTTGTAGCAAGCTGAGAAAGCTGTTGCGGTACGGTAACATCGCCGGCAACGACATCATTAATTCCAATTCCGAAAGCACCGATAGACTTTCCTAAATTTAATTCGAAAGAAAAAATATTTAAGGAAACATTGGCAAGAATTAATCCGCCTCCGGAAAAGAGGGAGTTCAATCTTTGTTTGTCAGCGTCCGATAGAACCATCGTACTGTCGGTAAAGAAGTAATTAATATCATTTAAGGAAATAAAATTTGTACCTGTTCTTAAAGTAACATAAGGAATAGGCAGAACGGTTGAAAAATTAACTGCATCGGAAGTGTTTACTAAATTTGCCGGATTGATGCCTATCGAGAACACTCCTTGAGAAATTGCATTAGAAGTTTTTGCCATACTAGCGCTTCGTGCATCTAAAGCACCAAGCGAGCCAAATTGAGCAAAGACTGAAACCGAACCTAATAAAACTAATGAAATTAAAATTTTGATATTTTTCATTTTTCTTCCTCTCCTATTTTATATTATTATTGCTTACTCTGAACTTAACACCGCCGAACACTTGAATTTGAATTTGATCGTCCGGTCGGATTGCAACACGAGTAGGAGAGTTTGGAGTTTGGATACTTACCGTATAGATTGCATATTGAGCATGTGAAAGCAAATCAGTCTGAGTCGAATCTAATTGAACTTTAAGACTCGTTACTCCTTCCGAAGTAACATTCCCGTTCTGATCAACATTTGCAGGACTTACCGTGAAGGTTGAGTTTGAAGTTATATTATTCGTTAAAGTAAATAATGGATGGTATAATGAATCTACAAGCTTAACAACCATTGAAGCATTCAGCGGAATACCATTCTGAACGTTGATGGATAAGAAGGCTGACTGAGAATCTCTTATTTTAGATCTATCATTATCTGATAAGTCACCCATGTTAGTTGTATCTGTAGTAGATGAATTATTTATTGCCAGATAACTTGTTGTAGAAAAGCTTGCAGTAAATTTAACAGAATCACCTGAAGCAACAGTACCGCTTTGATTGTTAGGATTCATATAATAAACTGCGGAAACTTCTACACTATCCGGCAAATAGCTAATAAAATCAGTAATATTTTTACTGTTCAAAGAATTAAAATCAAAATGTTTGTCTGTACCGCTGAAGATAAATGTCTTAGCACTGTCGGGAATATCAAGATACATTGGAGCGGTTCCATCATTTCTTATTCCTATAATTGTTAAGCTGTCAACTTCAATCTGGAAAGGATTATTATTGGTAGCAGCCGGAATATATTTTGCATCGAGATAGAGATTCGCATCTTTTAACTGCACCTTACCTCTGTAGTCTTTTGCATTGCCGATATTCAAGGCAAATGTACTTGATTTTTCGCCGAGCCTCTTTTTAGGAATTATCCCGGTAGCAGTACTGAAATAGAAATCACTAGCCGTAAGGTTTACTCCAATTGTTGCTGGCAGGGTTGATGATGCATCAAGAATTACTTGGAGGCTGTTGCTGAAAAAAGAAGGTTGATTTGGCGGTAAATTATAATCTGCACCGGCAAAATCAACTGTATTTGAAACTGTGCCCAGTGCGCCTATTTGAATTGTCTTAGAGAATGTATTCCCATTAATTGAAATTCCGGGAATGGAAAATGAAACTGTGACAGTCTGTGCAGAAGGATTTGAGAAACTATAAGATAAATTACCGCTGCTGAAAACGGCTTTGTTTATAGTAACACCTCCCGGAAATTGTACGTAAATTGTCTTGGATCCAGCACCGGTTATAACATTATCGTTAGTGCTTTCATTTCCAATAGCCTGTACAAATGTAGAAACATCCTTGGATATTGAATATTCATCAGATTGAATTAAATAAATATCATTGGGAGTGCCTGAATCCTGGACTGAAATATAATTTTGCTTCTTGATAATATCATTTAAGCTATAGCTTCTATTTACAATGGGAATATTAAGATCAACATCCCATTGCGGCATTACCAGATTTTTAGGTATATCCAGACAGCCGGACATAAATAAAGTTAGCAAGAATAAAATAGGAAGACTAAAGTAGTAAACGGTTTTGGACATGAAACCTCCTGTTTAATATGATTATCCTGATATTCTTAGTTGATTATGATGCGGCTGAATAACAGCCGCATCATAAAATTTTTTATTTATTTCATATAGAGCATTTTACGGGATAAAGTTAAACCATTCGCTTTCAACTCATATATGTATAAGCCGGAAGATAGGTTATCAGGACTAAATGTCACATTGTGTACTCCCGCTGAACTCAAACCATTTACAAGTGTAGCAACTTTTACTCCTAAAATATTATAAACGTTCAATTGAACAAACGATCTCACAGGTAAATCATATTCAATATTTGTAGAAGGATTGAATGGGTTTGGATAATTCTGTTTTAATTCAAAGTTAGAAGGTATGTTCTTAGCTGCAGGTTGGCTTTCAACACCGGTAACAGAACTTTGAGTTGAGCCAACTATATGCGAAAAGTGGCTAATCTCTGCAGTAACACTCGAAGCACTGTCATAAGTGGTTATCCCCGTTAAATCAAAACCAGTTGATACCTCATAGACAAATTTGAGTGCAGAATTAATATCAATTCCGGTTTTGGAAATAAATGAGTTAAAGTCAGCAGACTTATTTAATCTAAGTATAGCATAAGTACCGGAATTAAGATTGAATGGTTCCGGCAGCAAATTGCCGTTAAAATCGTAAACAGCAAAGTTTACATCAAAAAAGAAATCAGCACCAAAATTAGGGTCATAATTTCCGCTAGAAAGATCTATATCTGATATGTCAAAAATTATTGAGATATTTTGATTCAGAGAACCCTGTTGAAAATAAAATTCACTACCGACCAAAGCATTGTAAAGCCCTTGTGCAACAGCATAATTCCCGGTGAGGATAGCCGGCTTAATAGTATAAACTTGTCCCTCACTTATCGTATCTGAATAAATAGAAACTGCTCCCACATTGGTTGCCTGTGCAAAGAATTGTATAGCAATTTTATGAGAAGTTTGCGCTTGTATCCGGGAAAATGAGAATGCAAACAAAACAGCAAAAAAGTAGTAAAACATTTTCTTCATATAGAGCCCTCATAATAATTATTAAACATATAATACATATAATACATATAAGCTAGCAATAATCAAGATAGAGTTTAATTAGGAAGAAGTGAAAAATCATTAAATATCGGCATATATGGAGTTATTTAACAAAAACTTTCTTGAAATTCGCGCGCTGAAAAAATAACTCTTAAGTTATTAATTTCATAATCGAAAATGTCCAGAATTATTTTAGTCACTTTAATCTTTAAATCACAGAAAGTTACTTTATGAGTATCATTTTTTTTGATGATTTATAATTCCCGGCAGTTAATGAATATATATATACCCCGCTTGCAAATTCATTCAAATTATTCTCCGGAGGAAATGTTACCGTGTAATTTCCTGCTGATTGCTTTTTATTTACCAAAACTGCAACCTGCCTTCCTAATAGGTCGTATACAACCAACTTAACGGGAATATAACCTTTTTCCTGTACGGCAATAGAATAACTAATCTTAGTTGTTGGATTAAAAGGATTGGGATAATTTTGATCTAAAGAAAAATAAGTCGGCTTAGTAAAGTCAATAGAATCAAGTAAACTAAGATTTTTCAATATCAAATTATTGGGGTCAAAAGTAATATAGAGTGGTTTGTTTTTTACTGTTAAAGGAAATTGTTGCGATTGAGCATTATTGAAAATATATAATGTAGTATCACCAGCTTCCGTAGTAACCTGAATTTCTATAGGCATGGTAAAGAAGGTTGGGTTAAAGCCGGTGGTTTGATTAACATCCAACAAAATTTTATACAAATTATTTCCAAGCGATTCAAAATTCCAATCAACATTATACGTAGGGATACCTTCACCATAAATCCATTCATTAAAAAAATAACTTAAACTGGAACCGAATACTTCTTCGGCGATTTTTTCAAAATCTTGAGTTGTGGCAACGCCGTAAGCTAAACCGGGAGCCGAATTATATGTTCTTAAAATTTTAAAGAAAGTTGAATCGCCTACTATACCTCTAAGCATATGGAGTACAACGGCACCTTTTGCGTAAGATCTGTCATAATCAAAAATATTATTGACATCAGAAATATTGGTTAAATAAATAGAACCTTTCGCAGCTTTCGCATTTTTCATATCATTCGATATCATCTGATTGTAAACACCTTTGCCCTGTGTAGCTTCAAAATAAACTGCTTCCGAATAAGTAGCAAAGCCTTCATTAAGCCAGATGTCATTCCAGTCGGCGCAAGTTACTTTATCTCCAAACCATTGATGAGCCAGTTCGTGGGCTTCAAGATCTTCATCAAAGCTTCCTAACGAAGTACAAGTTTGATGTTCCATTCCCCCGCCCCATCCGAATTGAGCTTCACCGTATTTCTCACGTAGGAATGGATATTGCCCGTAACGCTCAGAGAAGATTTTGATCATGTTAGGTACTTTACTTATGCCGTCCATTGCCAGACTGTCATCTTCAGGATAAACAAAATACATAATCGGCATTGAATCAGCAGCAGCATATTTATAATAATTTGTATGCTGGATATAATTCGAAACTGCGATAGAAATTAAGTACTGAGATATCGGATAACTGTTATGCCATTTATAAGTTTTGGTTCCATTTCCGTTATCGATAACTTGCATAAGTAATCCGTTTGAAGCTGCGATCAGATTACTGTCGCATGTAACCCAAACATCCGATGAATCGGCTTTATCTGCCGGAGTATCTTTACATGGAAACCAATCGCTGGCACCATAAGGCTCGCTCAAACTCCAAATTGCAGGATAACCATCATGACTGCCGAATTCAAAACTGCCGAATCCGCTTGAGCCTGGTGTACCTTCATAATAAACAGTAACAGAAAATGATTCTCCATAATTTAATGTTGAGTCAAAGGTAATAAACAGCTTTGCGTTCGAGTGTGTATATGCAAGCTGTTTCCCATTTGAAGTAACTGAATCAACATTTAGTGGATTTTGAAGATCAAGGAAAAATGTTTTTAATTCAGCAGATTTACATTTTGCACTAACAGTTACCACTCCGATTAAATAATGATTGGAATATTGAAGCTTCAAATCTAATTTATAGTAAGTCACATCAATTGTCGAATCTCCGGGATATTCAACCGAAGAAATTTTTTTAAGTGCTTTGTACTGCTTCTCTTCAGCCTTAACTAAGGCTTCCTTTGAGCTTTGAGCAAATGATAAATTCTGAAATAAAGACTGAATAATCAAAGCAATAATAAAAATTCCATGAATCTTAAATTTTTTCAACTTGGTTCCTTCTAAAAAAGCTTCAACTTAATTCTTGAATTCTACAAATAGGTCGGAAATTGCAGTACCGGCAAACTATATTTTCTCGGTCTTTTAATGTTGACAGATTAAATTTCCCTTCAGTAATTTCTTTGACATACTTCTTAATCATATCAAGACAAATTTCAATCAATTCCTTGTATGCATTAGTCAGTTTTTCGTCGTCAGGTTTTGATCGGGCAGTAAGCTGACTTATTAAATGTTCTCCGAAATCTTCGTCCGAAAATTTAAGTGAATAAATGACAGCACCGGCAGGCTCATATTCTAAGTTTAACTGCGCCTTAATCATTTCTTTTGCTGCGTAAAGATAAAGCGGCAGCTGCAATGAAATTCCATTAAGCAATTCGGAAGCCTTAGGCTTTTTCCCGCTGAGCTTATAATCAATAATTTTATATTTATTACCTTTCTCATCAATATCAATGCGATCAATTTTACCGCTTACCTTAATCGAATCAACACTAATTTTAACCGGTGTTATCGATCCTTCATCTTGAACCTTTCCGAAACCGGTTTCAAATAATTCCGGGATGAAACCATCAGAATTATTTTTCTCTTCAAGAAGAAATTTATAAAGAATTGTTTTTTTTCTATCGCCGTTAATCCCCAATATTTTTTCTTTTTCAAAAAATGTTAATGGAGAATGAAAGTTTGCTTCTTCCACAAGTTTCTCTGCAATTTCAAAAATTAAATTCTCAGAAAAAATAAATTGCTTATCATCGGCATCTGCAAGCACGATTCCCTTTTTTCTTATTTCTTTATAAAATTTGTATAGAATAGAATGAAGAAGGCTGCCCATTTCAAGCGCCTCAATGTCTTCAGTTGGTTCTTCAGGAAGCTCAAGCTTTAGAATGCGCTCAGCAAAATATTTGTATGGACACTTTGCATAAGTTTCCAACTGGGATATTGAATATTCATTCAATTCAAGTTCATCAAGTGACTTTTTGAGTGGTTCGTTTAAAGTTTCCTTCAAGTGACCCGAAAATTCAGAACCGCCGAATGGATTCTCCTGACGAAGCTTATTGATTTCTATTGCTCTCTTAATTCCGTCAATATCAATTCCATTTTCAACTAGATTAAAGTCAGGCAAAAGATTTTTAAAATTATTTCTCCCTAGATTTATTAGCAGCTCTTCTTTTGAATAAATTGAATCCGAATAATTTTTTTCTTTCTTCACTTTAATTAGAAATATTTCTTCGAACTCATTTAAGAAACTCGATTCGACTAACTCTTTTTTTTCTTCCCGAAACGGAAAAGTAAAATAGAGATGCTTCTCCCAGGCACAAAGTGATTGATAAAATCTGTATCGCTCTTCTGTCTGATGATTTCTTTCATTTTTAGAATATGATCCCGAAAAAAATATTTCGGGTGCGTATCTTGTCGGCAAGTCACCATCACACAAACCTGAAATAAATAGATAATCGAATTTCAAACCGCGTATTTCATTTAGAGTCGTTACCTGAACTCCGTATCCAGGTTTCTCTTTAATATTGAATCTTGAAGAAGAAACCGCTGTGCGAATGTTATTCAAATAAAATGATAAAGGATGCGTTTTATTTTCACCGAACTCAAGTGTAAACAACTCGAAGATCTCTTCAACCAAATCTAAAAAAGTTGTTAAGCCTTTTACGTTTTCTTCAGGTGAGGACGCATTGTCATTTATCATCCTTTCGGGCACCCTTAACGAATAAATCAAATTCTGAAGAGTTATAAAGAATTCTTCGAGCGTCATTGATTTATTAAAAGGAGAAAGAATCTTAGATATCTGTTTTATATCTGCCAACGCCTTCTTGAAGATTATTTTATCTTTAATTTTATAGTCGTCGCCATTTTCTTCAAGCTTATCAAGTTTCTCTATTGCATCTTCTAGAGTATTATTCCAATTATCGAAACCGGAAATAATTTTTAAATTGACTGAAGTTTTCAAAAGATTAGAAGCATCAACTTCAGTCAATTCCAGAAATCCGCCGCTCAATGCGCGGAAAATATTTTTATAATAAAAATCGTTTTCAAGTATTTCCAAAAAATTAATTATAGAAATTACAGGCGAAGAAGAATCAAGTGGAATTCTATCAGTCAGGTTAAATGGCAGACCGAATAGCGGAAAAATGTCTCGGATTAAAGGAGAATATTTTTGGATTAAATTAAAAGCTACGCAAATCCGGTGAGGCTCAACTTTCTTTTCAATAATTAATTCTTTTATCTCCTTAGCAATCAATCTAACCTCAATCTCGCGGGTAGAAGCGGAAATCTTTGTTAAAGAATTTTCGAAAGTGTTCTCTTTCTTACCGGATTTTTTTTTGAAAAGATTTTCTCTTGTTATAGTCTGAAACTTATTTTGAACTGCAGCAGAGATATCTTTTATCGGTGAAAATCCCTTTTTAATAAGCTTACCATAACACTTTTCCAAATGAGAAAAAATCATCTCGTTAAAGTTGTAATAATCAAACAACACAAAAAGCTCGCAGCCTTTTGTTTCCGAAGCTGAATTGATTATTTCAATCTCCGGTGATGTAAATTCATCAAAGCCATTAATAATTATCAAGGCAGCATCAGGATAAAGTTTTCTAAAATTCTTTTCAAATGCCCCCTGAGACAGCGAATTTAGCTCGCTGTAAATATCTCCGACCTCTTTTACATTCAGCTTTGAGCATTTCGATTGATAATTTTCATAAACATTTGCAATGTCTTCAGCTTTAATTTTTTCCGAGCCGGTTAAATTCTCAGATTCCAATCTAAGAAGAGACGGGGTAATTCCCTGCCGTTTATATTCTGAAATTACATCCCTAATTCTCTCCAGCGTTCCATGAGGTATATCGTTTTTGTAAACAGAAAAGTAATTCGGCTTAGTTTCTTTAAAACTTTGTTTTAGTAAAACAGAAGAGGCAGCTTCGCTCAATGTTCTTAAGGATGAATTTGCATCTGCGAAAAGAATGTTTGTTGCAAATGATGCAATAGTTTCAAGATTTATTTTGCCTGCTGTCTGTTGAGGTGCATTCGAAATTATCTCTCTTTTTAATGATCGAATTTTTCTATTTGTAGGCACAACCAGGACAAACTCATTAAGTTTACCGGATTTTATTTTTTCATCCAGCAGTGCATCCAGGTCAATCGATCCAACTTTACTTTTTGTAAGAATCATTTCGACTTTCAATCATCAAATTTCGATAAGACTTCCTGATGCTTTCGTACTGATCAAGTTTCAATAATTTAATTATTTCGTAATATCTTTTCTTTGCATCTAATTTACTATTCAATACTAAGGTTTCAAGTTCCAAAAAATTTCCTAAGCCTTTCACCGAATCTAAATGGACTCGTGTATTATCGTACATAAAAAGCTGCCTTTTCTTTTCAACGACTGCTTCAGTCTTAAAAATTATATTGAAGAACTTCTCAGCATTTCCATTTGCAATTTGAAGAACTTCATAATTGGAAAAACGGTCGCTTCCCTTTTCATCTCTCAAATATTTTATAATGCTTTGTTCGCCATTCTCTAATCGAAGCTTAAGGAGTTCACCGTGGTTTTTGTAATAAACATCTTTTTGATTCAGCGTTTTAACGAACTCTGCATTTATTACTTTCAATAACTTTTTCACTCTGGAAAAAGATTTCAATTTGACTTTCAATTCAAGATTAACGGGCATATGTATTAAAGGTTCCTTTCAAATTAATTTTGGTATTACAATTCAATCTTAATTAAGATGTTGAATTTATTTTTTAAATAGTTATTTTACTGATGAATAAAAATGAAAACTTTAGTTTTAACGGCAATATTACTAATTCCATTCCTAAATGTAAACGCACAAGGAATAGGAAAGTTAGCTCCGCCAAAGCCTTTGGAAAAATTTCCAAACAATGCATGGGGCATTGATGTAATGTTCGGCGAAGGCGGTTTCGGCTTGGGAACTTTTTATCGCAGACAGCTTTCGGACGTTGTTACTGCTTTTGGTGACATATCCTTCTCTGAAGCACAAGATCCGCGTGAGTTTACTTTTGTAGATTACTTTGGCAACACCTATGTTGCGGGCAAAGTAAACCGGGCTTTTATTGTTCCTCTTAACTTCGGAATTCAATACAGACTTTTTGAAAATGTAATTGCCGATAATCTTCGGCCTTATTTGAACTTCGGAATTGGTCCTGCGCTTGTTTTGTCTGATCCTTACAAGGAAGAATATTTTACTGCATTTAAATACGCGCATGCATACTACACGCTTGGCGGATATATTGGCTTTGGTGCAAACTTCGGAATTGATAAAAATAGTTTGGTCGGCATCAATATGCGATATTATATTATTCATATGTTCAATCAGGGCATTGAACTTCTGCAGGGGAAATACGATAAAGACTTAGGTGGATTTTTTCTAACACTTAATCTTGGTACAATGTATTGAATAACGCACTTCCTGACTTCAAAGGTTTCAAACCAGAAACGTTTAAATTTCTCAAGGATTTATCAAAAGAAAAGAACAACAACACAACCTGGTTCTCTAAAAACCGGGACAGATATGAAGAGAATCTTGTATTGCCCGTAAAATCATTCGTTGCAACCATAGGACAATTTTTCAATCATTTGAATCCTGGGATACGAACTGAACCAAAATTTTCTAAGACTATTACAAGAATTAATAAAGACGCTCGTTTTACCAAAGGCGGACCTTACAGAAATTATATGTTGATTCATTTCGGAAAATTTAAGATGGACAGCGAGTTTTTTGTTTATCTTGATAAAACCGGAATTGAATACGGACTTTTTCTAAATAATTCTAAAGAAAAAGATTTGTACTTTAATCAGAATCTCTACCTAAGGAAAAACGAGATTATTAATTGCTGTGAGAAATTTAAGATTAACAATAAGTTCGGCTTTTACGAAATGCACAAGAATGAGCTTACAGAAATTTCTAAGTTCAATGCAAAGAAAAATTTTGAATTATTTGTAGGAATGAAATACATAATACTTCAAAAAGAAAGAAAACTTGACGATAAGCTTTGCTATTCGACAAATTTTCTTTCCGAAGCAATAAAAGTTTTTTCAAACTTATATCCTCTTTATTGTTTTGCTGTTTCTCCTCAGCCCGAAAAGCTCCTTTATGATTTTGAGGAACGCTTAGGAATAGCAGTCTAATAAATCATAGTCAAATAAAAGTATTATGCTTATTTTGGGGCATAAATTTTTTTTATCATTCATTATATTTTCTACATGACCTCAGAAATTGAGTTTGCTAACAGGATTTATTACAACTACGAGCACTACAAAGAAAAAAGTCTGATTAACCGCAGGTTCAAACACTCAGACATAATTCCATTGATAGAACATTTAAATAAATCGGAAGTCTTTTCATTGACTATGGCTGGTGAATCTGCACAGAAACGTTCAATTAATCTTATCAAATTCGGCAATGGTAAAACTAAAGTATTTCTATGGTCTCAGATGCATGGCGACGAATCCACCGCAACAATGGCGTTATTTGATATCTTTAATTTCCTTGGTGCATTTGACGGATTTAATGATGTACGAAGGCTTTTTGCAGAAAATCTGTCCATATATTTTATGCCGATGGTAAATCCGGATGGAGCTGAGGTTTTTCAAAGAAGAAACTCTCTTGAAATAGACTTAAACAGAGATGCCGCAAAGCAGCAATCGCCTGAAAGCAGAATTCTTAAAGAAACTTTCGACAATTTAAAAGCCGACTTCGGATTTAATTTGCATGACCAAAACATACTTTATTCTGCCGGTCATACATTTAAGCCTGCAACTCTCTCCTTTCTTGCACCGCCTGTTGATTATGAACAGACAATTGATGATGCCCGCTCAAACTCGATGAAGCTAATCAGCCATCTTTATGAAGTACTTTCCGTTTTTATTCCCGGTCATATTGCAAAATATAAAGATGATTTTGAACCAAGAGCTTTCGGCGATAATTTCCAGAAAGCGGGTACGAGTACAATTCTTATTGAATCAGGAGGCTGGAAAGATGATCCGGAGAAACAGTTTGTGAGAAAATTAAATTACACTGCTTTGCTCGTCGCTTTGAAAAGTATCGCCGAAAAAAATTACACTCATGAGAAAATAGAGATCTACGAAAACATTCCATTTAATGAAGAAGATTTAATGGATATGATTATCCGGAACGTTACCTTCAAGAATAACGGAATAGAATATAAAATTGATATCGGTATAACACGCACAGAGTCAAACTTTAACGGCGCAAAAGAATTCCATCATGAATCTGCCATAGAAGACATTGGCGATCTATCTATATATTTCGGTTATGAAGATTACGATTTTAACGGCATGGAAATATTTCCCGGAAAAACTTACTCGAAGAAATTCAGTTCCATTTCCGAAATAGAAAAACTTAACCCGCATGAAATGTACAGCCAGGGATATACCAATATAATTGTTAATTCAGACAGCAGCGGCTTTTATCAAAAAGGATTTCCATTTTTTATTATTAATCCGGGACAGCAGAATCCTTCCGAAATAAAAATTGGGAAGACACCGAATTTCATTTTAAAAATGAATGATAAAGTTAGATATGTAGTTATTAATGGCTTCTTAATCGATACGGAAGAAATTTAAAAGATTATGACCATTCTGTTTCCTTATTTGTAAGAGAAGAGATCAAAAATCAAAATAAGATGGCAGAATACAATTACCTCGTTTAAAGAGAATGGATTCTCACTACCAGAAATTGAAATTTTACACTTAGAATTGAAAAATCCATTATTGGATAAAGGATAACCACTCTCCAAATTGAAAATTCAAGTCACAACAAATGAATTCCATGACTGGAAACGAAAAAATCAGGACAGAAATATAATTTCCAAGACAGGGAATAGAAAATCCAGTACAAGAAATTAGGTTTCATTGCTTGGAAATGTAAATTCCTATCATAGAAAATGAAATCCAAGACAGGAAATTTAAAATCCAGTACAGGAAATGAGGTTTCTAAGCTTGGAAATCAAAAATCCAGTACAGGAAATATGATTTCCAAGCTTGGAAATTAAAATTCCAAGCATGGAATTTTAATTTCCGATCAAATAAATTGCTAATTTTGAACAAAAACGCACTTTTCCATTCAAATTTTGAATAATTGACAATATGAAATAAATAAAACTCTCAGTTAAAAACTTTATCCAGCCTAAGAAATTAACTTTAATGTTAGAATTATCTGGAATATTTAATCTGTTTATTTTATCAACATCCGGGAGGCATTTTATTAAAACAGTGATTAAAGATTCTTGATTATAGACTAATGTTTACCTATTTTTGAGTCTTAGGTTTTTAGCATAGGAAGTTTTATCATGGCACGTGTAAAGAATATTGAAGCGTTTTGTTCTTTTTGTAACGCTGTTAAAAAGATGGAATTAGCCGGGGAAGTTTTAGGATCAGATAAACCAAACAGATATTGGGCTAAATGCAAAAAGTGCAAACAGACCATGATAATTGATTTAACTGAAAATGTAAAAATTACAAAGCCTTCACTTGAAGGAATTGAAAATGAAGATTGCACGATTTATTCACCTGACAAATCCTTTACCGTAGGCGAATCTATATATCATAAGAACTGGGATGACTTTGGCAAGGTTGTTTCTAAAGAAACTCTTTCGAACGGTCAAAGTTCAATCGCGGTAGAGTTTCAGAAATCAGGATTAAAAAAATTAATTGAATCATACACAATTTAAAATACCAGGAAAAGAGGTGATAGTTTGGTAGGGATTACGGTTGGAGAGAATGAATCCATCGATAAAGCTCTTAGAAGATTTAAAAAGAAATACGAACGTTCCGGAGTACTAAAAGAATTTAAGAAAAGGACCTTTTTTGTTAAGCCTTCTATAAAGAAAAGAATGGAAAAACTTAAAGCTGCACGACGCGCTCATAGAATTGACAATATGGAATAAGTTTAAGTCCCGATTTACTTAAAGGTAAATCGGGATTTTTCATTTTAAAGCTACTCTTGGTTCAAGGGGCTCAGGTTCTTTCTTAGTCAGATAATGCTTATCAAAATGCTTCACAATGCAATCAAATGCATCATCCACGCTATTGCAGAAAGTAAAATAATTCATATCACTTTTATTGATTGTTCCATTCTCAATCAATCCATCAAAATTGACAATGCTTTTCCAATATTTTTCATCATAAACAAGAAGCAGCATTTTCTTTTTAATTTTTCCAGTTTGAACTAATGTCAGAATTTCAAAAAACTCATCCATCGTTCCGAACCCGCCTGGAAAAACAACGAGGCATTTTGCAAGATAAGCAAACCAGAATTTTCTCATAAAGAAATAGTGAAACTCGAATCTTAATTCGGGTGAGACATATTTATTAATGAACTGTTCAAACGGAATGCTGATATTTAATCCAATTGAATAACCACCTGCAAGACGGGCACCTTTATTTGCCGCTTCCATAATGCCGGGACCCCCGCCTGTACAGATTATAAAACGGTTTGCAAAAGTTCCCAGGCTCATCGACCATTCAGTTAATCTTTTTGAAAGATCAACGGCATCCTCATAATATTTTGACATATGCACCGAATGCTGGGCTTTCCGCAATTCTTCGGCAAGTTTTGGAGTAGCAGGATTAATGGTTTTAAATTTATTTAATTCGGATTGGGCTTCCTTGCGGGATTTTAATCTTGCCGAGCCGAAAAAAACTATTGTATCTATAATTTTATGCTTTCTAAATTCTTTCTGCGGCTGCAGAAACTCGGAGAGTATTCTTAAAATTCTTGCATCTGCAGAATTTAGAAATTCGATGTCTTCGTATGCCTTTAGTACATTTTTATCTTTTGCCATGATGATTTTGCTTTAATCAATTTTGATATAAAAAAAGTTGTACTTCCCTAAAAGTCTTTTATTTCTTTTTGAAAATTTTATATTTGCCAGATATTATTTTAAATAATAATCAAGTCCGCTCTAAAAAGGTTATTCTCGTGAAAAACGGGAGTCCAAAAAGTTTTGATCATCGAATTGATTCCCACTTTTGTGGGAATGACATTTCGTTTTTTTTAGCTTTTTAGAGTATACTTACAAATAAGAATTAAATTTTCCCGGAATTTAAATTCCGTTTTTCATTTGATTTAAATATAGATAAGTTAATTTATATTACAAACAAGAATTGTTACTCAAGGATACAGAACCAGGTACTCGATGATTAAAAGCTTATTACTATTTCTACTGCTCTGCAGCATGGAAGTTTTTTGCTCAACTAAAGAATTTGTAAAAAATAAAATTGAAGATGTTCTTGCAAAAATTCCACCGGATACAAAAACTGCTATACTCATTTACAATCCACTGACACAGGATACAATATTCAAAGAGAACCATACCGTTTCGATGGTACCCGCATCAAATACTAAGCTGTTTACTACCGCAACGGCACTTTCACTTATGGGCGGAGATTATAAGCTTAGCACTAAAATTATGACCACCGATAAAAATATTAGAGACGGGATAATAAATGGAAATCTTTATATAAAAGGTTTCGGAAATTCTTTATTTACCATAGACGACCTGGATGAGATGGTACGGCAATTAAAAAGAATGGGCATAAAAAGAATTGCAGGCAATGTTGTAGGAGATGATTATTACTTTGATGAGCTTTATACACGTACCGATTGGATTGATGATGAAGAGCCAAATGTAAATTTACCTCCAATCTCTGCTTTAGTTATTGATAGGAACAGAGAATTCGTTCGTCGAAAAATAAAGATGCGCAGGAGAAAAAAAATCTATTATAGAATAATAAATTCATATCAAAATATCAGCAATCCGCCACTATATATTGCAGAACTATTAAGAGAAAAGTTGATTGAAAATGGAATTAGGGTTGAACATCCGGCAATAAAAGGACATACTCCGCAGGATGCGGTTACCTTGTCAGAATCCAGTATTTTATTAAAGGATTTGATCAGAGTTATTAACAAGCATAGCGATAATTTTTTAGCTGAATGTCTATTTAAAACTCTCGGAGCTTATGCATCAGGAAAAGAAGGAAATTCGTTTTACTCTACCCAAACAATTTTGAAGTTTCTTAAAGATAATGGCATTTATTCAGATGGTACTTCAGTTGTTGATGGTTCGGGAATTTCAAAATATGATCTTGTAACTGTTGGTGCAATTGTCGGACTTTTAGATAAAATGTATTTTAATCTTAGGGATTTTAAAGACTTTTACAATTCGCTTAGTATTGCCGGAGTTGATGGTACACTTCGTTATCGCATGCGAAGCAGTTCTGCCGAAAATGAATTCCACGGGAAAACCGGAACTCTGCACAACGTTTCTTCTCTTTCAGGATATTTGAAGACTCAGAAGGGTGATGATTTAATTGTCAGTATCATTTTCGATTTCAAATCAAAATATCCTAATTATTATAGAGGAATTGAGAATCAAATCGTAGAAATACTTGCTAATTGGTAAAAATGTGTTGGTAGGATTTTCTCTTACAACTTCTTGCTGTTAATAATAATCTTACGCTTAATCGTTTTTGAATTCGATTAAGCGTAAGATTAAGTATATTCAACTTATCTTAGAAGCGAAAAATTACTTCTTCGGCTGATTATTACTTTGTGCTGGAGGAATAGATTGAGTCTGCGGCAAAGTCGGCGTTTGTGGAATCTGCTGCTTGCCTGATTGCTGAATTATACTTTCACGCTGTGTGGCATTTATTTTACCGGGCAGAAATAACAAGTTAATTGCTATTGCTAAAACAGCAAGACTTCCTGCAAGCCACCAAGTTGATTTGCTTAAGAAATCAGCAGTTCTTCTTGCCCCAAACATCGTTCCCATTGAACCAGCAGCACCACCGAATGTTCCGGATAATCCATCACCTTTACTAGCCTGCATCAAAACGACTATCATCAGCACAATTGAAATTATCGACGATATTACAACTAAAAACATATACATTGTTTTTCTCCTTATATCTTTTTTAGTAGCGGGGGAGGGATTCGAACCCCCGACACGTGGATTATGATTCCACTGCTCTGACCGACTGAGCTACCCCGCCAAATTACAATTTTAGCCAGCAAATATATTAACATTCGCTTGGATTTACAAAAATTTTTAACTTTTTGTTATAGAATTCCACAAAAAATCGATTAGCGCATTTATTCCTTGGTTGGTTGCCGAGGAAATTGGAATTGGCAGAGAATCGGAATTCTTTAGCTTCTTCTTTGTTAATTTTTTTAATTGTGCTTCCTCAATCAAATCTGTTTTTGTAAAAGCAACTAATTTCATCTTTTTCGCCATAGCCGGGCTGAAACTATTCAATTCATTCAAAAGGATATCATAGTCCCTCTGATAATTTTCGGAGGTTACTTCAATTAAAAATAAAAGAATTTTTGTCCTTTCGATATGCTTTAAAAATTTATGACCGAGCCCTTTGCCTTCATGAGCACCTTCAATAATTCCTGGAATATCGGCAACTGTAAAACTCTGATAGTCTTTATACTTAACAATTCCAAGAACCGGTTCAAGGGTAGTAAAAGGATAGTCCGCAATTTTGGGTCTAGCGGCTGATATTTTAGAAATCAACGTTGACTTTCCGGCATTAGGAAAACCTACCAGCCCAACATCCGCAAGTAATTTTAATTCCAAAATAATTTTTTTCTCTTCTCCGGGCTTGCCAGATTCTGCAAATCTCGGAGCTTGATTAGTCGGCGTTGCAAAGTTGCTGTTTCCTTTTCCACCTTTACCTCCTTTTGCTATTACAAATCTTTTTCCGTCTTCATTTAAATCAGCCAGAATTTTTTGCGATTGATTATCCTTAATAATAGTACCAACAGGCACTTTAATTAAAACGTCATCGCCGTTCTTACCATCTTTTAGTGCGCTGGCACCAGGCTCGCCGTTTTTAGCTTTATAATGTTTCTTATATCTGAAATCCAGAAGTGTAGAAAGGTTATGATGAGCTTCTATAATAATATCGCCGCCCTTTCCACCATTGCCGCCGGAAGGTCCTCCTTTCGGAACATATTTTTCTCTTCTAAAAGTTACCGCTCCGCTGCCCCCATCTCCAGCTTTTACATCGACCTCAGCATAATCAATAAACATATTTCAACTTCTCACGCTTGATTGAAAAAATTAGCAACCGAATTTGTCAATACAACAGCTTCCTTGGAATAAGGATTAACCCGGTATGTTAGAAAAACACTTTTCAAAATCTCAGTTGCTTCTTCATAATTTTTGCATTCGCCTATTTTGTCAACCGTACCTAAAAAATCATCCCTGTCATTATTGAAAACAACAGAAATTATTTTTCGTATATCTTTATCGCTTATAAAATCGAAGAGATATTTTTCCGGTACTGTTTGTTCATAAGCTATTTCCTCCTGATCGTCATCTTGAGAATCCGATTCTTCCTCAATATATTCTTCGGAAATATTATTATCGTCCGCTTTCATAAAATCATCAACAAGCAAAGTTGAATCTTCGTGTTCTTCAGTTTTTTCCTCCGATTCAAGTGCCACAGTTTCTTGTTTATCTTCCAAAATATCCTTCGTAATGGCATCATCAAAATCTTTTAAAAGTTGATTTGTTTCTTCTTCAAAATCATAAAGAGAATCAAGATCATTATTTTTTGTGGAATCAAGTTTTGTTTGTTCTAATTCATGTTCTATCTCAGCACTTTTATCTTCGTCTTCCTTAGGTTCTTCTTGATACAAAGAGAGAAGTTCTTCATCAAGTGAAGCATCAAAATTTAATTCTTCCTGCTCATTCTTTTCTTTGATAATTTCTTTCGATTTTTCTTCAGCATCCTTATCCACAAGAAGGGCTTCATTTCCTTTGTCCTCACGTTCTGAAAAATTTAATTCCGGCAATTGTTTTTCCGGTACTTTATTTACTCGTTCTTTCGGAATAGATGCAACTTTCTCTTCCATATTTATAGTCTTAATATCCACCGGGACATTAGAATAAATTGCTTTTCGGATATCTTCAACTCCAAGTTTCATTTTAGAATCATCAGGGAAAATTTTCTTAAGCTTTATAAGATATTCCATTAAATTCTTTTCTTTTAGGAACATCTCGACTCCGCTTAAAGGAAGTAAATTTTTACTATTATTTGATAATACTGTTTGGCGGCTTTCCTGGTTAAAAAACTCCGACATTTCGTACAGAGAATAATCAACTATTTTCTGTTGACCGGCTGATAAAATTTCTTTATCAATCTTATTAATTATTAATTCAAATTCAGTAAGACTAAGCGCATCCAGCTTTCTCTTAATTAAATATGACGAGAAAATATTCTTTAGATAATCATTATAATAAATGTAATTCAGCGTAAGCTTTATCTCGCTTGTCGATTTGTTATCTGTTTCATTAAAGATAAGTTTTGCCAGAGACCATCGCGGTCTGACTAAAAAATTTATGTTGAAAGATACAGCTTGGATAATCAGCTTCTTCAAATCTTCAAAAGCAATCTTTTTATTCTTCTTTATTTCTTGTGCGATTAGATTAAAATACTTCGCAATTTCGGCGCTTGTGTAATCAAAAACTGACTGCTGCAAGAGCTTTTTTCTATCTTCGGTAATAAGGTAATCCAGCTCTGCAGAAATATATTGAACTATTGCGGGATGCATACCGCTTCCCGCCAACTTTTCAAAGCTGATAAACGAGCCGAGATTTTTTATCTTGTTAAGATTATAATCTACTATAAACTTTATTTCTTTTTCAAACATAAATTAATTTCCTTCTAAAACAGGAATTGAAGTGCCGCTATTAAAATAAAAAAATCCCGGTTAAATTACCTGCCTATTTGCAGTTAATCAACCAGGATTTGAAAATCAATCTTAAAAAAGATAGCTCAAACTTCTACATTTTTAGATTTTATTTTAGCCAAGCGATATTCGTGATTAAGTTTTGCGATGTTTACAACTGAAATTCCTTTCGGGCATTCGGCTTCGCATGCATAAGTGTTTGAGCAGCTTCCAAAACCAAACTCATCCATCTTAGCTACCATTGCTTCAACACGTTTTTGCCTTTCGGGCTGACCTTGTGGAAGTAATGCAAACTGAGTAACTTTTGCACTAACAAACAACATTGCAGAACCGTTTTTGCAAGCTGCAACACAGGCACCGCATCCTATGCAAGCCGCAGAATCAAATGCTTCAGATGCAATCTCCTTTGATATAGGAATTGAGTTCGCATCCGGCACACCGCCTGTGTTAACGGAAATATAACCGCCAACTTGAATAATTTTATCAAAGGCTGAGCGATCAACAGCAAGATCTTTAATAACCGGGAAAGCCTTCGCACGGAATGGCTCTACCCAGATTGTCTGTCCGTCTTTGAAATTACGCATATGCAACTGGCATGTGGCTATCTTGCGCAATGGACCATGCGGCTCGCCGTTAATTACCATTCCGCATGTGCCGCAGATGCCTTCACGGCAATCGCTTTCAAATACAATTGGGTCTTGATTATTTTTTTCAAGACTGTTGTTTAACTCGTCAAGCATCTCAAGGAAAGATGCATCAGGTGAAATCGAAACATTGTAATCCACAAAAGAACCAACGGTATTTGGTCCGGATTGACGCCATATTTTCAATTTTATATTTAATTTCTTCTCGTCCATTATTTGTAACTCCTCTGAGCTAAATGTAAGAATTCAAACTCAAGCTGTTCTTTATGAAGATTCCATTTCCCAACATTTTCAAACTCCCAGGCGGCAACATAACGATAGTTCTCATCATCGCGTTTTGCTTCGCCCTCATCTGTCTGATATTCTTCGCGGAAGTGACCGCCGCAAGATTCATTTCTGTTTAAAGCGTCGGTCGCCATAAGCTCGCCAAGTTCAAGGTAATCCGCAACGCGTCCGGCACGCTCCAAAGTTTGATTCAAATCTTCAGCCTTACCAACAACGTTAACATCTTTCCAGAACTCTTCACGAAGTGTTTTTATTTCACCAATTACTTCTTTTAATCCTTTTTCGTTTCTTGCCATTCCGACTTTGTTCCACATCAATCTGCCAAGTTTTTTATGAATTTCGTCAACAGTAGATTTTCCTTTAATTGAAAGGAGCTTCTTAACAAATTCTTTTATTTCTTCTTCTGATTTTTTGAACTCATCATGCTCTGTTGAAATAGATGTAAATTTATGACTCGCAAGGTAATCGCCAATTGTATAAGGAATAACAAAGTATCCGTCCGCTAGACCTTGCATTAAAGCGCTTGCGCCTAATCTATTCGCTCCGTGGTCTGAGAAGTTCGCTTCTCCTAAAACAAAAAGACCTGGGATCGTGCTCATTAAATTGTAATCTACCCACAAACCGCCCATCGTATAATGAGGTGCCGGATAAATTTTCATAGGAACCTCATAAGGATTCTCTCCGGTGATTGTCTGATACATATCAAACAAGTTACCATACTTTTCTTCTATCGCTTTTTTACCAAGACGTTTTATTGCATCAAAACAATCAAGATAAACAGCTTCACCGCCGTTTACTCCTCTACCTTCATCGCAAACCTCTTTTGCACTTCTCGAAGAAATATCTCGAGGCGCAAGATTTCCAAAAGAAGGATATTTCCTTTCAAGGTAATAATCTCTTTCGTCCTCAGGTATTTGATTCGGCGGACGATTATCGCCTTTCTTTTTCGGAACCCACACTCTTCCATCATTTCTAATACCTTCACTCATCAAAGTCAATTTCGATTGATTGTCTCCGTGTAATGGCAGGCATGTCGGATGAATTTGAGTATAACAGGGATTTGCAAAGAAAGCACCTCTTTTGTGTGCTCGCCAAACGGCAGTAGCATTGCTGTTCATCGCATTTGTCGATAGAAAAAACACATTCGAATATCCCCCGGTTGCAAGTATAACAGCATGACCTGAGTATCTTTCAATTGCACCGGTAAGTAAATTTCTTACAACAATACCACGTGCTGCTCCGTCAATAGTAATCAAATCAAGCATTTCTCTGCGGTTAAACATTTGAACTTTTCCAAGATGAATCTGCCTGCTTAGAGCGCTATATGCACCGAGCAAAAGCTGCTGACCTGTTTGTCCTCTTGCATAGAAAGTTCTTGATACTTGCGCACCGCCGAAAGAACGGTTATCGAGCAAGCCGCCGTACTCGCGTGCAAACGGAACGCCTTGAGCAACGCATTGATCAATAATGTTTCCGCTTACTTCGGCAAGCCGGTAAACGTTCGCTTCTCGTGAACGAAAGTCGCCGCCTTTGACAGTATCATAAAATAATCTGAAAGTTGAGTCGCCGTCATTCGGATAATTTTTTGAGGCATTAATTCCACCTTGCGCTGCAATGCTATGAGCGCGCCGAGGACTGTCATGGAAAGAAAATGACTTGACATTGTATCCAAGTTCAGCCAGTGTAGCTGCTGCTGAAGCACCTGCTAAACCTGTACCGACAACAATTATATCGTATCTTCTTTTGTTTGCCGGATTGACCAGTTTCAAACTAAATTTATGATTTGTCCATTTGCTTTCTATTGGTCCTTCAGGAACCTTTGAATTAAGCTTAAAATCTTTAGAGGTTGAATTTATATTGCCCATTTGTTACCTCCCGTGGAAATATAAAAAGTAAATCGGCAGTGAGGCAAATCCAACTGCCATTAATATCGCATAAATAGTCCCGATCTTTTGAATCAACGGAAAATATTTTTTATGGTTCCATCCCATCGTCTGAAAAGCACTCTGGAAGCCATGGTTTAGATGGAAGCCTAACAGCACCATTGCAAAAATATAAAACCAAGAATAGAGAGGAATTGCAAATAAACTGGTAACAATTCCGTAAAGATTTTCTGCGCCGGTTCCAACGTTGTATGGGTACCAAATAGTATCCAGATGAATTACAAGAAAAATAAAAATAATGCTTGCAGATTGAATCATAGTGCGCGAGAATATGCTGCTATTTTTAAATTTAGCATTTATCTTATAGTCTATAGGCTTTGATTTTTTATTTCCCCACCAGACTCGAACTCCGTTAATAATGTGAAAGATGAAAACGAGAGCAAGTAAAACTTCTATTATTCTTATTAAAGGTTTGAGTAACTCAAGCGTACCAGCGTAAGTAATAAACGCTTTCTCGCCCCAGTATAAGGTAAGATTACCTGCAAGGTGTATTATTAAGAAAATGATTAGTAAAATTCCAGTAATAGACATTACCAGTTTTTTACCTATTGATGAATTTGTAAACTTCCAAAACCAACCCATTAGTTTACTCCTTTGTTTAACAATTTCATGGGATATTTATCTTTCGATGTGAAGCTGCCATATCAGATTCGAATTTTTTCCCCTTCGAATTTTAAAGCGGTTAATAAAAAAAATAACTTCAACAAACGAGCCTAGATAATGTGTTCTAAAATACTTAAATGAAACTTATCAAATATTGTTTTTAAAATCAATTTTTGTTGAATTAGTTAACATTACCGCTCAAATAATTCATCGCATCGTCTACAGTTTTATGAGTACCGGTAATAACCAAAGTATCTTTCTCTAAAATCTTTTCATCGCTGGAAGGATTTGTAATTGTTTTATCATTTCGAACTATTGCTATAATCGTAACGCCTGTCTCTGCTCTCAAGTTAAGTCCCTTCATCGATTTCCCGACATGAATATTATTTTCATCAACATAAAAAGTTTCCGTCAATCCGGCAGCTAAAATTTCATTTAGATTGACAAGTGATGCAGCTGTTCCCTCTTCTCTCATCAAGCTGTAAGATTCACCTCGCAAAAGTGCAGCCTGTTTCATAATTATATTCAGAGGGATATGGAATCTTTCCAGAACTTTGCTGAAAATCTGCAGCGATGTTTCAAACTCTTCGGGTATTACTTCATTGGCACCAAGAACTCTTAACTCATCAATCTCTTTTGTGTAACGGGTTCTAACGACAGAATAAATTTCCGGATTAATTCGCTTTGCATTCTTCAATGCTACTTTAGTTGCAAACGGATCTGAAATTGCAAAGACAATTACAGAAGCATTTCTTATCCCTGCAGCATGTAAAATTTCTTCGCGGGTACTATCACCATAAATTATATTTTCGCCTTTGGATTTCTCTTCCTTTACCGTTTCAGGATTTATTTCTACAACTATGTATTCGATACCGGTTTCTTTCAATACTCTTGCGAGATTTTTACCATTCAATCCGAAGCCGACAATTATAACATGGTTTGTCAAACCATGCCCAAGTTCGGCTTTTCCTTTTGATACCTTTAATCCGCCCGCACCGTACCCAAGCATCGGTGCAAACTTAATCAACAGCGGTGTAAGCAGCATCGAAAAAATTGATGCAGCAAGGAATGCGTTATAAAAATCATGACCAATAAGATTAAATGTCAAACCTGACTGTGAAAGCACAAAAGAAAATTCTCCAACCTGTGAAAGACTAAGTCCGGCAATGATAGCAATTCGGAATGGATATTTCATCGCTTTTATTAAAAGGAGTACAACCGAAGTTTTCAGAAGAATTATACCGACAGTTAGAGCTATCATTAAGAAAAAATAATCGTAAACAAATTTTAGATTTAGCAGCAAACCGATTGATACGAAGAATATGCTGTTGAAAGCATCCTTAAAAGGTAATATATCCGCAGTTACCTGGTGGCTGAAATCTGATTCGGATAAAATAAGTCCTGCAATAAAAGCACCTATTGCAAATGATAACCCAATGAGATGAGTTAAATAAGCAGTTCCGAGCAAAAGTAAAATTGTCCCGACGGTAAACGCTTCTCTGATTTTTAATCTTGCAAGCTGATACAAAACTTTCGGCATCAGGAATTTTGCTAGGAGAATAATAACTGCAATTGCAGCGGCGGCATAAAATAATTGTAAAAGAATTTTTGAAATTGTAAAACTCCCGCCGCTGAGTATTGGTAAAAGTATCAGCATCGGAACAACTGCAAGATCCTGGAAAATTAAAATAACTATAGAAATTCTGCCAAAAGGAGTTTCAAGTTCGTCGCGGTCCTGAAGAAGCTTAAGCACAATTGCTGTGCTCGAAAGGCTGACAAGCATTCCATAAAAAATTGCTTTGTTCAACTGGATGCCAAACAAATAAAAAATTAAAGCCGTAAAAAGAATCGTAAATACAATCTGAAAGAATCCGGCATAAAAAAGCATCCGCCGCATCTTTACTAAGCTGCTGAATGATACTTCAAGTCCAATTGTAAATAGAAGAAGAATGACACCAACTTCTGCCATTACCTGAATGTTCTCGATATCCGAAATTAAATGCAAGCCATAAGGACCTATAATCATTCCTGCCGCAAGAAAACCAAGTATGCTCGGTACATTTATCTTTTTTAAAAGATAGATAATCGGCAGAGAGACGAGAAGGATAATTACTATTTCTTTTATTATAGTGAACTGGTGCATGCCGGACGACTTTTCATCCTTTTGATAAATAGAATTTTATTCTCAAATTAAATATAAGAAATGGCAAAGTTAATTATATCAGTTAGCATAGAATGAATTTGAAAATTCTTTAAGATACAAAGTCTCTTAAGAATGAGTAAATGTTTACCTGATAGCAGGTAACATTCATAACCTTTCTTCCATACAATCATGTTGTCAAACTCTAATGAGGCATCAAATTTTATTTAGCTTTCTATTCCGTTGCCGGTTCTCTCTTCTTCCAATAGTCCGCATTAATTTCTTTCTTAACTAACTTAGCGTTATTGGTTATGTTCCCTTTCATAACAACATTTTTCATTTCGTCTGGTGAAGCTGAAAGAAAAATATCTGTTCCCGGATAAGTTATGCAGTCGCGGACTGTAGCAGCCGGACTCGAATCAATTCTAATTACCGGTGTATCCTTCAACGGTTTTGTCGTCGAAACATTATCCAACTCCAGTTCTTTAGATTTGTGTACTCAAAATGCCGGACCACCTTCAGCATTAATTCTAACGTTGTGCAATTCAAGATCAATCGTGTTGGATGCTTTCATTCCAATCTTGCCTGAGCCAATCAAATTAGAAATTGTTAATCCTTTAATCGGCATTTCAGGAAGCCCGTCAACATTGATAACAACTCTTGCATTTCTAACAGTAATGTTGCTGATAGCTATGTCATCAAATCGCGGGGTGCGGTTGGAGACGGTAGTATCTCCGTGATAAACTTCTCCTTCCATCGAATAAAAGTTTGTAACGTTGATTGCCTGGCCAACACTATCCATAACCCAATTATCAAATCGAACGTCTTTAATATATCCTCCTCTGCCGCGGCGACTTTTTATTCGGATGCCAATCTGAGTATCATCGCAAACCATGTTGCTCACAACAATATTTTTTAATCCTCCTGCAGTTTCACTACCAAGCGTAACTCCACCGTGAGCACGGCGTATATTACAGTTTGTTATCGCTACATTTTCAGTAGGACGGTTTACACGCAAGCCGTCTGCATCTTTGCCTGATTTAATTACAATACCGTCATCGCCGGTTTCGATAAAGCAGTCTGAAATTCTAACGAATGTGCTTGAATCTAAATAGATGCCACCAGTATGAACTCCCGGATAAGTTTCTACGGTTATTCCATGCACAACAACATTATCTGAGTAAAGAATATGGACTGGCCACATCGGCGAGCCGATAATATGTATTCCTTCGATTAAAACATTTTTACAATTCATAACTTGAATAAATGGAGGGCGAAGCTCAGCCGCAGCATTTAAATATAATTCTTTGGATGCCGGAGTTTTTTTCTCAAGAGATTCAAGTAGATGCGCCCAATTTGGTCCTGCAGCAGAACCGCCGTATCTTGGTTTCAATTTCATCCAATCTGCATTGCTGGTAGTTATTGTTCCGCCTCCTCTAATAGTAACATTTTCAAGATTGTGTCCGCCAATTAAAGGAACCGGCGCAAGGCATTCAATTCCCTGGTTTCTTCCCCAGGTATATGGAAGATTCTGAGCCGGAAATTTCAACACTGCGCCTGCTTCAATATAAAGTTCAAGGTTGCTTACCAGCTTAATTGGTCCGCATAAATAATTTCCTGCCGGAATATAAACAATTCCTCCGCCTGCATTTTTTGCAGCTTGTATCGCCGCATTTATTCCAATCGATGCTGTATCTGTTCCATCGTTAATGGCGCCGTAATCAAGTACATTAAAAAAAGCATTTTTATTTTGTGCATGAATGCTGACGATGAAGAGAAACATTAATACAAATATAAACCGTCCCTGAAAATTCACTTTACCTCCGGTTTTATTTTTTTTGAAGTCAAATTACGAAATAAAATTGTTATCAAAACTTAAGAACTAGGGGGAAAATTAAAAAATTCTTTTTCAGATGTTAAGTTTTCTGGAAGACTAATATTACTTCAGTAGAATTTCCTTCTTAATTAATTTTGATTTTTAGTCTAGAATTCATGTAACATATTTTTAAGCACTCATGCTTTCTTCTTATGACAAGTAATTTCTGCAATCCAAAGTATTATCGCAGTAAGGGAATATATTCCACCCAATGCACAAACCCCAATCCATCCATAAGTACCAAATGCAGCCGCAGATGTTAAACTTCCTATCGACCCGCCGATAAAGAATGAGGTCATGTATGCGGTAGTCAATCTGCTTCTCGCCTCTGGGCTGAGCTTGTAAATTTCGCTTTGATTTAAAATATGGGTACCTTGAACACCAAGGTCAAGTACTATAATGCCAGCAATCAAAGGAACCAGCATCGTCTCGCCCATCGCCATCAATATAAATGAAATTAATATAGAGCTAAGAAAGAATCCCGTCGCAGCATTTGTATGACCTTTGTCTGCGAGCCTTCCTGCAACAGTAGCGCTCGTTGCACCGGAAGCTCCCACTAATCCGAACAGACCAATAATAGCATCGTTATAATTATACGGCGGATGAGCAAGTAAAAAAGTTAAACTCGTCCACAACACGCTGAAGTTTGCGAACACAAGCGCACCATACAATGATCTTTTCCTAAGCAGCGGCTCTGTCTTAAACAGATTCCAGACAGATTTAAGAAGCTGTTTATAGGTAAGTTCAATCTTTGTTTTGTATGACGGCAATGCACTTAACAAAATCAGAGAAAGAATTAAAATCACAATGGAAGCAATCCAAAAAACTGCCCGCCATCCTTCATACGCTGAAATAAATCCACTAAGAGTACGTGCTAGAAGGATCCCTAAAAGAAGTCCGCTCATTACTTGCCCAACTACTTTGCCTCGTTCATGGTCAGGTGCTAACGTTGCAGAGAACGGAACAAGAATCTGCGCAACAACTGAAGTAAATCCAATCGCAAGAGATGCTGCAAAGAAAATAAATATTGAAGAAGAAACTGCCGCAGCAATTAAAGAAATTACAGCAACAAGTAATACAGAGACTATCAATCTTCTTCGTTCAAGTACATCTCCAAGAGGAACAAGCATTACCAAACCTGCTGCATAACCTAACTGTGTCAGTGTTACAATCAAGCCTGCAGTAGTTGTACTTGCGTTAAAAGTATGCGCAATCGAATCGAGCAGAGGCTGAGCCCAATAAAGGTTAGCTACAGTTAAGCCGCTTGCGACAGCTAGTATGAAAACGAACCTCGGATTCAGTGATTTAATCCCACCTGCTTTCTCAATATAAATTCTATTCAGAATTTCAGTCTTATCCAATAATTATGATATTAAAAATTTGAAGTGTAAAATTAAAAAAGAAGGAAGAAAAAACTATTAACCGACATGACAATGTAGTCAGAAAATTAATTCGCCTGACTTCAGAAGATGGTAAATCGAATATGCTGAACAATAGACTAAAAAAACATAATATGCTTTGCCAAATCCCCTACAAAATGTACCATGGGAAAAGCTGCAAATAATCTAATTCTAAGACCGGTTTCTATTTCCCGGTAACGGCTATTACAATCTTGCCGGTATAATTTTTCAAAGTTAAATTAATAGTTTTGGGAATATGGGTTATTCTAATAACATCCGAAGATACTATATTGCTTCCAAGATCTTTTTGGTAAATTGTAGTATCACTGCTGTCTTTAATTACAACGCTGCCGCTGCCGGATGAGTATCCGCTAATAGTCATAGCGACTGCCATAGTATAAGCATTAAACTGAAGTTGAAGCGCTTCGGAATAATAATACAGACTGGCATCGACTACAAAAGAAAATGAGTTCGGTTTATTTGTAATAACAGTTGAGTTGTTAGAAGCATTTGTTTGAACAACTAAACTATCATTTTTACAGCAGGAAACAGAAAGGACTAATAGAACAACTATCGAGAAAAGTAATGGGCGTAAATTTTTCATTTTACTTCCCCCTTAAATTTAATTGAACAGTATGTTTTTTATTTTACTAATCTCCTTTAACAAAGAAACAATAATTGAAAATCAGCTAATGAAATCAAATATTTTTCTTCAATACATACAACTAAATAACTGATGTTTCGTAAGAATATAAAAATATCATGCTTAACTTGTTTCACCATCTAAAAAACTTCACAAAAAGAAATTTGGAATGACATAAATTTATTTTACCAAACTTTAGTAGATAAATAAAAAACCGCCACTGAAAGCTATCAATGGCGGTTTTAGTTGTGTTAACTTTTTATGTTAACTATTCAATTGTAATAAATCTATCTCTTGGAGTCATAGAGATTCCGCAGCGACTCGGAGCTTCGCCATCATATGTATTTCCGCATGTTGAACAGACCATATACTTTGATGCAAGCGTATTCTCTTTATTTGCATTCAGCACATCAAGGGCATGCTGGTAAAGAGCCTTATGCTTCTTTTCTGTTTGGTATGCATAGTTGAAAGAGATTAATGCAATATTTACTTGATTCTTATTAGCTGTTTTTATAAAACCCGGATACATCGTTGCAACTTCATAAGACTCGCCTTTAATCGCATCCTCAAGATTTTCCTTTGTTGATTTTACTTCAAATTTCGGGGTAACTTTTTCCATTGTTACTCCAAGCTGTTCTAGCGCCGCCCTGTGGTTGCCGGCATGTATGTTTTCAGATTTGGATGCAGCTTCGAAAAGCAAAGCAATCTTTGCATAGCCATCCTCTTTGGCTTTCTTTGCATATGCAGCGTACTTTGCGCTTGCAGTTGATTCACCGGTTATTGCAGCCTTCAAATCGTTGATAGTAGCTTCATTTCCTTTGGGCGCTGAAGCAAAGCTCAAAAAAGTCATGGCTAAAAAAGCAACAAGTAGTGTGAACAAAAAATTTGATTTCATATTTTTCTCCTTGATATAATAATTAAAAAAACATGTGCTAAACTATTATGGCAAGTCTAAAGTGATCTTTAATTGATTCTTAAAAACAGCTTAAAAAGGAAGTGTGTGATCTATGGTAGGAATAAAAATAAATTATTAAGTGAAGTTACGCAAGAGCTTATAAATGTCATGCTAAACTTGTTTCAGCATCTAAAAACTGGGCAAAAAAGAGATTCCGAATCAAGTTCGGAATAACAAATTCATTTCTTTGGGTAACTTCAGTTAATAAATGAAACGATAAAGACTGTCCCTTTTTCCACCTGACTTGAAACCGATATTGAAATGTTCTGAAGATCAGCTAACTTTTTTACAATGGCAAGACCAATGCCATTTCCTTCAGTTCTAGAATTTCTAGATTCATCACCGCGATAAAATCTATCGAAAATCCTGGATGCCTGCTCTTCAGTCATCCCTAATCCGTTATCTTGAATATAACACGTGGCCTTACCGTCGATGCTTTCTATCTTAATGTTAACACAGCCATTTTCATTTGAATACTTAATGGCGTTTGTTAAAATATTTTCAAAAATCGTTCCTACCATTGAAGAATCTGCGTGAACAGAAACTTTCACATCGTCATCATATTTAATAGAAAGCTTCTTCTCATCGGCAAAGCTCTTTACCCGCTGAATGACAGCCTGCATTGCAGTATTCAAATCTATTTCATTAATAACCGGAATTACTTTCCCACTTTCAAACCGTGCAAGCATTAAAAGCTGTTCGATAAGCAGTGTCATTCGGTCAACTTCGCTAATGCAGTATTTAATTTTGCTTTCATATTCATTCACATCGCGAGGTTTTCTTATCAATACCTCAAGAGTTCCTTTTAGAACTGCAAGCGGCGTTCTGAGTTCATGCGATGCGTCAGAAGTAAATTGCTTTTCACGAAGTACAGCATCTTCAAGACGATTCAACAAATCATTTATTGTCGAAGTAAGTTTATAAATCTCATCTTTATGTTCGGGAAGTTCAATTCGCTCATCAAGATTTTCTTTTGTAATTCTTTCGGCAGTTGAAATCACTTTGTTGATAGGAGAAATACTTTTACCGGCTATGTATCTTGTTATATAATAAAGGGCTAAAAGTACAAGCCAAAACGTACCAAGAAGAATAACAAATAAATTGTTTAGAACAGTGGATGATTCTGACAGCGGCATTGCAACAATTATATATCCTAGTATAACGCCGGATGGGTTTTTTATCGGAATCTGTACCTGTCTAATCTGCGAGCCTGAAAGTGAAGTGTTAAAATAATATTCGGTTTTAAGCTGTGAATCGAAGTTCAATTTGCCGTTTAATAGGTTTCCTGTTTTCTTTATAATTTTGCCGGAGGCATCAATTATCTGAATAAAAACCGGATTGACTTCTATCTGTCCGTGTTCACGCTCGTTCCATTCAAATGCATTTGCAATGATAAATTGGTCATTCAATACAACAAGATTTTTTTCTATTTCATTCGATTCTGCATCGAGGTCTTCATCCATATGCCGGTAAACTGTTTCGCTTACAGAAAAATAAATTGCAATAAAGATTATACCGGTTAAAATAGCTGTGCTTATCAAATAAAAAAATGAAATGCGGTTTCTAAGATTAAGCTGCATCAGACTTCCTTTGCGATATAACCAACGCCTCGTACTGTATGGATAAAACTTTTCCCGCTTCCGTCATCAAGCTTTTTCCTAAGAAAGTTTATGTAAACGTCAATAACGGAAGTATCGGCGTCAAAGTGCATATCCCATACATGCTCGATTATTTTCGTGCGCGTACAAACTTTTCCTTTATTACGGATTAAGAATTCCACTAAAGAAAATTCTTTTTGCGTAAGCGTAATTTCTTTTGAGTTGAGAAACACTTGATGAGTTGAAAGATTTAGTTCAATGCTTCCGAGCTTTAAACTTGTTTGTTCGATCTCTTTAGTTCGTAACTGAACACGAATGCGGGCAAGCAACTCTTCAAACTTGAATGGTTTTTTAATATAATCATTTGCACCGGAATCTAAGCCAAAAACAGTATCGTCAACTGTATCCTTGGCAGTTAGGAAAATTATTGGTATTGTTGAATTGGACTTTCGAATCTGCCTGCAGACTTCAATACCGCTTACGCCGGGAATCATCCAATCGAGCAGAATTAAATCATACTCGTTGATAAAAGCCAATTCCAAAGCTCTTTTCCCGTTATCGACAACATCGACAGCAAAGGACTCTTCAGTTAATCCATCTCTTAAAAAGTTTGTAATGCCGGGTTCATCTTCAACAATTAATAATCGCATTAAAAAATAATATCCCTTTAATCTTAGTCGTTTCCTTTTTGAACTTCAGTGCTCTGGCTATCAGTAATTTCCGAACTTCCCGACTCTAAATCAGCTCCTAAATTAAATTGAATCCCCGCAGCATGCTTGAAAACAAGTTCGCCGCCGTAAAAGCCGGTCCGGGCAATCGAAAGAACTCCTGCTAAAAATATAATTAAAGAAACCCATTTGAAAGCTCCTTCATATTTTTTCAGAACGACTAATCCTAACCTAACCACTGAAGCAATTATCATTAGCCAGAGAGTAAGAGTTGCAGCATCTTCATGAGTTTCGATTGCCTGTTTCAAAGTGCCTGCTTCGGCAATGCCTTCGCCAGCAATATTTCCGGTTATGTACGCAGCAACTACTCCTAACGTTCCCAAAATTAATAAATAGAAACCTGTTCTACTAAAAAATTCTTTCTTTACAAAAACTCCAACCAAATCGAAAAGAAAGCCGACAATTAAAAGTGCAATCGGGAAATGAATTATCATCGGGTGAATATGTGTGGTATCAAACATTTTAATCTCCTTGAATTTATTTGATGCAAATTATTCTTTCCAGTCTTAATACTTTCTAAGGAGATTCTTAAAGTTTGCTTAAAAAGGTGTTGTCATTCACAATCAGGTTTCGCAAGGTTTATATTAGGATAATAATTTTATAAAATTGTATTGGCATTTAAATATAATATTCGATAGAAAAAGTGTTTAGTTTTAAAATTGAAAAATACCTTTTAGTAATTTCCTTTCTCTCAATCATTTTAATTTACGGCTGCAGTAAGAAGCTTCCAATGGATAAACAAATTGGTTTTGATTCGATAACTTTGCTGAATCAGGACAGCAGCCAGGTTGTTTTTCCTGATGAATACAAAAATAAAATTCTTCTTCTTACGTTTATTTATACCAACTGCCCGGATATTTGTCCGATGACTACACATAACATGCAGCTTCTTCAAGAAGAAGTTAAGAAAGATAACTTGAAGAATGTCCAATTTGCCGAACTGAGCTTTGACCCGGAAAGAGATGTACCATCTGTTCTGAAAGAGTTCGGAGATATTAGAAATATTAACTATAACAACTTTACCTTTCTTACAGGGAAAGAAGCTGATGTTAAAAAAATCTTAAACAATATGGACATACTTGCTCTGCCGGGAGATACAACTAAAACAGAAAGCGGAAATGTCTACTTCTTTACCCATACCGATAGAATTGATTTAATCGATCAGAATGGAAGAATAAGAAATGAATATCGAGGCAGCAAAGCTAATATTCAAGAAATTATTAAAGATATAAAAGCCTTGGAAGACTGACATGATTATTTTACTTTCTCTACTTACTTTTCTTACACACAGCCCTAAAATAAAAATTGAAAATGCATGGGTTCGTCCTGCCGGTAAAGGTATGAACAGCGCGCTGTACTTTAATATTGAAAACAGTAACACTAAGCCGGACGTCCTTTATAAAGTATCCTCGCCTGTTGCAGAGCTCGTTCAGATGCATAAGACGGTGGAGACCAATGGTCTAGCAGAGATGAAGCAAATTAAGTCTGTAACTATTCCGTCAAACAAGACTATTGAATTCAAACCAGGCAGCTACCACGTAATGCTGATAAAATTAAAGCGAGACTTAAATGTAAGTCAGAAGATAGATTTTGTTTTCTATTTCAAAAAAGCTGGGAAGATAAATGTACAAGCTGAAGTAAAAGGTCAATAATCACTCAAACTATTCATTCTTTAATTAATTAAATTCTATCAACTAAAAATTACAGTCCTATTATCATAGATCAGAATTTTTCTTTGGATATGATTCCAAACTGCACGGGACAAAACTACTTTCTCTAAGTCTTTCCCCTTCCTGATTAAATCAGAAATTGAATCTGCATGACTGACTCTTACAACATCCTGCTCTATAATCGGACCCGCATCCAAATCAGCGGTAACATAGTGACTTGTCGAGCCTATGACTTTCACTCCCCTTTCATAAGCTGAATGGTAAGGTTTGGCGCCCGGAAATGCCGGAAGAAATGAATGATGAATATTAATTATTTTATGAGAAAACTTTGAAACAAAATCTTCGCTTAGAATTTGCATGTACCTTGCAAGCACTACAAAATCAATCCTTAATTCTTCAAGCAGCTTGAGCTCCAACATCTCTTGTTCGTGCTTGTTGGATTTATTGATAGGATAATATTTAAAATCTATACCGAACTTTTCTGCAATTGGCTGAAGTGTTTTATGGTTGCTTACAATTACAGGAACTTCAACACTCCATTCGCCTGAATAGCATCTTGACAATATATCGTAAAGACAGTGAGGCATCTCGGAAACGAAAATAGCCATCCGTAAAACTTCATCGGAAAAGTGAAGCTCCCGCCTCATTTGGAATTTATTTCCAGTGGAAGAATCAAACTTCTCGCCAATTTTCTCATCCGGTATAAGAAAGCCGGTTAAATCCCATTCAACGCGCATGAAAAAAACTTTCTTTTCCATGTCAACATACTGTTCAAGATAAAGTATGTTGCCGTTGTTTGTGCCGATAAAATCAGTTACGCTTGCAACCAATCCTGTGCGATCTGGGCAATGGATTAATAGAATTGCAGAACGTTTTTTCGAATTATTATTTTCTATATTACTCAATTTGTATTTTAAAATCCTTATTGATTTTTCATTACAAAGATAAAAATTATTAGAACGATTAAATTAAATTCAAAGAATTTTTTATTCGAAGAAATGAAGAAATTTCGTTGTGTTGAAAATATTTCGTATTGACAATTTATTTGAGGCACAATAATCGATTTTTTTAATGGCATTATAATTGAAAATTATTCAGTAAGTTCAGAACATAATTCTAATTTTGGAGGGCAAAGTGAAAAATTTATTTCTCGGACTACCAGTTATTTTTATACTCTTATTTTACGGTTGCAGTAAAGACAATCCGGTTTCGCCATCGGGCAGCGGAGAAATGAGGATGTATATGGTAGATTCCCCGGCAAACTTCGATGCGGTACTTATCAACGTTACAGAGGTTGACGTTCATTCGGCAACCAGCGATTCCAACGGTGGGTGGTTTGTTCTTAACAGCACTCCGCATGTTTATGACCTACTTTCCTTAAGAAACGGATTATCTGCTGTTCTTGGGGATACGATGTTACCAGCAGGACAATATTCCCAAATAAGACTTATACTTGGCGCCGGAAGCAGCGTGGTAATTAATGGAATAAGTTACAGCCTAACTATACCGAGCGGATTTCAAACTGGTATTAAGCTAAATGGAAATTTCAATATTCAAGCAAATGCTACTTATCAGCTTACGCTAGACTTCAATGCGGCAAAATCAATCATCCAAACAGGTAACGGAAAATATATGCTTCAGCCTGTAATCAGGGTTGTAGCTAATATTACCTCTGGCACAATTTCAGGAACAGTTTTGCCAATTACGGCAAATGCAATAGTCTGGACAGTTTCAAATAGCGATACCGTGACAGCATATGCCGATGCTGTAAGCGGCTACTTCAAATTGATGGCTTTACCTTCGGGTAGTTATACTTTAAACATTCAAGCATCAGATACAAGCGCTTTCAAGAGCACTGCAATTCAGAACATAGTTGTAACAAGCGGTCAGAATACTGATGCCGGAACCATAACTCTTTCCCCTAAATAAACCTTCTTTCCTTCTCTCTCTCTCTACGGTTAGCTAATCGCTGTTCTGCAACTGCAGGCAGCGATTTTTTATATAGTCATCATTGAAAATGTTTTAACACTATCCGAAAAGTGCAAATCGAAGGTATATGATTAATAACAATCTCCCAGAACCTTGGAATGATTTATTCGTCTATATAAACGAAATACTAATTTTTATAGGAGAAAGAGATGTACTACTTCAAGAATTATATCGGTTCTGGTTTAATTACCATTATTATGTTAATACTTATCAGTATTAATTCAGAATCATACGCTTCCAATAATTCAGTAAAATTATCCCAGCGTGTTCAGTATGCTTTGTCAAAACATTTTAATAATAATTTTACAGTAACATCATCAAATAAAGGTGTTGTTACAATTAGGGGAAGTGTAAAAAGGCTTTATGACAGATATAGAATATTTGATATTGCGGAAAAGGTAAAAGGCGTGAAAGAAATTAAAGACCTTGTTGCAGTTAATACCAAATCATTACCCGATGATATTATCAAAGCAAATTTGATGGAAGATTTGAGAGTTGATAACTCAATCATGGAACCAAACAGAATCAAGGTGGCGGTTAGTAATGGAGTAATTAAATTAAGCGGGACAGTTAGCTATCCGAGGGAAAAACTATTGGCAGAAACTTTGGCTTCCTGGCAGAAAGGCGCATTAGGCGTTGTCGATCAAATCAAAGTACTATCACCACAAGCTGCCGAAAGCAATCGCAATATGAAAATACTTTTGGGAGATATTTTGAGATACAAATTTCCTTTGCAGAGCAAGAAAATTCGATTCACTGTCCATAACGGGATTGTCAAGGTTGAAGGACATACAAATTCAGACTGGGCAAAAGACCACCTTGTAAAGGATTTTAGCAGAATCAAAGGTGTAAAAAAATTAATCGATGACCTAGGTCCTAACCGAAGTACAACTTCCACTATAGCTTGATAATTATTTGATAAACTGAATGTGAATGGAATGCCGGTATATCTTGCCGGCATTTTTATAAAGGCAAGTAATTATATTATTTCACTTTGGATAAAATAATCTTTAATTTGAAATAACATTTTGCCAAAGAGTTATAATGAAGAAAAAATGGGTGTTTTTTGCCAGTATAATATTTTTATTTACACTTGAAAGCTGCGCGCCTACAAAAGCAACTTTTAACTCTACAGTAAATCCTGATATTTCTCGTGAGAAAATTTTTAACATAGCGATAATGCCGTTTACCGGAATTGAATCCGATAAAACTAATCTTGGAGAAATAGACACAACTGTAATGAAAGCTTTTGATAAGAAAAAGATAAAAATAAGAGTTATAGGTAGCTATTTTGCCTCCAATAAATTAGATCAAAGTTTGTTAAGGGATTGGAGCAACTTCTCAGAAAATTATGCTCAGGGTAAAAGTGTCAATGTAAATTTGATTTCAGAAATTGGAAAAGATTTGAAAACTGACGTAATTGTTCTAGGTAAAGTCTATAATATTGTTATGCATAATGCAGAATACGGCGCAAAATTCGGTGACACAAAAGCTACTTTAACAATAAACTTGTTCTCTGCTACAACTGGCAAATTATTATGGACGGCAACCAGCCAGGGAACAGTCGGCACTCTAACTACAAATGATCCGGCACCGCCTGTTATAAATGCAGTGACGGCAGCAGTCAAAGAAATATTTTTGAACTTCCCGATTAAATAACCCGATAATTATTCAAAATGAACATTGAGGAAGGGAAGAACTTTTGTTATGCTGGAGTTATTTTTGGCAATATTTATTAAGCCGATTTGAAAACCATTCAAATTCTCAGTAAAGTTTAATATTCCAATTGCCAAGCCTTGCTGCTCATGGCTGAAATTGTTATAAGCTGAAATAGACACACCTTGCATAACATTTACTTTTGTCCAGCATGCTGCAACATTAAGTCCGTTAAATTCATCTGTTTCAGTTTTGAAGCCGGTAAAATTTATTCCCGTAATTAATTTTTCTCCAATAACTGCAAGGGCGGCAATATTAATACCATTTATGCTGCTCTGGCTAACAATTCCTAAACCACCAAAATTAATTCCTCTTAAATTTCCTTGGGAAACAACTGCAAGCCCACCGAGATTTATTCCATACATATCTTTTTGGCTTACTACAGCAATACCTCCGGCATTTATACCTTTCATTTCACCTTGAGAAACAACTCCAAGACTCGCAAAATTAATTCCGGTCAGATCCTTTTGGCTGACAACAGCACCGCCTCCAAAATTAATTCCGGTCATATCACCTTGCGAAACGGTTGCAAGCCCGCCGAAATTTATTCCGCTTAAATCTTTTTGAGAAACGATTGCTAAGCCGCCAAAGTTTATGCCCGACATATCTTTTTGCGATACTGCCGCAAGTCCGCCTGCATTTATTCCAAATTGATTACCCTGAGAAACCGAAGCTAAGCCGCCGATATTAATTCCGGCAAGTTCTTTTTGCGAAACGACTGCAAGTCCTCCTAAATTAATTCCCCGCATATTTTTCTGTGAAACAACAGCCAAGCCGGCAAGGTTTATTCCCTCAGCATTTCCGCCTGAGACTACGGCTAAGCCGCCAATATTAATTCCGCGAGTATTTTCCTCTGCTATACTTGCAGCTATTCCTAATGATATTCCCTGCATTGTACCGGCTGACGGAGACAATCCGAATGCAATTCCATTGACTCTTGAGCCTGCAAGATTCCCCGGTTTCCATATAGTAATATTTATTCCATTTATTTCTTCAACACCGCAATCTGAAAAATTAAATCGAATGCCATCCCACCTTTGCGAGTTTCCAAAACTTAAACCACTGTTTGATGCACCTAAGTTAAAGCTTGAATATGAGCATTCCTGCTCAGCAGTATCGCTTTCAAAAAAATTTATTTGTGCAAAGCAAGTTGAATAAAAAATTGTTAACGCAAATAATAAGATTATACTTTTCATTTATTTTCCCTTCTGAAAATGAAGTTGTTAAAAGTTTAGACCGAAAAAATTGTTTTAGGTTACTTGTTAATAGAAGTTATACTTATTTTAATTGACAGCTTAACTTTATAAGCTTTTCTAATTTAACTTAGTTCTTTAATTGATTAGCTTCTGCTCAAGTTATATTAATGTAAGCAGAGGGTTGAATAAAGCAGTAAACAATATTATAACGCTATCATTCAACTTATATAGTATATGAGTCCGCTGTTATGTAAAAGGTCAAGTAATTAATTGTTGACTTTATAACTTTTGACTAATTATTGTGTCTTGGTTGAAAATTCAGAATTGTCTTACAGATTTGTTCCAAGACATAATAATTAGTCAAAACAGATATTTGTCCTTTAACTTAAATTAAAAGTATATCGTTCAGCATCCTTATCTGCTTTCTTTTATAAGTCTTTTTTTATAATTAAATCAGCCTGTTATGAACAGTCATCCTCATAATGATAGCTTTGGTTGAACAGAGGAGCTGCAGTATATTATTAAATTATTTATTAAGGTGTTGCCGCAATCTTTAAAAAAACAAAAGTTGTCTTTGCAGCGGACTCAGAACGGTCAACACAGAATATTTTTATTAAAAAAGACTCCTTTTATAAATATTTCTTTGTTACGATACTACTGAAAAAACATAATCTTTCTGATTAGCCCAAACATACATTATACGGCTTAATAATTTCTTTGCTATTCTTATGATGGCTCTTTGCTTACTCATTCTTTGAGTTAAGTTAGCGAAGCAGGCTGTCATAGCCGGGTCTTTCCTTACCGCCATCCAGGCTGCCTCTATTAACAAATTTCTTAGGTAGCCTTGTTGTCGCTGGGTTATCCCAAGTATGTTATCATTCTCTCCACTTGAGTCTATATCAGGTGCAAAACCTATGTATGCAACAAACTTATCAAATTTTCCAAAACGCCTGATGTCCATAATTTCAGTAAATAACGTTAATGCTGTTGTAAAACTTATTCCCGGTATTGTTAAAAGATGCCCTATGATTTTATTTATTCCCTGGTCTTCTCTTACCAATATTCTTAGTTCTTTGAGCACTTTAACCAATTGTTCCCTGATTTGTTTTAAGCTCTCAAGTAATAAATTAACAGTTATCTTCTTTTCTTTATGATTGAGGTCTAACTCCGATAGGTACTTTATGAAATTAGCGCTCCAGTGCTTAAGCTCGCTGTTTTCCGGAAGTTTAATTCCGGAAAAGTATAATAGTGATTTTATCCTGTTCTTCATTCTGGTCTGATCCTTTGTTAACTATACACGCAGCCGGCTTAATGCTCTTATTGATTCGCCTTCTTCACTTGGTATATATATATACCTTCCAGATGACCAACACTTAGTTACTTTGCTAATTTCCTTGAATCTATTTTATCAGTCTTTCTTCTTTTTTCCTTATGAGTAGTTGGTACATCTGCAGGATTGACTACTATATTATTTACTCCTGCTTTTCTTAATGCTCTGTCTATCCAGTAGCCACAAAAACCAGCCTCGTATACTGTATGGTAGATGGCTCCCGGATTATTCTTCATTAAATATTTTATCAACTCTCCGGGATACGGGTCCATTGAAATTGTCTTTAGCTGCATTCCCAGAAATATTATTGTTACTATCCATCTTTTTTGGTGTACATCTATTCCTATATATAGATGTTGTCCTTGAAATTTTAGTTTTGTATTTTCCATACGGCATCCTTTACTGTTTGTTTTTAATAAAATTAATTAGATGGTTTTATTATAATCATTAAATCTAATTTGCAGAAAGGATGCCTTTATTTTTTTTACCTCACTTTCTTATTTCCTCTTTTTAAACATAATATCTCTATAAAGGTCATTCTCGTGGAAACGCGAATCCAAAAAGTTTTGATTATCGAATAGATTCTCTCTTTCGTGGGAATGACATTTCGTTATTTTTAGCTTTTTAGAGCAGACTCAGATAATCATTACTGATTTATTCGTGCAGTAATTCTTTAATTCAATCAATTTTAGAATATCACCCACGGGCTTTTAAAACTTCGCGGCTAATAATTAAATCTTCTATTTATTCTATACCAGAAATATTTCTTAATAAAATTTTTAAAATAGAATGTGCCGATTAACAATGAAATGAAATTAATTTATTCAAAGTTTTCGATATAAAATTCTAATCTTACTTTATATAAATTGAAAACAAATGAAAACCATATTAGTAATTATCTTAATTTTTTCTTTCAATCTTTTTTCGCAAACAAAAGATACAACCCAAACCTACAACGTAGATTATTTATCATTATTTAAGGATTCATTAAAGGTAATACAACTTCAAAATCAATTAAATATCTTAAAACTTAATGCCAAACTTGATTCAGTTCAAAACGCAGTTAAGGAAATCAGCAATTTTAAATCAAAACTAATTACTTTAGAAAAGCAGGTAAATTCCATAAATATAAAGGACCAGCTAATCAATGAAGGGCAAAAGGATCTAATTGCAAGCAGATACAAGCTCGGTGAAAATATACTAAATCAAATGATCGAAGGAACAGGTTATATCCAAAATTTAAATGATTTATTAATAGTGCAGCCCGAACAAGATACTGCTTCTACTTCCGATATTTTAAGTCGACTTCATCTGCAGAATTTTTGGGATAAAGTTAACAATTACACTCCTATTTTCGGATTAGTTATATCCGGCGCATCGGCAATCTTTATTCATGATCCAAGGACAGCATCTATTATAGGATTAAGCAGCGTTATTGTCCCGGGCTTATTTAAATTGGCATTTGGTCATGTAAATGTCTCTGATTTCATAAGCGCACTTGGATATATTGGTCCAACTAAAAAACTTTATGATGAATTTAATCAAAGGACTTTTCAAATAAGAGAGTTGATTGCACAAAACAATTCCCTTAGAGATACTTTAATTTCTTTTGAAAATAAGTACGATAACATCCCCGATGTAGACTCAGTAAAAAATTTATATTATTTGAAATTGCAAGACAAGATTTCAGAATATCAAAGCATGGATAGACAAATCCTTTTGACAATAAACCAGATATCGGATTATTTTAATAAATATAAAGACAGCCCGGGATTTTCTTATGTCTATAATAAATTTGAAAATTATTCGAATGATTTTTTAAATGAATATATTCAGAAATACAGCCAATCGTTCAGAAGTCTGAACGAAAAGAACAAAGAGATGTTATTCAAAAGTACCTTAACCCTAATGTGAATTTAACTTACAAGTGTTTCGTAGTTGTTCAAGGGTAGCAATATCGAGCTTCACTCCGTTAAGAGTTGCAGTATGAAAACGATATGAATACTAAGTAAGTTGCAGTATAACTTCATGCAGATTTGCGAGACTGACCGGGAAGTAATATTTTTCTGAAAAATTGAATGCGGATACCGCTGATTGAAAAAGAGTTCCACAGAATTTAAAATAAAAAATTACACTACTAACCGACAAAAAAAGACTCATACTAAGTTAGTTTATACTTCTGGTCACTGTTCGATTTTATCTATAATTCCGCTGCCTTTATAGTCTGGATTTCCAGCATAATTTACTCACCAGCCTTTTGTAATTCTACTGTTCTTGCTTTAAGACCGAAAGAAACAAAAATTAATATTGCAGAGAATATCCCCACTATAAGAAAAGCAAATTGCAATCCGGTGCTTCCACCGCCGCCGGAGCTTGCAAGTGCGCCGACAACAGCCCCGCCGAAAAGCTGTCCTATTCCGGTAAACAATCTCAATGCACCTTGAGCCGAGGCTCTTTCTGATTGTCTGGATTCATTAAGCATTATATAACGAAGAGGTGCACCGATAAGGAATCCGCTTCCAAGTCCGATTAATGAAGCAGAGACATAAAACCCAGTTAATGTTGATGAGATATGAGCAAGACCTAACATACCGGCGGTTAGTAAAGTAGTCCCGATAATTAAGACAATCTTTGAACCGGCTTTGTCAAGCATTCTACCGGCAAGCGGCGAACCAATTGCCATAGCAAGTACAATCGGCACAAGCATAAAGCTTGCTTGAGATGCGGTAACGTTAAAAGTAGATACAAGCAGCGGAGGAATAAATACAACCGCAGCTTCAGTTAAACCGGAACCGATGGCAAGAACGCTGACAAGACTTACCTGTCTTGAAGTCAACAGCTTTATTCTTAAAAGAGGATCATCTTTCTTCTTCTCTACTCTAATAAAAACCGGGACTAAGATTATAGATAAAAGTATAAACGGCAGAATCGCACTCGAGGAAATGCTTGTGAAAAACTCAGATGAATTTATTTGATTGAATCCGTACGAAAGAAAAACCAAAATAATTGAAAGCAGTATTGTCCCGTTCCAATCAAACTTGCTGGTACCGTGAGATTCTGCAAGCGGTATGTATTTAAACGAAAGTAAAATAATAATTAAAGCAATCGGAATGTTTATGATAAACAGCCAATGCCAGCTTAAAAGTAATAATACTCCGGCAAGTGCCGGACCGATTATAAATGCAATTCCAAACACAGCGCCAATTAATCCAAGAGCGCTGCCGCGCTTATCTTCAGGGAAAGTATCGCCAATAACAGCGCTTGCTACAGGGAAAATTCCACCAGCACCAAATCCTTGGATAGATCTTCCTATTAATAAAACAGAAAAGTTTGGTGACAACGCAACAACCAAAGAACCGGCAGCGAACATGAGTACATCAATAATATAAATTACCCTTCTATTCATTATGTCAGAAAGCTTTGCCATTAAGGGAGTACTGACAAGATTGAACAGAACATAAATAGCGAATATCCACGCGGCTGCTCTTTCATCAATACCAAATTGTTTTTGTATTGCAGGCAGTGCCGGACCAACAATAGCAATATCCAGAGCGCCCATCAGCACTCCGATAAACAATACCGTAAGAATTTTATTTCGTTGTTTACTATCCATTTCTATAATTTCTTTTTTAATTGATATTACAAATTTATCTCATAATCATGCTTACTCATCATACCTTTGATTATAATCTTATACTTTCTCTTCATCGTAATAGAATTAAAAACTTGCGAAAAGAAAATTATGATTAAGATGATGCTTAACCTAACTTAAATATTTTTGTTACTAAATAATAGAAGATATTCTTTTTAAAAAGAGAACGGTTTTTCCCTGTTCCCATCAAAATCAGGTCTATAAGTTTCCTGGCTCTCCATTTCTTGAGTCCAGCCGTTTTTTAAATCATATTTATCGAGCAATCTTAAAACCTTATCATATTCGGATTCACGAATTGTTCTGTCCAGCAATATATCTTCCTTTGCTTTAAATACCGGATAATACTGCGACATTACGGATAGATGAACATTCGTGCTTAATTCCTTTGCTAGAAACTTTAACACCTCTTCAGATTCGGCAAGATCATTTGGAAGAACGAGATGACGTATAATTAAACCTCTTGCTACAACATTGTTTTCGTAAGTCAGTTTATCGCCGACTTGCCTAAACATCTCTTTAACCGCAAGCTTTGCCTTTTCAAAATAGTTTGGAACTTTTGAATATCTTTTTGCATACTCATCGTTGCCGTATTTTATATCCGGGAGATAAATATCAATTACGCCGTCAAGAAGCTTAAGTATCTCAACCGAATCATAAGCGTTGGTGTTATAAATTATCGGAAGGCGAAGTCCCTTACCGGCTGCAATATTTATTGATCTTAAAATCTGAGATGCAAAATGAGTAGGCGAAACCAGTCCGATGTTGTGGCAGCCTTTCTCCTGAAGCTCAATCATAATATCTGCAAGCCGTTCGAAAGTGACTTCATTTTTTCTTTCAACTTTCCAGTTCTGAGAGATAATAAAGTTCTGGCAGTAAAAACATCTAAGATTACAATTGCCGAAAAAAATATTTCCCGCTCCGTTAGTACCGCTAAGTACAGGCTCTTCCCCAAAGTGAGGAGTATACGAAGAAACAATCGGATGATATCCGCTTACACAGTAACTTATTTCGTCTTTGGTTCTATCAACATGACAATCTCGCGGACAAATATCGCAAGACTTAAGCATCTCATCGGCAAGTTCAACTCTTTTGGCAAGCTCGCCTGATTCATATAATCTAATGTATGACGGTTCAAAACTCATTTGTAAAAGTAAATTTTAGTGTCGACAAATTTACTTAAATCATGCAAATGGAAACAAGATAAATATCACTACAAAATTAACTGCAAGAATCTTTTAACACTTGAATTAAAAAAATGGCGGTGTCCTAATTCAACTAAGTCTGAATTCAATATTTGATTTCATTCTGAATTTATTTCAGAATCTTTTAAGCTCACTAGATCCCGAAACAAGTTCGGGATGACAAATTCAAATTAGGACACCACTAAAAAAATTAACCGTTAAAGTATGGATGCACGTCAGTATATAAATCATATGCCTTCATGCTTATAATTGTTAATCCATTTTCTCTTTTGAAAGAATCTCTTCCATCTGATCCATTACTTTATTCATTCTTGCCATTGTTAAATCGAACGGCTCGGATGACATGGGATCTAAACCGGCTTTCTCAATCAGATCGATTGGATATTCAGAACTGCCGCCTTTCAGAATATTAAAATATTTATCAACGGCAGGCTGTCCATAATTTATAATCTTCTGAGCAAATGCTGTAGCATAGATCAAAGATGTTGCATACTGGTAGACGTAATAATCATACATGAAGTGAGGGATATATTCCCACTCATAAGCAACATACGGATCAACCACACAGTAGCCTTCGTCGTTTCCATAATATTCTTTAACAAGATTAAAATACATCTTGCTTAAAGCTTCGCCGGTAATCGGCTCACCGCTCTCTGCCATCTTATGCATTGCTAATTCAAATTCTGCAAACTGCGTCTGACGGAAAACGGTTGTTCTCAATAATTCAAGATAACTGCCGAGCAGATATAATTTTTCTTTATCGCTCTTTGCATTCTTAACCATGTAGTCATTAAGAAGGCTTTCATTTAAAGTTGAAGCAATCTCTGCAACGAAAATAGAATACTGCGAGTTAACGAAAGTCTGATTTTTATTGGAAAGATAACTATGCATCGTATGCCCCAACTCGTGAGCTAAAGTAGAGACCGACTCATAATCGCCGTTCCAGTTTGTTAAAATATAAGGATGAACATCATAAGCTCCGCCGGAAGAATAAGCGCCGCTCCTTTTTCCAACGGTCGGCAAATAATCAATCCACCGGCTGTCGAAAGCCTTCTTTATTGTTCCAACGTAACTTTCTCCAAGCGGTTTCAACGCAGCTAAAATTGTATCCTGACCTTCCGGAAGATCAAACTTCATATCAACTTTTTTAACGATTGGAGTGTAGAGATCATAATAATGAAGAGTATCAACTCCCAGCATTTCTTTCTTCAGCTTTAAGAAACGATGGAGTGTGGGAAGGCTTTTGTGAATCTGCTTAACTAAATTTTCGTAAACAGATACCGGGATATTATTAACACTCAGCGCAGCTTCGAGAGATGATTTGTAATTCCTATCTTTCGCATAGGTCCAATCAAGTTTCATTTTACCGCCAAGATTCGCTCCGATTGTATTCTGAAACTCGCCATACTTTCCGAAAAATGCTTTAAATACTTTTTCTCTATCTGCGCGGTTGGCAACGGAGCGATATTTAGTAAAAGCCGCAGAAGTCAATTTAACTTCCTTTCCATCGGAAAGAGTAATGCTTGCATACGGAAATTCTGCATCGTTAAAAATACTGTAAACATTTTCGGGCGTGCCTGCAATTGAATTGAAGCTGGCTAATATTTTTTCTTCGGTTTCCGGAAGTGTATGATTTCTCAGCCGCTGAATATCTTCAATGAACATTTTATACTGCGTTAGACCTTTATCTTCTTCAAAGAATGCCTTAATCTTTGAAGGATCAATTCTTAAAATTTCCGGATTTAAGAATGCAGTCTTTTCGGAAATTTCTGTTCCGATATGCGAAGCCTGCTGAATTAAGGCTTGATAATTAGAGTTGCCGAGGTCCTGATTATAAAGATTACTTGCATACTCGGAGAAGCGATAAAATTGTTTAATCATATCAAAATATAAATCCAATGCAGAGTTTAAAGTCTTTGCATTTTCTGCCAGTTGTCCTTTATATTTTGCAACTTCATCAAGTTTTTGAACTATATCGGTTTTAGCGTTATTCCAGGATGCTTCATTCGGATAGAGGTCGGATAAGTTCCATTTATATTTTTCAGGAACATCTTTCCTTTCAACGTTTTGAGCAAAGTTCTGAATTGTCAGAAGTGGAATAATAAAAAATACAGAGAAGAGAATTTTGAATTTGGTCATTGGAGTCCCTTTATTAATATTTAACATTCACTTGGTGTGAAAATTAAATTATAATTTTACAATTTACAATAGATATTCTCAATAAAAATATGGGAATGATAATCTGTATCTTTCCCATATTCTAAAAATTATCCGACGAATAGAATTTCAATATTCAATTTGAACTTTTTCTCTGTCTAATTTCTGATTCGTTCTAACATTGGTCTGGTAAACCCCATCAGTTTTCTTACTTGACCAATTATCAGATAATTTTTCTCCATCAACATAAATTGCCTTAGGTTGAGTTGATGAAATAATTTTCATATCAGTTTGATGACCGGCGAAGGATTCCAACTCGAACGTTAGTTTATGTTTTGATTTTTCAAATAAAGAATAGACGAGAGAAGAATTTGTCTGTGCAAGGTAAGGCGTTTCAGGTTTACCTAAAATTATCTTAACATCTTTTATTCCAGTTAAATCTTCCGGTATTACGGATGAGGCTGAATACTTTTTCCCAAATTCAATTGACTTAATATATTTTCCTTTGCCGGTAACATTAACAAGCAGCGGCTGTCCATTTGCATTCAAAGTGAAAGTACATGACTTTTGTTTTACTGAAAGGAAAGGCTCAAAGTTTATGTTCCAATCGTTCTCATCAATTCCATATAGATGATAGATAGTATAAAGATACCAACCTGCCGCCCACATAAATTGCGGCTTATCAACGGTACCGTAAAGCGATGGATTTTCTGTATCGGGAATCCTTACTTCATAATATGCCGGCTGTCCGTTAGGACCATGCATAATTCCGTCAAGAGACATTGTCGTCTTAACAAAATTTAACGCGCTTTCTTTCTGACCACCGTGCATCAGCGCTATTGCATACCATGCATTATCCTGCGACCATATTCCCCCGTTAAAATAATTATATACCGGTCCAACTTCATCGCCAAAGCCAAGCAGCTTTTCATACTTTAAGAAGTCCATAGGATAAGCAGTGTAAACGCCAAGTTTTTTATCGAGCAGAACGTTTTTAGTTGTTTGAATAAGTTCGGTGGTATGTTTTGCATCTAGCATTCCGTAATCTGCTGCGAGCAAAGAGCCGACATAATAATGTGGATCTTCAGAGCCATCGCTCAAAAAATTCATCAGATAATTTTTCTTCGGATCCCAGAATTTTTTTGTTATCTGTTCTTCCATCCGGTTGGCAAGCTTATCTCTTTCAATTAATTTATTTTTATCCTTACCAAGCACCGAAGAGATAAAATTAAAATCCCGAAGTGCTTTTGTAAAAAGAATCGTCATATAAGCCCGCGGACCGTAGTTATTCCCAATATCCCACCAGTCCGGGCGATATGAATACATTATGTCATCCTTCTCCGTCTTCATTGCATTGTTGATACTTTCAGTAAGATATGGATATAAGTATTCGAGCAATTTTTTATCGCCAGAATGTCTTAAATAGCTGGACGATGTAATTACAAACCAGAAGTTATTCCAGTTATCTGAGCTTGCAAACTCAGTAACGTAAGCGGAATCTTTCCAGTAATATGCATGAGGAATTATTTTTTCTGCATTCGAGTGTTTGGCAATAAAAGTAAGATCATGCTTAACGCGAGGAAGATCAAAATTTACTGCGGCAAGATCCGTGAGCAGAACATCATGTGTAAAATAGAAATTATATTCAGCAGGACACGGCATCGGCATTACGTCACCATCGATATAATGCTTGTTTACTGCAAGTACAGCCTTTGCCCAATGTGTTGAATGATCAATCCATTTATCTCCGGTTTTCCAAACGCTTTCATTATAAGATTTGTTTAAAACATAATCTTCATACTGTGCAATTTCCTTCTTATAATTTTGAAGAAGATATTTTACAATGTCTTTAGCTTCATCCTGTTTGCATGATCCGATAATTTGAACGACTTTCATTTCCTGTCCCGGAGCCAGCTCTTTTTTGTAAAGAAATTCTGCCGCCGGAATTCCGGGATTTTCTTTTGAGAAAGTTTTTTCAGGTAAGTTTCCTTCGTGATTATACCACCAATCACCGTCCGGTTTTTTTGATGAGTTTAAATCTCCGGCTGTATTGAAGCTGACCGGAGCTTCTCCTGCATTTGCGGCAAACACATCAGCGTACTGAGTTTCAATATCGTTAAAGTTGGCATAGACTGCATCGCCGGTCTTATCAAATTCCGTAGAAGCTTTATCCATCAACGCATAGGTATGACAGGTTTTGAGTGAAGTTTCCAGATGAGTATAAAATTCAAATTCTTCTTTTTTGCTACCGAGATTTTTTATGATAAAAGTAACTACCATTGCAGGTTTGTCTTTGCAAAATTCATAAGAAACATTTATTGATTTTCTATTGCCGGCTTTTTGGAAAGAAACAGAAAACGGAGTCAGATCAAATTTATAAGGCTTTAATCCGAGCCATTCTTTTTTCCCGCTGCCGATTTTAAGTCCGGCTGCCATAATGAAAGTCGTATCGCGGTGCCAGTAATCGGTGCTTAAATCAATGCTGTTGGCAACCGGATAGTAAAAGCTGATTCGCTGCGGCAGTATGCTGCTATGATGATACTCTACACCGACAAACTCATTGCCGATTTCAATTTTAGCATCTTTATTAAATTTAACCTGTAAATCTTTTTGCAATTGATTATAAGATTTTTCTCCCTGGCCAAAGCATGCCGAGGCAAGCAACGAAATAAAAATGAAGCAAATTAATAGTTTTGAATTTGTTTTCATTACAAAAACATCCTTATAAATTCTGAAAATAATTTTTTTATGGCAAGAATTTCTTCGAGACTAAATTACTTTCAATAATTTTTCTGAACAAGTATTGATGAGAGTTAAATTTGGTTAAAGGTAATATTAATTGAAACTCGTCACGACAAGTAATTTAACAGTTAAACAATTTCATCTGCCCTTTAATTCTTAAAAGCATCTAACGTAATTTGGTGCTGCTGATTTTAATATGATGAAGTCGTAAATTCGCATTCAAAAATTTACAGAGATAAATAAGATGAGTAAATCATACGACCCCAGGATGCACTCGGCAGAGCATATACTAAACCAGACCATGGTAAGAATGTTTAACCGGGGCAGATCTTTCAGCGCACATATCGAAAAGAAGAAATCAAAGTGCGACTACCGCTTCGACCGTAATTTAAAGCAGCAGGAATTGGATATAATCGAAGAGAAAGTAAATGAAGTTATAAATGCGGACATGAAGGTTACTGAAGAATTCATTCCAAGAGAAGAAGCTCAGAATAAATTTAATCTTGAAAGACTGCCTGATGAAGCCGGCGATAACATTAGAATAATTAAAATCGGCGACTATGATGCCTGCCCTTGCATTGGAATGCATGTAAGTTCATCTAAAGAAATCGGCGGCTTTAAAATTATTTCGTCAAGCTATGAAGATGGAATTTTAAGAATTAGATTCAGACTAAATGAATAGCTGCAATTGAATCTTATACAACGGTCTCTTTCAAGTTTGGGAAAAATATCTTGACTGTGGTCCCATTATCCTTTTCACTTTGTATATCAAACTCCCCGCCGAGAAGCTTTGTTAGTTTGTAAGCAACAGTTAAACCGAGACCGGCACCTTCATAACTGCGGACATAAGCTTCTTCTTCCTGCACAAATGGTTCAATTAGCTTTTTAATTTCAGTCATATCTATTCCTTTACCGGTATCTGAAATTTGAATTACTACCTTGCCTTCTTTGATCATGGAAATTATACTTACTTCACCATGATCGGTATACTTAATAGCATTTTCTACAATTGAAGAGATTATTTTTTCAAACTTAACCCAATCGGTTTTAATTATAATTTCCTCTGAGTCGGAGTTAAAATAAAAATTTAACTTTTTGCTTGCAGCGTCCTCTTGCATTTTATGAAATACAGCCTTCAACACCTGGTTGCAGTTCATCTCAACCATTTCAAGCTCAACTTCACCGGATTCAATCTGCGATACAATAACAATGTTGCCGAATAATTTCAGAACCCGGTTAAGTACATCTTTAAACGAAAATACTAAATCAAGAATTGTGTTGTAATCCTTATCCACAACACATTCTTCAATAATTTCGGAATAACCGCTAATTGCATTTAACGGAGTTCTAATCTCATGCGACATATTTTCAAGCAAAGCGGTTTTTAGCTTATGCAGGCTCAATTCTTTTTCATATGCTTTCTTTAATTGCTCCTCATATAAAACTTGATCTGTAATATCATTCATACTGACGATAAAAATTTTCTCTTCCTCAATCTTATCGTCTACTGAAGCAATTTTTATTTTGTATTCACGCCCATTTTGAGAATAATTAAATTCTGCGATCCCTTCACCTTTGATATCGTCACCCGCTTGTACCTCGCTTTCGAATCCAAGATTACGTACGGACATTTTAATAAACTCAAAAAACTTCTTCTCGAGTATATTCCCAATATTCTTTCTAAGTGATTTATTTTTATCGATCGAAAATATTCTGCAGAAATTGTCATTGGCATTTTCGAATAAAAGCTCGTCATCTTTTTCCTTAAAAATGAATAAAAGATCCGATGTATTGTTGATGATCGATTTAAGTCTTCTCTCGGATCTTTTAATAAACTGGTTTTTGAGGATGTAGTTAGTAATGTCATTAGCGGTTAAAATGAATTTCAAATTGTCTTCACCTGTTCTAAAAACAGGGTTTAGTTTAAGCTCAAGATAATGCACGCTTTCATCAATATCCGTAAATGAAATTGTCTTCATCCAGATTCTGCAGTTATCTATACTTTCATCGAGCTGACGTTTTTCTTCCTGTGTAAGATAAAATGAAAGTGCATCCGAAAGGTTAATATTATATATTGATTCAATCCCTTTTCTTAGTATTCTTTCAAAAGAATTAGTAGAGTAGGTAACCCTGCCTTCCGAATCGGTAGTTAATATCGGCACATGCCCGTATTCGAGTGCATTGTGAAGGTTGTTTATCTTCTCCTCGAGTTCAGCCTTTTCCTCAAGCGATTTGAAAATCAAGACAAAATATTCTTTCCCGTCGATTAGGATCCTCTCGGCTTCTACATTGTAATTGTAATTTTTCATTTCATGTTCCGGCGAGAAGTATAAATCAAAGTGGAAATTATTGTAATTGCTTCCGGTAAGCGCTATTAAAAGATATCCGAGATCAGGTTCGGAATTCAAATCAAAAAAAGTCTGAGTCTCCTGAAGAGCAAAATTATTTTTGAATGTGTTGTTCGAGAAAATTATTCTACATGCAGAATCCACAATCATCAGAGGATTACCTTCCGGTAAATTGTAAAAAGAAGTTAACTCTGATAATGATAAAAAGTTTTTCCGTTCCGTAAAATTGCCCAAGTTAAGGTCGTTATGCATTTACTACTTTTATGCTTTTAATTGTTATCGCCTTGTTAAATTCTAATTCTTTAACAATTCTGTTTTCTTTTTTAATGTTTAACAGTTTATCTAAAAAGATAAAGATCTGATTGTTCAACTGTTCGAATTCATTATTAACGCCGTTGGAAATTCCGTTTAACAATTCTTCAAAAATGTACGAATCGCTTCTATTCAACTCCCGCCTTGTCTCCAGACCAACAACACGCCTAAAAAAAACATTCATAGAAGAAAAATTAAGTAACGCCGGTTCCGAGTAATAATTAATTTCTCCAATTACTGAGGATAAATCGATATAGATTTTGGGGAAAGATCCTGCAGCATTTTCTTCTTTGATCAAATTGAAATCCAGCGCGTTGATAAGACTTATGTTTTCAAGATCAATTGTTGTCCGAAACTCAATATTAGATATAATAAAATTGAGAATTAATTTTTCATTGGCAACGCGTTTAAATTCCTTAAGTTTCCAGTTGACCTGATTAAGAAACTGTAGTGCCGGAGAAATATTTACAGAGTCATGAATATCTGCCCTCCGGTTATAAGCGGATGCAGCATTTATTCCGAAACCTGCCGGTTTAGTTGACTTGCTGTACTCGCTTCCAGCACTAATATTATCGATTTTATTTAACATGCCAATTCCTCAACTTATAATCGAAAAATTTGGCAGAGAATTGAGTCCCTTTAAGGTTAGATTTCACAAAGATAAGGGAAATGAGTAGTATCTATCAATAAAATTCATAGATTAAAGTTAAGATACACCTGAAATAGTCTGTAACTTTATTATTCCCCTTAAGAACTAATTTATTATTTACTGAAGTTACGCAAAATGAATAAAATGATCCATTTGTCATTCCAAACTTGTTTCGGAATCTTAATTTTTAAGCTGTTTTTAGATGCTGAAACAAGTTCAGTATGACAATTGCGTAACTTCGGTTATTTAGTATCTAACTGATTTGAAAGCCCAATTTCAAAAATTCTTCCTGCTTTTAACCATCATCAAACTAATCAAGTTTTATCATCTTACTGTCATCAGTATATTGAACAAGTTCCGGATTTTTAAGATGGGCTAAATCATTAGCTAAAACTTTTATCCTTTCAACCGATTCGTTGATTACTTTAAAGTCTTCACTTAAAGAATTTGATCGTTCGGACTTTAGCTCATCCTCAATATTTTTTATAGCTATCAAAAGACTGCTCAATGGATTATTTATCTTATGACCAATAGTACAAGCCATCTCCACAAGTGCCTTGCTGTGTTCAATATTTTTCAGCTCGTTCTGAAGGTTATGGATCCTAATTCCCGATCTAATTCTAGCAAGAAGTTCCTGGTTCTGAACCGGCTTAACCAAAAAATCATCTGCTCCGATATCCAATCCGGTAACTCTATCTTTAAGTGAAGCGCGAGCAGTAAGGATTATGAAATAAATTAATTTAAATTTTTCGTCCTTCTTAACAATATTGCATAACTCAAGTCCGTCCATTACCGGCATTGTCCAATCTGCAACTATAACATCGGGAATTTCTTTATCCAGCATTTCAAGAGCTTCCTGCCCATTGGTTGCAGAAAAGACTTCAAAATTATTTTTTGTCAGCAGTTTGTTTAAGATAAAGAGAGTATCTTTCTCATCTTCAACAACTAAAATTTTATTGCTCATTAATTTGCTACCAAATCATTTACTTTTTCAATCAATATATTGAAATCAACAATAGGCTTCGTTATATAATCGTCCGCCAGGCTTTCTTTATAAAACTCATTACCTTTGATAGAAGGAGAATAAGCGGTTACGAGCATTACAGGAATCCGTGAAAATTTTTCATTTCGCTTTATAAGCCCTGATAATTTTACACCGTCGATTTTATCTCCCTTAAGATAAGTATTCTTTAAATTTATATCCATAATAATCAAACTTACATCAGTTGAGTCTAAAATATCAAGCACTTTATCACCGTCTTCCATCACAAGTGGATTATAACCCGCTCTCTTAAATATGAAACGATAAAAATCCACAGTAAAAGGATCATCTTCTACTATTAAAATATTTCTCATTGTGATTTATCCAAGTATTTTACTATAATACTAATTCTTCTATTTACAAAGCTGAAGGGATCAGCTTTGTCGCGGAGCCTTCTATCTGCATAGCCTCTAACCTGATCAATTTGCCCTTCGTTTAATTTATCAGATGTCAACGCACGCCTGGCAGAATTAGCCCGGTCGGCACTTAGGTCAAAATTATTATATCCATCTTTACCATTGACATAAGGTCTGGAATCAGTGTGTCCTTCAATTATAATTTTGTTAGGAAGTGTTGAAAGCTCGTCGCCAATCTTTTGCAGAAGCATAAATGCCTCTTTAGTAAGCTTTGCGGTGCCAATTTCAAAAAATAAATTCCTTGCTGAGTCTATTATCTCAATCTTAAGTCCCTCTTTAACAAATTCAATTTTAATTTGTCCTGAAATATTTTTAAATGCCGGATTAGCAGAGATCTCTCCCATTAATTTATCTCCCATTTCCTTTAGTATTTTCATTTCGGTTGCCCTTGCATCCTGAATACTATTATTTTCAATTTTAATTATACTTTTACTATCACCGGATAAAATATCCTTTCCTTTATTTGAAAAACCAATTGGATTCTTAAAATAGTTTGCCACCATTTTCTGCACTTTTTCACTCTGGCTCATAACCCAAAGAACGATAAATAAAGCCATCATTGCAGTGACAAAATCAGCGTAAGCCACTTTCCAGGCTCCGCCATGTGCACCGCCATGCTTTTTTACTTTTTTTATAATCCGCGGAGGAAGGTCATTACCGTCGGAGATCATTTTAACTCTTTCCTCTTACATAATTTTCAAGTTCGGAGAAAGTTGGTCTGTCGTCCGAAAAAATTGTACGCCTTGCTATCTCAATTGCAATGATTGGCGGATTACCTTTTGCGTAAGCAACAATACATGCCTTTATTGTATAAAAAACTCTAATCCTATTTTCAATATTATGCTCAAGGTTTGCAGCCAATGGATTTACGAAACCATAAGCAGTAAGAACACCCAGAAAAGTACCAACTAATGCAGCTGCAACGTGCTCACCAACCACTTCAGCTCCTTTATCAATTGAAGCCATCGTTACAATAATTCCAAGTACTGCTGCAACAATTCCTAAACCGGGAAGAGAATCGCCTACTCTTGAAAGTGTAGCCGGAACTGGCTTTGATTCAATTTCATAAGTTTCAATTTCCGTATCTATCAGATCCTCAAGCTCGTGAGGTGGTACTCCGCCGGAAAGCATTACCTTCATCGTATCGGCAAAAAAGTTTCGCATCATTTCATTTCCAACAAATTTTTTATTCTGCGAAAGGATATCGCTTTCAAGAGGATTCTCAATGTGCTTTTCAATTGCAAGCAAGCCGTCCCTTTGAGCTAAAAGGAAAAGCTCATTGAATGATTTTAGCAATACCAGATAATCCTGCTTTGTAAAATGATTCGGTTTTAACGCCTTAGGAATTTCCGCTATAATTTTTTTTACTAATGAAAGCGGCGAGGCAATTAAGATGCTTCCGATTGCGGCTCCGCCGATAATCATTATCTCCGACCACTGTAAAAGAAGGATTAAATTTCCTCCGGCAAATAAAAATCCGGCAATAACTGCTATAACTACTATTGCTATTCCAATTAATAAAAACATATTATTTTTCTATTTCCGAAATCGATTCTTCTATTTCACTCACTATTTTAAAAATCTGGCTGCACATATTTTTCATTTGTTCCCAATTTATAATCGTGCCTCCTAATTGATCTTCGACTATTCCGCTGATAACGGTTAATTGCGGATAGCCGATGGAACCGCCTGCGCCTTTAAATTCATGAACAATAAACCTTAATGCATCTTTGTCGTTTCTCTCAAGAGCTTCTAAAATTGCTTCTTTCTTTACCGGATAGCTTTTTAAGAACAGTCCGACTAGCTTTTTTCTAATTTCATCAGTCTCCGAATTTGAAAACGTCTTTGCTTTTTTCGCCTTCTGCAAAAAGCCCGGACCGAGAAGCTCAGTAACATTTTTAATAATTATTTCCTTTTGAAGGGGCTTAGACATTACCCTGTCTGCACCCGCTTCAATTGATGCAAGTACGTTGGTTCGGTTCGTATTTCCGCTTATTACTATTACCGGAATCCTCTTTACTTCTTCAATCATCTTAATTACTTGAAGCATTTTTACTCCATCAAGATTAGGCATCATAAGATCAAGAAAAATAATTGAAGGCTTGTGCTCTTGGGCTTTCTGGATACCTTCAAGACCGTCTGTGCAAGTAATTACTTCAAAATTATAATCGCTGAAAAAATTTTTCAGTGAAAACCTAATAATATCGGAATCGTCAACTACAAGGATCTTTATTTTATTTTCATTGCTCATTCGAAATCTTTCTGATTTGATTTGCTTTTAACTTCGAAGAATCAATAGGCTTAACGGTGCTTTGCTTTGATGCCTCAATAGTTACCTGTTTTACCTTCTCATAAACTTCATTTCTAAAAATCTCAACATTCGCAGGTGCACTTATTCCTAGCTTTACCTGCCCTTCAGAAATCGATAGAATTTTTATTGAAATTTCTGATCCTATTTTTATTTCTTCATCTAATTTTCTTGTTAATATTAACATATTCGTCCCTGCCTTCTAATCTTTAAAAAGATTGTAATTTACAGGGTACTTTTCAGTATCGAGTATTTTCTGGAAACCGCTCTTTCTTGTCTGATCAATATAAACCGGAGCTTTCATGTTAACTGTTATTTTAAGGATTTCCGGATTCATTGTCACAATTCCGAATGCCTCGTTATCTTCTTCCTGCGGAAACTTATCGTCAATCAAACGCAGACCGACTAATGGGAAAACAATTTCCGGGACATCAATCGAAGTCAGCCAGTAAAATAGTTCATCGTCAACTTTGATCAGAAGAAAATCTTTAAGGTTCTCGAAGCCGAACAGCCCCGCTCCGAACTTAATTATAAGATCTCTGTCAAATTCTATTTCGCCGAACTGGCGTGTTTTTATTTTCATAGACATCACTTTTTTATTATAACAATATCAACTCTTCTGTTTAATGCTCTCCCTTCGGGAGTATCATTCGAGGCAATTGGCTTATATTCCGAATAACCAACAATTGAAACTTTATCCGGCTTAAGTCCTTCAGTCTTTATTAAATCATATGCCGTATTTAAGGCGCGTGCAACCGAAAGATGCCAGTTTGACGGAAAACTTTTAGTGTTAATCGGAACATCATCGGTATGCCCTTCAACTCTAATATCGTTGGGCAGCTCTTTCAGCAAAGTTGCCAGCCTATGAAGAACGACCTCAGAATTTGTCGTCAAATCCGCGCTACCTGATGGAAACAAAACATCATCAAGAATATGAATAGTAACGCCTCGTTTATTTTCTTCCAGCCTGATTGAATTGTTATAATGATATTTTTCAATCAGACTGTTTAGTTCCGATTTTAAATTTCCCTCCGGACCCGGCATAACGGCGGAAGTTCCGCTTGTTTTAATAGCAACAATTTTTCCTTTATTCCCAAAAACATCCCCCATCACAGTAATCATTTTATGATACTTGTTAACATCAATTTTCGAGATCGCATATAAAATGATAAACAGACCCAGAAGCAGCGTAATTAAGTCTGCATAAGTAATCAGGTATCTGTCTTTATCACCTGATTCTACAAAAGGATTCTCCTCAGCATCTAAGAACTCATCAACATTAATTGTTCTCTTTGTGGCAGCAGGCTTATCAGCCTTGCCTTCACCACCGAAGGAATCTCGCCGCTCTGAAGAGCTAGAATACCCTCCAAAGAAATCTCCATCATGTGCTTTTCTTCTAAGTGGCACTTCTTTAGTTTGTCGCCTATTGGTAACCATAAAATATTAGCGCTGAACACGCCCCACAAAGTTGCAATAAAAGCCGAAGCTATATTTTTAATTAACGAATTCGGATCGCCGCCTGCGTTAGCAAGCGTCATTATCAAGCCCATAACCGTACCGATAATTCCCATTGTAGGCGCATATCCGCCCATCTTGCTGAAGATAAAAATATTTGAGTAATGCCTTTCCTGCATCGCCTTAATTTCCAGTGCAGCAAGATTCTGAACTGAATCTGCGTCGCTTCCATCTATTACATATCTTAGAAGCTTCTTCGGAAAAAGGTACTCAAGGTTATCAACTCTCTTTTCGATTGATAACAATCCTTCTTTTCTTGATATTATCGAAAAATCTACCAGATTATTTATGAGTGATTTGAGATTATATTTTCTAGGGAAGTATGCCAGAACAATCAGGTGGAAAATATTTTTAAATCTGTCGAGACCAAATCCAATAATAACAGCAGCAAATGTTCCTCCGAAAACTACAATTAGAGGTGGAATCAGGAACAGCTTTTCGAAAGCGCCGCCTTCCATAAAGAATGCGCCGAAGATAGAAAAAATTCCAAGCAGAAGCCCACTTATTGTAGAAAATTTTCTGCTCATATATAATTCAACAAAGATTGAGTTGAAACCATCCCAGCCATTTTATAAATCATCTGCAAAAGAGTTTCCTGATTTTGAAGATCCATAACAGACTGTGCAATGTCGACTCCTTGCACATTGGAAACCATTGTTTTTAACTGCGTCTGCTGGTTGGTTAATAAGTTCTTAGTATTTGATAATTGATTTTCAATATTTCCGGCTTTTGAAATGTTATTTGTTAAGCGGCTGTTAAAATTAGATACACTTTGCACCAGCGAAGGATCAGGAGTTTTGCCTGCCTTTAATTGATTTACAATTGAAATCAGAGTGTTAAAAATATCTGTCTGCTGATTAGCAGAAAAGTTCAGAGAAGTAGTACCGCTTACTTCACTAACTGTGGTAGGATCAAAAGAGAAGTCGATATTTTTACTTCCTACTTCAATATGAATCGGTGCAGGCGTTTGATTATTAATTGTTTGAAGTTTGCCGGTTGATGAATTAAAAACCATCGTCTCTGCAGCAGGCGGTGCTGAAAGAACCGAGTTGTTACTGCTGTCTAAGATATCATAAGTCATTCTGTAAGTATCAGCTGCTGTCTTTGTATAATTTACTTTAAAATTATATTGATTGCCCTGAGCATCATAAACGTTTGTTTGACTGCTAACAGTTCCGCCTATTGCTGTACCGGAATCTATGGTTCCGTTTTGAGTAACAATTGTTCCGAATACTTCGGTGCCGGTCATGTTTATCTGCTGCTGTATATTATTTGAGGTTGTGATTTTCTGGGCTCCCGAAACATCGCTTACCTGAACGGCAACCGCAGTATTACTAGCATTCATTGCATACGGCGCCGCTGAAAAATCTGTCCCGCCAAAAACATATTTGCCGTCTGATTGGGTATTGGCAAGATTTATAATAGTCTGGAGAGATTGATTTATTTGATCGGCAAAGCTGTTGAGATTAGTACTATTGGCTGCATTGTTAACACTTGTTAAGTCATTCAGTACATTAGTAATTTCCGATTGGATGTTCTGCATTGTACTTGTTGTATCCTGAATAAAGGAGCTGCCGTTATCAATGTTCGAAAAATAAGTATTCATTTGTTGAAGCTGTGTATTCCATTGAATGATATTAGAAGTACCGCCGGGAGAATCAGACGGTTGTTGAATTTTATTGCCTGTAGCAATTTCATTCTGCAAATTATCTACTTTACTTTTTGCCGCAGTTAGATTATTTAGATAATCCGTTGCTAATGTTATATCCGAAACTCTCATAACTTCACTGGATAATGTTAATTAAATCTTCTATCATCTGGTTTGCGATTGACATCATTTTAGCCGATGCTTCATAAGCTTTCTGGTATTGAAGTACATTCGACATCTCTTCGTCCACAGAAACACCGGAATAAGACTGCTTCTGCGTCTGAAGCTGGTTTAACAGCAATTGATAAGATTGCGCAGTGTTCGATGCATATTGCTTATCGCTTCCTATTTGGGAAACAAGCGTTGTATAATTATCAACCACTGTATTTCCATTTGCATCTTTCTGGTTTATTAGCCCTCCTATATTTACTGCAATATCGCCATTCCCAGAAGTTCCATCACTGGAAGCGGCGATCATATTCGGATCATTTAAAACTTGCGTATTTATAGAAAGAACGCCGTTAGTGTAATTATCGAAAAAATTTACTCCGGTTTGAGGAGGATTTGTCCCAGTGTATCCTTTTGATGTCTGAGAGTTTACTCCGTTCATAATCTGGTTGATAACATTATCGAAGGATGCCTGATATGAAGGTATTTTATTATTAAAGATGTCAGTCAAAGCATTAAGCTCACCGCCGGAAAGACCGTTTAAAGTTGTACCGCTTGAATTTTTAATGACAATTTTTCCGTTAACCATGCTTGCAGAAAATTGAGTTGCGGTTGATTTATCTACCGCAAAAGTTCCTCCGACAGAAATTACTGCTGATCCGCCGGAATCATAAGTTACGTTAATATTTGCAAGCTTGCTTACAGCATCGATTAACTTATCTCGCGTATCCATTAAATCGTTTGGCTGCTGACCAGCACTTTGAGCGGTAAAAATTTGCTGATTCAATTGCTGTATTTGCTGCAGATCGCTGTTGAGTGTAGTTAAATCGCTGTTCACATTGCTCAAAACATCGGATTTAATAGAACTTATCCCAGAATTTATACTTTGAACCTGGTTGCTCAAGCTCTGCGCTGCCTGGATAACATTATTTCTCAGCGAAGTTGAATTAGGTGTTACGGCAAGCTGCTGCCATGAATTATAAAATGCCGAAATGGTATTGGACAATCCTGTATCGGAAGGTTCCGAAAAAAGTGTTTGAATATTTCCAGTGATTGTATCGCGCTCATTATTATCAGCATATTTTTGATTGTTGTCTCTTATCTGAGTATCGGTTAGCGTATCTCTTACTCTTTGAATATCCTGCATTTGTGCACCGTTACCCCAGACTATGTTGGAACTTTGTGTTGTTGGTGCCGATGTAATTATCGCGCGCTGTCTCGAATAATCCGGATTTGATGCATTGGCAATATTATTTGAAGTTACGTCTAACGCATCCTGGTAAGTCGCAAGACCGCTCTGCGCAATATCGAATGTTCTTGATATACTCATTAGATTTTCCTATCAAGAATTTGATTTTGATTATTGATTAACAATGCGGATACAGTTTCCTTAATAAAATTTCTTGCCTGATCCACAAGCATCTTATTCTGATTATTAATAATCACTATCTGAGCCATCAGCTTCTGCATAGATGATTGAATCTTGATAAAGTTTTTAGGATTGAATTCTCTTTTGCCTTTCAGAGTGTTGACGAAATCATTTAGCTTTCCGCTTGAAGCTTTAAGAGAATATTTTTCAGAAAGCTGTCGTATCATTTCCGTCATGTGCCTCTCATAATGATCAAAATTGATCATCAGCGCGCCTTCAGTTTTAATTGAGTCTTCGAGTCCTTTCAAATCGCTTTCGATAATTGCCCGCTGCTGCAAAACAATGGTATCTAAAAAAGCCTCAAGAAACTGATGCTGTTCTTTAAGTAAATTAAAAAGATCTATCATTTCCATAATTCTCTCCGTTAAAATGATTCAAATATCCAACAACTCTTTTTACATAATTTTGAGTTTCATCGAACGGCGGAATACCGCCATATTTATCAACATTATCCGGACCGGCATTGTACGACGCCAATGCAAGCTTTACATTCCCATCATATTTTCGAAGCATTTCAGAAAGATATTTAGTGCCGCCGAAAATATTTTCTCTGGGATCGAAAACATTACCTACTCCCATCTGGGATGCTGTAGAATCTATTAACTGCATTAAACCCTTGGCTTTAGCGCTGGAAACTGCTTTGTCGTTGGCTGCTGATTCCGTAAGGATAACCGATTTAATAAGATTTTTATCAACACCATAATATCCGGAGGCTTCATCAATTATGCCTTCATATTTGCTAAGTCTATCCAATGCTTTTGAATTGGGAGATACCGCCGGCAAACTTTGCAGCGATTTGTTTACTTCTATTTTATCAAGATTTAAAGGCAACATGCCTTCCGGCTTTTTAAAACTTTGTTCAAGATTTTCACCTGTTATCTGCTTGTAAAGGACATCGGCAATACCGAGGCTTTTTTTCTTCGACATCATCTCTGCCATCTGGCTTTCAAATATCGTACTGAAATAATCGCCGCCGAATCCGCCGTCATTGGAATCACCGCCGAACATGCCTCCGGAAGTTTTATTCATACTCTTCAACATCATTTCAGTTAATAGACTTTCAAACTGCTTTGCTGCATTTGCAATCTTTGCTTTCTGAGCGTCACTGTAGCGGCTGTTTATTTCAGCAGGCTGATCGATTTGCCGCGGATTCGTTATTTTCAGAGGAAGACCTGACATCAGATTATCACCAACTCTCCAATCAATGCACCGGCTTTCTTCAGCGCCTGGAAAATTTCAATTATATCCTGCGGGGATACTTTTAATGAATTCAAAGCTGCCGCAACTTGCTGTACCGTTGATGCACCCTGGATTGCAATCGTGTTTGTAGAATCTTGAGTTACATACGGTATTTGGTTGTTGAATACCTGTGTTGTTCCATTAGAAAAAGGACCCGGCTGAGAAATAATCGGATAAGCTCTTATCGTGATATTTAAATTGCCGTGTGTAATGCTTGCCGGAAGTATCTTCACATTACTGCCGGCTACAACTGTACCGGATCTTTCATCAAGAACAACTTTGGCTACTTCATCGGTCTGAACATTTATTGCCTCCAACTGGGCAAGAAATCCGATAATATTATTCTGCTGGTTTGCCGGAACATTTACACTTATCTCAGCGGCATCTTTAGCAATCGAAGTATTATTTCCAAACTTCGCATTAATAGCATTAGCAACATTATTCGAGGTAGTTATATCCGGTTCGCGCAAATAAATATTCACTTGCTTATTTGATAAACTGTCGGTCTCAAGCGGATGTTGAAGAATTCCCCCCATCGGAACTCTTCCTGCAAGCGCTTGGTTTTTTGCAATGCGGTTTCCCGAAGGCGTTCTAAAATCAAATCCGCCGACAGAAATTGAGCCTTGAGCAAATCCATATACTTTTCCATTCATAGCCGAAAGCGGAGTCATCAACAAAGTACCGCCGAGAAGACTCGATGCATCTCCCATCGAAGAAACCGTAACATCAAACTTAGCTCCTGGCTTTAAATAATCATTCAATGTTGCTGTTACCATTACTGCTGCAACGTTTCTTGTTTGAAGATTGTCCGGTGAAACAGTAATGCCGAAACGCTTTAACATACTTGTTATCGACTGAATAGTAAAAGTAGAACGATAAGTATCGCCGGTTCCCGATAATCCGACAACCAATCCGTAACCGATAATCTGTTCCGAACTTTGACCGGTTATGTAGGCAATGTCTTTTATCCTTTGCGCAAGGATGAAACTGCTGCAGCTAAGAAAAATCAATATTGAAATTACAACTCTTCGCATTTTCATTTTTCTCCTGACTGCATTTAAAAAATCCAGTGTAAAAATTTAGTAAGCCAGCCGGGCGATTGAGAACTGTTGATGCTGCCTTTGCCAGTAAAAACTATTTGAGCATCTGCAATGTTATAGGAAAGAACAGAATTGTCCGGGTTTATATCAGATGGTCTTACAACGCCTTTAATGAAGACCGTCTGCTCTTCACCATTAATTGTAATTTTCCGGTCGCCATTAATTACTAGATTTCCGTTAGCAAGTACTGAATCAACCGTAGCGCTGATTTTTGTCTGTACCATTCCTTCAGTTTTTGTTGAACCAGTACCGCTGAAATTATTCGTCGTTCCAAGGTTTACATCAGCAGAAGGAGGATTTACTGCATTACCTAAATTTGCTTTGCCGGATAAGCCTAAGTTGCTCGTTCTTCCGGTAGATGTCTGAGCATCATTAGATGCCTGCGATGATTCCATAACAATAATGGTAACCGCATCGCCGACTTTACTCGCTTTCTGATCCGAGAATAAAGATGAGAATGCGTTCTGCCTCATATCCTGTGCAAAAATACAAGAGGCTGTCAACAAAAAAATTATGATTAATTTATTTTTCATACTGCTACTCAATAATATTTACATCGTGCGAATCAATTACCTTCGCCTTAAAAAGTTTTTTATTTTTTGTTATAATTGTTATCGTCTCACCCGGTACGCCGTCCTGCCTTGATATTGCTTCAAACGAAATGAAAACACTACCATATTTATATTCAGCATTTACCGGATCACCGGCAAGTATTACCGGTTTCAATTCCAGGTCATCTTTTGTCAATGCATCACCGGCATTTATAAAATTGCTGCTTCTGTATAAACTTAATTCCTTTAGTGATGTCACTGGTTTGCTGTTCAGCTTAGTAACATCGTATTTTTTCAATTCAAAATCCGAAGCAGAAAGATTTTCATCTTTTTGAATTGTTTTTACAGCAACATAAATTTTTTTGTATAGCTTTAATCGTATTGAAAGAATAGTTCTGGAAACTCTTCCATTTTTTCCGGTCATTCTAACAGGAAGATAAACCATATTGCCACTCATGTTGAAATCATCCTTAGAGATGATTTCCATCTTTTTATAATCTACAGGCATCTGCATTATTTCATACTTGTAATCATCATAACCGGAAAGATTTTTTTTCAAGTAAGAATCAAGCTCGTTCTTAAATGAACCCACCGGCTGACTCAACACAGATAATATGAATAATATAGCGGTTAACATTTTTATGAATTCTTCAGATTATTTGCTAACTGCATCATCTGCTCAACAGTTTGAACAGTTTTAGAATTTATCTCGTAAGCCCGCTGCGCCGTTATCATGCTGATCATTTCTTGAACGATGTCTACGTTCGATGATTCAAGATATCCTTGATTAACAGAGCCAAAACCGTTTTGATCCGGAGATCCGATAATCGGTGTTCCAGATGATTCTGTCTGTGCATACAAATTGTCTCCCAAAGCAGTTAAGCCGCCGGGATTCATAAATCTTGCAAGTTCTATATTTCCAATTACCTGGCTTGTGCCGCCGACTTTCTGTGCGGTTACTGTTCCATCCTTGGCAATACTTACGGTTAAGGTATTATCATCAAGAGTAATCGGAGGATCGAGAAGATATCCGGTACTGGTTACAATTCTTCCTTGTGAATCTACCTGGAAAGAACCATCGCGCGTATATGCATACGTTCCGTCTGGCTTTTTAACCTGAAAGAATCCGTCGCCTTGAATTGCAAGATCAAGCTGGTTGCTTGTTTGAGTTATGTCTCCTTGAGTAAATATTTTTTCAGTTGAAGTCGGCTGTACACCGTTTCCAATCTGCAGTGTATTTGTAGAAACACCGGTGGTATCCTGCTGGGCATTAACCGGACTTACATTTACCTGCTGGTACATCAAATCCTGAAATTCAGCTTTATTCTTTTTAAAAGCAGTGGTATTTATGTTCGCAATGTTGTTCGAGATGACTTCGATGTTCAGCTCTTGCGCATACATTCCTGATGCTGCTGTGCTTAAGGCTCTATTCGGCATAACTAGTTTCCTTTCCTCTAAACTTTTCCAATCTGATTTGCTTCATCAAGCGACTTATCAAGATAAGTAATCATCTTACTAGAAGAAGTATATTCATTATTTATCTGAATCATATCTTCCATTTCTTTAATCGCATTAACGTTTGATTCTTCCAGATAGCCTTGCTTAATCTGGTACTGATTCTCCGGTGCTATCCTGAAGCCGCTATTTTCAACAGAGAAATCGACACCTGTTGTCCTGCCAGCTTCCTGCGGATCATTTAACTCTCCGATCATTAACTTATCAACAACGATATTTCCCATTTTAATTTCACCGCTGTTAGAAATTGAAATGGTATTCTTCTTGTTGAGCAAAAGAGAGTTCAAATTAATAGCTCCATTGCTGCCCATTACTTTGTTCCCGGCTTGATCAACAAGAAAACCATCCGTGGAAATTTGAAAATTGCCGTTACGGGTAAGCACCGGTCCGTTCTGAGTTTGAACTACAAAAAAAGCGTTGCCGGAAATTGCCAGGTCAAGCGGATTGGAAGTCTGATAAAAATTTCCTTCGCGGAAATCAGTCATCTGCTGCACTTGTACATTTCCTGCCTGACTCAAAACTTCCGAAAAAGGAACCTGGCGCTTGTAACCGGTTGTATTCAGGTTAGCAAGATTGTTCGCAACAATTTCAAGGTTCTTCATTCTTGCATCTAATCCGTTTGCCGCTGTGTAAATTCCTTTAACCATAATTTCTCCAGAATATTAATTTTTTCTGCCGCCTGCTCTTTTCATCTCATGAGATTTAATTCTTGCTGCTAAATAAATTTCGCCTTTGGAAATATTCATATCCCGCGCATTTCTAGCGACTGCCCTGTTGGATAATTCGTAAGTTGATGCCGCACCGGATAACTTAGTTCTTAATCCGCTAAGCTTCTTATCTTTTTTACTAAAGATTTTTTCTTCTCTTAAAAGCCTGATATTTTTTTTCAAATCGGTTTTGGCAGATTTTTTTCTACCGCGAAATCTTCTAATGAAAATAAAGAGAGAAGTTAAAACTGCTGCGGAACTAAGGATAGATATCTTCATCAATAAATCATCAGATAGAGGAATTGTCTTTCGTAAATTTGCTAAGACGTATTCAAAGCCTCCTGCTTTATTCTCTTTCGCTTTCAATACCACGTTCAAAGAAGCTTTCTGTTGTTCTTCAAGCTGCTTCTTTCTGGCAGCATCGATTTGTGCTTGCACCATCTGGCTGATATTTACACTGTCGCTACTTGTCAGGCTGTCTGAAACATTTGAACTATCATTGACCATTGTCTGAAGAGAAGAGAACTCGGTTGCAAAATTCTGTGCATGTGTTCTTGAGGTAAAAAGGATAATACAAATCAAGAAACTTAATCTTAGTGCATTATGGAATAATGGAGAAATGGAGTATTGGAATATTCCGCTATTCCCAAAATCCATTACACCAAATATCTTTTTATGATTTATTGAATAAACCGGCTTTTTCATCTTCCAATCTTCCTTTTAATTGGGAAAGTCAAAATGACGATAGTGCCTTTTGATTTATTGGAATCAATGAACAACTTTCCTTCGTGTTTTACCAAAATGTTATTGATTATTTTAAGACTGATATCCGGATTTTTCTTAGCAGCTTCTGAATTTAACTCTTCAGCATAGTCAGTTGTCAGCAGCCGGATAACCACTTTCTCTTCTTTAAATCTTGTTTGAATAAAAATTCCACCGCCCTGGCTTTTATTTTTTCTTAAAAGAGTAAATACATTAGTTAAAAGCTGTTGGATTTCATTTGGCTGCGAAAGAATGGGTGGTAGATTTTCTTCCAGATCCAAAATACATTCGTAGTTATCATTCTTTAATGATGAGTTGATAACATTGTATAACTCCCTGAGCAGCTCATTTATTTGGCAAGGTTGAACTTTGAATTTTGAATCGTTATTACCTGCAAACTTTACAAGACTGTTGATTGCAGTCTTCACTTTCCTCACCTGGTTGTTTATTGTGTCGAGGGCTTCTGTGTCTGCATATTCGTTTTCGTTACGGAGAAATTCCGTTGTACTTAAGATTACCTGCAGCGGAGAAAGTATCTCTTCAACTATACCGGAGGTAAGTTCACCAATAGCAGATAGCTTATAATCGTTCGCAAGCTTGCTCTGGTACGCCTGCATTTCTGTAAGCGACTTATTCAGCTCTTCCTGTTTTAATAAAAATTCAATTTTCGAAAGCACAATTTGCAGACAAAGTCTGATGATATAAATTTCCTCTGAGTCCTCAATATTCTTATTCAACGGCATCAAAATGGTGAAAAGCTTTTTATCTTTATTCTCCTCCAGGACTGGAATTATAAGATAAAATGATTTTGAGCCGTCTATGTTATTTAAAAATGAATCATTAAAAAGTTTGGGTACGCCGATGGTAAAAATTTTATTCAGAACTTCTGCTGAAAATGTTTTGTTGATAAAAAGCTTTGTCCGCTCCGAAACCGGTTTTAAATATGGGAAAATCTTGTTGTCCTTTTGTGCAAAAAAATTTATTTCTTTGAATCGGATCAGCCGCTTTAACAAAGCCTCAAATTGGTGTAAAATTAAATCTGTGCTATTTAAGCTTGCAATAGTTCTCTCAAATTCAATTACCTGCTTAAGTTTTATTGACAGAGTTCGGTTCTCAGTTAAATATTCTTCTCCGGAATAATCAGACTGCATGAATTTGCCGCTTCCATCATCCTTTGTAAGATATGGCAATGATTTGTTGAACGGTTCGTAAGCCAAAGTTGTCTGCTTTATTACTCTCAACTTAAATACCTAACAGATTTTGCCTGATGAATGAACAATTCTTCGTAACTCTGGATAAAATGATTTATCTCTTCTTCTGTCCGGAAACGCAATGTTTCCATTTCAATTATATTTAGTTCAATATCTTTATCCCAGTAAAAATTTCCTATATTAAGTTTTTTCGTCATGTAGTCAGCTAAATGTATAATAGAAGGAAGAACCTTGTTCACCGAAGAAGCTTCAGGGTTGTGATGATTTAAAATTGCTTCGCACAAAATTTCCGGGAAGCTCCATCTTTCAACAAGATAACTGCCGATTTCCTGGTGGTTCATTCCGAGTACTTCAAATTCGGTTTCATTAAAACCGATATTTTTTTCCGTTACATTTTCATAAATCTCAATAAACTTAGAATGAAAATACTTATGGATAACAGAAATGCCCATATCATGCAGAAAGCCGGCAACAAAAGCCTCGCCTTCATTCGGAAAATCAAGATCTTCCGCAATTCTTTTAGCGGCACATCCGGTAAGATAAGAGTGAAGCCAGAATTCTTTTTGATCAAGATATTTGTCGGTTTTATTCTTAAAAGACTCGACAAGTGAAAGCACAAGAATAATATTTTTTAACTCATTAAAGCCGAGGACCATAATAGCAAAGTCTATAGACGTAACTTTTCTCTGCAGCCCATAAAGCGGTGAGTTTGCAATAGTTAAAATTTTTGTAACAAGTCCTTGATCTTTAGAAATAACTGCCGACAATGATGGAATACTAACTGCGGAGGTTTCAAGTAATCCCAATGCGTCTTCGAGCGGCTTAGGCATTACCGGTAAATTGTAAATATTGGACAAAACTAATTCAGTCTTCTCTCTCTTTTGCTGTTGTTCCGTTGCTAGTGCTACCATTTTACACACTTATATTATTACTGCATCTAATTGACTTTTAAAAAGATCTTTATGCTTATCTATAAAGCTGTTTAAATTTACCTCATTACCGAATTTCAGTATTTGAATTACGCTTTCATCAAACTCCATATTTTCATCCCAGTAAAAACTTCCAATGTTCAGCTTCTGCGTCATATAGTCCGCTAGATGAACAATCGAAGCCGTAATTTTATTTCCCTCTGCTTCAGAAGGACGATGATGACAGGCGATGGTACTGCCTAAAATTTCAGGCAGATTCCAGCGATTAGCCAGAAGCTGCCCAATTGTTTGATGGGTCAAACCGAGCACCTGTTCTTCTGCTACTAAATATCTCATCTGCTGAGAATCTACAAGATTGTTTATCGTATTAAACTCATCATTAAAATATCTGTGAATAATTGAGATACCTAGATCGTGAAGCAGACCCGCCGTAAAAACCTCTCCGGACTTCTGATAGCCGAGCTCGTCGGCAATTCTTTTTGCCGCGCTGGCAGTCATTATAGAATGCACCCAGTATGAGGTGTTGTCCCAGTTCTTTCCTCCGCCCTTCTTAAATGCCTCGATCATCGAAAGAGCCATTACAATATTTTTTATATGATCGAATCCTAAAATTACTATGGCGAATTCGATTGTCGATACTCGACGCGGTATTCCGTATAAAGGAGAATTTGCAACTGCCAGAATTTTTGCCACAAGTCCTTGATCTTTGCTGATAGTTCTGCCAAGTTCACTGGCGCTGGTCATGGGATTGCTCAGCAGTTTAGATACTTCAATCATCACCAATGGCATCGATGGAAGATTCCTGATGCTCGATAATAATTTCAGATAAGTCCGCTTTTCAGGTAATATTTCCACTTCTTTTTTATTCATTTATGAAAGCAAGCTTTGATTTAAGCATGTCAATTATTCTAGTATGCACCTGCGAAACTCTGGATACAGTAATGTTAAGCATCTTGGCAATTTCTTTATAGTTTAGATTTTCAAAATAGTATAAGCTTATTATTATTCTGTCGCGTTCTTCAAGCTCTTTAATTGCCTTTATAAGAATTTCCTTCGATTCATTTTTCTCAGCTGTCTCAATTGGTATTTCAGAATCGTCCGGGATTACTTCATACAAATAATATCCGTCTTCCTCATCAACCGGACTATTTAGAGAAACATTAGAATATGAATATGAAGCGTGCAATTGTTTTTCTGCTGTAGTAGCCCTTGGCTTTATTTGAAGCTTGCGGAGCTCATCGATTATTTTTCCACGTATTCTTTGAATAGCATACGTCTCGAACTTTGTTCCGAAGTCGGGATCGAAACGATCTATTGCTTCGCTCAAGCCTTCCACGCCGAACTGGAAATAATCTCTGTCATCAAGAATTTCCAGGTTGATAAATTTGGAATTGTGAATAACATAATGAACCAGTTTAACATAGTTCAAAATGATCTGCTTCTTAAGACCGGCTGTCGGCTTCGACTTGAATTCTGCCCACAAGCTTGCATTACTCATCTTAATTACTTCCTAAGTTTATTGTTTGTAATCTCATTATTCTTTTCGTATGAGACTTTGTTGACTGCTTTTATAAAAATTATTACCACAATACTCAGCATTACAGTTAGCGAAACAAAAATTAAAAATGACCTGAACAAGACATCCTGAAGCGGCAGCCCCATACGGCTGAAAAAAATCACCGACAGACAAAAAACAAGCAAACCGAAATTGAGAACTATCTTATTCATACTTTTATACTTCCGCCCTAAAAATCCAAATTTTATACCATCAATATTGATTTTAGTAAAAGTTATTATCTTGATTAAATGAATGAAATTTAGAGGTATTAATCGGTAGGGATTTTTCCTTCTGATGAATATTAGCCACGTGATCAAACTCAGTCAAGACTTTTTATCCAGTATCGATATGACCGGCGGGGGTCTTCGATACATCTCCGGACATTGAGTTTTTTGAATCTTCGAAAAAAGTATCGAAATGCCCGGAGAAACTCAGCCTTGCCGGAAAAATAAAGTAGTCGAGTAGTTCCAATTTCGCTGAAATCGGAGAGGAATGTATCGAGACGACCGGAAATTACTTAACCACCTTGTCGGAAAGGTAAGGTCATCGAGTGTTCAGAACGGAGAGAGGAACTTATCGAGATGACCGGGTTCGGCTTTATGAAAAATATCTAAAAGCTTGTAACTAATTAAGATATTGTATATGTTGGACTTAGCTTTTATTAAAATTTGGTTAAATTGATTAGACTTAAATCATATAGACAAATTTTCACTAAAATCCTGCCGGATTCTTCCTTAAATAAAAATCAACAAATTAACAATTTACATATAAATCTTATCTTATTGCCGGAAAGATATTTCTGCAGGGATTTATGCAAAGACGGAAAAATGAAGAAATTTGATAGGGAAAGCAATGGGTAAATGCCCATTATATGAGAAATTTAAAAAGGAAGCTTTAGGCAAATGACAATTGAGGGCAATTTTAAAAAGAAAGCTATGGACAAATGCCTATAACAGGAAAAATTTAAAAAGGAGGCTTTAGGCAAATACCAATTATCGGAAAAATTTAAAAGGAAGCAATGGGTAAATGCCAATAGCACGAAAAATTTAAAAAGAATACTTTGGGTAAATGCCCATTGTAAGAGCAATTTAAAAAGGAATTAATGGGCAAATAACCATTCTAATTTTAATAAGGAAATATGATATTCGGTCAAAAATACTTGCAAAATGAATGAAAATTAAAAGAAACCGTCTTCAAAAGAGACTATTTTATCAATAAATCCTAAAGGAGTTAAAATGGAAAAAATAAATAAATTATTAAGCCACGCCAGGAATACCGAAGTAGACACTGTTTCCGGCAGGATAATTTCCGAATATGGAAAAAACGATTGGGGCTTCGATACTCATTTAACAGGAATCTTCGGATTGTTAAATCCTTCCTCAATAAAACTCTCGCAGGCAATCAAGCGCATAAAGGCTGAAAGCAGCCTGGAAGAAAAAGATGAGCTGAGAGACAATAAGCTAAGAGCAGTTAATTACGTTGTTTTGGGATTTATACATCATCCGGACGAGACAATAAGTTCAGCGGCGAAAAAAGTTGATGCGGTATTTGATCATTACGGATTGAATATTATTAATGAAAGTTATGCAACCGAGTCATCCTTTATAAAATCATTGCTGGGTGATTTTGACAGCCCGGAAATCCAAATTGCAATAGCGGCGATGCCGGGTTTACCTCAAATAGTTGATGATTTAAAGGCAGCTCAAACCGGGTTTGAAGAAGCTGAATTGCTTTTCCAAAATGAAAAGGCAAAAGAAGGCAGCCAGGAAAATGCAACAGAGGTTAAACAAACAGTTCTTTCACTTATAAATGATAAGTTAGTAACTTATCTTAATGCAATGGTGCTGGTAGATGAAGCTAAATACGGCAGCTTTGCCTTAACCGTCTCTCAAATAATTAATGATATGAACTTGATTATTAAGAAGAGAAAGAAATCTTCCCAGCCGGTCAATGATGCTGCTGTCAATTAATATTCCAGTTCACAAAAATATTATAAAAAGCATTCACTCGATCCCGGTTAAAGCGGGTTTCGAGTGATTTTATTTTTTAGATAGATATGAAATCTAAAAAAGTACAAAAGATAGAAATAAAACAATCAGATTTGCATCCGCATATAAAATCAAGGATGGGACAGAGAGGTATTTCATTATCCGAAATTGAAAAGACAATTAACGAAGGGAAAGATTCAGGTGATGCAAAAGAAGGAACATTTGGCAAAGTGTTTGTTTTTCAGTATAATAATTATTGGGAAGGAAATTTTTTTCAGGAGAAAGAAGTAAGCGTTTACTATAAATTAAAGAATGATAGTCTTGTATTACTAACTACAAAAGCCAGATATGGTAAAGATTTTTTTAAGGAAAGGCAAAAATAATGAAAATTGAATATGATCCCGATAGAGATTTATTGTATCTGCTTTTTTCAGGTGAACACAAAAAGGCAGCGAATACTGTAACAATTAAACCGGGGGTACTTGCAGATTTTGATAAGGATGATAAGCTAATAGGAATAGAAATTATTGATGCAAGTGAAATTGTTGGTAAGCAAATCGAGTTTAAGCTTCCTAAAGCAGTTACAGTTTAGTATGGAGTTAAATACCTGAGCCCGGTTTGACTGGATAGGGTGTCCTTGCATTTCTTAAATACTGATTACCTCCAGTTTCAACTGCATTGCCGATAAGAAATAAAAAAAATCATTAGGCTTTAGCCGCATAATTAATGCGGCTTAAGCCTTAACACTTATTCTTTTTTAGTCCGTCGGTTAAAAACCGACGGCAAAGTTATGAATTGACAGTAAATATTTCAGCAGCAAAAGCTTTTTAACAGCAGTAAAGCTGCCTGACCTTAATTAGTAGTAATAAATCCAGCTTGCAAGATTGCCTGCATTGAAATTAATTGAGTAGCTTCCAAGAGTTTTATATCCATCAACAAGAGTCTTTACTTTGATGCCAAGTATGTCGTAAACTTTTAGAGTTACATAATTGTTATTTGGAATTTGGTAATTGATGATAGTTTGCATTTAATCTTCATGCAGAACAGCTGCTATTTCGTATATCCGCTGTGATAGTTCTGTAATTTGTCTGCTTATTGATATTGAAGGTTCCCGCTTTAGAATTAATTCCTGTGAGATAATTGAAGCGCTTACTGCGCGGTCAAAGTCAATTGTTCCAAGCAAATTTAATTTTTCATTTAGGAAATGATTAGCTGCCAGCTGAAGATTATTAAAAGCTGATTTGCCGTCTGCATCATCCATACATTTATTTATAAGGATTGCTTTTTCTCCCTTGTAATTGTACCCGTTCAGCAGCTTCAGCATTACGTAGGCATCCATAATCGCGGTCGGCTCGGTGTTGGTAACAATTACGTTTACATCTGCGTTAAGCAGTATTGAAAATATATCTTCATTCGCTCCGCTTCCGGTATCAAGAAAAATAAAATCGTAAATCGATTCGAGCTCACTTAACTGATTGAAGAGCTGATTTACCGAACTGTTTTTTCTTTGAAGATAACCAAGCTTCCCGGAATCGCCGAATATAAAATGCAGTCCCGGATAAGTTTCGGTAATCAACTCATGCAGAAGATTTTTACCGGAGAAGAAATTGTAAAGAGTTTTAGCCGGTGCTTCATTGATCATTATATTGGCGTTGGAAAGATTCTGGTCCAAGTCGATAAACAAAACTTTTTTCTGAAGAGACAAAGCATAAGCGATGTTTAATGAAAGAAACGTTTTGCCTGTACCTCCCTTTCCCGAAGTGAAAGCGAAAATCTTTTTCCTGCTTCCGCTGATTTCTTCGGCTTCTAATCTCTTCAGCTCAAGTAAACGCTCTGCCTGACCATACATTATTTGTCAGCCTCCCGCTTAATTATACTTCCCGGTATAAATCATGCTGGCAATAAATTCCGGGTCTGCCGAAACAATATCATCCGGAATTACCTGTCCGTTTGACAGAAACGAAACCGGTACATCAAAGTTTGTAACGATGTTTAAAATATTACCGAATGTAACCGCCTCATCTATCTTGGTAAAGATTACGGAATTGTAATTAAAGATTTTAAATTTCTCGGCAACGTCAAATAAATTTTTTGTTGTGCCTGTCGTGCTTAGGACGAGATACGTTTCATCAGCATTGGCAGCGGTTAAAAACTCATTTGCTTTCTGAAGATGTTCTTTATTTTTCTGGCTCCGTCCGGCGGTATCTATAAAAACAATATCCTTTTTCTTAAATGAATTCATCAGCTTCGGTATTTCTTCTGGCTCGTAAGCAACAAGCATATCAATGTTGCTGATCTCGGAAAAAATTCTTAACTGATCCAACGCGCCTAAACGGTAAGTATCGATTGAAATCAATCCTACATCAAGATTGTGAAGGATCTTTGATATTACAGCAAGCTTTGCAATGCAGGTTGTCTTGCCGACTCCTGTTGGTCCAACCAGCGCAACAACTTTAGGTTTCTTTTGTTTACCTGCCGAAGAGGCGGGTTTACGTACTTCAAAGCGGAAAGTCGGAATTAAAGACGCAATGCTTGAAACAACATAACCATCTATGTTAGATGGATGCAAAAAGCTTTTGTATTTCTTTAATTGATTTAAGATTGAAGAGACAATTGGTTTCTGCACTTCTCTGCTGAACAAAGTATCAACTACTTCTTTGAGATCTTTTTCAATATCTCCAGCCGGGGCTGTAGCTGGCACAATTGATTTTTTTAATGCCGGTGCCGGTCTGGTTGATTTATTTAATTCAGCATTATTACTAAGAAGTTTTGCTGCAAACTTTTCTTTTTCAATAGAAAAAGTTTTTTTGCCTGGGAATGAATTTTGTCTTGCCGAAACCTCTGCTAGTTCAAGCTGCGGCTCGTCATCTTCAAAGCTCGCCGAAAGCTCGAACAACCGATTCCCATTTGCGCCTGCAATTACGCGGCTTCCAAGAATTATTGCATCATCGCCGAGTTCCTGTTTCATCTGTAATGTTGCCTGTTTTAAGGTGGCGGCAACAAATTTTTTAATTTGCATTTACAACCTCGAGTTTATCAATAAATTCAAGTTCAACATGCGAAGGCAGCTCTGAATACGAAAGTATGTTTAAATCCGGGAATGATGAATTTACCAGCCGGTAGAAGTACGGACGAATTGTTGCCGAGGTTATTAATACCTGCGGATAGCCAAGCATCTTGAAATTTTCAATTTGATTTTTGAGTGACATATTTAATTCTTTTAAAATATCCGGGCTCAATCCTAAAGTTTGCAAAGCTTCTTTCTGGTTTTGCAAGGATTTTGTAATGAATGATTCCAATTCTTCACCGAGAGCAATGGCATGAATAATTCCGTTTGTATCCTTGTAAAGATTTGCAATAGTATCTCCGATTGAATGACGAACATATTCGGTAAGCACATCAACATTCTTTGTTACTTTTGAATAATCAATCAATGCCTCCAGTATCTGAACCAAATCTTTAATTGGAATAAATTCCTTTAAAAGATTTTGAAGAACCTTCTGAATTGTTCCTAACGAAAGCGAATCTGCGCTTATGTCTTCGATTACCGCCGGATATTCCTTCTTCAAATTTTCTAGAAGCTGCTTGACTGCTTGCCTTGTTAAGATTTTATCAAAGTTCCTCTTTAGCGTTTCCTGAAGGTGTGTTGAAAGAACCGATATGCTGTCGACAACGGTATATTCAAGAAGCTCAGCTTTGTCTTTTTCATCCCGTGTAATCCAGTAGCTAGTAAGATTAAATGCCGGATCTTTTGTCGGAATACCGTTTAAAGGCTCGGAAACATTGCCCGGATTCATCGCTAAAAATCTATCCGTATAAATCTCATAAGCAGCAACGATGTTTCCTTTTATCTTGATTAAATATTCATTAGGCTCAAGCTGAAGATTATCCCTTACTCTTACCGGAGGAATAAGTACTCCGTACTCAAGCGCAATATATTTTCTAGTCGAAGCGATCTTCTGAAATAAATTGCCGCCCTGCTTTTCATCAACAAGGCTAATCAAGCCGTAACCAATCTCTATCTCAACAGGGTCAACCTGCAAATACTGCTCAACATGCTCTTCAACCGGAACCGCTTCAACTTCTTGCGGCTCGGTGCTGCTCTTTGCTTCATTTTTATTTTTCTTAGAAAAATATGCACTGGTTCCCAAAACAGTTCCTAAAAGTATAAATGGAAGAGCGGGCATGCCGGGTATAAAAGCAAACATCGCAATAGCGCCAGCAACAGTACCAAGCACACGGGGATTTGAAAGAAGCTGCTTTCGCATCTGTGCATCGAGTGCAGTGCCGGAAGCGCTTCTAGTTACAACTAAGCCTGCGGCAGTGGCAATCAGCAGCGCAGGAATTTGCGAAACCAAACCATCGCCGATTGTAAGGATGGTGTAGTTTTGCAAAGCATCTGTAAACGACATACCCTTACCGGCAACTCCAATTATAAAACCGCCGATGATGTTAATTCCGTTTATTAAAAGTCCGGCTATTGCATCTCCTTTAACAAACTTGCTTGCACCGTCCATAGCACCGTAAAATTCTGCTTCCCTTGCAATCGCTTCGCGTCTTGCACGTGCTTCGCTTTCGGTAATAAGCCCGGTATTCAAATCGGCATCAATAGCCATTTGTTTACCGGGCATTGCATCCAATGTGAACCGAGCTGCGACTTCGGAAATTCTTCCGGAGCCTTTGATGATTACGATGAATTGGATTACGACGAGAATTAAAAAGATTATAAAACCAACAACATAATTTCCACCGACTACGAAGGAACCAAAAGTCTCGATTACTTTTCCAGCGTAACCATCAAGTAAAATCAATCTTGTTGAATTGATATTTAATGAAAGGCGAAAAAGCGTAAGAACCAGAAGCAAACCTGGGAAGATGGAAATATCCAGCGGTGACTGAATATAAAGTGAAACTATCAGCACCAATACTGATAAAGTAATATTCAATGCCAGGAAAAAATCCAGCAGAGCCGCCGGCAGCGGAATCAGCATTAATCCCAGCATAAAAATTAAAGCAAAAGCTAAAACTATATCTGTATTTTTCCCGAGTATCTTCAATTTAAACTATTGACTTTTTCTTATTGTTCTTTAACTTGTAAACGTACGCAAGTATCTGTGCTACTGCTTTAAAAAGCTTTGAAGGAATCTCCTCTCCGATATTGCAAACCTTATAAAGAGCCCGTGCAAGCTCTCTATCTTCGTGGAGTGGAATACCGTTCTGAACGGCAATTGCTTTTATCCTTTGGGCAAGTTCATCGACACCCTTTGCTAAAACTTTTGGCGCAGCATCTTTCTGCATGTCATACTTTAATGCAACGGCATAATGAGTAGGATTTGTAATAACAACATCAGCCTTCGGAACATTCTTCATCATCCTTGATTTTGCAGCCTGGAACTGAAGCCTGCGGATTCTGCTCTTTATATGTGGATCTCCTTCGGATTGTTTAGTCTCTTCTTTTACCTCATGCTTGGTCATCATCAATTCTTTTTTGTATTTGTATTTCTGATAGATGAAATCCACAGCAGCAATTACAGCATAAACAAGAGAAATTTTCCATAATAATTTTGTTGCAGATTTAATAAGATAACTTACAATCTCCGGAATGCTTAGCTGCGCAAGCATTGGTGAATTTAAAATTATTTCAGAGAGTACACTGTAAGTAAATCCGCCAATTATCAAAAGCTTTAACAAAGATTTTATAACATTTACTATCGACCCGGTCGAGAAGAATACTTTTTTTATCCCGGTTATCGGATTAAACTTATTAAATTTGGGAGCCAGTGCTTTGGCAGAAAACTTTAATCCGTTCTGTGCGATACCTGCTATAATTGCAACAACAAAAATAGCTCCAATAATAGGTGCGATAGTTACAATGAAGAAGAAAAAGGTTTCTTTAGCAAAATTCTGAACTGTGTCTCTGGTGAGTGTAAGAATATCAAGAGAATTAAAGATTCCCGATGAGTAATCAGCAATTCTTTGTCCGATAAATTTCTGCGTAATGAATATCATTAGCAGACCGGTACCGAACACTACTAAGGAATTGACCTCAACGCTTTTTGCAACCATACCTTTCTCGCGGCTTTCATTAAGCCGCTTTTGAGTAGGCTGCTCACTCCGTTCTTGACCGTCATTCTCAGCCATGCTACTGTCCCATCGCTCTAATTAAAGTGACTAGATTATCTTCATACCCTTTTAGGAGATATTTTATAACATAAATATAAACCGGCACCATAGATGCAAGCATAAACATTCCGAAGCCGATAAGAAAAGGCTGTGCGACAAAGAATACCTGCAATTGAGGAATAACCTTTGTCATTATTCCCTCGGCAATTTGGATTAAAACGAATGAAACGAGTATCGGTGAAGCAATCTTAACGGCAATAATAAAGACTGCACCGGAGTATTTTATTATTAAATCATAAACCGGCTGGTTGATAGTAAACTTACCGATATGAATAATTGCAAATGAATAAACAAGGCTGCTGATAATGTAATAATGTCCATTGATAAGAAGGAAAAGAAGTATGGATGCAAAATACAGAAAGTCACCAATAACATTTCCGCTGGTACCGTCAATCGGGTTCAACTCGCTCGCCATTGAAAGTCCCATTTCAAATCCAATTAACATACCGGCATAGCTTATTCCGTGGAAGATAAAGTTCAAAGTAAAACCGATAATCAATCCGGTCAGGATTTCCCTCATAGCATTTACAAAAAGCCAGGCAATACTAAATTCAACTTGGATCTGAGATTTATCTATTGTCAGAAAAACAATGTACGAAATGACTAAGGAAAGGAAAACCTTTACCAGTGCAGGTATCGCTTTGTGCCCATAAATAGGGGACGAAACGAAAGCAGCAATTATCCTCATGAAGATAAGAAGTACAATTATAAAATCTGCAACCGGAATGTTAATCATTTTAATACAGTCGGAAACATTGTTATCATTCTAGTCGTAAAGGATACCATTTTATCAATCATCCAGGGTAATAAGAAAATGATTGTAATTGCTGTTACTAAAATTTTAGGTACAAAGGTCAGCGTCGTTTCCTGAATTGAGGTTGCTGCTTGGAATATTGAAATAATAATTCCAATAACAAGTGATACTCCCAAAACAGGAAGCAGGATTATAAATGTCGTATAAAAAACTTCTTTTAATATTTCTACAACTAATTCTTCAGTCATTTATGAAAAGCTCCTAACTAATGATCCAATTATCAAATGCCAGCCGTCAATTAAAATGAAAAGCAAAATCTTAAACGGCAGCGAAACTATTGTCGGCGGCAGCATCATCATTCCCATGGACATCAAAATACTCGACACGATCATATCTATCATCAAGAAAGGAATGAATAGGAAAAATCCGATAATGAAACCTGCTCTTAATTCGCTCAGAACGAAAGCCGGAATTACAACATAGGTCGGCAAATCGTTTTTATCGTTAGGTCTGCTCAAGTGTGCAAGACCAATAAACAACTCCAGATCTTCATTCCTTACATTACGAAACATAAATTCTCTAATCGGCTGTATGCCTGCATCATAAGCTTGAGTAGGATTTATTTGCCCCTTCATTAATGGCTGTACTGCAACATCATTTACTTTATTCCATGTTGGAGCCATGATGAAAAACGTTAAGAAGAGAGCTATGCCCGCTACAAGCTGGCTTGGCGGCATCTGTGGAGTACCGAGGGCATTCTTCAAAAAATAAAATACGATTATGATTCTGAGGTATGAAGTTGTCATAATCATTATTGAAGGCGCAAGTGAAAGTACGGTTAACAGCAGCAGTAATTGAAGAGTAACCGAAACATCACCCGGCTTTCCGGAAGAGCCTATGTTTATTCCGAAGTTTGGAATCTGGACAGAAGGCGCTTGCTGCGCATATGCAGAAACGCCGAAGAATATCAATACAAAAAACAAAATAGCGAATGTTTTTCTCATCTAATACCAAGGTTCTTTTTCAACAAGTCAACAAAATTATTTTTCACATTTTTCGGGATAAAAGAATCAACCGGTTCATCTGGCTGATCAAGTTCTTTAAGCAAAGTAATTGAGCCGTCGCTTACACCAAGGATTAAAAGCTTGTCCGCAACTTTTACAACCGAAATAAATTTCTTCGGCATTATCATCTGTGAACTAATTACATTAATTGGAACACTGCCCGGCTTGTTTCCCTTTAATGAAATACCGTACTTTTTAATAAATACAAGAACTCCGTAAAGTAAACCGACAATTACAATAAGCGGGATGAAGGCTTTAATAATATCGAGAAATGACATCAGGAAACTCCTTTTAACCTTGTGCTAGCTTCGCTAAGGTTTGTAATTCTAATTCCAAAATGCTTATCGATTACTACAACTTCGCCTTCGGCAATTTTTTTATTGTTGACGTAAATATCGACCGGCTCACTTGCAAGTTTATCAAGCTCAATAACGTAGCCTCTTTCAAGTTCAAGGATTTCTTTTATCTGCATCTGAGTTCTGCCAAGTTCGATATAAACATTTAGCTGAAGGTCTTTTAGGAAATTTAATTTTTCAGCCGAGCCAATGCCTGTCTTTCTAGCTTCGTCAAATTCTTCGAAGTCGGCAAGACCCGCATGGATTTTAGAATCTGCATTGCCAGTCCCTGCGCTGGAAAAAATCCCTTCGCCGTTATCTCGTTTTGGATCCTGAGTTAAACCGCTATTTTCAATATTGTCTGCCATGGTCTTCTCTATTCTAATTTATTTTTTTGTTCATTTTTTCTGGTAATTTTTATTGCTTTGTGGTTGTTCACCACTCCTGCCCTTCCAAAGAAGAGAACTTTATTACCGACTTTAACTTTATGCTCATCGCTAACAGTGTTCTCTAATCTTATAATATCTCCCTTCTCAAGCTCAAATAAATTTTGTACTGATATTTTCGCCGTTCCAAATTCAACTTCAACAGGAAGCAGAGTTTTATAAAGATGATTTGTTATTATTTCTCCTGTGGTTGTCGTCGCATTTTTTGATGGTCTGATTGTAGTAAATTTCTGAGATGAAAGCTTTGAGAGAATCTTGTCAAAAGCAAAAGTAGCAAAGCAAAGATTCATCATATAAGACTTATCGGCAATTATAATTTCGAATGAAATTAGCAGTACTGATTCGCTTTGTGAAGTTATCTGAGCAAAATCAATATCCGACTCAAATCTTTCAATACGGAAATCGAAGTCATCAATTATCTGCCAAGTTTTACGCAAGTCGAGCATTACTCTTTCTGAAATAAAGTTTAGAACTCTCTGTTCGATAGGAGTAATCACATTTACTTGTTTTGTTCCGGTGCCGTTGCCTCCAAGCAATCTGTCTACAAGTGTAAGCGCTAAATCCAGGTTCAGCTCAAGTATTCCTTTAATGTCTGTATTCTTCAATTCGAAAGTATACAGGCAGGCAGGATTAGAAACAGAAAGGACATATTCCGAATAATAAATCTGGTCAATTGAAGTAACGTTTATCGATACAATACACTGAAGCTTTGAAACAAGGAATGAAGCAAAGCTTTCGGCAAAGTTCTCGTTAATGTTCCTAATTGTCCTGAGTTGGTTTTTAGAAATCCTGTTCGGCAGGCGAAAATCAAAAAGAATAGCTTCCTTCTCAGTACTTGCTGCTGGTGCCTGTTCTTCGCCGCTCTTAACCTTGTTAAGTAGCTGATCTATTTCCTGCTGGGATAGTACTTCTGCCATAACTTAAGATTGCATTTATTGAATAATATATTTGCTGAAATAGACATTGTTAATTGAAACAGTCGGCATCAATCGTTTAAGATCTTTGATGATTTCGGTTTTCATAGTATCTCTGTAAGCTGTGTCGTCAAGCTGGTCTATGCTTTTGCTTGATAAAGTAGAGATGATTGCATCCTTTACCATTGGTTCTCGCGTTTTTATATCCGTTTCCATTTCCGGTTTTGCAACATCCAAACCAACTGAAGTTAAGAGCAACCTTTTCCCGTCGGTATCTGCAGGATTCACAATTATATCATCAATCGAATAAATATATTTTCCGTAATCAACTGCGGAATCATTATTAGTAGAATTTATTTGTCCGCTGTCAGATGATACGTTTGCATTTTTTACTTGTGCGTTGCTTTCAAATCTCTTCATGAGAATGTTTGCTGTTACAAAATAAACAACCACAAGTTGGACCATAAAAACCGGTATTCCGAAAATCAAAATCTTGGCATTAAAAGCCGGTTTTTCCAACTTTGGTTTTAAATCTTCAGGTTTAAGTGTATCTAATTGTTCTTCTTGTAAAGGCATATTTTTTCTAAATAATTTTCTCATATTTCACAATTGATATGCCAATTTAACTGCTTATTTATTTTTATAATTATTGCTCAAAAGGATGGAAAGAATGGTTATTATTCTACACTTGGTTGAATATGAATCTATGTATCCGTGTTAAATCTTGAAATTTTATAACAGAATGTTATAATCAAATTGATGATCTTTATTTTATATGATAAATTAAATGCTAGGTTATAGCTTTACTTTGGAAGCAATCCAATTAATACTGAACCTAACGGCTATATAAAAATCATTGACTTTCAATAGTTGAAATAATTAAGATAATATGAATCAAAATTTTTCGTCTCTGATAAAGAAGGACAACAAAACATACTGTTTCTCCATTGCTGCGATTGTATTCATTTTTATTTTATTTGAAAGTCTTTTGTATCTAAAAGGATTCTATGCAATTTCTGCTGATGAATCAGGTCATACTTTAGATGCTTACTATTGGTTTATCGGGAAAGGTAATTTTTTCTCAATCTGGCTTCCATTTCAAAAAATAATTTATGCATTTGCATTTCATATTTATCCTGATTTGTTCCTGGTACCACGGATTATAAGTCTTTTATTTGGAGTATTTACTTTATTGGCTTTAATCGATCTGACTCTCCAATTATTTAATAACAAAACCATATCCGTTATGACAGGTTTCTTAGGAATACTCTTTTTACCCCTTACAATTTTCAGCGTTTTGCCTTTAGCAGAAATCTATTTTTTCTTTTTTACTTTAGCCTCACTTACCTTTTATCTCCGCTGGAAAAAACATGAAAGAAATATTTACCTATGGCTCGCAATTTCATTTTCTGCTATCGGTACATCTACCCGTTATGAAGCATGGTTATTTACGTTCATCTTCTTTTTATTAATTGCGTCGCAAATATTCAAGCAGAAAAAATCTTTTCAAGATAAAATATTATTAACTGCGGGAATAGCTGTACTGTTTTCCTTTTTCCCGCTCTTTTGGATTTATCTATCATATTTATCAACAGGAAAAATTGCAGGCTTTATGCTCTCGATTGCTAACTTATATCATCCTCTTTCCTTGTTGAGCCGGCTGCAAAATAATGTATTATACAAATTCTTAACGGTTAATATTCAATCGCTAAATATTATCGGCATAATTTCATTGATTTATCTTTATAGAAAAGATTCTTCCATAAAAGAATTTTCAATTCTATTCGTTTCGACATTAATTGTATTTGCTTTTGTAACTTTTATAACTCATGCAATGCCGACTCATAATTTCTGGCGTCTGGCAATGATTTGGAGCCTCTTACTTTTACCTTTCACTTCACGCTGCATCTATTTTTTACTTGAAAAGGTTTCAAGAATAAAAATAAGTTACATTACTTTTATCCTATCATTTATAATCCTATCATTTTTATTTGGCATACAAACGATAAGTCACAGCTTTTACAGCTATATTTCTCAGGATGATTTGAAAGTGGGAAAGTTCTGTAGGAAAATATTTAAGGAAGATAAATCAAATATATACTTGGAGAGGAGCGGTACTTGGGATTATACCAGCGTATTAGTTACTTCAAATCATCCAGACAGGATTATAACAAAACTAAACAGCCTAAACAGTATTTTTTACGATACCCTCTCCGTAAATAATAAACTTAAATCGGAGCTAAAAAGATTAAATATTAATTATTTAATCCTTAGACCTTATACAAAAATATATACAGATAAAACAAAGCTAGATGTAATAAAAAGATTGACTATTTGGGATATCTATAAGATTCAATATTAGAATTCTTCACGAATGAACTTTCACTAAAAATTATCATTAATAAAATCTTTTCGCTCTTCTTGACAATCGCTAATTATTAAGCTATAATATTATTATAATTTACTAAAATAATCTGCAAAACCTGGTTATGAACAAGTTAATTATATCCTTAAAAGACGACACTAATAAAATTCTTAACCCTTTAAACTTTCAAAATTATTTTCATCAGTAATTGTTTTAATTCTTACTATTGCAACAATATATATCGGCAATGTAATTAAATACGAATGTAATAAATATCGAATGAAGAAACTGGGAAGGTATTAAAAGCTAATAATGTTCGAAATAAAAAGGACCAAATCCAATAATCAGAATTTTATTTCTCTTGTAAAGTTGCTTGATGCCGAATTAGCTGAGAGAGACGGCGAAGATCATTCCTATTATGCTCAATTCAATAAGATAGATAATATTAAATATGTTGTTGTTGCATATGAAAATAACGAACCCGTAGGCTGCGGTGCTATTAAAGAATATGACAATGAAACAATGGAAGTTAAGCGAATGTTTACCTTGCCTGAAGCAAGAGGCAAAGGAATCGCGACAAAGGTTTTAATTGAATTAGAGAAATGGGCGACAGAATTATCTTACACAAAATGTATATTGGAAACAGGCAAAAGACAACCTGAAGCAATAGCACTTTACAAAAAGAACGGGTATAAAAATATTCCAAATTACGGGCAATATGCCATTATGCAAAATAGTGTTTGCTTTGAAAAGCAAATAAAATAATAACGCAACATACAAAGGAAATATTTATGTATAACCTTAAAAAAATGTCCAACTTTCTTCTGCTTTACTTTTCATTCGCAACATCTTCATTATTTGCTCAATGGTCTTTAGATACTGTTATTACTACCGGAGATGCCACAACAGGGATAGCAATAACTTCAGATAATAGTAAAATTGTTGTTACAAACAATACTTCGCCGGGCTCAGTTGACATCATTTCTACAACAGATTATTCCATAACTAAAATTGATATCAGTTCTATTGAGAATTATCCAAACGGTGTCGCAATATCTCCTGATGACTCGTTAGCGTTTGTAAATACAACTCATAACACCATTGCTATCAATCTTTTCACACATTCAGTGATGTGGCATTATCAAGCTCCATGTGCAGGTACCACACTTTATGGAATAGCAGTTACTCCAAATAGTCAGTCAGTAGTATATCCTGATTTAAGCTCGGGCTGTACTCAGCAAGGTGTAAGAATAATTAATGCTAAAGAAAGCCCTTCGAACTCTTCGTTTATAAGTGTTAATACTTCGGGTGTACTTTGTGGAATTGCACTTACATCCTATGGTAATTCTGCCATAGTAACTACTTATTCTCTTGGATCGCCAAAGAATATTAATCTTCTTAATTCGCAGGTTCAGAACATAAGCGGTATGAACGGATCTTACGGTGTCGCTGCTTTGCATAACAGCAGCGAAGCTCTGATCTTCGACGGCGATTCATTAGATCGTGTATCTCTTACAAGTAATACTATTACAAAAAAGATTTCTGCTTTATCATACAACACTTCGTTTCAGAATATCGCAGTTACTTCTGACGATAAGTATGCATTTGCAGTCGGCGCTTTTGAAAAATTAGTAATCACTCTTAAAGATGATTCGGTTATTCAAACCTTTACCGCCGGAGGAACTAATGTGGCTTGCACTTCAGAGGGTTCAAGATTCTTTGTAACCGACAGCTACAACGGCACAGTGCGTGTCTATAAAAGAAATGCAACAGGAATTGAACAAAACAATAATCTTGCAATGAAAGGATTTTCACTTGAACAAAATTTTCCTAATCCTTTTAACCCTTCTACAGAGATTAGTTACCAATTGCCGTTTAATTCTTTTATAATATTAAAAGTTTACGATCTTTTAGGTAAAGAAGTTTGCACACTTGTCAACGGACCTCAAAATGCAGGTAAGCATACGGTTAAATTTAACGCCGAAGGTCTTTCAAATGGAGTTTATTTCTACAGGCTTCAAGCAGGAAATTTTATTTCAACTAAAAAGCTGATCATTCTTAAATAATATCAATAAATACGAATATGAAAATAAACAGCAGGTACAATAGCAGTTAATAACAATAATTAATCTAAAACTAAAACAGGAGGATAATATGAAATATTTCTTTTCGTTGATAGTTGTTTTTCTATTTTGTTCAGCCGGTATATATGCGCAGCAGCCGCCAATAATAGACCGCGAAATATTTTTCGGAGATCCGGAAATTTCCGGTGCGCAAATTTCACCTGATGGTAAGTTCATTTCTTTCCGGAAACAATTCAACGGAGTTATGAACATCTGGGTTAAAGATATCGATCAAAAATTTGATGAAGCCCGTCCTCTTACTGCGGATTCTCTTAGACCTGTAAGAGGGTATTTTTGGTCGAGAGACAGCAAGTACATTCTTTTTGTTCAAGACAAAGGAGGAGATGAAAACTACAGAGTATATGCAGTTGATCCTAAAGCTAAAGGCGATCCTGTTCCGCTTGCCAGGGATTTAACTCCGCTCGAAAAAGTCCGCGCTGAAATTATTGATGTTCCTAAAAATATTCCGGACAAGATAATAATCGGATTAAATGACCGCGATCCTAAGGTTCATGATGTTTACTGGCTTAACCTTGCAACAGGCGATCGAACATTAATCAGAAAGAACACGGATAACATTTCAGGCTGGTTTACCGATTTAAACGGCAATTTAAAACTTGGTTTAAGAATGACGCCTGACGGAGGATCGGAACTTCTTGAGCTTCTTAAAGACAACGTCAAGTCAATCTATAAAGTAAACAGTGAAGAAACATTTTATCCCTTAAGATATACACCTGATGATAATGCTGTTTACATGCTTACAAATAAGGGAAACAATATCGATAAAGCCGAGCTTCAAATTTTTAACCTTAAAACCGGTGAGACAAAGTTTGTAGATAAAGATCCTGAGAACGAAGTTGATGTTAGCAGCGCTATATTTTCCGATATCAGTAACAAGCTGCTTGCTACGGTTTACGTTGGCGACAAGCTTAGAATCTATCCTAAAGATGAACACTTTGCAGAAGTTTATAATAAATTGAAAAAAGCTATATCTGAAGGAAATTATAATATCAGCTCTTGGACTGCCGATGAAAAGATCTGGGTAATCTCAGTTTCGAGAGATGTTGATCCAGGTTCGGCTTATATCTTCAACTCCGAAACGGGAAATGCCGAACTGCTTTATAAGTCGAGACCGCAGTTAAATAATAAAGATCTTTCTAAGATGGAACCTCTAACTTTCAAGGCAAGAGACGGCATGACAATTCACGCTTACTTAACTCTGCCTAAAGGATTGCCTGACAAAAATCTTCCGGTTGTAATGTGGATTCATGGAGGTCCATGGGCAAGAGATATGTGGGGATACGATCCTTACGTGCAGTTCCTTGCAAATAGAGGATATGCCGTTGTTCAACCTAATTACCGCGGCTCAAACGGTTATGGTAAAAAGTATCTTAATGCGGGCAACAAGCAATGGGGACGCGGTGCAATGCAAAATGATATTACCGACTGCGTAAAATATTTAATTGATAAAAAGATTGCTGATCCTAAACGCGTTGCAATTGCCGGCGGCTCATACGGCGGTTATGCTACACTTGCCGGATTAGCTTTTACTCCCGACATTTATGCAGCAGGATTCGATATTGTAGGTCCTTCAAATATTATTACTTTGCTGAAATCCGTTCCACCATACTGGGAGCCGATAAAAAAGATGTTCGATGTTCGTGTTGGCGATATGAATAATCCGGAAGATCTGGAAATGCTTAATAAGAATTCGCCGTTAAATTACGCAACAGATATTAAAGCGCCTCTTTATGTAGTGCAAGGTGCAAACGATCCGAGAGTCAATAAGTCTGAATCCGACAGGATTGTTGCTGCACTTAGGGATTTAGGCAGACCGGTCGAATACATGGTTGCACCAGATGAAGGGCATGGCTTTTCCGGCGAAGAGAACCGGCTGGCTATGATGGTTGCAATGGAAAACTTCATTGCGAAATATCTTGGAGGAAGAGTTCAGGAAGATGTTAGTGCGGCTATCCAAAAAAAGCTTGATCAAATTACTGTTGATATTAAATCAGTAGCTTTAACAAAACCGGAAGAAACAACCGGAAACATTGTAATGCTGAAATCATTTGACGGTTCAAGGCTTTCGGAAGGATCGGAATCTTATAAACTTAAGGTAAACGCCGGTGGTAATGAAATGAATTCTGATCTTAAAGCAACTATAATAAAATCTAACTTAGGTGGTAAAGATATATGGAGAGTTATTTCTGAAACGAATGGCATGTTAAACAGCATCGATACACTTGAAGTAGATGCAATTACTTTACTTCCTTTAAGGAGAGTGGCAAACCAAGGTCAGGCTGTCGTAAATCTTACCTTTATGAATGATTCTGCTAAAGGAGTAATAGAAGCAGGTATGCAAAAAATCCCGGTAAATATTAAGCTTGACGAACCTACTGTAACAGATGGAATGGGAGAAGGTTTGATGATTGCCACGCTGCCTTTAGCTGTTGGATACAAAGCGCAATACAACCAACTTGACTTAATGAAAGGCAGTACAAGAAAAATAAATCTGGAAGTTATCGGCATAGAAGAAGTAGAAACACCTTCAGGAAAATTCGAGACTTTCAAAATTTCGCTTAAACCAGTTGAAGAGGATGGTGGACAAGCTACTGTGTGGTATGATAGATCTAATTCGCGTTTAATAAAGATGCAATCTAAGGTTCCGGCGCAAGCCGGCGGCGCCACAGTTGAACTTCTTGTAGTTGATTAGATTTATATTTTAAAAGATGGCACCTTTTTCTAAAGGTGCTATCTTTTTTTTAATACTCCGTCTTTAGGTTTTGACTTTCACTTCTACATACACGTAATTTTAAAGTAATAAAAAATCTAATTTGGAGGAACTAATGGCTGATAATAGAAAATTCATAGCTATGATCGTCAGCGAAGAAAATGGAAAGTTTATAAGACGTATAGGCGAAAAATCCATTGATGATCTGCCCGCCGGTGAAGTACTGATTAGAGTAAAATATTCTTCGCTTAATTATAAAGATGCACTCTCAGCATCAGGCAACAAAGGCGTTACAAGAAGATATCCTCATACACCGGGTATAGATGCCGCCGGAATAGTCGAGGAATCTTCGGATAGAGATTTTAAACCCGGAGATAAAGTAATCGTAACAGGGTTTGACCTCGGCATGAATACCTCCGGAGGCTTTCAGCAATTTATCCGTGTCCCTTCCGACTGGGTTGTAAATCTGCCAGAAGGTCTTTCGCTAAAGGAAAGCATGATAAACGGTACAGCAGGCTTTACTGCCGCTCTTGCTCTTTTTAAGCTGGAATCTCTAGGATTAGTTCCTTCGAATGATGAAATACTTGTTACCGGTGCTACCGGCGGAGTCGGCTCTATGGCGGTTGCTATTCTTGCTAAAGCCGGTTACAGAGTTACTGCATCCACGGGAAAAACCGATAAGGAAAATTATTTGAGAACTCTCGGTGCAAAAGTAATTCTTGATCGTAAAGATGTTGATGATCCGACAGGAAAAGCTCTTCAGCCGACGCGCTGGGGAGGAGTAATTGATTCGGTTGGTGGAAACACACTTGCAACTGCATTAAAATATACAAAGTATAACTGCAGCGTAGCTGCATGCGGTTTAACCCAATCTCCCCTGCTTAATACGTGGGTTTATCCTTTCATATTACGAGGTGTAAATCTTCTTGGAATAGACTCTGCTCATTGCTCGATGGAAATAAGAGAATTGCTCTGGAACAAGCTTGCAAACGAGTGGAAGCCGTCTGCACTTGATCTGATGAAACAAGAATGCACACTTGAAGGATTAAATGAAAAGATTGATGCCATACTGAAAGGGAAGATTACGGGAAGAGTTGTTGTTGATCTGGAATAGTATTTTTGTAAGACGATTGCCGGATACTGGATGCTAATTGCTCGATGGTTGTTTTCGAATAAAGTAAGTAATACGTGGCTTATTCCCGAAGTTGCAGGTTGTTATGATATACATCATGACAAAGGGAGGCATATTCAATAGTGAAAAAATTCGATTATTCAAATTCTTCTGAAGGTATGCGTGATTGTCTTATAATTGATTTAAGTGTACCTATTTTAATTTCTTTATGATCAGGAACTGGAACTGTTATCGTACTTTCCGAAATTTTCTTTTGCATAACCATATGACTTCCCTGTTGACGGATAAGTACAAAACCATGCTTCGTTAGAATACCGCAAATCTCCCTGCCAGACATTACTCGAAGCTTACCCAACAGCTACCTCTAAGCGGGTAATAAAAATCTCATTATGCAAGCGTTCTCGTATTTCAGATTCAGATGCTGTCTCGAAAAAAAGTTCAAGTGCTTCTTTCAAACTAAGCCGTGCTGCTTCTACCGTTTCACCCTGACTGGCTATATCCAATTCCGGACACAAAGCTACATATTGATCTCCTTCACGCTCTATTATTGCTGTAAACGGCTGTGTAATGCTCATATATTTTCCTTTCCTGTTGAGTTATCTCTAAGTTATAAAACTTTCCTCTCTTTAACAATTATATTTTTTAAACCTTCCACGCTGTCATTGTCCATACCATTATAGAAAAGGTGTGTAGAATAAGTAATAATGCTGCTGTGCATTTACAAGAAGAAGATAACTTTATTTTTATCAGGCGGCGTATTTGCCGGACAGACATTTGCCATTAATAAAAAAATATTTTAAGTTGCTATTGGGTTTAGGACTATAAGGGCAATGTGGGACAAGTTCACTCAAGCCTCACACTATTAGAGTCAACGGTTACTTTAGGTTTCTTTTGAATAACTGCATGGTAATTTATTTATGAATGAAGTGTTCAAGGTGGCTAAATTTAAACTACGGCTTTCCAACAGGAAGAAGCGCATACTTTATAATTTTATGCTAAAGCTGACAAATGCTATTGCAGATGTACTTGAAATAATCCAGCCTCTTGCTAACCAAATTGAATATGATATACTAAAAATAAAAGAAACTAAACATGGGGATAAATACATAATTGATATTAGAAGACTCAATCATATTGTTACCGAGATAGTTAATAATTCCGGTTATAAGAACTATCACCATAGGGAAAGATTAATTGATGAAGTAAAAAATAATCTCGCTTCTTATTTTGAATTAAGATTAAGAGATAGAAATCCTTCATACCCGGTGAGAGTTAGAGTCGGCGATAAAAAGAAAAGCGATGAATTAATTAAAAATTATTATCAAGAACTTATTTCAGCCGGCATAACCGAAAACGGCATTGATGAGAAGGCGCATGAAAAAGAAGTTGAACTAATAAGCAATATTATAAGGATTCAAAAGAATAAACTACAGCCAATACCATTTACGCGTTATCGTGATTTTACAATTATTGAGCAAGGCATGGATGGAGAAACGCCAAAGAAGATTGCCTTGCTTAACGTCTTTACTTCCAAAAGCAGTAAGGAATATTTTGAAAAACACAATATATCTAAGAAGAAATATTCCGGTATTGATATTTCTGACGGCGAAGATACCACAACATCATCAACAACTAAATTGCCGTGCATTCTTGAGTGGTCTCTTTATCATCAGCTAAATTATTTTAACATAGGCACTCCTAAAACTGCAAAGCTTACTTATGATAATGATAAAAATGAATTTTATCTCCACGTAACATTTCAGTTCCTTCCTCATGTGGATGAATACGGTAAGCTTCATTATTTGAAAACTGCATTTGACAAACGTAAAACTGAAATATTAGAAGCTAATATTGACGAAGGTAAAAAGCTTAAAGCATATTCATGTTATGATGCACTTACCGGCGAAGCAATAAACATATCTTCCACAAATAAGACTACACAAAATGCAGCAAGAGAAACCATTACCTTCCTTGGCGTTGATATGGGCAGAGTAATGTTAGCTGCTTTTGCAGTGGTTAAAGACGGCAAGGTTTTATATAAAGATTATGCCGAGACTTCAAGCTTAAGCAAAACTCTTTATAAGATTTATGAAAATATTACTGAGCTGCAAAAAGCCGGTAAGGAAAACAAGAAGGTTTTAGTTCTGTTAAGAAAAAAGATTGCTCAAATAACAAGATACGGTGTACACAAAACTGCAAATAGAATTGTCTGGGCAAGAGATTATTATAACTCGCAATTAATACTTGAAAACTTAACCGGGTTAAGAAGTCTTCCAAAGAAAAAAGTACAACAGTATAACAAGCTTTCGGATATACTAACATACAAATCTCAATTGAAAGGATTTAAGCTTAATACATTTAATCCTCCGAAGGCTTACTATGAAATAAATCCTTCTCAGACTAGTAAGATGTGCAGTAAATGCGGCTATACTCATGAAGATAACAGGCGGATTGAAATATCCCAGAAAGATTTTAAATGTGTACACTGCGGTTATGAGGCTAACTCAGACATTAACGCCGCAATAAATATTGCACGGTTCGGAGAGTTTTATTTTAAGTATAAAGATTCCTATAAAGATTTTGATGAATACCTTGTAAACCTTGCAGGCTGCACTAACGCAAACTTTACAAATTACAGAGAAGAGCGTAAGCGCAGAAGAATGGTATTAGATATTTCTAAGCTTTTAGAAAAACAGATAAAATCTGCAAAGCACAAGCATAACGAAAGCTTAGCAGTTCTTTGACAATTTGTATAAAACCGGCGGCTTTCATCCCGGTTTAACCGGGACAAATTTCACTGCCGGGCACTATTGCATAATAGATTCATAATATGAAATTATGTATTCGATAATTTTATTATCGGAAGGTGCAAGATTTCTACTGAATAAATTCCAAACATTTAGCTTGACTAAATGCAGTGGCTTAGCCGGAATTGTTCGATTATTATTTTGTCGTCTATCCCTTATGTTTTTTGCACTACCTTAGGTCGACGACGTAATTTCATTCTATTGTTTGTAATTCTGCTTGAATTCATATTAAATAACTGGGTTTTAATCGAACTACTGTAGAATTGAAATTTTGGTAAATATTATAATGAAAGCGAAGAAACACCGGTTTTAATCGAACTACTGTAGAATTGAAATTTATAACCAAAATGTAAACATATCTGCGGATTATGCGTTTTAATCGAACTACTGTAGAATTGAAATTTCATTTTGCATTATGAAATTATTTACGGCGACATCGTTTTAATCGAACTACTGTAGAATTGAAATCATTATCTTCGCTCTCAATTAAAGCATCTTCAACAGTTTTAATCGAACTACTGTAGAATTGAAATGGTGAAAGCACTATTGTAAACGGAAGATCATTTATGTTTTAATCGAACTACTGTAGAATTGAAATGTACCTGAAGGCGCTCATCTTGATAAAGCATTTCGTTTTAATCGAACTACTGTAGAATTGAAATATTATAGTGAACAAGAAACATCAAATATTAGACGGAGTTTTAATCGAACTACTGTAGAATTGAAATCTTTTTTCAAGTTTGCAAGTCTGCTGTATGTTGAGTTTTAATCGAACTACTGTAGAATTGAAATTTTTATTTTATAATCATACTGAATGCGCGGATTGCGTTTTAATCGAACTACTGTAGAATTGAAATTTAAAAAACCTTATTAGTTTGTTTAAAATTTTTGTAGTTTTAATCGAACTACTGTAGAATTGAAATTCTGAATAGTTTTAATAGTATCAGAAACAATAATTGTTTTAATCGAACTACTGTAGAATTGAAATGAACCTAAACCGCACTAATAAGCTAACAAAAACAGGTTTTAATCGAACTACTGTAGAATTGAAATTTTCTAAAAAAATTATACGATCTTGGAATGGATTTAAGTTTTAATCGAACTACTGTAGAATTGAAATTTATAATGAATGCTGAAATTAGATAAAGACGATTTAGTTTTAATCGAACTACTGTAGAATTGAAATTCCTGTATATTGCAACATACTTAGATCCAGCATCCAGTTTTAATCGAACTACTGTAGAATTGAAATTCCCCTTTCTCTATTGTTCCGGCATCAGCCGGCGCACGTTTTAATCGAACTACTGTAGAATTGAAATTTTTGCTATCTCCTTTACCTCAACCCCGTTATATCGTTTTAATCGAACTACTGTAGAATTGAAATTCCGTATTCTTTAGCGTCTTCTGTGGTATATCTTAGTTTTAATCGAACTACTGTAGAATTGAAATATCCAGGAACTACTGCGAGTAAAAGAAGGCTTTTCGTTTTAATCGAACTACTGTAGAATTGAAATGTACTTGAAAGGCTAATGGAATTCGCTAAATCCAAGTTTTAATCGAACTACTGTAGAATTGAAATGTATATGGCTTTGAGGGTGTTGAAGAAAATGGTTTAGTTTTAATCGAACTACTGTAGAATTGAAATCTTGAATGAAGGCGATTAAAATAATCAATTGCACCGTTTTAATCGAACTACTGTAGAATTGAAATTTCGGAAAACTCTTTACACCGGCTGGATCAAACCACGGTTTTAATCGAACTACTGTAGAATTGAAATGGCAATATCTCCGCCGGGCAACCTTAGAAGAGCTGAGTTTTAATCGAACTACTGTAGAATTGAAATTCTTCCTTAAGCACGATAACCTTCTTGCGCTTTTCTTGTTTTAATCGAACTACTGTAGAATTGAAATACGTGGGCAAGCAAGTTGTATTTTTAATCCGCAGAAGTTTTAATCGAACTACTGTAGAATTGAAATATTATTTCGGTTTCAAGGCAAATGATGTTGAAGCAGTTTTAATCGAACTACTGTAGAATTGAAATCAATGATGGGGAATCTCTTTGTATGAGGTACCACTTCGTTTTAATCGAACTACTGTAGAATTGAAATGCAAGAAGATAATAAAGCAGCTCAGTCGCTTAAGCGTTTTAATCGAACTACTGTAGAATTGAAATTATGTAGATTCATGGGTTAAAAACAATTTAATACAGGTTTTAATCGAACTACTGTAGAATTGAAATATAGAGAAAATTTCTTCCGGATTTTCAAAATTTGGGTTTTAATCGAACTACTGTAGAATTGAAATATGGGTCAATATAGGACGCAAGATCGGAACCATATAGTTTTAATCGAACTACTGTAGAATTGAAATATGAGCGGCTGTTATGACAAGACATTCGGCAATGCTGGTTTTAATCGAACTACTGTAGAATTGAAATGAAAAAAGAAACTTACGATAATCTAATTGCGAGAGTGTTTTAATCGAACTACTGTAGAATTGAAATTACACTGAAATTATCAGCAATTCCATCTGAGTACTGGTTTTAATCGAACTACTGTAGAATTGAAATTCATTTAGAAAAGAACATTTGCGGGAATCCGCAAGTTTTAATCGAACTACTGTAGAATTGAAATCTATGAGCGAATGCAAATACAAGTAAATTAGACGCGGTTTTAATCGAACTACTGTAGAATTGAAATTTGCCAAAAATAAGTTTAAGCAAATGGGTTGCAGAGTTTTAATCGAACTACTGTAGAATTGAAATTTCTGAAAAACAGTTGCATAGTTTGGGATCATTCCCGTTTTAATCGAACTACTGTAGAATTGAAATCTCTTCGTCCACTACTTTACTCGCATTCTCTGGGTGTTTTAATCGAACTACTGTAGAATTGAAATTGTTTAAGCGGAGGCTTTGATAACTGTAAATTTTTAGTTTTAATCGAACTACTGTAGAATTGAAATAGTAATATAATTTATTTTAACATTATGCAAGGCATGTTTTAATCGAACTACTGTAGAATTGAAATAAGTAAGTTACTTGGTCTTGCTCTGATATTGCATCGCGTTTTAATCGAACTACTGTAAAATTGAAATTGATGACTTTATAATTGAATAAACACCCGCTGTTTTAATAACATGAGGTGTTTTACAGTGAAGGTAAAATTAGGAATATCAAAGTAAGTCTTAGGAATTAAATAATGACCTTTAGGAGAAGCAAAGTAACCTTTAGGAGCCTTATAGCAACCCTTAGGAATGACAAAGTAACCCTAAGGAATCACATTTCAACCCTAAGGAGAAGCATAGTAACCTTAAGGAACCTTAGATTTACCTTAAGGAATGACATATGAAGTCTAAGGAATCACATTTTACCCTTAAGGAAAGCCATTTTAATCTTAAGGAAAGCCATTTTAACCCTAAGGAACGTTATTTCTACGTTAAGGAAGAGCATTTTAAGTCTAAGGAGAAGCATTTTAACTATAAGATGGCTAAAATTTAATATTTTTAAGGTTTTCTTAAGTGTTTAATGTGACCTATAAACATTATTGAGAAATTAAATAAGCGGTTAGCTGTAGTTTTATTGATAAATTGAAAGAGAATACCCGGAAAGGAGTCATAATAAACAGGGTATTCACGTTAGAAATAAATAATTTTTAATAAAATCTTGAAAGGAGGGACTATGGTTACTAAATTAACAAAATCGGAAGCAGAACAATTAAAAGCGGCAGGAATTATTGTTGATAATTCTTTATCAACGCCGGAAATAATAACTGAAATAGCCAAGAAAGGCTATGACGAAACCGAGCTTCAAGCCGGTAAAAGTAAGATTACCACAGCTCAGCAGGCTTTGAGTGATCAAACTAAAAAAGAGGGCATCGCACAGGACGCTACTAAAGCGGAAGCTGCTGCTAAAACTGATGCTCATTCAGCATACCAAGATCTAGCTCAAATCTTAAGGGGTAAATATCCCCCAAATTCACCGGAACTGGTAAAGGTCGGTTTAGTTGGCAGCGAGCCAAATACTACTGCCGATCTTATCAAAGGCGGATACACCCTTTTTGATAACGCTGCAAGCGATGCAGAGATAGCGGCGTATATTTTAATAAAGGGATATACACCGGAATTTATTCAAAGCGAGCGCGCCAAGATTGCAGCCTATGAGCAGGCAAATAAAGATCAAGTAAAGGCAATAGGCGCAGCAAGCGATTCAACAAAAGCCAAAGTTACAGCATTCAAGGATATGAATGATTGGTTAAGCGAATATAAGGCAAGTGCTAAAGTAGCTCTCCGCAAAAAGCCAGCCTTGCTTGAACAACTTGGCATTAAAATAAGAAAACACAGACCAGTCAAAAAGAATAATAATACTCCCCCTGCCCAATAAAAGCAAAAGAAGGGCGTGCCTTAATGGTGCGCCTTTCATTAAAAAAATATTAATTACTTATTGCCATTTAAAAAAAATTTAGCGTATTTTTCCGCCGTCGATTTGAAGTAGAACCTTTGGATGAATAAAAAAATTAAATCAAAGCAGGAACTCACTGCGGAAATTTTCAAACTGCATAAAAAAGTAGATTCACTAACCAAGTTTAAAGCCCGCCAAAAGTTATTGGAAAAAGAATTAAAAGAATCGAAGGCAGAACTCCTTTCAATTATTCAATCTCTTCCGGATGTAATAATAATATTTGATAAAGAAGGTAAGTACATAAACATACCGGATACCAAGTTTTCAAACTTATTATTAAGACCTAAAAAAGAACTGCTGGGAAAATACATTCGTGATTTTTTCTCAGATGAAAAAGCGGCTTTCTTTCTAAAGAATATTAAGAAAGCATTAAGGACATCTAAGCCAGTAAATATTGAATATACACTTGACGTAAGAGGAAAGACTCATTGGCTGTCTGCAACTATGTCGCCGATAGATAAAAGAGAAGTAATTCTTATTGCACGCGATATAACCGAAAGGAAAGTGGGTGAAGAAAAAATTAATGAAACTTTATCTCTTTTGAATGCAACGCTAGAATCCACAGCCGATGGAATATTAGTTGTTAATTCTAAAGGAATAGTAACCGGCTTGAACCAGAGATTCATAAAAATGTGGGGAGTACCTAATGACTTCGTAAAAACCAAAAGTGATAAGAAACTGCTTGAGTACGTAAAGAACCAGCTAAAAGAACCGGAAAAGTTTTTAATACAAGTAAACTGGCTGTACGAACATCCTGATAAGGAAAGCTATGACGTTCTGGAATTTAAAGACGGAAAGGTGTTTGAAAGATTCTCAGTTCCGCAGAAACTTAATAACAAGATAGTGGGAAGGGTTTGGAGCTTTAGAGACGTAACAGAAAAAAATATATCCGAAGAAGCATTAATAGATAGCGAGAAAAGGTTTCGGTCATTATTTGAAACATCCGCTGAAGGCATAGCCATAATGTCTACGGTGTTTGAAGAATGCAACGAACAGCTCAGCAAATTATTCGGATGCTCAAAAGAAGAAATAATCGGACGTCCGCCGTGGGAGTTTTCACCGGAAGTACAGCTCGATGGAAGGGACTCGCAGGAATCCGCGCTTGAAAAGATAAATGCTGCGCTTAACGGGACTCCTCAATATTTTTATTGGCAGCATATGCGGAAGGATAAAACGATAATTGATACCGATATTTCTCTTAAGCTGTTTCATCTTGAAGGCAAAAATTTAATTCAAGCCTCCATTAGAGATATAACCGAACGAAGAAGATTTGAAAAGATTCAGAATGCATTATATAAAATATCGGAAGCAGTTAACACTACCGAAGATATGCAGACACTATATGTTACTATTCATGAAGTAATTAAAAGTCTGATGCCCGCAAACAATTTTTATATTGCATTATATGATGAAGAAGAGGACATAATTTCATTCCCTTATTTTGTTGATGAATATGATCTTCCCCCTGAACCAAGGAAGCCGGGACGAGGATTGACCGAATATGTTTTGAGATCCGGAAAGGATATGATAATTACCGGAGAGCAAGACTTATCGCTGGTTGAAAGAGGTGAAGTTGATCTTGTCGGCGAACCCTCTGCTGTTTGGGTCGGTGTTTCGCTAAAACATGAAGGAAAAGTAAGAGGTGTTATGGCAGTACAGGATTACCATAACCAGAATGCTTACGGCGAGACGGATAAGCAGATTCTAATATTCGTCTCCGAGCAGATAGCTCTTGCAATAGAACGGAAACGAACCTCGGAAGAATTAATCAATTATACCAGGCAGCTTCAAATAAATAAAGACTTACTTGAAGAAAGAGCACGCGAGCTTGCAAAGCTTAACGCGCAGCTTGCTGAATCAGAAAAAACTTTGAAGGAGTTGAATGCAAGTAAGGATAAATTATTTTCTATCATCGCACATGATTTGAAAAGCCCGTTCCAGCCGCTTATCGGTTTATCTGAAATATTATCGGAAGATTATAAAACTCTTTCGGAAGAAGAGAGAGATAATTTCATAAAAGAAATGCACAAAACGATTAAGAACCAGTTCAAACTTGTTGAGAACCTGCTTGACTGGTCAAGGATTCAGACCGGAAGAATGGAATATTCACCCGAAAAGATAAACTTATCGGAATGTGTAGATTCAAATATCGATGTACTTAATGCTAATGCTGTAAATAAGAATATTATTCTGTCTAATATTGTTGCAAATAGTATTTACGTGGTTGCAGATTTAAGTATGCTGAATTCAATCCTGCAGAACTTAATATCCAACGCAATTAAATTTTCCCATCCCGATAGTGTTGTTACTATTTCAGCCAATATAAAAAACAACATGGTCGAAACAATTATTGCCGATAACGGAATCGGAATTACAGAAGCCGATTTGAATAAGATTTTCAGAATAGATATTCAGCATACAACGATTGGTACAGCACAGGAAAAAGGCACCGGGCTCGGACTTATAATCTGCAAGGAGCTTATTGAAAAGAACGGCGGGAAGATTTGGGCTGAAAGTAGAAATCCCGCCGGGACTAAGTTTATTTTTACTTTGAAAAAGGCATAGAACTAACGGTACTAATCAGACCGTCAAATCCTATCTTTCTATTTTACATACACAGTCTTAATATTCACAAACTCTTTAATGCCAAAAAGCGAAAGCTCTCTGCCGTAGCCGGATTCTTTTACACCGCCAAAAGGCAAACGCGGATCGGATTTAACAAGATCATTTACAAAGCAGCAGCCGGCATTCAATTCGTCTTTTGCAATTCTCTCGCCTCTTTCCTTGTTTGAAGTAAATACAGCGGCGCCAAGCCCGAAAGTAGTATCGTTTGCTATTCTTATTCCATCTTGTTCATCTTTTGCTTTTATTAAAGCAGCAACCGGACCAAATAATTCATCATCATAAGCAGGCATTCCATTAATAACATTTGAAAGAACTGTCGGAGGATAATAAGCGCCTTTCATGTTTGGGACTTCACCGCCTAAGAGCAGCTTCGCGCCTTTCTTAAGGCTTGTTAATACCTGTTGATGAAGTTCGTCCCGTAAATCGTTCCTCGCCTGCGGTCCTAAATCATTTTTTACGTCAAACGGATCGCCCATCTTTTTAGATTTCATCTTATCAAGAAAAAGCTTTTCAAATTTATCATAGACCTTTTCAACAACAATAAACCGTTTTGCAGCAATGCAGCTTTGCCCTCCGTTTATCAATCTGGAGTTGACGCAGATTTCTGATGCAGTTTCAAGATCGGCATCCTCAAGAATTAAATAGGGATCGCTTCCGCCAAGCTCAAGCACAGTTTTCTTAAGAACCGCACCAGCCATCGCCGCAACTGATTTACCTGCCGGTACGCTTCCCGTTAATGTAACAGCGCTGATATTTTTATTTTCAATTACCTGTTTAACACCTTTTGATGAGACTATAAGAGTTCTGAAAATATTTTCAGGGAATCCTGCTTCATGAAAAATCTCTTCTATTGCCAAGGCACAGCCGGTAACGTTGGAAGAATGTTTCAATACTCCTGCATTGCCAGCCATTAAATTTGGAGCAGCAAATCTGAATACCTGCCAGAAAGGAAAATTCCACGGCATTACAGCAAGTACAACACCAAGGGGCTTGAATGCAGCAAAGCTTTTAGAAGCATCGGTTTGAATAATTTCGTCTTGCAAAAATTTTTCGGCATTGTCGGCAAAGTAATCGCAAACCCAAGCACATTTATCTACTTCACTTTTAGATTGGTTTATCGGCTTGCCCATTTCCAGTGTCATTATCTCAGCCAACCGTTCTTTTTTTGAACGAAGAACTTCGGCAGCTTTTTTCATCTTTTCTGATCTATATTTGAAATCAGTTTTCTGCCAGGATAAAAAATCATGATGAGATGCTGAAATAATTTTTTCTATTTCAGCAGAAGAATGTTCGTTGTATAATTTTATTTCTTCCCCGTTTGCAGGATTGATTGACTTTATCATCTTCCACCTCCAATTAAATATGTTAATTGAGTTAAAATTGAACTTTGACTAATTACTCTTCTTTCTTAACTACAACAAGAGTTTTATCGTCAGAGTATTCGCCGTTAACCGAGAACTTAATCACCTCATCCATAATAGCATAAGTTATCTCTTTTGGCGAACGGTGCCTGTTATTCAATAAAACCTTTTGCAATCTTTCTTCGCCGAAACTTTCAAACTCGGTATTAGCTGCATCAGTTACACCGTCCGAGTAAATTAAAAGTACATCTCCGGCTGAAAAGTTAATGCTGTCGATGTTAAAATTTGCGTTCGGAGACGGTCCTAAAACCGGACCTGTAGAAAGAAGCCTAACAATTTCATTCGAATTCTTTTTTACAAACATCGGCGGATTATGACCTGCATTCGCATAAAGAAATAGACCGCTTTTATCCGTAGTAAATTCTCCATAGAACAACGAAGCGAATTTTTCATCCTTGAAAATTCGGTTGACAAGCGAGTTCATTCTTTTCATCAACGGAGCTATTTTTATTTCAAAGCTGCAAGCCATTCTTAAAGCACCTGAAACATACATTGCTTCGGCAGCGGCGCTTAATCCTTTGCTGGCAGCATCGCCTAATGCTACAGCAAGGCGGTCATCTTCCGAACCGAATTCAATATAATCAAAAAGATCACCTCCAACGATTTCTGCCGGATCCGAGATTCCAAACATCTTGTAATTATGGAACCGGTATTCATGCTCAGGCAATATTCCCTTTTGGATTTCACGAGCTTTGTTTAAATCGGCTTTCATAACAGATGCCCGCTGCGAATACCGCATTTGCTTTATCAAAGAAGTTAAAGCAGTTGCAATGATGCTCAAAGTTAATCGGAATTCCTCGCCAAGCTCTTCACTGTTCAATGCAAGAAGATATTCATAATAAAGCTTGCCGTTAAATTTAATTTTTGAACCGACACCAGAAGCAGAATACTTAAAGATACCTTTCTCTCTTAAGGTCGCATTAGTCTCGTTGTCAAGTATAGTCCTTTCCTTTGCAATTAAATCAAATAGAGGATATTCAGTTATATTAATTTTAAAACCGGAATTTATTTTTTCTAAATTGCCTGTTTGAAACATAAGCTGGTAATCGCCTGTAACAGGATTAAACTGCCAAAGCCTTCCGCCGGTTACATGGATGCTTTCAAGCTCGATTATTTGTTTTAAGATATATTCAAGCATCTCCTTTTCGCTTCCGAACCTCTGGGATGCTAGGTTTTCAATTGTTTTGTATAATTTTCTTTGGTCCATTTTATCCAGCCTTTATTGCATTAATTTTCTTAATAAAAATTGTTGAAAATATTGGAATGAAATTATTTTATTTTTCTTGATCCCGGTTTTATCAATGGTAATCCTTTGGTACAAAGCTCGCATTCTTCCGGTTGAAAAGAAACTGCTTCAAGTTTAACTGCACTTACCTGAGGATAACCAAAATTTACTTTGCCGTTGCTTCTATCTACTATACAGCCGACTCCGACAACTTCACCGCCAAGACTTTTTACAATCTCAATTACTTCAAACACCGAACCGCCTGTAGTTACAACATCTTCACAGACTAAGATTTTTTCTCCCGGCTCAATTGAAAAGCCTCTTCTTAACGTAAGAACCTTGTCTTCCCTTTCTGCAAAGATTGAACGCTTATTTAACTGTCTTGCAACCTCCTGTCCCACAATAATGCCGCCGATTGCCGGTGAAATTACAGTATCAATTTTGCTGCTTCTAAAATGTGCCGCAATGTTTGCGCATATTTTTTCCATGTACTCCGGATATTGAAGTACCTTCGCACACTGGAAATAAACGTTGCTGTGCCTGCCTGACGTAAGAAGGAAATGTCCTTCCAGCAGTGCGCCGGTCTTTTTAAAGATTTCTATTATTTCTTTTTCACTCAAGTTCATCTAAGAATTCTTCCATTTCTGCAGCGGATTTTTTATCGCCTGCCTCTTTTGCTTTAATTATTCCTTGACGATAAAATTCTTTTGCCTCGTCAATCTGATTTAATTTTTCTTTAAACTGCGCATACTGCATATAAGCCGGAACATAACCGGAGTCATTTTCAAGCGTCAACTTCAAATACTTTTCTGCTTCGGCGTAATTTTTCAAAGAAAGATATTCAAGCGAAATACCATAAGCAGTAAAAGTATCTTTTGGATCCTTTTCAAATAAAGCAAGAAGACCTTCGAGACGATTTTTCATTTAGAGACCCAGTCAATCGCCTTTGCAAGTTTGAAATCATTCTCCGTAACACCGCCGGCACTGTGCGTTGAAATTGAAACGCTCACTTTATTCCATGAATGCAGCAATATATCCGGATGATGATCCATCTTTTCTGCTTCATTACCTATTTTATTTACAAACTGAAGCGCTTCCTTAAAATCCTTTAGTTGAAAATCTTTGTTAATGCTGTTGTTCTTGAAACTCCAGCCGGTAGACTCCTTTAAATGCTCCTTTATCTCTGGTTCAGATAATACTTTCATTTCAGCCTCCGCAAAATATTCTTCTAAAAGCCGGTTCAAAATTAAGCATAAAAAAAGCGTCCTGAAAGCCAGGACGCTTTTTATAAAATGCTGAGTTGTCAAAAGCACAGAAGATGATTACTTTACTTCTCCAGTGTCACTTTTTTCCTCTTCATGAGCAGGATGCGCTGCTGCATCATCTTCAAGAAAGATTAATTCTTCGGCATTTTCAAAGTGCTTTGCAATAATTTTTGTACCATCTTTGAAAGTACCTCTGAGAATTTCTTCAGCAAGCGGATCTTCAACATACTTTTGGATAGCACGCCTCAATGGTCTAGCACCGAACTTAGGATCGAAACCTTTTTCTACAAGAAAGTTCTTGGCTGAATCATCAAGTGCGAGTTCCATCTTGTTCTCATGGATATTTTTATAAATATCTTTCAACTCGATATCGATAATTTTCAGAATATCTTCTTTCTCAAGACTTCTGAAAACGATTGTCTCATCTACCCTGTTTAAGAACTCCGGATTAAAGAGCTTCTTCATTGCATCTTCTACTGTGTTCTTCAAAGTAGCGTATTTATCTTCGGCTTTTTCGCTGCCGAATCCAAATGAGCCGATATTCTTAATATCTCTTGCCCCGACGTTTGTCGTCATTATGATAATCGTATTCTTGAAATCAACTTTTCTACCTAAGCTGTCTGTTAATTGACCGTCGTCAAGAACCTGGAGCAGAATGCTGAATATATCCGGATGAGCTTTTTCGATTTCATCAAAAAGAACAACCGAATATGGTCTGCGTCTTACCTTTTCGGTCAACTGTCCGCCTTCTTCGTAGCCGACATATCCGGGAGGAGCTCCAACAAGCCGTGAAAGCGAAAACTTCTCCATGTACTCGCTCATGTCAATTCTAATTAAAGCATTGTCCGAGTCAAATAAATATTTAGCAAGGACCTTACACAGTTCGGTTTTACCAACACCGGTCGGACCTAGGAAGATAAAGCTTCCAATCGGTCTGTTTGGATTTTTCAATCCCGCTCTCGTTCTTCTAATCGCTTTTGTTAATTTAGAAACTGCTTCATCCTGCCCGACTATGTAATTCTTCAAAGCCGATTCCATCTTCAACAGCTTTTCAGATTCCGTTTGTGCAACACGATTCACAGGAATGCCGGTCATCATTGCAACAACAGTAGCAATATCTTCTTCGGTTACATCATGAACGATGTCGCGGGTTTTGGCTTCCCATTCGCGTTTTGCAATTTCAAGATCAGATTGAAGATTACGCTCTTTGTCCCTTAAACGGGCGGCTTCTTCATAGTCCTGGCGTTTAACAACCGTAGCTTTTTCCTGTCTGACTTTTTCAATCTCGCCTTCAAGTTCAAGTACTTCCTGCGGAACTTCAAAATTCCCCATATGAACTCTTGAACCGGCTTCGTCTATTACGTCAATCGCTTTATCAGGTAAATGACGGTCGGTAATGTAACGGTTGCTTAACTTGACTGCAGAATCAATTGCATCCTTGGTATATCTTACATGATGATGTTCTTCATATTTAAATTTGATGTTGTTAAGAATCTGCAAAGTCTCTTCATAACTCGGCGGCTCAACCATAACTTTCTGGAATCGTCTGTCAAGTGCTCCGTCTGTTTCAATGTATTTGCGATACTCATCCAACGTAGTAGCACCGATACATTGAATATCTCCGCGAGCTAAGGCAGGCTTAAACATGTTTGATGCATCCAGCGAACCTGATGCACCGCCGGCACCAACGATTGTGTGAAGCTCATCGATAAAAAGAATTACATCTTTGGCTTTTTCAAGCTCGTTCATCAAAGCTTTCATTCTTTCTTCAAACTGACCTCGATATTTTGTACCGGCAACTAAACCGGCTAGATCAAGAGTAACAACACGTTTGTCCTGCAAAATTCTCGGCACTTTCTTCTGAACAATTTTAAGTGCGAGTCCTTCGGCAATTGCAGTTTTTCCAACTCCAGGTTCACCAATCAAAACCGGATTATTTTTCTTCCTGCGGCTTAATACCTGAGCAACTCTTTCAATTTCTTTTTCACGACCGACAACCGGATCAAGCTTATCTTCTATTGCCAGCTTTGTAAGATCGCGACCAAAATTATCAAGCACCGGAGTTTTCGTCCGCTCAATCTTTTTATCCGGTGGCGGTACAGTTGCGCCTGCATCTTTCGGATTCTTACTGCTTAACATAGCATTGAGCTCGGCTCGGGCTGAATCGTATGTAACATTGAACTGATGTAAGATTTGCGTAGCAATATTATCTTCATCCCGCAGCAAAGAAAGAAGAAGATGCTCAGTTCCGATAACATCAGCCTTATAAATTTTAGACTCAATTTGCGTAATCTTTAAAACCTTTTCAGCTTGCTTGGTAAGCGGAATATTTCCGATAGTAAGTGTTCCGCCTGAAGTTCTTACCGTGTCTTCAATTGCCTTTTTCAATTTCATCAAATCGCAGTCAAGGTTCCGTAAAATTCTAACAGCAACACCTTGACCTTCGCGAATAATTCCAAGTAAAAGGTGCTCGGTACCAATATAATCATGTCCAAGCCGAAGGGCTTCTTCCCGGCTTAATCTGATTACATCCTGGAGCCTATCTGAAAAATTTCCATCCATAAATTTTATCCTTATTTCACTTTTAAAATCTACACCGCTTAAAACCCGGTATAAATTCTTACTTATAATATATAAATACTATTTCCCCTAATCAACACTAGTAATTTCACTTTATTTGCAATAAAATACATTTATTTGAAACACAATTAGGGATTTTGATTCAACAAAATTCTTTAATTGTGATTCTCAATAAGAAATAGCAATCTAAGTTAATGCAATAAAACAGAATAATTAAACATTTTCTCTTTATTTTTCGTTTTTTATACTTGAACCAATCATACTTTATACAGATTCCAGTTCTCAATTTTCTTTGTGAACATATAAACTTTTTAATTCAAAAAGTTACTTTTATAATCGAAAAATAAGAGGAATATATTTATTTTGAAATCTTATTTAGACCTGCGGTTAAAGATAGAAAATTATTTTGTATAAGCAAAATTAACAGCGTTTACGATTCGTATTCTATCATTTTAATTATTTCATTTATATCTTTGAAATCAAGAGAATTATAAAATTTGATGATCCAGAAGAAATACACACTTAAAAGATTCAAAGACACGACTGCGTTAAAACCTGCGGTTGATGAATCAAGATTTGTAATAAATTATAAAAATGAATTAAATCCGGCTCAGTTCGAAGTTGTTTCGGCTTTGGATGGCGCCTATTTAATTATTGCAGGTGCTGGAACCGGCAAGACAAGAACACTTGTGTACAGAGTATCCAGATTAGTTGAACTCGGCTACGATCCGAAATCAATCCTGCTTTTAACTTTTACTAGAAAAGCTGCCAACGAAATGATGAACCGCGCTTCAATTCTTCTGGATAATAGATGCTCAAAAGTTAACGGCGGTACTTTCCATTCGTTCGCAAATTTAACACTACGAAGATACGCAAAAGCTGCGGGATTGGATTCTTCTTTTACAATTCTTGATCAGAGTGACTGCGAAGATGTTATAAACTTAATCCGCTCCCAGGCTGGCTTTATTACAAAAGAAAAAAGATTTCCGAACAAACAGACACTTGAAAAAGTTTTTAGCCTAAGTGTTAATACCGAAAGAAAAGTTGAAGAAATTATTGAAGCCGATTACCCTCACTTTGTAGAACAGCTTGATAAGATTCTTGACATCCAACGAGTTTATACAAGTTATAAACATAAGAACAATTTATTGGATTACGATGATCTGCTCGTTTATTTAAGAAATTTCCTGCTCGATTTCGGAGCAGCTGCAAAGTCTTTCTTGTCATCCATAAAATTTGTTATGGTTGATGAATACCAGGATACAAACAAACTTCAGGCAGAAATTGTAAAAGGTTTAACTCAGATAAACAACAACATAATGGTTGTCGGAGATGATTCGCAGTCAATATATTCTTTCCGCGGCGCAAACTTTAAGAATATAATGGACTTCCCGAAATTGTTTAAGGATGTCAAAATAATTAAGCTTGAAGAAAATTACCGCAGCGTTCAGCCTGTCTTGAATTTTACAAACCAGATTATTGAAAGAGCGATTGAGAAGTATCCGAAAAATCTTTACACACACAAATCAGGCGGTGAGCTTCCGGTAATTATTGCAGCATCAAACGAGAATCTTCAATCTAAGTTTATTGTTGAGAAGATTTTAGATTTAAGGGAAGAAGGAGTTCCGCTTAACGACATTGCGGTTCTTTTCCGTTCTTCTTTCTTTTCATTTGATCTGGAAATTGAATTAGCGAAGGCAAACATACCATTTCAAAAATTCGGCGGAATGAAGTTTATAGAGACTGCGCATGTAAAAGATGTACTTGCTTTTTTAAGAATCGCCGCTAATCCTAAAGATGTTGTTAGCTGGTACCGGGTTCTGCTTCTGCATGAAGGAGTTGGTCCGAAAACGGCGCAAAAAATTCTTGATGAACTTGCAACTGCAAGATTAACCATCAAAGCAAACCCGGAACATATAACTTCGTTCAAGAGTGATAAAGTTGCGGCTCTATTCCAGCTTCTTTATAAAATTCATACTGAAAAATCTCTGCCTTCTGAGAAAGCGCAGATTGTAATGGATTATTATTACCCGCTATTTAAAGATAAATACGACGACTTCAACAAGCGGAAGAAGGACCTTGATATATTTTTGAACATTACCGAAAATTATAAATCTCTAGACAGCTTGCTTGCGGATATGGCAATTGAACCGCTCATCGACAGCGTGATTGATATTGGCGCCGAGGATAAGGAGAATGAGTTTGTAACGCTTTCAACTATCCATTCTGCAAAAGGTTTGGAATGGCATACTGTTTTTATAATTCACATGGTAGAAGGCTTCTTCCCTTCCAGCAGGTCGGCAGATAAACTTGAAACGCTGGAAGAGGAACGCCGTCTGATGTACGTAGCTTCTACAAGAGCAAAACAAAATTTATTTCTCACTTATCCTATGAATATTTTTGATAGAGAAGCAGGAACGACTTTATCCAAGCCTTCACGATTTATTTCGGATATTAGCCCGGATTCGGCAGAAGGCTGGCTGCTTGATGAGGAAAACTAAACTACAATTTTAATTTTGATAGTAATCCCAATTTTAACGGCAATCTTTTTAACACTGAACTTAATTATTCTAATCTCACTTAGCATACAGGATTCAGTTCCGAATTCAAATGTTAAGAATAAAATTTCAATTGTAATTGCTGCAAAAAATGAAGCTCATAATCTGGAGAAACTCATAGTTTCTATAAAAGAGCTGGATTATTGCAGAGAAAATTTCGAAGTAATTCTTGTTGATGATGAATCGACAGACGGCACTTATCAAACGGCAATTGAAATGACTAAAGGACTTGAAAATTTTCATGTCTATCAAGTTCGAAATAAAACTTTACCGGCTAAGAAAGGCGCTTTAACAATCGGAATAAGTAAAGCAGCTAATTCGTTCATCTTAATTACCGACGCCGATTGTCAGCTTCCGAAAGAATGGTTAAAAATTTATTCAAGCAAGTTTGCCGAAGGATATGATTTTATTTTCGGTCCTGCGCCATTTAGTACGGAAAATTCTTTGACAAATAAAATTGCTTGTTTTGAAAATTTAAGAAGTTCGATCTTAATGTTTGCTTCTGCTAAGTTAAAAATGCCTTATTCGGCGGCGGCAAGAAATTTCGGATTCAGAAAATCTGCTTTTGATACCATAAAAGGCTTTTCAAATACGACCGAGACTTTAAGCGGCGACGACGACTTACTTCTTCGCGAAGCTGTAAGATATAAAATGAAAATCGGAACCATACTTGATAAACAAGCTTTTGTGTTTTCTTCAACTAAAAAAACATTGAAAGAATATTTATCTCAGCGTTCGCGGCATACTAAAACATCTTTATTTTATTTGAAGAGACATCAATTCATTTTAGGCTTTTGGCATCTGCTTAATTTAGTAATGTTGTTTTCTCCGTTGTTGATGCCAATGGATAGTATTTTCTTATTTCCAATAATTATAAAATTAGCAGCAGACGTTTTTATAATTTTAATTGAACAAAAGAAGTTCGGTTATAAATTTTCTTTTTTAGAAATTATTCCTCTGCAGATATTTTACGAACTGCTGCTTGCTGTTAATTTTATCGGAGCTTTTTATAAGAAAGATGAATGGAAATAAATTTAACGACATGAATAGTAAATTTTTCTACTTAAGTAGACTTGTTTACATATTTAGTAGACTTATTAACGTAAATAGTAAAATTTGAAGGATGAATAGTCGAAAATATTCTAAAAATGCAATATTCAAAATGATCTTGTTTGATTTTAATTCTAACCGACCCTCCTTTCCTATAAAAATATTACCATCTCATTTAAGGAATCAAAAGCCAATTAAATTTTCAAGATTTCTTTCAACAGAAATTTTCAAAATGTAAAAGTGAATCTTAAATTAAAGAATAAAAAACAATAAAGACTTTTGATTTCAATTCCTAAAAATATATTTTTGAAAACAAATAACGGGTAAAAAGTTTTTAATGGAATATAAAGAGCTTGCAGACAAAGCAATAAAAGCAAAATCGGTTTCACATCCTCCTTACTCAAATTTCCATGTAGGGGCTGCTCTTCTTACTGAAGAAGGAAAAGTTTACCTCGGCGGAAACATTGAAACTTCATCATACAGCCTTACTATTTGCGCCGAGCGGACTGCCGTCTTCAAAGCTTATTCTGAAGGCGAAAGGAAATTCAAGGCGATAGCTATTGCAAGCGACGCGCCGGAGTTTTGTCCGCCGTGCGGCTCATGCAGACAAGTAATGCTCGACCTCTGCGGAGATATTGATGTCGTTATGGTAAATCATAAAATGGAATTAAAGACGATGAAGCTTTCACAGCTTCTTCCCTACCCTTTCGGAGATAAAGAATTAAAATAAAGAGAGAGAAAAAATTATGATGGATAGAGCACCTCACCTAATTCCGAAAAATATCGGTTGGATTGAAGTAATTGCCGGCTGCATGTTCAGCGGAAAAACTGAAGAGCTAATCCGAAGACTGCGAAGAGCAAAAATAGCAAAACAGAAAGTGCAGATATTCAAGCCTCGGATCGACAACAGATATTCAATCTCTGATATCGTATCCCACAGTGAGCAGTCGCTTCCTTCAATTTTAATTGACGACATAAATGAAATTTTTCTTTATGCAAAAGACGCAGAAGTAATCGGAATAGATGAAGCACAATTTTTTTCTATTGATGTTGTTGATGTCTGTAATAAGCTTGCAAGCCAAGGCAAGCGAATTATAGTTGCCGGGCTCGATCAAGATTACCGGGGAGTACCATTTGAGCCTATGCCGCAGCTTCTTGCAATTGCCGAATACATTACAAAAACTTTGGCAATTTGCGTTGTGTGCGGAAATCCTGCCGACAAAACGCAAAGAAAAACAGCCTCATCCGAAAGAGTTGTTGTCGGCGCTTCAGATATTTATGAAGCACGCTGCAGAAAATGTCATTATATTCCAAAAGAAGATTAAGGGTAACCAATGGATTTTATTACAATAATCAGGGGCTTACTTGGATTGATTTTAATAATAGGCATTGCATTCCTATTCTCAAATAACAAGAGAAAAATTGACTGGCGGATGGTCGGCGTAGGACTGTTAATTCAGTTTGTCATCGCTGTCTTTATAATTCATGGTGAAGCTCTCCGCGCGTGGTTCTTCCCATTAGGTTGGGTTAAGGATGTTGTTAACTGGCTTGGTCAAGCTGTTGTTGCGGTTTTAGGATTTACAATTGAAGGCAGCAAATTTGTCTTCGGCAATTTAGCCGATAGCACGAGCAGCAGCAGTTTGGGCTTCTTCTTTGCATTCCAGGTATTGCCGACAATAATTTTTGTCTCAACTCTTTCAGCGCTGCTTTATTATTTTGGAATACTTCAGTTCATTGTAAAAATGATGGCGTACGTTATGTCCAAGCTTTTAAAGACAAGCGGTGCCGAAACTTTATCAAATACAGCCAATATTTTTTTCGGACAGACGGAAGCGCCGCTTCTTGTACGACCGTATATTGCAAAGATGACACAATCAGAATTGTTGACAATAATGATCGGAGGGATGGCAACTATTTCTGCGGCATTAATTGCAAGCTACAGCCAATTGCTGGGACAGGCTTATGCTGCAGCTACCAAGATGCCGCTTCAGGTTGCGCAGTTAAAGTTTGCAGTTGATCTTTTAGCTGCAAGTACAATGGCAGCGCCGGCTTCGCTGATTATTGCAAAAATTCTTTATCCCGAAGTTGAAGAATCAGTAACAAAAGGAACAGTAAAGATTGATGTCGGTAAAACAGCTTCCAATGCTATTGAAGCAACCGCTACCGGTGCTTCCGAAGGACTTCAGCTTGCAATTAACGTTGCCGGAATGCTTATTGCGTTCATCGCATTAATTGCGATGTTCAATTACATTCTTCTTTGGGCAGGGAATACTTTGGGAGTTAACGGATATCTTCAAACAACTTTCGGACAGCCGCTTTCGATGCAGTTGATTTTCGGAGTAATCCTAAAATATCTCGCAATCGGAATTGGAGTGCCGGCTAAAGATGCATTCCAATTCGGCAGCTTGATCGGTACCAAAACTGTACTGAATGAGTTCGTCGCTTATGTTGACCTATCAAACATGATTAAGCTCGGACAGATAAGCGAAAAAGGAATTACAATGGCAACATACGCAATCTGCGGCTTTGCAAATTTTTCTTCAATTGCAATCCAGATTGGCGGCATCAGTCCTATGGCACCGAACAGAAAAAAAGATATTGCCGCTTTCGGACTTAAGGCAGTTTTAGGCGGCGCACTTGCAACTTTAATGACTGCTACTTTAGCAGGAATTTTTGTAAGATAATTTATTTTTCTAATTGCAAAAGAATTCTTTCTTATTCTAAACGGAACGGATGCGAGTAAGAGAAAGATTATGATTAAGATTAAGAGTCCGATCTGTTAGTAGGCAAGAATAAAAATGATAATATGAAATGATTGATCTAAATTTTAAATATAAAGAATTGATTGAGCAGTTAAGGAGTGAAATATCTGAGGAGCCATATTTAGCAATTGTCCTCGGAAGCGGATTAGGCGACTTTGTAAAAAACCTGAAATTAATTAAATCGTTTTCAACTTCAAGCCTGCCGGGATATCCTCCATCTACAATACAAAGCCACGAAGGCAAAATACATTTTGCCGAATCTGCAGGAAAGAAATTATTAATCTTCCAGGGCAGAATACATTTTTATGAGGGTTATCTTCTTTCGCAGTGCATTCTACCGGTATTCATTTCATATAAATTGGGCTGCAGGAAAATTCTTCTTACAAATGCTGCCGGCGGAATTAATCCTATGTTTGAACCCGGAGATTTAATGCTTGCTTCTTCATTCAACGGAATATCAGTTAAGAAAGAATTAACTGACTTAATCGGACTTGCTTCAGAAAAAGGCAAAAACAATTTTTATAATTTCCCTTCATCATCTTTTAATGAAATAATTAAGCATACATCTCTTGAAGAAAAAATTAATTTGTGGGAAGGAATATACTGGTACACAAAAGGTCCGAGTTACGAAACACCGGCAGAGATAATGATGATGAGGAAATTCGGCGGTGATGCAATCGGGATGTCCACAGTGCATGAAGCCGTATTTGCAGGTTACCTTGGAATGGAAGTTTCATCAATTTCGTGCATTACAAATTACGCAGCCGGAATCTCCGGAAGAAAGCTCGATCATCAAGAGGTTACTGAAACTGCTAACCGGGTAAAGGATAAATTTGAAAGGCTGGTAAAAGGGATTATTTCTATTGTTTAAATTTCAACTTTATATAATTTCCAACTTGGAGTAATGACATTCAGTTTTTATTATTCCACTACCATTAATACCATAAGCAAATAATTTAATAACTCAGCAGTCAGCAAAAGAAATATCATTTGTGAATAAAAATAAGGGTAATTAGTTGGTTTTACATGGCAATTTTTATTGACTTTATACCCCTTTACTGGTAATTTTGTTTTTTAATTTTTCAAAATTCATTTAGAAGTATAAACCAAATATGAAAGAACTCAGATTTCGGATAATTCTAATCGTCGCTGCGGTCGTGCTTTCAATTTACCTTTTATATCCAACTTATCTCAATTATCAAAACAATAAAAAGATAGATGAGATATTAGCGCAAAAGAGGATTCAAATTGAAAAGGCAGATCCAAATATTTCAAACGATGCTGTTGATACCAGACTAAAAGCTATCGAAGACAGCATAAAAGCAACTGACCCTTCAATCAACAAAGATAAATTGAAAAGCCTTAAGCTTGGTTTGGATTTGCAAGGCGGTATGCGGGTAGTTCTTGAAGTAAACACAGGCAAACTACTTGAGAAGCTGGCAAAAAATCCGGATGATACTTTCAAACAGGTTCTTGCGGAAGCTGAAAAGGAAGCTTCAACTTCAGATGCTTCTATTGTTGATCTCGTTGCTCAAAAGCTCGAAGCCAGAGGAATCAGATTAAGCAGATATTATGGAAATATAAGAGAAGACGATAGTCAGATAATAAGCGACTTAAATAAGAGCGCCAATGATGCTGTTTCAAGAGCTATGGAAATTATTAGGAACAGAGTTGACCAATACGGCGTTTCAGAACCTACTATTCAACGAGAAGGAAGCAGAAGAATAATTGTAGAGCTTCCCGGTATTGCAAGAGAAGAGGAAGCAAAACAGCTTTTACAGGGAACTGCCTTACTTGAGTTCAAGCTGGTAAAAGATCCTCAATTCACAATTTCTGTTATGAAGAAAATTGATGATGTCCTTGCAGGAAATGTTTCGGTCGATTCTGCCTCAACAGATTCTGCGTCGGTTGCAAAGAATTCGGAAAAGCCCTCTGCTAAGCAAGACACAACCAATCCGCAAAATATGTCTGCTGCGGAATTTGCAAAGAAGCATCCTTTCTTCTCAGTAGCAATACTAGATCAGAGATCTCAAACAGCCGATGCCTTCGTAAAAGCAGAAGATAGAGACAAAATAAAATTATGGTTGAACAGACCTGACGTTCAAAATGTAATTCCGGATAATTGTCAATTTGTATTTTCGGCAAAACCCGAAGTAGTACAAAACGGAGAGAATTATTACAGAATGTACTGTGTAGATAAAACTCCTGAACTTACAGGAGGAGTAGTTACAAATGCAACCGCGTCAATTGATCCGGAGACAAATGCACCGGTAGTAAACATGGAAATGAATTCCGAAGGCGCGGCTGACTGGGCAAGAATTACAGGCGCTAATGTCGGAAAAAGAATTGCAATTGTACTTGACGGTGTTGTTTACTCTGCACCGGTAGTACAGGGAAAAATTCCCGGCGGACGTTCACAAATAAACGGTATGGCTAATCTTGAAGAAGCACAGCTATTAGCAATTGTACTTAAAGCAGGTGCCTTACCTGCACCGGTTGATATTATTGAAGAAAGGACAGTTGGACCATCACTTGGTCAGGATTCAATTAACGACGGCTTCAATTCTACCTTACTCGGATTTTTAGTTGTAAGCTTCTTTATGATAATTTATTATCAAAGAGCCGGAACAATTGCAGCAGCATCGCTGATCTTTACCATTCTTTTTATACTTGGAGCTCTTGCCGGATTTAATGCAACGCTAACGCTTCCGGGTATTGCCGGTATAATCTTAACAATTGGTATGGCGGTGGATGCGAACGTTCTTATATACGAACGTATCCGTGAAGAGATGGAGACTGGAAAAACTCTAAAAGCATCGGTAGACAGCGGCTTCTCCAAAGCGTACTCGGCAATTATAGACTCAAACATTACAACCTTTATAACCGGTCTTATCCTTTACCAATTTGGTACCGGTCCGGTTCAAGGATTTGCCTTAACGCTGATGATCGGTTTGGTTGCCAGCTTATTTAGTGCTCTTGTTATTGCCCGTGTAGTTTTTGATTACATGGTTCAAAAAGGAATTAAAATTTCACTAGGATAATTTTTCATTAATCTTCATTTTTCAAGAAACTGAAGATTTTCAAGAAGGAATTTATAAATGCGAATTTTCGAAAATATTCACATAGACTGGTTAGGCAAAAGAAGAATTTTTTATGCTGTTTCGTTAAGCTTATTTCTAATTGGCTGGATTACGGTATTCGTCCGCGGCTTACATTTTGGTATTGATTTCAAGGGTGGAACTGAAATCGTGCTCGAATTCCAGAAGCCGGTAAATGTTAGCACCATTCGAAGCTATGTTTCTAATATTGGCTTGGGAAATGTAGAGCTTAAAACATTCGGCGGTGAGACCGGTGTTCTTGCAAGAACAGAATTGCAGCAGCTTCCGCACAATTTGATTCCCAGAGTTGTTGATCATATAAATGCTGCTATTCAAAAAATCTATCCCGGCTTAGATGCAAAGGTAATTGATACAACCGCTTCATCTGTTACTTACCAATTACCAAACCCAGACACAACCAACCTTTTGGTATCAAAGTTATATGTTGCGGGATTTCAAACCGGCAAAGTATCTGAAGAACCGACCAATACTCAAATGGTAGTTAGAGTAGCGATTGCAGACTGGCTAAAAGAAAACCTGTCTAAGAAAGTAAGCGATAATCCTTTCAAGATAATAAAAGAAGATCACGTCGGTCCCAAAGTCGGAAATGAATTAAAGACAAATGCGATAATTGCAATATTCCTTTCGCTGTTAGGAATTTTAATTTACCTTGCTTTCAGATTCAAATTTATTTTTGCGTTGGGAGCCGTTGTGGCACTTTTCCACGATGTTCTAATCACCATAGGACTGTATGCCGCACTTTATGGTGTTATTCCCGGATTAAATCTTGAAATTGATTTGACTGTAGTTGCGGCATTCTTGACTCTTATTGGTTACTCCGTTAACGATACGGTTATCGTGTTCGACAGAGTTAGAGAGAATTTAAAAATCCATAAGACGATGGATCTTGAAGAATTAATAAACCAAAGTGTAAATAGAACAATGAGCAGAACAATATTAACAGCAGGCACGGTTCTTTTAGCTGTTCTGGTATTGCTCATTTTCGGCGGCGAAGTTCTTCGCGCGTTTTCATTTACACTTTTCTTCGGAACAATTACTGGTACTTATTCTTCAATCTTTATCGCCAGTGCATTGGTTCTTGAATACGCAAACAGATTCCAGAAGAAAGTTCAATTTTAGTAAAATATTTATTCGGAGTTGATATGGGTAAAGGAGATAAGAAATCAAAAAAAGGAAAAATATTTCTTGGAAGCCATGGCAAAAGAAGACCGAAACTGAAGAAGAAAAAATTTGTTCCGGTAAAACCCAAGGAATAAAATTCCAATAAATTGAATTGCTTACGAAATTCAAAAATCTGATTCTTGCTAAACAGGGATCAGATTTTTGATTATTATAGTCTTCTGCCGATTACAGATAAGATTCCAGGTTATCAACTTCTTCTTATTGCGAGCATTGTTAAATCATCTCTCAAATGTGAATTTTTTGTGAAGGACGAAATATCCGATAAAAAGGTATTTATCAAATCATTCGGGCTCTTACTAAAATTTTTTGAAGCGACAATATTTATTCTGTCGGTTCCATATTCTTCAGAACCAAAATTAGCTTCCGAAAGTCCATCGGTATACAATAAAATCGTTTCATCTTTTTCAAGCTTAAGTTGATTTGAGAAATAAGTCCCGGTTTGAAATAAACCTACCGGCATGCCGTTGGAATCCAAATTAATAATTTCATTTTTCTTAATAAGAACCGGAAGACAATGTCCGGCATTACAAATTTCTACCATTCCATTTTTATATGCTCTTCCACATACCATAGTTACAAAGTGTGAATAAAGAGAACTCTCGCAAAACAATCTGTTAACACGCTCAATCAACACGTGAGCCGAAAGATTTAATCCAATCATGCTATGAACAAAAGCATGTAACTGTGTCATTAGCATAGAAGCAGCTATTCCCTTACCGGTTATATCGCCGATTATAAATAGTATGCTTTCATCATTTTCGTTAATCATTATATCGCAGTAGTCTCCGCTTACAGGTCCTGCCGGCTGATAATGGTAGCTAACTTCATAACCAAACGAGCCGAAATTATTTTTAGGCAGCAGTGCTGATTGAATTTTTGCCGCAAGATTTAAATCTTGTTCTAAAAGCTTTTGCTCATTTTCGCTGAGATGAGCCAGGCAAAAATTTGCCAGTGGATCGGAAGCGAGCCATTCTTTTTCAATAGGTTCATGACAGATTTCGCAAATACCGTAAGTTCCATTATCCATTTTTTCAAGTGCTGAGTCTACTTTTTGAAGCAGTGAAACAAGATGCTGCGGCTGTATTGATACTTCAATAGCTTTATTTAACCTAATCCGCCTTTCATTTAGCTGGCTTCGCAAATTCACATATTCAAGATTTTCCATTTTAATACCTCTCGTTTATCCAAGCATTCAGTTGAAATCAATTTAAGATACAGGAGATTTTTGTAATTAAAAATCCGTTTTTGCAAGTAGGCAAGCAAGTAAAAAATGACAAACGGAGTTTAGAATGAAATTGATTAAATTACTTTAATTAAATTTTTATTCGGAGGTAAACGTGAAGCAATCTATTCTATTATTATTTTTGATTATCCTAATATTTTCCCCAATTATTATTTCCCAAAATAAACCTGAAAAAGATTTTATTGAAGAAGGAAATTCTATCATCTGCAAAGATGCAAGGTTTCAATTTCTAACACCGACTCTACTTCGAATGGAATTTTCTTCACTTGGAAAATTTGTTGATGAGCCCACTGTTGTAGTTCAGAAAAGAAACTGGAAGCCGGTTAATATTAAAGTTGAGGAAAAGGATGGATGGCTTGAGGTAAAGTCAGACAGCATTTCGCTTAATTACCGGTTGGATTCCGGAAAATTCACAAATGATAATTTGAAAGTCGTTTGGAATAATTTTGGAGTTAAGCACTCATGGTCCCCCGGCGATTCAGATAAAGAAAATCTTGGAGGAATTTACCGTTCGCTTGATGGAATAAGCACGGATAAATTGCCGCCGTTTACACCGGGACTTTTAAGCAGAAGCGGCTATTTTGTTCTTGACGACAGCCGTTCACCAGTGCGGGATAAAAAAATTTCATGGATAAAACCAAGGGAAGATTTGAATGATCAGGATTTATATTTCTTTGAGTACGGGCAAAACTACAAACACGTTCTTAATGAATATTCTGAGCTTTGCGGTAAAATTCCGATGGTGCCGAGGTATGTTTTCGGTTCATGGATAACGGATTTAAATTTTGAATATCTGCCTAACTCGGATCTCGTCAAGGATTATACTTTCACGGACGAAAATCTAAAAGAAGAAATATTGCGGTTCAGACATCTTGGAATTCCACTTGACGTAATGGTACTTGATTTTGGATGGCATAAATACGGTTGGGCAGGCGGTTATGACTGGAGCCCAATCTTTCCGCATCCAAAAGAATTTTTAGATTGGGCTCATCAGAATGGTATCAAAATTTCCGTTAACGATCATCCGGGCTATGGACATGAAAGCGTTCTTTCGGACAATGACAGCCATGCGGCAGAAATCCGAAAAGATTTAGATATGATACCCGCAGTGCCTCCGAAATTTAAAATGGATATTGAGAAAAATTGGAAGTTCAAACTTGATCCTGACAATGTTGGTGAATCTGAAAAGTGGTATGCAATAAACTTTGATGATGAGAACTGGAAAACAATCCATGCCGGCGAACAATGGGAAAGTCAAGGTTATCCAAATTATGACGGCTATGCTTGGTACCGCAAGTCTGTTTTGATTCCACAGAGTGAAGCTGCCGATTCGCTGTATTTAATTTTCGGCGGAGTGGATGATGAATATGACTTATTCATTAACGGAGAAAAAGTTTCGCACTTCGGAAGGAAACCTGATAATAGTGTTTACAACTCTCTTACTTTTACGAACATTTCTTCCTTTGCAAAGCCAGGCGATAAAATCCTAATCACTCTCCGTGTAAACGATTGGGGTGGCAACGGTGGAATTACTAAGTTGCCTGTCGAAATTGCAGATGCCGTTCCACAACAAGGAATACGGTTTAACCTTGCGGACAAACATCAGGCAGAAGTTTTTATGAAAGTACTTCATGATCCGATTATAAAAGAAGGCGTCGATTTCTGGTGGATTGACGGCGGCAGCGGCTCATGTGAAATGCCGGGATTAAACAGCCAGCTTTGGACAAACAGAGTCTTTTATGATTTTACAAAAGAGTTGACAGAAAAACGCGGATTCGTTTTCAGCCGCTATGGTGGCTGGGGAAACCATCGTTACCCCGGATTCTTTACCGGTGATACTCACTCGGAATGGGCAGTACTTAACTATGAAATTCCTTTTACGGCAAGAGGCGGAAATACACTTACGCCTTACATAACACATGATATCGGCGGATTCCTTGGAAAGAAAATTCCGTTTGATCTTTACGCACGCTGGGTTGAGTTTGGCGCTTTCAGTCCAATACTGCGGCTGCACAGCGCATTCGAAAATCCTGAAGACGGAAATCTCCGGATGCCATGGACTTACGGACAGAAAGGAATTGATGTTGTAAAGAAATATTTTCGGCTGCGTTATAGTTTGCTGCCTTACATTTATACTTTTTCAAGAATTACTTATGATGATGCTCTTCCGCTGGTTCGTCCTCTTTATCTTGAATATCCGGAGCTTAACGAAGCATACTCTCATTCGGGAGAATATTTCTTCGGCTCGGAAATTCTTGTCGATCCGGTTACTAAAAATGATGATGAAAAAGATATTTACCTTCCGCCCGGAGAATGGTATGACTACTTCACCGGAGAAAAATTTGATGGCGGCAGAATGATTCAAAAGAAATATTCTATTGATGAAATTCCCTTATTCGTTAAAGCTGGTTCAATAATTCCGACAGAACCGGTAAGAGAATATTCTGATGAAGGATCGCTGGATACTTTGTTCATCAACATTTACGGAGAGAAAGACGGTAGTTTTAATCTTTATGAAGATGACGGCATTTCGATGGATTATCAGCACGGAAAATATTCCTGGACACCGATTTTATACTTCAACAATTCTTCGGGAGATGAAATTAAAATAGGTCCAACTAAAGGAGAGTTCAATGGTCAGTTGAAAAACCGCTTATACGAAATTAGATTGCATGCATCTCATCAGCCAAAATCAATATTATTAAACGGTATGGTTTTAAATCCAGATAGATGGTCTTGGGATGGCAAAACTGCTTTAACCAGAATTTATTTGCCGTCTGAGAATATCCGCCAAGAATTAAGCATTCTAATAAAATAAAACTTGCTAAACTCTCTGCAAAAAAAAAGGAAGCCATTAGATTGGCTTCCTTTTTTTATATCATTCCAATTTTATATTTCAATCAGGAATCTTCATTCCCGTTTTCAAAACCTTGCTGATCTTCATTCTGCTGATCTTCTTCTCTTTTATAATTATTAAAATTAAATCTAAAGTTAAGCATGATTACCGGTGCTTCATTAGCATGGTAGTTGTACGAATAAAATCCAACACCAGTAGTAGTAGATTCATGCCTTCTGGTTCTAAACAAATCCCTAACTTGAAGAGTCAATGATAACTTCTTTCCCAGAAAATCTTTTTTGACTGAAAGATCCGTTGAGAAATTAGCCTCTTCCCTTTCCTGAGCAGAAACCTCGGGGCTATGGTATCTCATATTCAATTGAACTTGAAGTGATTCCATAATCTTGAATCCGTTATTTAGGCGGAGGGACCAGTTAAAATTCTTTTGATAGAACGGCTGGTTGTTAATTACACCTTTAATCCGGTAATCGTAAAGATTACCCATCAGATTTACATTCCAGAATTTAAACGGATCGGATACGAACATAAACTCGGATCCAAATGAGTAATCTGTTCCTACATTATCAAAGGTATGCAGTGTTACATTTTCTGAATAAACAGATTCAACCTCATCAATGCGGTTATGGTTCACTCGATAATAAAAATCATTGGAGAAAGAAATTTCGCCAAGCATAGTTTGAATACCCAGCTCATACGAGTCAATTAACTCCGGCTGCAAAGAGGGATTTCCACGACGGATATTATTTGCATCCTGCCACGTGTAGAACGGCTCAAGAAACCAGTCACGCGGTCTGTCAATTCTTCTGGTATAACTTGCCATCAACTGCGAACCGATTCCGAAATTATATGAAGTGTGGAAGGAAGGAAAGACTTCCCATTGGTCGATTGAAAATTTTTGATTTGTTCCGGCAAGTTCAATTATCCGGTATGTGTATTCTGATCTAATACCACCTTGAATTCTTAAATTGCCAAACTCATTTGCATAAATTGAATAAAGTGAAAGCTGACTGATATTTGATTTTGTATTTTGACTGAACAAAGATTGGAATTCATAAATATTATTTGCCGGATTAAAATCGAAGAGTTCGTTAGAATCATTAGAAAGTTCCATCCGCCCCTGAGAACCGGCTTCGAAACGGCTTTTTTCTCCAAGCGGTAAAGTATAATCAATTTTCCCTCTGAACCTTGTCGACGGTCCGCTTTCGATAGTTTTCTTTCCCTCAAACTGAACTGCATTGTTTGTCTCAACAGATGAAGAAAGATCGGTAGAATTGCTTTTGCTCATAAAAAATTCACCTGAAATCTCATGACCTTTTAAAGGAAATTTGTGAGCGTAATTTGTATTAAAAGCATAGTACCAGCCTGATCTGTCGCTAGTTTCCCGACTAAGATAATTTAAGACATTAGGATCAGAAGTTGACCACTGAGCATAATTTAATGTTGAGTTGCGCTGACCACTTCTTTTTCCGTACCTTCCACCGATATTTAATTTATCATTCGCACTAAGGTTAAAATCAATACCTCCGCGAACGCCAAAACCAATTCTTCCTCTTTCACTATCGCCGTTGGAATTTATAAATGAAGAATTGCTTGAGGTCTCGTATTGCCGTGTTTCTCTGCTTGTTCCGAGAAAAAACATGCGGTTGTAATCCATTCCGAAGTTGTAATTTAGAGTTGATGTACGATATTCAAAAAGAAAATCTCCGCCGTATTTATCATTTACTCCGCCATTGAGATTAGCAATCCCACTCACTCCCCTATTCTTATTTAATTTCATTTTGATGTTGATTATACCGGCATTACCTTCTGCATCATACTTTGCCGAAGGATTAGTAATTATTTCAATAGATTCTATGGTGCTTGCCGGTATTTGTTGGAGAGCATCTTGAGCGCTCATTACCGAAGGACGATCATCTATTAGTACTGTAAAGTTTGTACTTCCCCTTAAGCTTACGTTGCCGTCAATATCTACACTAATTGAAGGAACATTTTCGAGCACATCAGCAGCGTTGCCGGATATTGTCGTTTGCATCTGACTTACATCGATAACTTTTTTATCAATCTGGTAAGTAACCGGAGAGCGTGTTCCCTCAACGACCACGTTTTGAAGATTTATTGCTGAAGCCTTTATATAAATATTTCCAATATCAACAGCAGGTTTTGATTGTGTTATAGATATGTTTCTAACTCTTCTTCTTTCGTAACCGATAAATTGAATATTAAGATAATATTTTCCAACTGGAATACCAGATAAAATAAAGCTGCCGTTTTTATCTGTAACCAATCCTGTAACTTGAGAACTGTCTTTGGAATTAAAAAGTATAATATTGGCGTATTCGATAGGAGCTTTGTCATTAAAGTCTAATATTCTTCCGGATATTACTCCCTTATTTCTGGATTCTTGTCTTTGCTGACTTATGATATCATTTGTGTATGCAAAAAGAATCAACACGATAGCGGTAATTTTTCGTAACATAGTACCCTTTTATAATATTTTATAATCTTCAAATTATTTTATTTGACATTTAATTAAATGTCTAAGTTTAATTACCTTAAATTTGCAGATGTAAATTAAGAAATTTTACTTTAGATTGTAAGTACGAAAATTTGGCAAATAATTTAATAGATTGGATGCCGGATTTTAAATTTATTTCAAGAAACATATTTATAAGTGTTTTATGGGTAAGAAAATGAATATTGATGAAAAGAATAATTCCCCTTATTCCGAGTTTGCAGACAAACTGCTTAGTAAAAGAGAATTGCACACATGCAACGCATCATTAAAGAAAGAATCCATTGAGCTTTTAAATGAACTTATAGATTTTCTCTTTCCGCATTTTTCGAATAAAGTCTATTATTCACCAAAGGATGTAATTGCAAAGCTGCAGCTGCTCGAAAGAAACGTTATTTCACTGCTAAAAATTGTAAGCGATAAAACCGAAATTGAAATTGAGAAGGCAGCTCACCAATTCATTTCTAAAATACCAGCCGTACACGACATGCTTTGGGATGATGGAGAAGCTATTTACAAAGGTGATCCGGCAGCAGAAAGTATTGATGAAGTAATTCTTGCATACCCCGGCTTTATGGCAATTTTAATTTACCGGCTTGCTCACGAACTTTACAAACTTGATATTCCAATCATTCCGAGAATATTAACCGAACATGCTCATCAAATAACCGGAATTGATATTCATCCGGGTGCGAAAATAGATTCTCCATTTTTTATAGATCATGGAACCGGCATCGTAATTGGCGAAACAACTACGATTGGTAAGAATGTAAAGATTTATCAGGGTGTAACGCTCGGCGCATTAAGTGTTGAAAAATCTTTATCTCACACAAAACGGCATCCTACAATTCAGGATGATGTCATTATATATTCTCAGGCAGTTATTCTTGGAGGTGAAACGGTAATAGGCAAGAACAGTATAATCGGCGGTAATGCATGGATAACTCAAAGTATTCCGCCTAATTCAATTGTTTCCAGCAAGAGTGAGGTTAAAGTTAGGTCGACTGAAAAATCTTTTGATGCGCTGGAGTTTGTAATTTGATGTGTATCCGAACACTTGATTCAAAAATAGTGAAGCCATATCTTTGGCGGTGAAGTTATGAAAACAAAGTCAAACCATAGAGAAACATTTCAGGCAGCAGTTTGTTGTTGTCAAATCAAAATTTATTTTCTAATGGAAGACTTATATTAATACTTGAAAAGAAATTTTAATTAGACAAAGCCCTTCCATAGCGAAGGGCTTTTTTATTTTATAAACACATAAATATGGAGGTTAGATATGAAGTATAAAAATATTTTAGAGACGATTGGCAGGACACCGGAGGTTAGGATTAACAAACTATTCGGCAGCAGCCATGAAGTCTGGATTAAACTTGAACGTTTCAATCCGGGCGGAAGCATTAAAGATAGAATTGCACTTTCAATGATAGAAGACGCTGAGAAAAATGGCATTCTAAAAAAAGGGAGCTTGATTGTTGAACCAACATCCGGCAATACCGGTATCGGATTAGCAATGGTAGCCGCAGTAAAGGGCTACGATATTATTCTCGTAATGCCGGATTCAATGTCTATCGAAAGAAGAAAGTTAATGTCCGCATACGGTGCAAAGTTTGAGCTTACTCCGCGCGAATTGGGAATGAAAGGTGCAATCGAAAAAGCAAAGGAAATAGCTTCAAAAAATAAGAACGCCTGGATACCGCAGCAGTTCGATAATCCTGCTAATGTAGAAGCTCATGAGAAATATACTGCGGCAGAAATTGTTGAAGATTTTCCTGAAGGCTTGGATTACTTGATTACCGGCGTTGGCACGGGAGGGCATATAACCGGTGTTGCAAAAGTATTAAAGAAGAAATTCCCCGACATTAAAGTATTTGCGGTAGAGCCTGCTGGCTCTGCAGTAATTGGCGGCGGCAAACCGGGACCACATCCTCTGCAAGGATTAGGTGCCGGTTTTATTCCAACTATCCTTGATACATCTCTACTTGACGGTACAATTTCCGTTGAGAAAGATGAAGCCTTTCAGTATGCTCAAAGAGCAGCAAAAGAAGAAGGATTATTTATCGGTATTTCATCCGGAGCCTCACTGGCAGCAGTCGCTAAGAAGATTAAGGAAATTCCGCCAAAGAAAAGAATTCTAACCTTTAATTACGATACCGGCGAAAGATACTTATCGATTGAAGGTTTGTTTTAATTTCTAAAAGATACCCAGTGTTATTAAAACACTGGGTATCTGCCATTCATATTAATAAAAAAACCCCGGCTCATAAAAACCGGGGTCCATCATCTAACATTAGGAGCATTATATCTAATTTATTATCATTCCTAAATCTAATCTATTCACACAACATCATGATTATTATTTTAATTTGAAACTAAAAGTTTAGATTCCAATTGATCAGCAATCTGTTTAAATAAGTATTCATGTTCATAAACATTTCTTCTTGGCTCAACTTCAATTCCATTGCTCATAGTTAAGTACATAGTTGCCAGATGAGCTTTGTATCTAATCGATGCAACCGGATAATCTTCGGCAATTTTATTCAGTTCGTCAATTACATTTGAGTAATCAGCATTCGGATAGTATTTCTTCAACAATACAACATTATAAATTGAACCTTCAACTATCCCTGGAATTCTACTTTCAAGAGATGATCGGAAAATTTCCAACGCACGCTGATAATTTATCTTTGCCTTTGTTTCAGTACTATCCTTTGCAAATATGTTAGCTGAAAAAGCCGTAACCGCTAACGAAAAGATCAACACAAAATTCAAAATTCTTTTTCTCATTACATCTCCTTGCCTGTGTTTAACATAAGTTCGCAGATAGTTATCCAAACATCATACCAAAGTGAATAATTTGTTGAAAACATAATTTTTGATTTGTATGTGCGGTAATCTGGCTTTGTAGAGATTTACAAAGGGTGCCACAAAACTGCAAGTAATTAGGAGGATGTATAATTATTTTGTTTTATTTCAAATATTTATCAATCACTGACTGTTTGTGGCTGTATGCAGAAATGTGGCAGGTATTTATTGATTATCTTCTTCAGCTCTGCGCAAACGATTGTTCAAAGCTCTTCTAGAAATACCAAGAAGCTCGGCAGCAATTGTTTGATTCCCTTCCGCACGCTTCAATGCTTCGTCAATTACAAAATCTTCAGCTTCTTTTAATGAAGGAAATCTTCCGGGAAAATGAATGAGCTCATCTTCATCTTTTGAGGAATTATTTAACTGGTTTATCTTACTGTTCTTGTCATGCTTAAAATCTGAAATTTTATTTCTAATTGACTCAAGCGATAGAATTCCCGAAGTATGCTGACTGATTGCATCGAAGATCATTCCTTCAAGCTCTCTAATATTTCCCGGGAATGTGTAGTTGCTTAAAAGAGTATAAAGCTCTTTAGGAACGGCAGGTCTTTTTTTGTTAAGCTTTGCCGCTGCTTTGGAAATAAAATGATCGATAAGATAAGGCAGATCAATTTTTCTTTCCCTTAAAGGAGGTATTACAATGTGGTGCGACTTTAATCTGTAATATAAATCTTTTCTGAATTTATCATTTGCCTGCATTGAATTTATATCGCGGTGAGTTGCTACAATAATTCTTGCATTAGTTAATTTAGCCATATCCGAACCAAGCGGATAGTAACTGCCGTCTTGAAGTAATCTTAAAAGTTTTACTTGCGACTCGGGGCTTAAGTCTCCAATTTCATCCAAGAATAAAGTTCCGTTCTCGGCTTTTTCTATCAAGCCTTTTCGTTCAACCTCGGCGCCTGTAAATGCACCTTTCTTATGACCGAACAAAGTATCGGATAAAAGATTGTCTTCCAGACCTGCAACATTAACTGCTACAAGCTCACCTTTCCTTCCGCTTGCATTGTGAATGGCTTTTGCAAATAGTTCCTTACCGGTGCCGGTCTCACCAGTTATTAGAACCGGAAGATTTGTTTTAGCGATTGCTTCAATATATTTGAAGATGGATTGAATAACACTGCAATGAGTAACAATTTCGCTGAATGCATCTGGATTTTGAATATTTACATTTAGAAGAGACTGCTTCAGCATTTCATTTTCATTTCTAATCTCAGTCAATTCTAATCCTCTTTTGATAGAGGAAATTAATCTTGTATCGTCCACCGGTTTAACAATATAATCGAATGCGCCTTCCTTCATACAGAAAACAGCGCTGTCAACATCATTAACAGCAGTTATCATAATTACCGGAATTTCGGGATGCTTATTTACAATTGCAGGAAGCAGATCTAAGCCGGAAAGATGCGGCATGTTTATATCAAGCGCAACAAGAGAAAAATCCGTTTCAGCAAGCAGGTCCATCACTACACTGCTGTCTTTGCATGTCCGCGTATTTTTAATTCCGTTTGAAGATAAGGTAAGCTCGGCGCTCAATAAAAAATGTTCTTCGTCGTCAACAAGAAGAATAGGCTTCGAAGGAAATATAAACTGATTTAAGTTAGGCTCATTCATGTTAATTTAAACTTTCATTAACAGGGAAAGAAACTCTGACTGAAGTACCTTTACCTGCCTCGCTATTGAATAATATTGTACCTCCATGGCTTTTAATTATGTTATAAGAAACAGAAAGACCCAATCCGGTTCCGCCCATATTTCTTTTAGTTGTAAAGAACGGATCAGTAATATATTTCAAATCTGATTCCTTAATTCCTACTCCTTCATCTTCAACTTTAATTCTTACTTTTTTTCTCTCAGTATTGAAGTAAGTCATCACTCTTATTTTTCCAGAATTATCCTTCAACGATTGACAAGCATTGTTAATCAGATTGATTATTACCTGTTCAAGCTGTTGAGAATTCCCGTCTACCAAAGGAAGATCTTTTCCATAATCCACGGAAAAATTATTGGTAGACTTTTTTATTAAGTTTCCCGTAATTAATACAGCCATTTCAACAACTTTATTGACATCAACTTTCTCATTCAGCTTTCCACTGTCTGCCCGTGAATATTCAGTAAGACTCCGGGTAATCATCTTAATTCTATCGGAGCCTTTCAAAATACCATCTAATGATTGAGAAATTTTTTCTTTCGCCTTGCTGAAAAGCATACCTGCAATTACAAAATCTCCGTTGTCTTTATAATATTGGTCAAGAATTGGAGTGATATCTTTCCAAATTTTTTGGAAGAGCTGTGTATTTAGTAGAATAAAATTATTCGGATTATTAATTTCATGCGCAATACCAGAAACTAAAATTCCAAGTGAAGCCATCTTATCGGCTTGCCTCAGTTGTTTGTTTCGCAAGGCTGCAGCAGCTTTAACTTTTTTAAGACTTGTTATGTCGTTAATTAAACCATCGTAAGCAACAACATTTCCGATGGCGTCTTTTGTTACTACAATCTTGCTGCTCACCCAGCGTATTTGTCCGTTACGGTGAATTATTCTGTGTTCAATCGGCATTACTTCTTTACCTTCAAGAGCCAGATTTGCCTGTTCAATAACTTTCGGTCTATCTTTCTCAGGCACCATCCTTAGCCAAAGATCAGGTTCTTTTTTATAATCTTCCGGCGTGTAGCCGGTTACATGTACGCATCCCGGTCCATGATTTGTTTCAACTGTAATCCCATCTTTTATAATGACTGTAAAAATATAATCTGTTAAATAATTGATTAAGTTTTCGTATCTGTTTGGTATTTCCATTCCTTCTATTATAATCCTACTCTTATATGATTCGAATAAATCCAAGCTTTACCATCAAGATACACTTCAATCCTGTAAGCGCCTTTTTTATCAACTATAAACTCGCACTCATTATTTTCAACAGAATCAATAATCTTTCCGTTCCTTAATAATTTAATCTCTGCTTTCTGAACTGGAACCATTACCTCAAACTTAATTTTATTTTTCAGTTCGATAGTGCTTCCCATCGAATAAATTTTATTCCCATCAGAAGCATAAAATCTAAAGCCCTTTGAATCAGCATGATAATCATTGGCAACGAAACATGATCCTGAAGCAAGCGCGTGGTAGATCTTCTGTTTTGCTTCCAATAAAAGATTCTCTTCCTTTCCTTTAATAATTTCTTTGCCAACCAAAACATGTGTGCGGATAGATTTGAACAACACCTTGTACGGGAAAATTTCAACTTCAAGGAAACCAAGTACGTTATGTTTATGCGCATGTGCATCTACACCGCCGATGCCAATAACCGGTCTTTTCAAATTGAGTTTATCCCAAACTTGTAGTGTTTCGTCCGGTGGTTTTATAATGGATTTTAGCGGATGTACAAAGTTCTGATATTTATTCTGCTCGGTTAAATTTTCCATCCATTCGGACATATGGTTCCAGATTTCAATGCCGTTGAAATCATCCGTATCCCATTCAGTCCAGGGATATGGCGGATGTTCTTTCATGTGCGTTCGCGTTTCGTGAGGATGAGCTAGGAATCCGATACCGCCTGCTTCTTTAACTTTCTTAACATATTCTTTTGCTGTAATTCTTGTTGAAAAGGCTTCTTCAATTCCAAATGCAAGGTAATGATTTTTATTTTCTTTGTCGTTTATCTCGCAGCCGACAAGAACCAAAGTATTATTATACCAGCCTTCAAAACCTTCCTTCAGCGCACGGAGAGTATTATGGTCGGTAAGTATGATGTAATCAAGACCGGATTCATCTGCGTATTTGGCAATATCCGGCACTTCTCCCGAGCCATCTGAGAAAACTGAATGCATATGTATCGCGCCAACGTATTCAAACATATCTTTGCCGGATTTTTTATTTAAAGATAAGAATAAATTTCCTTCTTCGATATATGGTAAGTCTTAATCGTGCTCTTAATCTTAATTATAGCCTTTTCCAGTCAAATCAGATTACGATTATGAGCAATATTACGATTAAGAAAGATTTTCTATTTAGTAGCAAATCCAGATTTTTCGATGATACTTTTAGCCCTAACAGCAACCTCCGCATTTTCAAATGATATTCTGAAAGTACCTCCCGTGCCTTCGCGGATTTTCAGAAGCTCCATATCTTTTATGTTGATTTGATTTTCATATAAAAGAGTCGTAAGCTTGCTTAAAACGCCGGGCTCATCCTTCACGTAAATAAAGACGTCAAATAAAGGATTGATAAAGCCTTTTGTATTTTTCGGAATTTCATCACGCTTTACTCTTGCCTTCTTAAACAAAGCATCAAGTGAAGACGAATCATAAGTTTGCAGAAAATCTTTTATTTGAAGTAGATTTTTATTCAGCCCATCTATTGCTGTTATGATTTCCTTATAATTAAGTTTTAATACGGATTCCCAAATATCGAAGCTGCTTGATGCAATCCTTGTCATGTCGCGGAAGCCGCCTGCAGCGAAATCAAGATAGTTCAGTCCGCCGTTCTCGCTTACTGAATTCACAAGAGCAATCGATAAAAGCTGCGGCAGGTGGCTTACCCTGGCAATTACCTTATCATGAATATAGGGATCTAAAAATCTTATTCTTGCACCTAAAATTTTTATTAGACTTACAAGTTCTTCAATTTTTTCTGTATTTTTCTCGCGGTCAGAAACTATGTAAACTGAATTTTCAAACAGCAAAGGATCTGAGCTTGCATAGCCGCTGGTTTCCTTTCCTGTCATCGGATGTCCTCCGATATACGTTCCTTTACTATTCAGTTTCTTCCATTCGTCTTCAAAAGCTCCTTTTACACCGCATACGTCGGTAATGATGCAGCTTTCATTAATAATTTCACTTAAGATTTTAAAATATTGAAGAGATACTTCCGTTGGAAGGCAGAGGAAAATTATATCGGAGTCTTTAGCGTCTTCGATAACGTTTAATTTAAGATCTATTGTCCCATCGCGCAGTGCTTCGGATGACACTTCGTTCTTATCAAATCCTTTAATGAATAAATTGTTTGATTCCCGATTTGTATTGGAAGGATTATATCTTAATGCTTTTGCAATCGATCCTCCTATTAATCCAAGCCCGATTATCGAAATTACTTTTTTATCCAAGTTTGATTACACTTCTATGTTTAATGATCATTGACTCTAATAATTTTGACCGGAATGAATTATTGGAATAATTTTATTGATAAGAATGCATTATTCCAATACTCCATTACTCCGTATTTACATCTTCCTTCCAATAACTTCCGCAATCATTTTTACCTGGGTCATCAGTTCTTCAAACTGTTCAGGCAGTAATGCCTGCGGACCGTCGGACAAAGCTTTTTCAGGATCGTTGTGAACTTCAACCATCAATCCATCGGCGCCGGCAGCAACCGCGGCTCTTGCCATCGGAAGAACTTTATCGCGCAATCCTGTTGCGTGAGAAGGATCTGCAATTACAGGCAAATGGCTTCGCTTATGAACAACCGGGATTGCGGAAAGATCAAAAGTGTTTCTTGTGTAGGTTTCAAAAGTTCTGATTCCTCTTTCGCAAAGCATTACCTGACGGTTGCCGTTTGATAAAATATATTCTGCAGACATCAGCCAGTCTTCAACTGTTGCGGCTAATCCACGCTTGAGCATTATTGGTTTGGAAACTTTTCCCAAATCTCGAAGGAGTGAAAAGTTCTGCATGTTTCTTGCGCCGACCTGAAAAATGTCTGTATATTCTTCGATTAATTTTATCTGACTGGATTCCATCACTTCGGTAATTACCAGCATGTTATATTTATCTGCTGCCTTCCGAAGGAACTTCAATCCTTCTTCTCCTAATCCTTGAAATGAATAAGGTGAAGTCCGCGGCTTGAAAGCACCACCTCTTAAAATTTTTGCACCGGATTTAGATACGATCTCTGCAACAGTAAAAATCTGATCTTCACTTTCCACAGAGCATGGACCAGCCATCATCATTACTTCATTACCGCCGATAGCAACATTCTTGATCTTGATTACTGTGTCCTCCTTCTGGAAAGTCCTGCTGGCAAGCTTAAACGGCTCGGTTATTCTATAAACTTCGGCAACACCATCGAGTATCTTTACTTTGCGTGTATCAAAATCCGGTTTAACTCCAATGGCACCAAGAACAATCTGCTGAACACCGGTTGACTTGTGAACTGCAAAACCAAAATCTTCAAGATGTTTTATAACATTTTCTATTTGCTTGTCGGTTGCATTTTTATCTAAAACAACTACCACAAAATTCTCCTAAAGTATTAATGAAATTTTTTTTCGCCGGCTTTAACTGCAAAATCCAGGTGGTCATCCTTAGAAGGGATGGCGCAAGAATATCTTGCGCTGTATGCACAATACGGATTATATGCCAGATTAAAATCTATTGTGTAAACATAATTCGTATCCGGGTTTAAATCAAAGTCAAGATAGCGCCCAACGCCGTAAGTCTCATCGCCAGTAGTTTCGTCGGTAAACCAGATGGTATAATAGTCGGTGCCGTTATTCGATCCTTTATAAACATTCAACTTATAATCTTTATCTTTATAATTGAATTTCACATAACCGAAACGGATTGCTTTCCTAGCTTCGCCTTTTGTTCCGAAGATTGTAATCGTATCCGGTTCAGGGTTCCGGTATAGCTTGCTGTAAAAAACAAAATCCGGATTTACCGGGTAATATTTAAGTGGATGGAATTGTACGCTTTTATCTTGAACAAACGGAGACTCGGGATTGTTTTTCATAAAGTCGTTCTTTTCTTTTCTGAACTCCTCAACATCTTTAATATATTTTTTCTGTTTCGGAGTATATTTTTTCCCGCATGAAATAAATTGGAATGAAATCGTAATTAGCAAAATTACAATCAAAACACCGGCGGCAATTCGTCTATGCATTGTCCTTAACTTTCTTCTTCAATTCCTGCAGCTTATTCAACGCTTCGAGTGGAGTCATGTTGTTAATTTCAATTCCGTCAATCTCTCCCCGCAGTTTGTCGTCTCGGATTTCAAATAAATTAATTTGATTGTCGTTCTCATGTTTCATCTTTTTCAGCTTTTCTTTTTTCTCCTCGTAAGGAGTGAGCTCCTTGCCTTCGAGGTTAGTTAGAATTTCCTTTGCACGCTTTGTTACGAACATAGGCAAGCCAGCCATTTGAGCCACCTGGATGCCGTAGCTGTGGTCAGCTCTTCCCGGATTTACTCTGTGAAGAAAGAATACTTTATCGTCATGTTCACGGACTTCTACCTTATAATTTCTTATCCGCGGGAAAAGTTCCGCCATCTCATTTAATTCATGATAGTGAGTTGCAAAAAGAGTCTTGGCAGAAATTTCCGGATTCTCATGAAGATATTCCGTCAGTGCCCATGCAATTGAGATTCCGTCAAAAGTACTTGTTCCCCTTCCTATTTCATCAAGCAAAATCAAGCTCTTCGATGTTGCGTTGTTCAAGATGTTTGCAGCTTCCTGCATTTCAACCAGGAAAGTACTTTCACCTGCAGAAATATTATCACTGGCGCCGACTCGAGTAAATATCCTATCGACTAATCCGATATGCGCTTTCTTTGCCGGAACAAATGAACCAATCTGCGCAAGCAAAACAATCAATCCGACCTGACGGAGATAAACCGATTTACCAGCCATGTTAGGTCCGGTAAGGATTATTATCTGATCTTCCCCATTGTCAAGCTTGCAACTATTCGGATTGAACTTTTCTCCCGGCGGCAAAATTCTTTCAACTACCGGATGTCTGCCGTCGTTAATTTCAACCGTAGTTCCTTCATCCAAATCAGGCTTTATGTAATTGTATTGCTCGGCGCATTCGGCTAATGAAACAAAGCAATCCAGCATTGCAATCAACCTGGCATTCTGCTGGATAGCTTCCGCCTCTGCAGAAACTGTCAGCCTGATTTCATTAAACAATTGAGTTTCAAGTTCGTAAATTTTTTCTTCGGCATTTAAGATTTTTTCTTCGTAAGATTTTAATTCTGGAGTCAAAAATCTTTCCGCATTTACCAAAGTCTGCTTGCGAATATAATCAGCCGGTATCTTATCTTTATTTGCATGGCTGACTTCAATATAATATCCGAAAACTTTATTGAAATTTACCTTCAATGTAGAAATACCGGTTCTCTCTCTTTCCGTCTTCTGAAGATTTGCAATCCAATCTTTTCCATGAAGAGAAATATCACGCAGTTCATCAAGCTCCGCGCTAAAACCGTTTCTAATAACCCCACCATCGATTATATTCAGTGAAGGGGAATCGACAATTGCAGTTTGAATTTTCTCAACTAATCTTTCCAGCAGCTTAAGTTCTTCGGAAATCTTTGCAAGAGTTTTAACCTTTGCGCTATCAAGATGATTTTTTATTGAAGGAATTTTCTGCAGCGAAGTTTTAATTGCAACAATCTCCCGCGGGTTAGCCCTTCCGGTGCAGACTTTTGAGATAAGTCTTTCAAGGTCGCCGATTTCTTTAAGATCTTCAATTAAATTCTTCCTTAAAGATTTATCTTTTACTAGCTCTTCAATGCTGTCCTGACGTTTTAAAATAAGATCAAGCTTCCGCAGCGGAGCCGAAATCCATTTCTTCAAAAGTCTTCCACCCATTGCCGTTTCGGTTTTATCAAGTATTGAGATTAGCGAGCCTTCGCGCCCGCCGTCCTGCATGGAAAAAGTTATCTCAAGATTACGTCTTGTCGAATAATCCAGCGCCATGTATTCCGACGGATTATAAATTGAGACTTTGTTTAAATGTGAAAGATTTTCCTTCTGCGTTTCCTGAAGGTAATTCAAAACAGCGCCGGATGCGACAATGCCGGCATACAAATTCTCAATTCCAAATCCTTTTAAGCTGACAGTTTTAAACTGCATCGTCAGCAAATCTTTTGCGTATTCGTAATTAAAAATCCAATCGTCAAGCTTTGTTACTCTTGCGGACTGATTAACCTTGTGTATCAGCGGAATCAGTTCATCTTTATCTTTCTTCGGAATTAAAATTTCAGACGGTGAAACAGTTTCCACTTGCTGCTGTATCAAAGCAGAAGAAACTTCGTAAGTAAAAAACTCTCCGGTAGAAATATCGCAGAATGAAATTCCCGCGGAATCATCTTTCCGTGAAATCGCCATCAAATAATTATTCTTTTTATGATCGAGAAGCTTTTCAGAGAAAGCAACCCCGGGAGTTACAACTTCAATTACTTCTCTCTTAACTATTCCTTTGGCAAACTTCGGATTTTCAATCTGCTCACAGACAGCTACGCGGTAACCCGCTCTAACAAGTTTGGGCAGATAAGAATCAAGTGCATGATGCGGAAAGCCGGCAAGCGGAACATCCTCCGCCGCGCCGTTAGCACGCTTGGTTAAAGTAATTCCCAAAACCTTTGATGCAATCTTTGCATCTTCATCAAAAGTTTCGAAAAAGTCACCCATCCGGAAAAGAAGAATAGTATCCGGATAAGATGCTTTAATCTTGTTGTATTGTGACATTAAAGGAGTTTGCATCACGCTTTCAATTTTAGAGAATTAAAAATAAATCAATGAGGAAAGAATATCAATTAATATTCCGGTGTGAGATAAATATTGTTTTTGTTATTCCGAATTTGCTTCGGTACCCCATTTTCGTATTGTTTTAGATGTTATCGCGAAAGCTTTCGGGAAAGCATTACATATTAATGCCCTTACGTAACTTCAGCAATTAATTTTAATTTGAGCGGCATGAACAGCTATCCGGACTTATTCGGAAATAAGAAGATTATGATTATATTACATATAGGAGAAAAAGAGATGTATAGAAAATACAATTACAGGTATTCAGTTCTTATAATCGTATTCGGAACATTAATGCGTGAAGGTTTAATAAATGAAAATAACCTTGAAGGCTTATCAGAAGATAAAATGAAAGTAATAAGGGGATTTTCAAATCAATAATAAAATGAAGGAGGGAATAAATCATGGCGGTTACTATTAAAGACGTAGCAAGGGAGGCTAATGTTTCTATTGCAACTGTATCGTTAGTTATTCACAACCATAGGCGAATATCCAATGCAACAAAAAATAAAGTACGCGATATAATTGAGAGGCTAAACTATACGCCGTCGCGCTCTGCAAGAGGGCTAGTCTCCAATAAAACCGGTAATATCGGATTTATAATTACCAATGACCACTTCTTAAGAAACGAACCTTTTTACACACAGATATTCATAGGCACAGAAATAGAATCAAAGGAAAATGATTTTTATGTTTTGCTTAGTATAATTGAATCGGACTTTAAAGAAAGGGACGCATTACCAAGATTCATTTTAGACCGGAATGTAGATGGTGTTATTGTGGCGGGCAAAGTGCCGGAGCCTTTAACTGAAAAGCTGTTAGCGTTAAAAATACCTGTTGTATATATAGATTACATTCCTAAGTATTCAAAATTTTCCACGATTACTGTCGACAATGTAAAAGGCGGATATTTAGCTGTCAACCATTTAATTGAACTTGGACATAAAAGAATTGCCTTCGTCGGCGGCGATATTGAACACCCAAGCATAAGAGACAGGCTCAAAGGCTACGCACAGGCTTTGGAAAAAGCAGGACTCAAAATTGATAATGCATTAATTGAAACATCGGAAGAATATCCTGCGAGGGCTAATGGATATAATGCCGCTAAAAAATTATTTTCAGTAAATAATGGGAACATAACAGCAGTCTTCACATGTAACGATGCAATGGCTCTAGGCGTAATACAATATCTAAGAGATAATAATAGAAGAGTTCCTGATGATATATCAGTAATCGGTTTCGATGATATTTTAACTGAGAGAACTAACGATATACAATTAAGTACTGTAAACGTTCCAAAGATGGAAATCGGAATCGAAGCAATGAGATTAATTTCAGCTCTGATTAAAGATGAAAAGCTTTTGTCTAAAAAAATTATATTGCCGGTTGAACTGGTTGAAAGGCAGTCGACAAAAAAGCTTTTGTAAAATCATATTAACTTTAATCTTCTAAATCACTTTTTTGAATTTGAGGATTCAGTTTGCAATTCCTTCTTCAAGAACTTACCTGTCAAACTGTTTTTGTTCTTCACAATTTCTTCCGGGGTTCCTTCGGCAACAATTCTACCGCCATCTTCGCCGCCTTCCGGACCGAGATCGATTATCCAATCCGCTGTTTTAATTACATCAAGGTTATGTTCAACAACTATAACTGTATTACCCTTATCAACAAGCTTGTTCAGGACTTTTAATAAAATATTCACATCTTCAAAATGAAGTCCGGTTGTCGGTTCGTCTAAAATGTAAAGAGTTTTTCCGGTGCTTACTTTGCTTAGCTCGGTTGCAAGCTTAACGCGCTGCGCCTCGCCGCCGGATAGAGTTGTCGCCTGTTGTCCAAGTTTTATGTAGCCAAGACCAACATCGTTAATCGCTTTAAGCTTTCTTTTGATACGAGGAAGATCTTCAAAGAATTCCAGTGCTTCACTAATGCGCATTTCAAGAACATCCGCAATAGATTTTGTTTTGTATAAAACTTCCAGAGTTTCCCGGTTATATCTTCTGCCGCGGCATTGTTCGCATTCAACATAAACATCAGGAAGAAAATTCATCTCTATTTTCTTAAGTCCGTCGCCGCCGCATTCCTCGCATCTTCCGCCTGCAACATTAAAGCTGAACCTTCCGGTACTATAGCCGCGCATTTTTGATTCGGGAAGCTGCGAATATAAATCCCTAATAAAAGTAAACAGCCCTGTGTAAGTTGCAGGATTAGATCTCGGAGTCCTTCCAATCGGTGTTTGATCTATCTCTATTACTTTATCGATATATTCTAATCCTTCAATCGATTTATAAGGAAGAGGAACAACCTTGGATTTATAAATTCTGCTCATTAATATTTTAACGAGAGTTTCATTAAGCAACGTTGATTTGCCGGAACCGCTTACTCCGGTAATCAGCGTTAATGTTCCTAACGGAATTTTCAAATTTATCTTTTTAAGATTATACCCGGATGCACCTTTTAAAACTAAATAGTTTCCATTCCCTTTCCTTCTTTCTTCTGGAACAGAAATTTCTTTTTTGTTTGTTAGATAAGAAAGCGTTAATGAATTAATACCATCCTGCGACTCAACTAATTTTAGGGTTTCGCCTGCAAGACAAATTTCTCCTCCATGTTCGCCGGCTCCAGGTCCGAGGTCAATCATAAAGTCAGAGTTCTCAATTGTTTCGCGGTCATGTTCAACAACAATAACGGTATTACCTATGTCTCTCAAATTTTTAAGAGAATTTATAAGCTTAATATTATCGCTTTGATGAAGTCCGATGCTCGGTTCATCAAGGACATATAGAACTCCTGCAAGCTGGGTTCCGATTTGAGTTGCTAATCTAATTCTTTGTGTCTCACCCCCAGAAAGAGTCCTTGCTGAGCGGTTCAAAGTTAGATAGTCTAATCCGACATTTGAAAGGAAGTGCAATCGTTCGGTAATCTCTTTTAAAATAGGTTTTGCAATAATAGCATCTCTTCCAGTAATCTTTAAATTCTTAAAAAATTCTTCCGATTTCTTGATTGATAAATTCGTCAGCTCGCTTATGTTCATTCCCTGAAACTTAACTGCTAAGGATTCCTGCTTGAGCCTGCCTCCTTTACAGGTTGGGCAAGCAACAGTATTCATGTATGATTCCACCCATTCGCGGATATGATTTGATGTAGTTGTGTCGTAATAATTTTTAAGATGGTTAATGAGCCCGGCAAACCGGTGCAAATAAGTTACCGGTTTACTCGAACCGTATGAATAAGAGAAAGCAATTTTATCTTTGCTGCCATAGAGAAGAATTTCTTTTTGTTCGGAAGATAAATCTTTAAGCTTTGTATCGAAATTAAATCCATACTTTTCTGCAACTGAAGTCAACTGGTTGAAGAACCAAATTGAGCGTGGTTTACCAAGTGGTGCTAGTCCTTCTTCGTTTATTGATTTGTCCCAATCCGGAATCATCAAATTGACATCAAGCTCTTTCTTTTCGCCGAGACCTTCGCAGTCGGAGCATGATCCGTATGGCGAATTGAAGGAGAAAGAATTTGGTGCAAGCTCTCGATAGCTTATGCCGCAATCCAGGCATGCAAGATGCCTGCTAAAGACATAATCCTGGTGTGAATCATTTACAATTACAATTCCGTTTCCGTAATTCAATCCGACCTCGATGGATTCTATTAGACGGTTCCTAATTCCGGATTTGCTTGAGTCTATGTTCATCTTATCAACTTCAATTTCAATATTGTGGATTTTATAACGGTCTACCTGAAATCCTTCTGTAATTTCAAAGAGTTCATTATCGACTCTTACTTTTATAAATCCGTCGGATGAAATTTCTTCAAAGAGTTCGCGGTAATGCCCTTTTCTTCCTCTGATAACAGGCGCAAGTATAGTAATCTTTTTTCCATTTAATGAAGATAGAATAGTATCGATTATTTGAGCCGATGACTGTCTTGTAACAGGCTTTCCGCAGTTATAACAATACGGAGTTCCAAGCCTTGCATAAAGAAGACGAAGGTAATCATAAATTTCTGTAACTGTTCCAACAGTAGACCGTGGATTACCGGAAGTTGATTTTTGTTCAATCGAAATTGCCGGGCTTAATCCTTCAATTAAATCGACATCGGGTTTCTCAAGCATGTCCAAGAACTGGCGCGCATAGGAAGAAAGCGATTCGATGTATCGTCGCTGCCCTTCTGCATAAATCGTATCGAATGCCAGGGAAGATTTTCCTGAACCTGATAACCCTGTAATTACCGTGAACGAATCCCTTGGAATTTCAATGTCGATATTTTTAAGGTTATGTTCCCTTGCACCTTTTATTATTATAGTTTCTTTTTCCAATTCAAACCAAAATTTCAAATTTTAAATTGTTATATTACCTATCGGAAGTTTGAAAATCAATTTAATTTGAGTTGCATCATACTACTTTTTCACTACATCTAAATAGTAAATGGATCTGATTGAGGAAATAAAAACAATAAAGAATCCGACAGAATCAAAATTTAAAGAAAAGGGTTCGGTTTTTATCGGCAAAGCATTTCATATCTTAACCGAAGAAGAAGCAGAAGGAATTCTTAAAGAAATTAGAGAAAAATATTTTGACGCCACACATCATTGTTTTGCTTATAAATTATCGACGGGCATAATAAAATATTCTGATGACGGCGAACCAACCGGTACAGCCGGTCTGAGAATATTAAATGCCATCGAACATTTTGGATTATCAAACTGCTTTGTAATAGCTATTAGATATTTTGGCGGAACTAAACTTGGAGTAGGACCTTTAGGAAAAGCATATTATGAATCAGCATATCAAACGCTTCAATCTGCAGGACAAATTGAACAGAAGCTTTATGTAAAAGTCTCGCTTAACCTCGATTTTCAAATGATGAGTCACTGCCATAGAATTTTATCAAATTCTAAAGCAAAAATATTAGAATCAGATTACGGTGTGAAAGTAAAAATGAATTGTTGGGTGTACGCTGCGGAAATTGATAAAATAAAGAAAGAATTAACCGAAATTTCAAAAGGGCAGGTAGAAATACTCGTCAAGGATGAATATATCTATCAATAAACGAGCCTCCAGTAAAAGACATAAAATAGCTATTATCATTCCCACGAAAGTAGGAATCTACTCCAAATTGTAAATATTTTGGATTCACGTTTTCATAGGAATGACTATTTGGGCTCAAGCTTATAAATAATTTTAAATATTTTTGAAAAAAGTTAAGATTTTACTTGCCAAATAGATAATGATTGACGAAATTTGACATGGACAAATTATTATCGGGATAAAATGTCAACACTAGAAGAAACGGAGACAACAGCGGGGCAACTCGCCGATCTTACATTCAGTCTGCTGGCTAGCTGTCAAGAGAAGGAAAGCAGACTTGCAGCGCAACATGGACTCACTCAAGCTGAGTTCAGATGCTTGCGATTATTTGGCATGGAAGAAAGCTTGAACAATAAAAAAATTGCCGAGAGAATGGGACTAAGCCCAAGCCGATTAACACGAATTATAGACGGGTTAGTTGAAAAAGGTTTGATCCAAAGAGAGATAAACAACGCCGATAGAAGAAACATGCGTGTTTTTCTTTCTGCAAATGGAATTGATATTGTTCAACAGCTAAACAAGACTTACGTCGATATTCACAAGGAGATTCTTTGCGATATTGACGAGAGCCAGCATCAGCCATTGTTAAATGCAATGACTAATCTGCTTTCTGCCGTCCAAAAGTGGATCTCAAAGCCTTGAGTAAATTGAGGCTTGTGTTTAATGGGAGGTAAAGCAGGCTCTTAACTTTACCTCCTTTTTATTTCGTTCAGATACATTTTTGCCCACTCCAAATCTGAAAGTAATTCACTAAAGTTGATGAAACTATCCTGCGTTAGTTCAAAGTAAGTTTTTTCAAAATGCAGTTTCAAATCCTCGCTTGCACCGGCAATTATCTTTTTTATTCGATCAACCGTTTTATTCATGTTGTCTGAAAAATCTTTTTTTATTTGCTCGATGTTCTGTACTTCCGGATTAACGGTACCGGTTTTAACAACGCGAAGCAAACCTTGAACATACTTTGCGGTAAAAGCGAGATCTTCAAATTCTTTTTCATTATTGAACTTTAACGCTTCTTCGTATATTCTTAGAAGTTCGATCTTCCTTTTCAACTTTGAGTGAGAAAATTTTTCAACTTCATTTACGAACTGAGCAGCTATTTCTGAATTGTCTTCCATCATCTAATCAAATTTTTATCAATTAATTTTCTTAATCTTGCTCTTACTCGTAATCGAATTATTGTTCGAGTAAGATTAGGATTAAGATTACAAACAAGAGTAATTACTTACAGAAGTTAAGCAAGAACATTAAAATGTTATGCTGAACTTGTTTCAGCATCTAACGGCAATGTAAAAAGGGGATTCAAAAACAAGTTCGGAATGACAAAAACATTATTTTCCGTAACTTCAGTTACTTAAAATTTTATTCATCATTTTTTAATTCCCAAGCCGATACCATCTCCAATTGGAAGTATTGTCGTAATCAAATTAGCACGAGCGGAAAATATCTCGTTGAATTCCTGGATAATCCTGGTTGAGTTCTTCTGATCTTTAGGAATTTTTGTTGAGGCAGCCAATCCATGCCAAAGGAGATTATCAATAAAAATCATCCCCCCTTTTTTAAGAAGAATGAGAGAATAATCAAATAGTTTCTTGTAATCTGTTTTATCAGCATCAAGGAAGATGAAATCAAATTTCTTATTTATCTTGGGTAATTCTTCAAGTGCATTTCCGAAGATAAGATGAATTTTATCTCCAAGACCGGACCTGGTAATATTCTTTTTAGCAATTTTCAGATTGTCTTTACTTTTTTCAATTGTGTAAACCACACTTTTCTTTTTTAGATTCCTGGCAATTCTAATCGATGAATAAGCGATTGCCGTTCCAAGCTCAAGTACACGTTTTGGATTTGTAATCCTGATTTGCATCTCCAAAAATTCTGCCGAATCTCTGCTTAATATCGGCACATGATTTTCTTCGGCATAAGCTTCCATTTCAAGGATTAGCGGATCTTTTTCTTTAATGAATTTAGAGAGATATTTTTCCTGTTCAGATTTTAAGATGCTGCTCATAATTTTATTTGACTATCATTAGTTTATTAAAATAGTTTTTCCCGCCCATGTTCAGTCTGTAAAAATAAACCCCGCTGCTGCACAACTCGCCGTTCTCATTCCTTCCGTTCCATAAAACTGTATTTGTACCAGCATAAGCTACACCGCTGTATAAGGTTTTTATTTTCTGACCAAGTATGTTATAGACAACCAGCTTTGCATTTTCATTTGAAGTTGCATAAAAATTAATTCTTACAAAAGAAGTTTTTGCAGTCAGCGGATTAGGATAGCTTTCACCAAGAACTTTATCAGAACTTGAAGGATGAGGAATATTTTCAATTACGACATCGAAAGAATCAGTATTTATCGTGTAATAATTGTTTGCAGGCTCACGTACAGTATTTCCTAATGAATCAGAATAAGTAAAATAGAAATAAATTTGCTGTCCATCGAGATATTGCGGTACAGTATAATAATATTTTAATGAGTCATGATTAAGCGATGCCGAACTAAAGTTTGTGGTACTGGTGGAATAATAAATCGTAGCCGTATTGCTTTGAATTCCGTTCTGAGGAAAGAAAATTTTGTTTATCATATAAGTACCGGAGGAATCGGAAATATTCGGATAAGCAAGCGCTTTTTCTGCGGAGATTAAACCATAACCTATATCATTATTTGGATTATTATAATTGTCGGAAGTTTCCAAAATAATTTGTCTTGCCTGTACATTTGATAAATATGGAAATGCAGAAAGCAGCATAGCACCAATTCCGGCAGCTATCGGTGTAGCCGCAGAAGTACCGCTATCAAAAAAATATTTATTATATCCGCCGCCGTTTGCCAGATCTACATCAGCTCCGTAAACACTAACTCCATCGGCAACCACATCAGGCTTTATTCGTCCGTCTGCAGTCGGTCCGTGTGAACTGAAAGGAGCGACTGTATTATTCGAATATACAGCACCGACCGCAATAACATTAAACGCATCAGCAGGAGTGTCAATGTAATACCAGGGAGAGTTGCCTTCATTTCCCGCAGCAGTAAAGGTAAGAACGCCTCTTTGAAATGCTAAACTTAATGCTTTTGCAGAGATGGTTGTGTTACCATTTAAATCCTGATAAGTGTAAGATGTCGACGCAGTATCAAAAATGTTATAACCTAAAGAGCTTGTTGTAATATCGACACCAAGACCTTCCATCCATTCAAGCGCCGCTGCATAATTATCTTCTTCTACTCGCGATTCGCTTCTGTCATCTTCCGTTTTTGCAAGTATAAAGCTCGCGTTGTAAGCCGGACCGATAATTGAGCTGTCTTTATATCCACCTAAAATTGAGAAAACCCAGGTACCGTGAATGCCTGAACTAGCAGCGTCGCCAGGCTGCCATGCAGTTGATGAATCATGGAAGACAAAATTATATTCGTCAATTACTTTTCTGGTTGCAAGTGATTCGTGATCTCTCCAGTGAAAACCGTTATCAAGAATTCCGATAATCACTCCCTTTCCGTTTATTCCTTTTGATTGAACAACCGGAATATCGGATAGTTCGTATTGACCGTAGGAAGGTCCGTAATCAGAAATAGGTAACGAACCGCTGCTTGATTTTTGTATTCCCGGATTCACTTCAGAACTTCCATGTTTTAAATAAATTATTCTAACCGGATCAATTTTTTCTACAAACGGCAAAGCTTGAACTTCATTTTTTTGCTCATCGGTTAAATAAGCAGAAACTGCATTAAACCAGCGAAGTTCATTCTCGATTTTAATACCGAGACTTTCTACTTTAACCACATAATCTTTTCTAATCGGAAGATCTTCATAAGTAATGATATGTCCCGGCGGCATTACCTTCTCGCGTCTTGCAATAGCACGCGGAGTAAGCAAGCTTAAAGCTTCCTTATAAAGAGCACTTGCTTTGCTTAAACTCATTCCAGGAGCGATTCCTTTATCTTTAAAATAAATTAGATATTTAGTTTGAGGAAAACTAAACGAGGAAAGCAAAATGAAAAGCAGAAAATATTTCTTCATATTATATTTAAGCTATACTTTTTTTTACACCATAGTTATGCTACGATAGAATTTTGGAGAAGAATAATTAACCTTCACTCAATATTTCATTACAGCAATATTCCAAAGTTTATGTTTTGAACAAGACAATTTATATATACCCGGCAAACAAAAAAAATATTTTTATTAACCATGTGCTAATGAATAATTTTGAATATTCTGTTCCAGCGTATTGAATGAAAAAACCCGGTATTATTGCCGGATGACACAGGCGTTTTAAGCGACCAATAAACCAGTATTGCCTTACCGATAATATCATCTTCAGGGACAAATCCCCAGTAACGGCTGTCCATACTGTCCTCCCTGTTATCGCCTAAAACGAAATAATAATTTTTCTTAAAAGTATAGCTTCGAACTGGTGTTCCATTTATAGTAATCACTGTACCTTCAATTGCCACTGCATGAGAATTAAATTCTCGATCTATCACTAATCCCCACTGTCTTATGTTACCGAAATTTAAATTGACAGTCATTCCTTTTTTAGGAACGACAATCGGACCGTAATAATCAGCGTTCCAATCTTTGCCGTCGGGAAAAATTCTGGAATCACCTTTTCCATCTTTCAGATGATAGTTGATCGATAAAAGAGCATAAGGAGGAAATGGAATCTTTTTTCCGTTAACATAAACGACTTTATCTTTTATCTGAATAGTGTCGCCGGGACAGCCGATTATCCGCTTAATAAAATAAAGATTTTCAAAAGGATGAACCTGATCTTTATAACCGGGAAATCTAAAAACAATTATATCATTCTTTTTCGGCGTACCGGTAGAAAATAATTTTAAAGTTGGTATTGAAATGCTTGTCAAAGGAATAAATCTTGGTGTGGTAATTTCATAAGCCGCTTTATTTATTAAGATGAAATCACCTGCCAGTAAAGTATTTTCCATTGAACCGGTAGGAATTGTATCTGCTTCTATGAAAAAAGTTTTTATAATTAACGCAGCAATTATTGCAATTAGAATAGCACGTAAAAACTGTTTGGATTTTAAATGTGAAATTACAGGAGGATTATTTTCTTGATTATCCTCGATGGCTTCATTTTTATTCTCGTCTGTTGGCAAGTCTTACCATCCTAATCTTCAATCTGAAGAACGGCAAGAAAAGCTTCCTGAGGAATTTCTACATTACCTACCTGCTTCATTCGTTTCTTGCCTTCTTTTTGCTTTTCGAGAAGCTTTCTTTTTCTTGTAATATCGCCTCCATAGCATTTTGCAAGAACATTCTTTCTCAAGGCTTTAACAACCGATTTGGAAATTACCTTTGTGCCAATTGCAGCTTGAATATCAATTTCAAACATCTGCCGTGGAATCAAGTCTTTAAGTTTTGCACAGACTTTTCTTCCCCAGTCAAAAGATTTACTTCGATGAACTATCATTGAAAGGGCATCAACCGGTTCGCCATTTAAAAGAATATCAAGTTTAACAAGATCTGATTCACGATAGCCAATGTATTCATAATCGAAAGAAGCATAACCGCGCGACATTGATTTTAGCTTGTCATAAAAATCAAAAATAATTTCGGATAACGGAAATTCGTATTGAATATCCGCTCTTGTCGGATCAATATAAGTTGTATTTTTATAAACGCCTCGCTTATCCATCGAAAGCTTCATAATATTTCCAACATATTCGCTTGGACAAACAATCTGAGCTTTCACATAAGGCTCTTCAATATACTCAATATCTCCAAGCGGAGGCATCTCTGCCGGATTATCAACGATTACTTTTTCATTCTTTTTATTGAAGACATGATATTCTACGTTAGGAAGCGTTGTAATAATTGATTGATTGTATTCACGAAGCAGTCTTTCCTGAACAATCTCCATATGAAGAAGACCAAGAAAACCGCAGCGAAATCCGAATCCTAAAGCCGCAGAAGTTTCCGGCTGATAAACTAATGCTGAATCATTTAATCTGAACTTCTCAAGTGCATCTCGCAAATCTTCAAATCTATCCGCATCAGTCGGATAAAGCCCGCTGTAAACCATCGGCTTTACATCTTTATAACCAGGCAGCGGATGTTCGGCTCCGTTCTTTGCATGAGTTACAGTATCGCCTACTTTAATATTATGAACTTCCTTAATTCCGGAAATTAGGTAGCCGACATTTCCAGCAGAAAGTTCATCGGTCTTAATTTTTTTCAAACCAAGCACACCTATTTCTTCAGCTTCAATTTCTTTATCAACAACAAAATATTTTATCTTGTCATTTGTTCTGATTGTTCCGTTAAAAATTCTGATGTAGGCAATCGCTCCGCGGTAAGCATCAAAAATTGAATCAAATATTAGTGCCTGAAGCGGCGCGTCTGGTTTTCCTTTTGGAGCCGGAATTTTTTTTACGACAGTTTCAAGTATTTCGTCAATTCCGATTTTTGATTTTGCACTTGCAAGTAAAATCTCTTCAGGTTTGCAGCCAATTAAATCAATTATTTGTCCTTGAACTTTTTCAACTTCGGCGCTTGGCAAATCTATTTTATTTATTACCGGAATGATCTCGAGTCCGGCATCAATGGCAAGATAGAGATTGCTGATTGTCTGAGCCTCAACTCCCTGAGCAGCATCGACTACGAGTAAAGCGCCTTCGCATGCTGCCAATGAACGCGAGACTTCATAAGAAAAATCTACGTGACCAGGTGTGTCAATTAGGTTCAAAACATAATCAACGCCGTCGGTCGCCTTGTATTTCATTTGGATAGCGTGCGATTTAATCGTAATTCCTCTTTCACGCTCAAGCTCAAGATCATCAAGTACCTGGGCTTTTAATTCGCGTTCTGAAACTGCACCGGTTCTTTCCAAAAGACAATCTGCAATGGTTGACTTACCGTGATCAATATGAGCTATTATACAAAAGTTTCTGATGTTGTTCATAAATTCCGAAAGATTAAATTCCAAAAATAAATCTAAACAATTTCTCCTATAATTATTGGAGTCTCATTAGATTGTTTGGAAATTTCGAAAGCCTTTTCCACATCATTTCTATCAACAACAGCAATTAATCCAATACCTATATTAAAGACTTTTCTCATTTCATCGTCGGATATTTTTCCTTCAGTTTGGATAAATCTGAATAAAGCGGGAACTTCCCATGCGTTCCATTCAATTTTAAGTGAGAAACCATCCGGCAGAATTCTTTTAGTGTTGCCGATAATTCCGCCGCCGGTAATGTGGGAGAATCCTTTTACCTGCAAGTTTTCTTTTAATTGAAGAATCAATTTTAAATACGATTTATGAATTCTTAAAAGTTCATCACCGAGTGGAAGTTCCAGCCCTTCAACTTTTTCAGAAAGGCTATGTTTTTCAAGCAAAATTTTTCTTGCAAGAGAGTATCCATTTGTATGAAGACCATTAGATGAAAATCCTAAGAGTACATCTCCTTTTTCTATATTCTTTCCATTGATTACTTTTTCCTTTTCTACGATACCAACGATTGTTCCGGACATATCATATTCATCGTCGGAATAAATGCCCGGCATCTCTGCAGTCTCGCCTCCGATTAGCGCACAATTATTTTCTTTACATGCAATTGAAAATCCTTCAATAATTTTTTCTGCTGTATCGGGATTTAATTTTCCAAAAGCAAGATAATCCAAAAAGTAAACCGGCTTCGCACCGCAAACAGCAATATCATTTACACAATGGTTTACTAAGTCCTGACCTAAAGTATTGTGTTTATTCATGGCGAATGCAATCTTTAACTTAGTGCCAACACCGTCAACACTCGAAACGAGAACTGGATGTTTATATTCTGCCAAATCAACTTCATAAAAAGCACCAAACAATCCGATTTCAGAAAGAACATTTTTATTAAACGTAGATTTTGCCAATGACTTAATTCTTCTAACAGTTTCATCTCCTGCTTCAATATCAACACCGGCTGACTTATAAGTATTATCCAAATTATTTCCTTTTGAATATTCTGTGAGAATTTTAATAAAACGGTTTTTAAAATTACAATTAAAGCATCATTGAAAAAAGTATTTGAAGACAAAATGGTGTTCAAACATTTATTGATACTTTAACAACAAAATGATTCAATGATAAATTCAACACCTACTTAGTGCAATATCTCATCCTTGAAAAAACTATGTTTCTATTTCTTACAAACTGGAAATTCAATTATCGGTTTTTATGATTTCATAAAGAATTAAAGACTGAAAATGTTGTGATTTGCGGTATGTTATTTGTGAAGGTGATGTGAAATAAAAATAAATATATTCGGGGATAACCTATGAATAAAATAAAATTACTAATTTCCCTTACAGTGGGAATTTTTGTTCTTTCGATGTTGACAAATACGTCAGCACAAACTGCTAAGATAATGAGAGTAGCAATGTCTCCTCGCATGGTAGGTACTATGGCTCCTGGAACCAATCCGGTTTACAGCGGTCAGCTTATCGTTGCAAAAGGGATGAAAGTTTATCTTGCAGCAGATACAACCGGCGGCGTTAGTGCTTTTTCCTGGAGTATTACCGGTCCGGCTGGATCAAAAACTACTTTAAGCAGTACTAATTCACAAAATGTAACCTTTGTACCAGATTCAGTAGGACAATATATCGTTAGCCTTACTGTTGGAAGTACTACGGATGCGGATACATTCACTGTTGCAACTTATATTGGTGTAAGTGGCAGCGGCGGATTAAAATGCGCAACCTGTCATGGCTCATATCCAACTCAACCAGGATATCAGCAATTTTCAGGATGGCAGCAAACACCGCATGCTAAAATTTTCCAGCAAGGTGTTACTGGTCAGTTAGAAACTGCAAATGTAAACAACATGTTGATGGGTACATATTCATCAAGCTGTTGGAAATGCCACACAACCGGCTGGGATCAAACTGCTAACAATGGTAACTTCGGTTATCTTTCTCATCAAAGCGGTTTTGATACTGTATGGGCTAAAACCTTCACTAAGTCCGGAAGTAGTTTCTTAATTCCGACAAACGATCAAACTGCATGGAATTTATTGACTACAAATCCGCAGTACAGCAATGCTGCGCCGTTAGCAAGTATCGGCTGCGAAAGCTGTCATGGTCCTGGTTCAGCACATATTAGTACTTTAAATCCAAATATGATCAATCATAACCTTGATGCAGGTATTTGTCTCCAATGCCATGATGCACCAACACATCACACAATTGGGACCTACTATGAAGCATCTGTTCATGCACAACTGCCTGATGGAGCACATACTGCACAAACCGGATGTTTCCCATGCCACAGCGGCGGTGCTTATTATAAATATATTAAGAACCAGACCAATCCAGGCTGGACTAATGCAGATGGAAATATTCCTATCTCTTGTGCAACCTGCCATGATCCTCATGATGCAAATAACTTCGGACTCCGCATTGCTTCTAACATTACTTTGCAAAATGGTTTCCAAGTTACTACCGGTGGTAATGGTCAGATTTGTATGAGATGCCATCAAGCTCGTGCTAATGGAAACACTGTTATTACCAACAAAGCTCCTTATTACGGTTTTACAAATCGTTTCGGACCACACCATGGTCCTCAAACCGATATGTTCTTTGGTCAGAATGCATATCAATACGGGGATACAACTATTACTGGTATGATGACTCACGGTTCTGTTCCTGATGCATGCGTTACATGCCATATGGCTAATATCGGCGGAGGTAACAGTCCAAGCCACCAATGGAATATGGTAGATACTACCGGCGGAACAGCCAGAGACTTTGTTACTGGATGTGTTAGCTGCCACGGTCCAATTCAGAGCTTTAACGACATTAAAGCAAGCTCAGACTGGGACGGCAATGGTAAGATTGAAGGAGTTCAGACTGAAATCCAAGGTATGATGAATAACCTCGCTTCTTTATTACCAAAGGATAGTACCGGTGCAGTTGTTACGATGATGTCTGATTCTTTAAAAGTTAAAAACCAGCCTAATGTTATAAAAGGTATTTACACTTATGAATTTGTATTGAGCGATGGAAGTTACGGTGTACATAATGCCAAATACACAGTAGCTTTATTACAGAAAGCATTGAGCAGCCTTGGTTATACTGTACCGGTTGAGATGACTTCTTTTGCAGCCAATGCAGGAATAAACCAAGTTACTTTAAATTGGGAAACTGTTACTGAAACAAATAACAAAGGCTTCGAAATCCAGCGTAAGATTGGAAATGCCTGGGTTACAGATGGCTTCGTAAATGGCAAAGGTAATTCAACTGAAATCTCACAATATTCTTATATTGATAAGTTGAATGATTTTTCTGGTGGAAATGTATCTTTCAGACTAAAACAAATCGACTACAACGGAACAGCTCGTTATTCTAAGGAAGTCGAAGTTAATGTAGTTGCCGGACCGAAGGAATATACATTGTTCCAGAATTATCCTAATCCGTTCAACCCGTCAACAACAATCAAATTTGCTTTGCCATATCAAAGCAATGTAAAGATTGTTGTTTACAATATTACCGGTGAACAAGTGAAGGTTCTAGCGAATGCAAACTTAGGAGCTGGTGAACATCAAGTTGTAATGAATGCTTCTAACTTGTCTTCAGGAGTTTATTTCTATGCAATAGAAGCTACTTCTTTGGACGGTTCACATTCATTTAGAGAAACTAAGAAGATGATTCTTATGAAGTAAAGCTGCTTTTACCTAGAACAGGTTTAAGCTCAAATTTAGCTTAGAATATACTTTATACCCGGTTATGCCCTCTGTGTAACCGGGTTTTTTATTGCCTTTGAGTATATTTGATGGAATGTTGATGGACATTACAAGATAAAAACCTAATTCAACTAAGAATAAAAATGCTACGTCTAATCTGTGTAATTTGAAAATAATCTTGTTAGTATTTGATTTGGTTCTGAAAATAAAAATTAAGCAGAAAGGCAACGCAATGAAAAAGGTAATTGAAAATATTGGTTTGAAGATATTATTCTTCTTTTTGGCGGCTGGCTTAATAGTGTCGTCAGCATTTGCTCAAAACAAAAGCCATAACGTTTCTCCAAAAAATGTTAAGGTCTTTGTCGAATACAAGATCCTAAAAGATAATGTATTGAATAACGCCAACATTAATGTAGACGTCAATAAAAATTATATAGTCCTTACCGGAAATGTTCCATCTTTATATGAGCGCAATTTAGCCAGAAAAGATGCAAAGGACGAATCGCACGGATATTTAATCAAGAATGATTTACAAGTTGCCGGAACAAATATTCCATCACAGACTGTTGTAAAAAATGTTCTTAATAAGATTTATAAAAACGGATTTTACGGTATATTTGATTGGGTAGACGCATCGGATACAAACGGCACAGTAACTCTTTCCGGCTGGGTGCATGACCCGTGGCTGAAAGAGTGGTTTCAAAAGGATGCTGAAAAAGTTGCCGGCGTACGACAAATAAAAAATGAAATCCAAAATACTTTCGGTCCTGGTTATATCGGATACAGAGCCGCCTGGTTGATTTACAGCCAGCCTGAATATCAAGGTTCACAGTTTATGGTAAATCCGCCGATACATATTATTGTAAATGGAGATTCGATAATTCTTAAAGGTCAAGTTTATACTAAAGGCGAAGGAGGATGGTTAAAAAATCTATTGGAATTTAGAACCGGCGCCTTTGATGTAAGCAATGGTCTAGAAGTAAAGAGTTAAAAAATCGCTGCAGAGATTCTTATTTAATAAAGCGGGAGGAGTTCACAATTAAATAAGAATCTCTGCAGCACCATATTTCCCGCCTTTTCAGAAAATTGATTTAGAACGCAACGTCTACCGATAGATCTCATCTAATTTTCTATAAAATTTTAGTATATTTAACACCTAAAAACGGATAAGTTCTATATGCCAATAGATGAATTAAATGATAGAGAAAAGAATATTCTGCGTCATGTAATTCAGCAATTTATATTGACGGCAACCCCGGTCGGCTCGCAAAATATTGCCCGGAAGTTTGATCTGAAAGTTTCTCCGGCAACAATAAGAAATATTATGGCTGACCTGGAGGAATCTGGATTCATTGATCATCCGCATACTTCTGCAGGAAGAGTACCAACGGATAAAGGCTACCGGTATTACGTCGATTCACTGATGGATTTGCAGGAGCTCCGCAAATCCGAAAAAGGCATGATTAATAAAAATCTTGAAACCGGCACTCTTGATACGGAAGAATTAATAAAAATGACTTCAATGTTGTTGAGCAGCATAACTCATCAGCTTGCTTGTGTTTCCTATCCGAAGCTGGAAACCGGAACGCTGGAAAAGCTGCAAATTGTAAGTCTTACTTCATCAAGAATTTTAGTTATTATAACTATAAAATCCGGTTTGGTAAAAACAATAACACTTGAGCTTTCTTCAAGCATAAAATCGTCGCAGATAGATTCAGTTCAGAGCCTGCTGAATGAAAAGCTATCCGGTTTAACTTTTGATGAAATTAGATCAACATTTAAAGAGCGTTTTAAGGATGTTGAAGACGAACAGAGACCGATCATAAGAGTCTTTATCGATTCCGTGGATAAAATTTTTAAGGACGAAAAGAGAAACGATAAACTGGTAATAACCGGCGCGAAAAATATTATCAAGCAGCCGGAGTTTGATGATCCGCAAAGATTCCAGGGCATTATTGAACTCATTGAAGATAAGGATGTAATTATTCATATTATGGAAAAGTCCGGCGACAACTCTCCGGATGATGTTTATATTTCAATCGGAAGCGAGAATGAAATGGAAATGCTTCAAGAGTACAGCTTTGTAAGCAAGGAATATAAGCTCGGCGAAATTTCAGGTTCACTGGGAATTATCGGACCGAAACGAATGGAATATTCAAGAGTAGTTGCCATTGTAGATTACATGGCAAAAGTATTAACTGATTTTCTGAAAAATACTAATTCATAATTAGAGGAGATGGCAATGAAAAAAGATAAGAATGAAATCAAGAATCATAATCACTTTAACAATAATAATTTAAAAACAGAGGAAGAAAATTCGTTGAAAGATATGGAGACTAATCATTCCGAATCAAACCAAAAAACAAACGGCAGCGATGAGCAAGATAAGAATTTGGTTACGGAAGAAAAACTGAATCAAGCTAAGGACAAGGTTGAACAGCTTGAAAAAGAAGTACTCGATTATAAAGATAAGCTGCTGCGTAAAGCCGCCGAGTTTGAAAATTACAAAAAGCGGACTGAGAACGACCAGCTTAATCTTATAAAATATTCGGCAGAATCTTTTATTGTGAAGCTCCTCCCGGTTGTTGATGACCTGGAACGCTCACTTCAGCATATTGATAATGCAAAAGACATTGATTCTCTTAAACAAGGAATAAAACTTGTGTATGATAAATTCGTTAAAGTTCTGAATGATCAGGGTGTAAAGCCTATTGATGCAGTCGGAAAACCATTCGATGTTCATTATCATGATGCAATGCTTCAACAGCCGGCAAAGGATGTTGAACCGCATACAGTAATAAATGAATTAGAAAAAGGATATATGTATAAGGACAGGGTCATCAGACATTCTAAAGTAATTGTAAGTCAAGCACCTGATGAAGAAGCAGCTCAGCCTTCCGGTTCAAATAATGTTGGTAATAAAAACAGTAAGGATAATTAGATAATATGACGAAAAGGGATTATTATGAAATATTAGGGGTGGAGAAAAATGCAAGCAAGGATGATTTGAAGAAAGCTTACAGAAAGATGGCTATGCAATATCATCCTGACAGGAATCCCGACAACAAAGATGCTGAAGAAAAGTTTAAAGAAGCCGCCGAAGCTTATGAAATATTAAGCGACGACGATAAGCGCGCAAGATATGACCGGTTCGGTCATGAAGGAATTAAAGCGAATGGTTATGGTTCGCCTGGCTTCACGGATATAAATGACATCTTCTCTCACTTCTCAGATATCTTCGGAGGAGGAGGCTCTATATTCGACGACTTCTTTGGCGGAAGTCAGCGCTCTCGCGGAAGAAGACACAGCACCGGAGTCCCAGGATCGGATCTTAGAGTCAACTTAAAACTTACTCTTGAAGAAATCGCTTCTGGTGTTTCGAAAAAAATAAAAATAAAGAAACAAGTAAAATGCTCGCAATGCAGCGGCACCGGTGCAGAAGCCGGAACATCAACAAAGACTTGCCCTGTTTGCCATGGTTCCGGTGAAGTTAAGACTGTTTCGCGCTCGGTGTTCGGTCAGTTCGTAAATATTTCTGTCTGCAGCAACTGCAACGGCGAAGGTAACGTTGTCGATACTCCCTGTAAGAAATGTATGGGCGACGGAAGAATAAATGACGAAGCAACAATTTCAATAAATGTTCCTCCAGGCGTTCATGATGGAAGCTACATGACTTTACGCGGCGAAGGGAATTCAGGAAAGCGCGGCGGACAAGCGGGAGATATCGTAGTTGTATTCCAGGAAATTCAACACGAATATTTTCAGCGTGAAGGTGACGACATTATTTACGATCTATTCATAAGCTTTCCAACCGCTGTTTTAGGGGCTGAAGTTGAGGTACCAACATTAAACGGCAGAGCTGTTCTGAAAATAGAGGCTGGTACACAACCAGGAAAGCTTTTAAAGATGCGTGATAAAGGTATAAAGCATCTGAACCAGTCGGGGCATGGCGACCAATTGGTAAGAGTAAATATTGAAATCCCGAGAAAGCTATCTTCTAAGGAAAAGGAACTCTTAAAGGAGCTTTCTGAACAACAGAATTTTAAAAAATCATCAAGCTCGGACGAAAAGAATTTCTTTAAGAGATTTTCGTTTTAATAAAATAATAATAGAGGAAGCTGATGCTTCAGAAAATTTCTATCAAGACCGGTTTTACAAAAACTGAAATTAGGGTTATTGTTTTTTTATTATTTACTCTTGCGGCAGGTTTCAGCTATGTAACTTTTTTTGAGCCGAGAGATAATTCCGATTACAAAAAATTTGATTACTCAGAGCAGGACAGCCTTTTCCTTAACGCCGGGAGTGAAGAAGATTCAACTGGATTAAGCGGAACATTTGCGGTAGAAGAAAAATCATCTTCAGCAGAAATTCTTGAACTGGATAAAAAGAATTTCTCATCGATTCCTCCTAAAAAAATACCCGCTGAAAAAAGTGTCAACTTAAATACAGCCAGTATAGATTTAATTACAACTCTTCCAGGGATCGGAAAAAAGACTGCACAGCGATTAATTGAATTTAGGAACAGCATTGGTAAATTTACCAGCTATGAAGACCTGCTTCAGGTAAAAGGCATTGGAAATTCAAGGTTAGAAAAAATAAAAAAGTACGCTTATATTAAATAAGCGCATTTAAAATAATCATAGAGAAATAATGACAGGTTTTGAAAATCATGCGGGGATTACAATTTCAAGCTCGAAGATTCAGCTTGTGGAAATTATTTTTAAGAGCGGCAGGTTCTATCTGAACAATGTTGATGAAGCTTATTTTAATGAGCCTGTAAATTTTGAAAACGATAAAGAAACCAAAATCTCGTTCCAGATACAAGGCGCATTAAATGAAATCCTTATAAAGAAGCCGCTGCAAAGCCGTAACGTTTCTTTTGCACTTCCGTTTGAGTTATTCAGTTCAGTTCAAGTACCATACGATAACACATTACTTCCACAGGATATCGAAGAAGAATTGCGCTGGGAATTTTCTGTGCTTTATCCATTTATTTCGGCTAAGGATTTGGCAATCCAATACATCGAAGTCGAAAAAAATAATTTTACAAACTACAACTCCGTTATAGCAATTGGGATTCAAAGAAAATTCATTCAACTATTCCATAACTTCAGCAATAACAATAATCTCAAATTAAATTTTATCGACAGCATACATACAGCATCAGAAAGAGCATTGACAGTTAATTATCCGCAGGCAACGAGAGGATTGAACCTAAGCATCTACTTCAGCAGCAGGCACCTTTCGCTTTTATTTTCATTAGATGGTAAGCCGGTATGGTTTAAAGTAATTCCTTTAAATGATGCTGGTGAAATTCCTACTGTGCTTTTCGAAGAGACGGCTTTGCAGGAATCATTTAAATTGAATCGTGACCAGATTGATAATGCCTTTATATGCGGCGAAGAAGTTTCCGAAACAATTATAAAAGCATTGGAAGATGTACTTGGTATTGACTTCATCTACTTTAATCCATTCGATAAAATTAATCCTGACCCGAAACTCTTTGACAATAAGTATTATGTAGAAAAAAATAACTCCTTCTCCCCTGCTGCGGGTGTTGCTTTGCGGCTTGCTTGAAAAATAATGATGAGAATGCGAATCATCTCAGGTGAATTTAAGGGAAGATTAATAAATGTGCCCAAATCAGATTTAATCAGACCGACAACCGACAGAGTAAGAGAAACTCTTTTCAATCTGTTGAATAATCAAATTGATTTTGGAGGAATAAATATACTTGACATTTATGCAGGCTCCGGTTCACTTGGATTGGAATGTTTGAGCAGAGGCGCCGCTTCGGTAGACTTTGTTGAAAAGAATTTTGTCATCCAAAAAAATCTGCAGGAGAATATCAACTCTTTAAAAGTTGAAGAGCGCTGTACAATTTTTAAGATGGAGGCTTTAAGATTTTCTTCACTTCCTAAAAAGAAAGAGTATGATTTAATCCTGGCAGATCCGCCGTTTTTTAAAGATGATATTTACGTAGTTGTAAAAAATATTCTTGAAGGAAAATTTTTGTCTGCAGATGGGGTGATGATAATCGAACGTTCCAAACAAACGAGGAATAAAGACGTAAGCAATTTTGGAGTTGAGCCGTTTAAGGTAATCGGGGATACTTGTTTGTTCAGATTTCCTTTTTAGAAATGAGTATTGAGAATAGAATATAGGGAATTTTTGCGCGAAGCAATTACGTAATGCAATATTCAGTAACCAGTTCTCAATAATTTTAAGATCTGACTTTCTATTAAATAACAATCATGAAAATCATTTAATCTAGCGAATCCTGGTTAATAATTTAGTTGTATATTCCTCTCAAGTCGCTAATATGAAAATTAGGATAAGACATAACATTAACATTAGAGGAAGTAAAATAAATAGTCCAGAAAGTAGATTGACCGTTTGATAAAGGCACGCCAATCTGAGTATTGTTTCCTCCCAATTTTGTTTTGTATGTTGCGTCTGTATAAAATTGTCCTTCTATATACCATGGGAAGTTACCTGAGCGGTGTCGTTATTTGTTACAGTACCTTTTGCAACAAGTCTTTGTTGAGAAGCTTCCAAATAGATAGTATCGACATGAAAGGAGAGGTCAGGTATCTGCATGCTTTGATTAGAACCTACAACTGTTTCGTTCTGCCTGTTACATCTAATAATAAGCAAAAGAGATATAACGATTACCAGAAATTTTATTCTTCCCGTCTTTCATCTCTTTAATATTCAGATAAAATATTTTCTATTGATATCCAAACATATTTAATTAAAATTTTCATATCAAAAATAATTAATATCATTTATTTATAATAGAGCATTCGTCAACTGACATTTGCTTCGGAGTTCAACACCGGAATTGAAATATGTGCGCATGTTTAACTAACATACAACACTATATATAAAAAATGTTATTTATTATTTTGTTAAAATCATTTTCTTAACCTGAACAAAGCCATTCGACTTTAACCCGCAGAAGTAAACTCCGCTTGCAAATCGATGGGCGTTCCATTCAACCTTGTATTTGCCCGCTTCCAATTCTTTATTCATAAGTACATCAACCTCTTCACCAAGAATATTGTATATCTTCAATATCGTAATTCCATTAGACGGAATTTCAAATTGAATTGTTGTTGATGGGTTGAAAGGATTTGGATAATTCTGTTCCAGTTTAAATATTTTAGGTAATGCCGATTCATTTTCATCTTTCATAACCGGTGTTACTCTTGAATCATTATTGGGAGAAATTGATCCTCCCCGGGCTGTTATATATTCCATAACTGCCTGGAATTCAGTTGAATCATTATAAGTATAAAGACTGCTGATTGGTATCCCGAATAAATTTTGTAATGCATAAGCCAGGTATTCATTTGTGGTAATAGAATAGACAGAGCTTGATGCTAGACTGATCGGAACACCGTGGACAGAAGCTTCCTGCAACTGGAGACCCTGCTCTGAATAAACATAACTGAACTTCATCCCTGATACCTGCGGAAAGAACTCATCATCTGAGACTGTTTGAGAAAGACAAATTTGCAATGCTTCCCAAAGCGCGGGTGCAGTGATATTAAATTTAACTAAACGGTATCCCAAACCATTTACTTCGTTAAAACCGTAACCGATCATTCTAAAAATATCTGCTGCAACTATTGGACCCTGGTATAAAGGCTGTGCTGTTGCACCACCAACGGTTATTGCAATATCAGTTCCGGTCTTTGCTCTAAAAGTATCGGTAATTAAATTACCAACAGAAGTGGAGTGTGAACCGCTTACAAAAAATGAATCGGCTGCTTCTTCAAAAAATGATTCTGCTTGCTCGACCTGTTGAGTGTATAAAGGTCCATAAGCAGCTTCAATATCGCTTATCAATCCCGCAACAGCAGCGGCTACTGTGGGTTCTTCGGGAACATTTTGATCTAATGGGATTAACTCATAAGATATTAGGCTAACATTGCCTGCATCGACTAATAATTTTAATTTACCAACATTGGAATAGAAAGCGTTTGCTTCAACAATAAAAGTTGTACTGCTGGAAGGATTCTTAATTTCTACCGGTTGGGTGGTGGTAGAATGATCGTGAGCGCTGACGATTAAGTTTATTCCCGGTACCGAGGATGCAATCTGTTCATCATAGCTCATTCCGAGATGAGATAAACAAACAATTACGTTACATCCTTCGCTTAATAGTTTTGTTAAAGAATTTGTAATGCAGGCTTCGATATTAGTATCTATTATTGCAGGCGAAGGCTGAGATAATAAATTTGCTGCAGGTGTAGTCAGTCCGAATATTCCAACTTTAATATTGCCAAGATTTTTTATTGAATACTGCTTCACATATTTTTTCAAACCTTCCAGACCTGGTGCATCGAGGATTGTATTTGAGGAAATGACATCAAATCCGCCGTTTGCCAAAGAAGAATCGAATGCCATTTGGAGAACCTGCGGAGTCAAATCAAATTCGTGGTTACCTAAAACCATAGCACCAAATCCGAGAGCACTCATCAGCTGAAATTCGGCAATCCCAAAAAATTTATTAAAGAATAAATCGCCGATAAAAGCATCCCCGCCGTGAAGAGTGAGAACATTAGGTTCCGATTGTTTTGTCATTCCAATAATTGCAGCGGCACGTGCAATACCTCCTCTCGTACCCTTTAAATCGGCACCTCTTGGTCCGGACGGTGCTAACATGGAATGGGTATCGTTGACGTGGAGGATAGTGAGTGTATCGAACTTTGAAAAAAGATCTATAGAAAGCGACATAAAAAGTATAACCATAATTTTGAATGATATATTTTTCATTTCAGTCTCCCATATTTAATGAAATATCTGCCTCAAAACTAAAGATTCAGTTTAGCTGACTTGTCATTATTTATTAAATCATTTGTAAATAAAATGTCAATAACCAAAGAATGTAATAAGCACTTTCAATTTTCAATAGTTTTAAATTCTCTTTCCTTCTGATGTTCTTTAATCCAAGCAGGTATTAATATTCTGCTTCCGAAAAACGGCTCGCTCAAAATTCTGTCGGCAAGTAATGGCTGGGATAAATCACCTTTTGCCGCCCACTGATTATAGAAGCCTTGAGCAATGGCAATTACAGTTCTTAATTGCCCGTGAATCTCCGGAGGCACAGAAAAAGAAATATTTGCTTGTTCACCGTTGATTGTTACATAATAAGCAGAATCGGATTGAGCGATTAGTGAAGAAACATCTTTACCATTTTCATCCAAGGCAGATGAAGCAGCCACCATGCGTACATTAACCGGCAAATCATCGGAGTAGTCAACGGCAATTTTGTTAAGCCGCCACAAGCCTGTTCGAAACGATACTCTGATCTTTAGAGTATCATCATGAATGTCTGCAATATTCAAAAGGGTTACTTGAGTTTTTTCAACGCCGGGACCAACATCAGGTATAATTCCGCGCTCACTCCAAGACTTACCTGTCCAAACTGACAAGTGAAGCATACCCTCTCTCATCAGCCAGGCAACAAACTTTGCTCGCTCCTTCGGATCAGTATCGAGCTTATAGTACCAGTTCAATCTATTGTTTCCCTGAAGGGAAAATATTTTTTCCAAAGCAAAATATGCCAATTCAGTGTTTAATCCGCTTACGATTAATTTAACAGAACCTGCGCGGCGGGGCTTGGGAAAAACACAAGTAATATTATCTTCAAGATCTTTGCTGCTGTTTACATTTACTTTATTCAAATTACTTTCCCAATATTCATCGTCCTTATTGTCAAGAATTCTTGAAACATCATTTCCGTTCTTATCAAAAGCCTTAAGAGGTGTTATTGCCTTTGAAACAGTGTGAATATTTCCAGCATAATCCGGAATGACAGAGACATTCGAGGGATGATCAATAACAAGCAGCTTTAATTGATTTACATATTCAGTCTCAAGACGTGCATTGACCAGCTTAATTTTGTAAAAGCCATCCACAGGTTTGATATAGCTGAGAACGTCGTAGGATTTCCTTTCAATGCCTTTGAAAACTGCACCGGCAAATGTCTCGGACTCAAGCTTATAGCCTGAATCTCCTAAAGCGAAAATTAGAGGACATGAAAACCGTCCATTAAAAGTCGGTTGAGGAGGAGGAGGAGTTGGTTCACTTCTGCCGGATGCTAAAGCAATTACAATTGCTGCGGCACCAACAATACCTCCCGTCAACAGAAGAGTCCTTCCGACATTTAATTCATCTACCTCAAAATACGCTATATGTAAAACTGGAACTTTCAAATTAACAGCATCTTGAGAACCGTCTCCAGAGATCTTAACTGCACGACCAATAAGCGTATCATTTTCAATTTTATAAGCATTTTTAGATAATCGGTAGCGGCTTACGGAATAACCATTTTCAATTGTGTTGACAGTTATTTCTTTGTACTTCAAAGCTTTATTAACTTCATTTCCATTTAGCCTTATAGTGTCATAGCATTCTATAAATAGAAATGCAGTTGAAGCCAAAACTGTAATAACAAAAATTCTAAACATGTTATCCTCCATATATTTTAAATTTAAAGAACCTTAAAGGAGCTGAAGATGAGTGAAGTATTTCTTCCTCCAAAGCTGTAATTATTATTCACAGCATTTTTAATTTCTTTTGGAACTCCTTCTACAGGCAAAGATTTTATATCGCATCCGGGGTCAGGATTTTGAAGAGAAATATTTCCTGGCACAAACTGATTTTTAATTGCAAGCACTGTAATAATGCTCTCGATCGCACCGCAGGCACCAAGCAGATGACCGGTAATCGATTTTGTTGAGCTTACAAGCAGATTATTCTCTTCTTCTGGGAATATTGTTTTTATTGCCTTTGCTTCAACAACATCATTCATTTTAGTAGCAGTACCGTGAGCATTTAAATATTGGATATCAGATGGTTGCAGCCGGGCTTCCATTAGAGCAGATCTCATCGCCTGCACAATATAAATGCCCTCGGAGTTTTGTGAAGTTGGATGAAATGCATCTGAAGTTTCACCAAATCCGGTTACCTCGGCATATATTTTCGCACCGCGATTTAAGGCATGTTCAAGGGATTCAAGAAAAAGAAAAGCCGCTCCTTCGCTTAACACAAATCCGTCACGATTCATATCGAACGGCTTAACTGCACAAGATGGTTTTTCATTATTTAAAGAGAGCAGACGTGCGCTGCAAAAAGCTTCAATTATTTCTCGAGATATCGGAGCTTCGGCACCGCCGGCAAGTGCAGCATCTAAAATGCCGGACTTAATTTGTCGAAATGCATAGCCGACTGCACATGCTGAAGATACACTCCCTTCTGAAATTGTTGTTGATGGTCCATGAAGCCCGAGACTCATGGAGATAAAACCGGAACCGGCGCCTATCATGCTGCTGATTAATAAGTAAGGATGAATTCCGCTGCATTCATTTAAAACATAAGCACGATGACAATTCAGAGTACCGGCTAGCGGTCCAAGAGAGGTGCCTTCGAAAACTCCAATACATTCGCTTTTAAATGATGAAGATTTTATCTCTGAATCGTAAAACGCAATTGCAGCACTTGCAGCAGAAAGCTGAGCATACCGGTCCATTCTTTTAGCTTGCCGCCGCTCGATGAAATTTAACGGATCAAACGATTTAAGCTCAGCGCCGATTTGAGAAGGGAGACCTTCTGTATTTATCGTTTTAAGTTTTTCTACAGATGATTTTCCTTCTTTAACATTGTTCCAAAAGGATTCGGTATCCATCTCCTTCGAAGCAAGGACGCCGATTCCTGTTACTACAACTCTCTGTTCCATGTTTTCCATCGCTTATAATAATTAAAGTTCTTAAAGCAATTATAATTTTTAAGTTTATTTTATGACCAGCACTAAATTCAGTCTTTGGATAATCGGAGTTGTCAAAAAGTTGTAAAAAAGTTGCGGAAATTTTATCATTCAGAATATCTGTCCGAAGTTGAAATAAACTCCGGTTGATTCTCTCCCAAAGCCTACATCCAGCCTCACGACGAAAGTATCCATGTAAAACCGCAGCCCGGCAACCGGATTGCTTGCCCAGTTACTCAGATTCATTTTTGAAATTGAGTTCTTTACTTCACCTGTATCCATTCCAACGATGCCGCCGAACCGCCAGTAAATAGGATAGCGGATTTCTGCATTAACCAACGAAGATGTTTTATCTAAAAATCGATCTTGAGAATATCCTCTTAAAGTATTGTTGTCTCCAAGCGGCAGCAAAACCTGGATAGGAAGATTATCGCCCGTTAACGTCTGAAGATTAGCTGAAAAATTATTTTGTGGAATAATAGAATTGTGTAATATTGAAAGTATCCGGCAAACCTGTTGAACGAAATATTTGAAAGAGAATTTTTATAAGCAAATTCAGTTTCACTTTGAAGAACAATTCCTTTGGAGGGGTTGATGAAGCTGTCCAGCGTATCGTAACGCAAATTTATAAGCATCGAAGTGTAAGTGACTTTTGATGAGCTTAGCTTAGAAGGTAATTTCCGGATAGCACTTGTATCCGTAATATTGAAATTATTAATGTACTTGTACCTTATTCCGAACTGACCGGCGAAATTATTTGAAAATCCTCTGCTAAAAAGTAAGCTAACTTCAAGCGGTTCCTTAGTGTAAAATTCTTCGTTTTGAGTAACTTGAACTTTTGCCCAATCCGAAAAAATTATTTTTGATATACTTGTCGTAATCAATTATAAAATCCAAAGCCAGCGGATAAATTTTTCCTTGCCGCAGTTCAATATCGGGAATGGAAAAAGCCAGTCTATACCAGCGTTCTCCCTTGGTGCTGTTAAAGAAAGTAATATCAAAAGATCCATTTAAATTTAATTGATTTAGAAAGAACGCCTTTGCGCCGTAGTCGAATCAGGCGTCTGCATCGTAAGATAAGATAGGGAACGGCTCGATTGACTTGCCGCGAATTAAGTCTCTATTAGAATTATTGTTTGTTTTTGTTGTGTCATTCTTTGTCTTCAGTATTTCCGTTTGATCATCATACCGCTGAAGACAACTTTCAGAAAACGGAAATACTTCTAGACTTTCTGCTGAAATCGAAGTCGATAATAATATAACTAAGACTAATGCTTTCATAATTAAGAAGAATTAAAAATGATTTTTGTTATCATAAATCTTCAAAATAATCTTCTTTACATTGTTAAAGAATTGTAAAAGAAAAGTAATATTTTTATTTGATGAACTTATACCCTCCCTTGTGGATCGTAATTAAATGTTCGGGATTTGAAAAATCATCCTCAATCTTTTTTCTGAGTGAAAGGATATAATTGTCTACCGTCCTTGTAGTCGGGAATGTATTGTAACCCCAAACATTGTCGAGAAACTTATCGCGCGATATTACTTCGCCTTCATGCTGGATAAAGAATTTCAAAATATTCAATTCCATTTCCGAAAGTTTGATTGACTGTCCGTTTTTTTCAGCTTCATGCTTTACAAAATCAAGATGAACATTGCCGAATGAATATTCTGAAAATTCATTTACCGTGTTCTCCTTTCTGCGGAGTATTGCTTTTATTCTTGCCAATAATTCTCGAATGCTGAACGGCTTTGTTACATAATCGTCGGCGCCGATTTCCAAACCAAGTACCTTATCTAATTCTTCCTTCTTACTTGTCAGCATTAATATTGGAGTGTTTATTCCATTTTTACGTAAATCACGACAGATATCCAAACCGTTTTTGTTTGGCAGCATAATATCTAAGATTATTAAGTCAAAGTTATCGCTCTTTGCAGCCTGGTAAGCCATCTCGCCGTCTGATTGAGACTTCACTTTGTAATTCTCCGCTTCAAGACTAACCTTCAATCCTTTTAATATCGCGGGATCATCTTCAATTATTAAAATTTGTTTCATCTTTATTCTCCATTGGAAATTTTAAGATAAAAATATTACCCTTGCTCGCATCGCTTTGAATTTCAAGTTTGCCTTTATGCGCTTCCATAATCTGGTTAACCAAACTTAATCCGATACCGCTGCCCGGTATATTCCTTCTCTTTACTTCTTCAGTTCGAAAATACGGCTCGGTAATAAATCGTATTTCATCTTTGGAAAGAGCTGGACCGTTGCTGGCAAAAGCGACGACAACATTTCCCTCGCACCGTTCCAGAGAGATATTTATTTTCTTTGGTTCAGTTGAATATTTAATTCCGTTAGCAAGCAGATTGATAACTGCACTCATCACTGCATCACTATCTCCGCAAATAGAGCATTCATCTTTGGTAAAATTATCTTCAACATCGCATTTTTCAATTTTAAATTGATATGACATTAATTCTAATGCCCTGCAGACTAAAGCTTTAATGTCAATTTCAGCGAAATGATATTCTTTTACTCCTCGTTCAATCTTGGAAAGATCCAGCACATTTTCAATTAGCCTGCCGAGGCGGTCGCATTCGCCGGAAATTATTTCCAGATATTCTTCAGATTCGGCATCTTTGAGATTACTTTTGGCTTGCAGTACATCAGAAAACATTTTTATTGATGTAAGAGGAGTCTTAAGCTCGTGCGATACGGTTGAGATAAAAAAAGACTTCAGCTTGTTAAGCTCTTCAAGCTTTGCTTTAAGAAGCTGCTCTCTTATAAGTTCTTCCTGTGCAAGTATTCTTTCAAGCGCTAAGCCGGCTTGAAGCGTTACTTCTAATAGTAAATCCACATCCTCAATTGAAAATTTTAATCCTGATTTTTTCTCTCCTAAAACTAGAAATCCTAAAATATTTCCACTAACAGATTTCATTGGTAAAACCAAAGCTATTCCCCACCGGTGGAAAACATGATTATCCGCAGTTTCAATTTCTACTGAACCTTCAATTTTTTCTGGCAGTGCAACCGGCAGACTTAAATCTGTTTTTATCTGCCTTTGATTCAAATAGACACTTCTTCCTTCAAGCAAGTTAAAATTTTTATGAGAAGCTAAAGATATTCTGCTTCGCTTTTCATCAAATAGAAAAAATCCAATCTTAATTACAGGGAGAAGTTTATTGGTTTCCTCAACAATCTTTTCTGCCAACCCTTCCTTTGTATTGGAATCTTTAACTCCATTTAAAAATATTTTGAGCGCTTCGCGGAAATCATATTGAACTTTGAAGAATTTTTTATCTACAATTTTCTGGACTTTTAATTTTGCCGGTTGGAATAACAATGCGACAAGAACAGCCGAAATCGAGCCGATTGTATATTCACTTATATCTTTCACAAGGTTTGTTACTGTGTAGATCAAAGAAATGTAAATAAGAAGCAGTCCGCTAACTACCACCGAATAAATTATACTTCGCTTAATTATTAGATCAATATCAAGGAGATGATATTTTAGAATTGCAATCGCAAAAGTTATTGGAACTGCAAGCATCAATATTATTACCAGTTCTTCGGATACCAATCCGTAGGATGTAAAAGCCTGCGGAATTACCCAAAGGAATGCAAACATTAGAGGACCGATAATTAAACCGAAGAGCACCCAGCGCAATTTTTTCTTTTCAGGCTCTTCATTTGCCATTAAATAAGAATGAACAAAAATTATTATACCGGCTACAATACTTACTGCTATAAGTGCTCGACATAATTCAAATAAAAAAAGATATGATTGAATAGCAGCAACCTTTCTGTTTTCAGCAGCAATTAAGAAATACATGAAACTAATTAATCCTAATGCTAACGCAATCAAATAAAATAGCGTTAAGAATTTACCGTCAAATTTCTTTTTGCGCGGAAAGATAAGTGCAAAATGCAGAAATGAAACCGGAGCCAAAGTGTAAGATATTGAAAACAAGAAGCGAAGAAAGAAGCCTAATCCCATCGGACTGAAATTATAATTTCCCCATGTTGTTGTCATTATAACCGCAGTAGAAATTACCACTCTGTGAAATATTCCAGGGACTTCAGAATCATGACTTTTTATTAAAACAAAAATTCCTATTAAAAAGAAAAGAAGGCTTGAGAAAGAAACTGTTAATGTGTAAAAAGCCGAATAGAATTTGATTGGCTTAAGATTGATTTCACTTTTTATACCTGAATGAATATAGCTTACATTTACCAGTTGTCCATTGTGAACTCCGTCCAGATAAACTTCAACTTCTTCTCTGGACGTAAATTTTTGTCCGTCAATTGTATATAAAGTATCACCGGGTTTTAATTTTGAATTCTTTTCAAAAACCTGAGATATGATTAAAGAATTACCGGAAGATTTTAGTTGTAATGGCAGGTCGACTTTAGCAGCGCTTTGCAGTATTCCCAATCCGCAGAATAAAAAAATTATTCCATCGGTAATCAGAATAAAAGTCAATGAGTTAAAAAAGCTTTTCAATTGGTTCCCCGCTTACAATTTATATTTTATTTATTTCTAATAAATTAACCGATTAAAACTTAGCCAAAAAGAAAAAGAATAGCAATTGCCGCGATGTTCAAAATAACTAATATCGTGCATTAAAGCGGCTTAAAACTTATTTATCAATTAAACTGACTTACAAATTATTTTTTATTACTTTTATCGTAGAAAATATTTCAAACATTTTCCGTAAAGTGAAATGAGAAAAGTTTTATATCCCGGCACGTTCGATCCTGTAACAAACGGACATATTGACATAATAAAAAGAGCCCGCGAGCTGTTCGACGGAGTTGTTGTTACGGTTGCAATAAATCCCGGTAAAACTCCGTTATTCTCTGTCGAGGAAAGAGTACAAATGCTTCGCGAAAGCTTGAAAGACTTTGACAACATTACTGTAGATTCATTTGACGGATTGGTTGTAGAACATGCTCATCAAGTCGGCGCAATTGGAATTATAAGAGGTCTGCGTGCGGTTAGTGATTTCGAGTTTGAATTCCAAATGGCTTTAATGAACCGTAAGCTTGCCGGAGATATAACAACCGTATTCTTGATGCCTCATGAAAAATATACTTATCTTAATTCATCAATAATACGAAATCTAGCTGAGCTTAAAAGCGATGTAAGCGATTTTGTTCCTCCCGCAGTTTTAAAAAAATTGAAAGAAAAATTTTCAAAATAGGAGAAAGAATGTCAGGACAAGGTTCAACCGGAAATGTATTGGCAGCAATAGCAAGTTTATTTATTCCGGGGCTTGGTCAACTGCTGCAGGGAAGATTATTATTGGCTGTGTTCATGTTTATTCTTGCAGGCTTCTTATGGATATTTTATTTAGGCTGGATAATTCATCTATGGTCAGTAGTAAATGCCGCCCGGTATACAGGAAGATGAAATCGTTTAATACTTAATTACTGCAATGTTTGAGCCAGAAATCGCCTACACTTTGTAAATTCAGCAACGAAGCACTCATCAATCTTCGACTCAAGCAATTAAACAATGAGGTGCCTTTCTGTAAAAGCTCCGACAATTTTTGAATAATTATAAAAAAGTAGTGTGATAATAATTGCGGAATTCAATCATGCTTTTCAAATCTCTTTCATTTAGAATTTTATTTATTAAATTTGAATTCAATTTTATAAACATTCAGTTAACGCGGTAACATTTCTTTTTTCTAATGCGGACATGAGAGTTTTGGGCTGTTGAACAGCATTTATATTTTATTACTAAATCGATAAACTGGAATAATACATAGGTTAAAAGTTGAATACATACTCAGAGCTTATTTCATCAATTGAAGAAAGCCGGACTATGGCTGTTTCTTCTCTCATTAAAAAATTAAAAGCTGAAGGAAAAAATGTTTTAAGCTTTAGTGCCGGCGAACCAGATTTCCCTACACCGGATTTCATAAAACAGGCAGCTATAAAAGCTATTCATGAAAACTTCACACGCTACACACCAAACGAAGGGCATCCTCCGCTTATTAATGCAATAATTAAAAAATTTAGAGAGGAAAACAATCTCGAATTTAATCCAAATAATATTTTAGTATCCGACGGCGCAAAACATTCAATCTATAACTTGCTAATGGCATTATGCAATCCCGGAGATGAAGTTATCTTTCAGGCGCCATACTGGGTAAGTTACCCGGAAATGGCAAAGCTCGCACAAGCCGTACCGGTTGTTATTAAAGCAGGTGTTGAGCAGGATTATAAAATTACACCCTTGCAGCTTGAAAAAGCGATTACACCTAAGACGAAAGTTTTTATTTTTAACACACCTTCTAATCCTACCGGGGCAATTTACAGCAAGGAAGAAATCTTGAAGCTTGCTGAAGTACTTAAGGATAAAAATGTTTATGTTATCTCGGATGAGATTTATGAAAAAATTATTTTTGATAACGAAGAGCATTTCAGCATCGGTAGTATTGATTATCTAAATGAAAAAGTAATTACTGTTAACGGTGTAAGCAAAGCTTATGCTATGACAGGCTGGCGAATTGGTTATGCAGGCGGAAATACGGAAGTAATAAAACTTGCACGAAATCTTCAAAGCCATTCAACCTCCAACGCACCCTCTATTTCACAGGCTGCAGCACTTGCCGCGCTTACTCAAACTACCGATGAAATTTCTAATATGGTTGAACAATTTAAAACAAGACGAGATTTTATTCACAATTCTTTGAATGAAATCAAAGGTATAAAATGTCCACTTCCCAAAGGTGCATTTTATGTCTTTTTCGATGTAAGTGAATATTATGGTTCGCATATTAATGGATACAAAGTGAATGATTCGAATTCATTCTGCAACTATTTGTTGAATGAAGAACATGTAGGCTTAGTCCCCGGTGCAGCATTCGGAAATGATAATTGCGTTAGGATGTCTTACGCTTGTTCAATGGACGAGTTGAAAGAAGGTTTTGCTAGAATATCAAGAGGGTTAGCTAAATTAAATTAGTTCTTGAAAATTAAAAGTTGAACATTGAGCATTCATATTCAAAATGCTCATGTTCAACTTTTAAGATAAAATTTAATTAACACTCCTTAGTTTAATTCCCGACATAAAGCTGGAGAGATTTATAAATCTGTTCCACTGGCATTGACTCACCTGTCCAAAGTTCAAATGATTTTGCCGCTTGATAAACAAGCATCTTTAATCCGTCCAGTGTAACCGCTCCTTGTGCAGCGGCTAATTTAAGCAACTGAGTTTGAGATGGATTATATACAAGGTCAAAAACAATCTGCTCTTTAGTGAAAGAATCATGCAGGCTAGTAATTGAGTCATCGGATTCGGGGAACATTCCGACGGAAGTTGCATTAACAATCAGTTTTGAATTTTTAAAAACATCGACTAGCTGCGGCGGGAACAATTCTTTTGTCATAAAAGAATCGTATTTCATTTTATCGTAGAAATAATTTTTTAAAGATTCCGCTCTTTGCTCAGTTCTATTTATCAAATTAATTTTGGAAGGCTTAAAGTGACGGATTAAAGTGTAGATAACTGCCCGCGCTGCACCTCCGGCGCCAACGACACTAATTTCATTTCCAGATATTTCCTCTTTGTACGGCTGAAGCGTTTCATAAATCCCGTCAACATCGGTGTTGTAGCCATGCAACTTTCCGAGATCGTTTACAACAGTATTAACCGCACCTATAATTGAAGCTTCATCCGAAACCTCATTAAGCAACTGCATAATATTTTCTTTATGAGGAATGGTAACGTTAAATCCCCTTATACTAAGCCCTACTATTCCTTTAAGGACTGTTCGAAGGTTTGAAGGAGTTACGTCAAAAGAAAGATATATGAAATCAAGTTTCTTCAAATCAAATGCGATATTGTGTATAAAAGGAGAATAGGAATGCTTAATTGGATGACCAATTAACCCGGTTAATTTAGTATTAAGATGATAAGTATTTTTCATTTACAATATATTTTTTTAAACGAAAAGAGGCGAACAAATCCGCAAATTTTAATTCAATTTATCAAAGGCAAAATAATTTTAATGAGGAAGAAATCAAAGCTCACCAAGCAATTTTTTGAAAAGCTTTGAAGATTTTATCTCCGGATATTCTTTTGCGAATTCGGTTCTAATTGATGGATCTATAGTAAAAGCAGTTTTTAGACAATCTACTGCCTCTTGTGTACGGCTAAGAATGAAATTTATTTTTGCCTTACCATAATATGATGAAGCATCATTTGGATTTATTCTTATACATTCACCATACGCGTTCATAGCTTCAAGCCAGTTTCCAAGCTCAAGAAGAGTTTCTGCAAGATTGAACCAGACTTCGAAATTGTCAGGTTCAATTTTTAGCGCAGCTTTATAACTTGACACAGCATCCTGTAATTGACCTAGTGAATATTCAAGATCAGCCTTTGCATACCAGGCTTCAGCATTATCCTGAGAAAGTGAAATTGCTTTATTAAAATCTTTCAGTGCGAAATGGAATTTGCCAGCCGAATCATAACAAAATCCCCTCGCCAGATAAGCTTCGTAGTATTGATCATCAATCTTAATTGCTTCCGAATAATATTTAATTGCATTAGGCAAATCACCAAGCTCTTCATAAATATTAGCAATGTTATATGCAGAAGCTTCATCGTATTTATCCAATTCCAGTGAATGCTTAAAACATTCTATTGCGCTTTCAAGCCTGCCAAGATCAGCGAGAGCATTTCCTTTATTAAACCAGGCACTAGGGAAATCTTCATTTATTGCCAGTGCAAAGTCGTAGCTTTCAATAGCTTTTTCCAGCTTGTTCATCTTAACAAGTACAATCCCGCGATTGTACCAGCCGCTTGGATTGTACGGCTCAAAGTCCAAAAATTTATCGTATGCTTCGAGTGCCTTTGAGTAAAGATTTAAGTTCTCGTAGCAATAACCAAGCTCATAATAAGCTTCGGAAAATTCAGGATCTAGCTCAACAACTTTTTCCAGATAATACAAAGCCTGCTTAAAATCTTCGTGGTGCTGGTAAAGCATTCCTAGACCAAATATGGCTTCCTCATTTGACGGCTCGGTGACAAGAACTGTCTCTAAAGTATTTCTTGCTTCATCAATCAAACCCTGGCTCTCTTCGGCAGAAGCTTTATCAATCAATGCTTCCGAATCACCCGGATTTAATGAGAGTGCTTTATTAAAACACTCGACAGCTTCTTTAAAATTTCCGGAGGCATTATTTAGAGAACCTTTTCTCAACCAGTACTCTGAGTTGTATGGAAATGTTTCGAGCAAAAGATTAATAAAATAGAATCCGTCTTGATATCTTTCATTCTCTAAACAAACATGGACTATTTCTTCAACAGCTTCAGTACAATCATAAATTCCGGAAGCTGCGATGGTCTCTTTTACTTTATTTATCTCTTCATCTAAATCTTTACTGTTTTCAAATAAATATTCATTGTTATCAAAATCAGATTCAAAAAACGACATGTTTTCTCCAACGTCTTAAAATACCTGAGAAAAATGTATTACTAATAAAATCTAAAATCAAGTTGATTTTAATTTGACTTTTTACAATTTGACTTTTTACATGCAAGTCCACTCTAAAAAAGGTCATTCCCGTGAAAACGGGATTCTAAAAAGTTTAGGTAAACGAATTGATTCCCGCTTTCGTGGGAATGACATTTCGTCTTTTTTAACTTTTTAGAGTGGACTATATAACTTTAAATCAAAATTTTAGTTTCTCAAAACCGCTGTTACCTTTTCAGCAGCATCCTTCAAACTCTTTGCTACTTCAAAGTTTAACCCGGACTCGTTTAACAACTCTCCTGCCTCAATAGCATTTGTACCTTCAAGGCGAACGACAATCGGAATTGAAACATGGATTTCCTTAGTTGCATCAATTACACCTTGAGCAACTCGGTCGCATCTAACAATTCCACCGAAGATATTAATTAAGATTGCCTTTACATTTGGATCGGAAAGTATAATCTTAAATCCGTTTGCAACAGTTTCTTTGTTTGCACTGCCGCCTACATCGAGAAAGTTAGCAGGTTCACCGCCGGCAAGTTTGATTATATCCATGGTAGCCATTGCAAGCCCGGCACCGTTAACCATACATCCAACGTTACCATCGAGTTTTATATAATTCAAATTATATTTTGAAGCTTCAATCTCCAGCGCAGCTTCTTCATCTAGATCTCTGAAAGCGGCAATATCCTGATGGCGATAAAGAGCATTATCATCAAAATTCATTTTTGCATCAAGCGCAATAACATCGCCTTCTTTTGTTAATACTAGAGGATTTATTTCTGCCAGCGAACAATCACTATGAACATAGGCATTATAAAGCCCGGTTAAGAACTTCACTGCATTCTTATGCTGTGTCCCGGAAAGTCCTAAAGCAAATGCGAGTTTTCGTGCCTGGAATGGCTGTAAGCCAAGTTCAGGTTCAATAGTTTCTTTGATTATTTTTTCCGGAGATTCTGCAGCTACTTTTTCAATCTCAACTCCGCCTTCGGTAGAAACCATAACTACATTTTTGGAAACTGCCCTGTCTAAAGTTATTCCGACATAAAATTCTTTTTCGATATTCATTCCTTGTTCAATCAACAAGCGTTTTACAATTTTTCCTTCGGGTCCGGTTTGATGAGTTACCAGAGTCATGCCGAGTATTTGATTTGCCAATTCTCTAACTTCATCAAGACTATGGGCTAATTTAACTCCGCCGCCTTTTCCTCTTCCACCGGCATGAATTTGAGCCTTAACTACCCAAACATCACCGCCAATTTCTTCCTGTGCAATTTTAACGGCTTCATCGGCTGAGAATGCAACCTTTCCTTTTGGGACAGCAACATTAAATTTTTTCAAAATCTCTTTTGCCTGGTATTCGTGAATTTTCATTTTGTCTTTCCTTTTCTATAAAAAATTCAGGTTATTATTAATTCAGTTTTAGAATTTGTCATATTCTTTGGGGATAGTTCTTCCGATTCAAATAAGACTATTAAAAATTAGTTCAAAAATTAATCCTTTTGCCGTGAATAATCAATTTAAAGATAAATTAAAATAAATTCCCAGTTTGTAATGAAATTAAAGTTTATTAAGTTTTGCCCGTTAATAAAACCAAAAATAAATTTTAGGATTAAACAATCAAGTTGATTTTTACTTTTGCATTTCCATCGATTGGAGACAGTCTTTTTTTGAATTTTAATCTCAAGCTTTTTTCTTTTTATGGAGTGAATAATGTCCATTAAAAAAGAATGCAAAACCATTCCCGAACTCTTTGTCTTTTTAACTGAAGAATACAGCAAAACAGCTAAAAACTTTCTTTTGATGAGAAAGATTGAAGGCAAATACGAGGGAATCACCTATCAAGAGTTCAAAATTGAAACCACGAACCTTGCTTGCGGGCTTGCGTCAATTGGAGTTAAACGTGGCGATAAGATTGCAATTATAGCTGAGAACCGCCCGGAATGGGTTTATTCAGATATGGCAATACTTGGACTTGGTGCAATTGATGTCCCTCTTTATCCTTCTCTTACTGCCGAATCGATAGAATTTATTCTGAATAATTCGGAAGCGAAAGGGATTATTGTTTCCAACAAATTCCAGCTAAATAAAATCTTAAAAATAAAGGACAAGTGCAGGAACCTGAAGTTCATAATTGTTATGAACGAAAAAGATGCTGTGAATGATAATAAAACTATTTACACATTCACACAAATCCACGAACAAGGCGTAATCTTTAATGCAAACAATCCTGATTATTTAACCAAAAGCATTCAGCAGATAAATGAAAATGACCTTTGCACAATAATTTATACTTCCGGTACAACAGGCGAGCCTAAGGGAGTAATGCTATCTCATAAAAATATTCTTTCAAATGTAAACGCCGCTCTAAGGCTTTTGCCGATTGATGAAAACGACATTTTCCTTTCTTTCCTTCCACTGTGCCACATCTTCGAGAGAATGGGCGGTTATTACACCGCATTTGCTACCGGTGGAATGATTTGCTATGCTGAAGGTATTGAATCTATTGCTCAAAACATGCTTGAAGTCCATCCCACAATTATAACAACGGTACCTCGACTGTTCGAAAGGATGTACTCGAAAATATTAAAGAATGTTGATTCACAGCCGGAATCCAAACAAAAAATTTTTTACTGGGCAATAGAAACCGGTAAAGAATTTTCAAGATTAAAAAGAATGGGAAAAACATCCATTAGCTTAGCACTAAAGAATAAATTGGCTGACAGACTAGTATTTAAAAAACTGCGTGAAAGGACAGGCGGACATTTAAGATTCTTTGTTTCCGGCGGTGCCCCACTTGCACGAGACCTCGGTGAATTCTTCGAAGCTGTTGGTATTAATATTCTTGAAGGTTACGGATTGACAGAATCGTCTCCTGTTATTACAGCGAACAAACCGGACGATTATAAATTCGGTACCGTAGGCAAACCTCTTCCAAACGTGGAAGTAAAAATAGCTCCGGACGGAGAAATACTTGCAAGAGGTCCCAATATAATGCAAGGTTATTACAAGAATAAAAAGGAAACTGAAGAAGTTTTGAAAGACGGTTGGCTCCATACAGGCGATATAGGCGTATTCGATGCTCAAGGATTCCTGATGATTACCGATAGGAAAAAACATCTCTTCAAGACTTCGACCGGCAAATATATTGCACCAACGCCGATTGAGAACTTATTCCTTACAAGCAAATATATTGATCAATTTGTACTAATTGGCGATAGACGAATGTTTTTAAGCGCGTTAATTGTACCTGATTTTGAAGCTATACAGGATTACGCCGACTCAAACAAAATTAAATACAATAAGCTTGAAGAGCTTGTAAGAGCACGGGAGATTTATGATCTGATTGAAAAGGATATGTCGGATCTACAAAAAAAGCTTGCAAACTATGAAAGGGTGCGTAAGTTTAAATTGCTTGACAAACCGTTTAGCCTCGAGAGCGGAGAAATAACTCCTAGCATGAAAGTCAGACGAAAATTTGTCGAAGAACGATACCAGCATTTGATTGAAGAGATGTATGAAAATAAATAATCTTTCTAATAAGAATATATCTTTACTGGAAAGCTAAAATGCAAACCTCAAACTAAGCCTTTTGCCTTCTGAGTGAAGCTGAAAACTAGAATCATGAGAAGAGTTTCTTGAGGAGAAAAACAATAGATCAATTTGACTATACAGCCAAACAGCCGCAAAAGATATAAGTGAAAAATTTCTCAATTTGTAAGAAGTATTATATTTATTGTAGCTGTCCTGGATTGCATTAGGGTCAACCGCATTTAAATATTGCCTTTCTTTCTTGTTGCTATCGATTATAAAATAAATTGACGAGCTCAATGTCAAAACGCTGAGAGAAGTCAAAATAGTTCCTTTAACGTTTTCATTCAAATACAAATGTCCTAAGCCGGGAATCAATACCGATCTTATCATTGCCTGTTTAAATATATTCATAGAGCTGTTGTCATTTACCGGCTTTGGCACGAACACCGTATCAACTTTTACATATTGTTTTTGACGGGGCAAGATTTGTTGATATTCATTCTTAACTTGATTATAAAATGTAATTATTTTCGGTGAAGTATCTGTTGAATCAAACTGATATGTACTGTCAATCTTCAAAATATTAATAAAAGAAATTTTAGCTCCTTCTTCATCCGAAAGAGAAAATTGAGCTACTCCCTTAAGTTTATAAATGATGATAAGCTCTTCCGGATTTATGTTCTGTTTTGAGTTTAAAATTGAATCAGCATCAGCAATAACTTTGTTATATTGAAAAGTTTCAAGTTCATTTTTTAAATTGGAAATAGCATTTCCTTTTTGCTGTGCAAATATTTGAATTGTAAACAGCATACTAATAAAAAATACAGTCAGAAACTTGACCGTCCTATTTAAGTAGCAGCATCTTTTTTGATTCAGTAAAATATCCCGATGTAAGTCTGTAAATATAAACTCCGCTCGACATAGTGCTTCCCGCATCGTTGGTACCATTCCAAATAAAAGAATATTCTCCAGGTGAAAATACTTTATTTGTAAGAGTTTTGATGTGTTCACCGAGGATTGAGTAAATATCTAAAGAAACTCTTGCAGTTATCCCAACCTTAAACGCAATTTGTGTCGACGGATTAAATGGATTTGGGTAGTTATTCTCAAGCTTAAATTGGTTAGGTACATTGGATTGAGATTTTGTTACACCAGTAATTGTATCGTATTTTTCAACTTGCGGAACAACCTGTCCATTTTGATCAGTTCCTCCAAAGACATAAATACTTCCATAGTAATTTACTGCCATTGGATTTCTTCTGGCATAATTAAGTGATTGAATTCCCTCCTGTTCAAATTCTCTTTTTCTAAGATTTATGGTAGAAACTGATCTGGTAGCCAGTGATGATTGGCTGTAACCGCCGATTAAATATATTACACTATCACTTGCTACAGCAGCTCCGCCTGCTCTTGAATCATCAAGCTCTGCATGTAAATCAGTTAGTGTATTCGTCTTTGTATCAAAATCATAAATTGTTCTTTGTGGCGCAACACTGGTTCCACCGAAAATATAAATATCATTGCCTACTACGACGGACATTTGATCGAATGAGAAATGAGAAGTACTTATCGAATCATTTGTTTCAATTGATCTATCAGATTCAATATTATAACCAAAGAGGTAATTATTATTAATATTCGGCGGAGTATATCCGCCGAAAGCATAAAGATTTCCATTAACAACCTGACCTGTTGAATATGACCTGGCAAACGCCGAATCTAATTTATAGATATAAGGAGAAGATTTGAAGTTCCAAACTTCAATAGAACCCGGAGTATAAAAAATATCTGGAAATGGGAAAATGGTTGGAAGAGTTTTTAATCCGCCAAAGTAAACCACACTATCGGCAAACGTGCCTGCAACAAATTCACTGCGCGGGTATTGCATATGACCAACAATTGACCAACTATTATTTTGAGGATTGTAAGCCTGAATATAATCAACAACTTGATTATTATCGGTGAAGCCGCCAAGAATGTAAATCATATTTCCCTTAACAACAGCCTGACCGCCGGAAACAGGATAAGGCATATTCCCCACCTCTGTCCAACTCTGAGCAAAGAGAGCGGTTGTCAGTAATAAATACCATAGTATAAACGATTTCATTCTTTTAACATTATATTTTACTATTTCATCAAAATCAATTATGGTGCCACCAACCTATTTATTTAATTCTTCAAAATTTAGCTTGTAATCAATTGTATTTTTAGGAGAAATTGTCACTACTTTACTCACCGGCGAAAAATTTTCGTTCTCAACTGTTAAGTTATATTTTCCAGGCTTCAAAACTATTGAATTAACAAGAGGAGTTATGCCGATGTATTTTCCATCAATATATATTTTCCCCCATGGGTAAATACTACATTTCAAAAAGCCAAACAAATTATTCATATTAACATAGATTGAATCTTTCTTACCGGATGTTACAAATATTTTTTGAGTGTATGCCGGGTAGTCCGGGTGAAGTAGTTCAAGATTATGTTCTCCGGGGCTAAGTGTGAATTCATTTATTGGAGTATTATCAATTTTCTTGTTGTCAATATAAACTACAGACCAAGGATAACTGTCAATGAAAACTTTTCCAGGCAAATTTTCTGTTGTGCTTATTACTCTTTTAATAGAGGTTTTTTGAGCAGGCAGTGAAACTGAAGATTGTTTTTCCTTTGAAACTTCTGCTTCAGGTTTCTTTACAGAAATGCTGTTATTTTTTTGAATCGCAACATCATTTTTCACCGGAAGTTTGTCATTTAGAACCACAGTCTGCTCAGGCTTTTCTTTGTTTGCATAAGACCAAACATTTCTTATCATCAGCCCCAGTAGTCCGGCTATTATTACAATGAAAGACATAATTATAGCTTTTTTGTAATTATGCTTTTGCGGTGAAATATTAAAACTATTTGTTTGTGTTGTATTTCTATTTTCTTCAACACCAAGGATTTTCAAAATCTCATTTGCAGATTTTGCTCTCCGTCTAAGATCATTTTGAAGCATGGATTTTATTGCCAGCTTTAAATCATCCGGTAAAAAGTTCAACGTTGAAGAACAATTTTCAAAATTAAAATTTAAAATATTATTTATTGTCTCCCCCATTGCTGATCCAAGAACCGGATTTCTACCGGTAAACAATTCATAAGCGACCAATCCTGTTGAGAATAAATCCGTTTGCTGAGTTTTCTCCCCGCGGATTTGTTCCGGCGCCATGTAGCTTGGTGTTCCAACAATTGTTGAATTGTTTGTAAGATTGTTGTCGTTAATAATCAGAGCTAAACCAAAGTCGGCAATTTTTAATTCATTATTAGAATTAACCAAAATATTTTCCGGTTTAATATCTCTATGAATAATTTGGTTATAGTGTGCAGTATTCAAAGCTTGAAGAAGCTGAATTAAGAGAAATTTTTTCTCTTCCTGTGAAAGGTTGTTCGAAGAGATTATTTCTCTCAGGTTTTTACTTTCGAAATATTCGAACGAAATGTAAAAGAAATTGTTATGAGTGCCGAAATCAAGCACCTTGATTAAGTTTGGGTGTTCGAGCTGAGCAAGTATTTTTGCTTCTCTCTTGAACCTTTCAAGAATGGTCGAGTCTGATAATCCTTCGGTATTGAGAGTCTTGAGAAGTATTTTCTTACCAAGAAAAATATGGTTAGCTAAATATACTCCGGTCTGACTGTCTTTTTTAAGGCAGCTAAGAATTTCAAACTTATCAAAAAGTATTTCTGTAGTCTTTTTATCCATTATCCAAACTAGATGTTCTCACCATATTCCTTTATCTTTAATTGAACCCACCTGACAGAAACGCCCATTGATCTTGCTGCAAGTGTCCGATTGCCGTTATATTCTTCCAATCTTTTTTTCAAAAGAATTTTTTCAAACTCTTTGAGTGTGCCTTGAAATGCCGCTTCTTCTGATTCATCATCAATAACAATATGTTCCGGAAACAGCTTGCCGTCTTCGCAAAGTATAAGTGCCCGCTGAATAACATTCTCAAGCTGCCTTACATTTCCAGGCCAGGAATAATCTTCCAGTATTTTCAGTGCTTTGGAATCAAGAAGAATTTCTTTATTCGAATATTTCTTAATAAAATGGTCAACTAGTAAGGCAATGTCACCACGTCTTTCTCTTAAAGGCGGAACTCTTATGGGGAAAACATTTAGACGGTAAAACAAATCAGCTCTGAATTTTCCCTCTTTAGAAAGCTGTTTAAGATCTTTGTTGGTTGCAGTAATAACTCGAACATTGACTTTAATTACTTGCGTATCGCCTAACCTGATAATTTCCTGATTCTGAAGAACTCGAAGAAGTTTTGCTTGAAGCGCAACTGAAATATCGGCAATTTCATCAAGGAAAAAAGTACCGTCATGTGCAACCTCGAATAGACCTTTCTTATCGGCTACCGCACCGGTAAAAGCTCCTTTCTTGTATCCGAATAATTCGCTTTCCAGAAGAGTATCCGGAATGGAGCCGCAAAACTGCGCGAGGTACGGCTTATCAGCCCGACTGCTTATATTATGAATTGCTTTGGCAATCAGTTCCTTTCCGGTTCCGCTTTCTCCAAAGAGAAGAACTGTTGCATCGGTTGCTGCTACTTTATGAATTAACGCAGCCATCTTCTGCATCGCAAGGCTCTTGCCAATTAAATCCGGTATAGATTTAACTGACTGCAGTTGGTTTTTTAAAATTATATTTTCATTTTGAAGCTCCTGCATTTGTGTAATCTTATCAAGCGCAAGAGATACCATATTTGAAAAGAAATCCAGGAAAACAAGATTGCCCTCATTGAACTCCTTACGGTTGTTCATGCTGTCTACAAGAATGACACCCCAAACTTTATCACCACGCTTAATCGGCACACCTAAAATTGATTTGATATTATGAAGCTGTATACTTTTAAATTGGGAAACACTCGGATCGCTCTGTACATCATGATAAAGGCAAGGTTCTTTTTTATCAATAACTTTTTGTAGCACGCCTGAAGAAAAGACCGATAAGTCGTTAATATTTTCCTTCTGAATATTTCTAGCCCCAATTATATCAAACCTGTTTTCATGTTCATCATATTTGACGAACAATCCTCGTTCGGCATTTATTACTTTAATTACAAGATCAAGAGTTTCCTGGATAAGTGAATCCTCATAAATTACCGAGTTCAGAACTCTACTTATATGATAAAGAGTTTCAAACTGTTCTTTAGTTAAATATTTTACAGATTCATTAATTTGATTTTCCATTGAAAACTTTTTTCCTTTTATTGTACTACAAATGTCGCCGGCAATGACCTGGAACGGTTCTTAAATTGATCGATAATCCATATTACCCAATAATAATTACCGCTCTGTAAAGATGTTCCAAGATTGTATGACACAGAATCCGAAGATACTCCATTAGCCGTATAAACAAGTTGAGGATTAGCAATATCATTTGTATAAATTTCAATTTTATAATTGAACGGATAGCCGGCTCTGTACCTCTGCCAGATAAAAGATGGATTAGGACCTATTGTTGTATCGTTAGAGGGATATTGAATTAAGGCTGCAGATTTAATCACTCGCGTAACATTTGAGCTTCCGGTATTATATTCCCGGTTGAAAACATCCTTAACAATTATGTTAAAACTTAATCCGATCGTCTGATCTAAGTCGGTAATATTCAAATCTTGAGTTGTTAGTGTAGCCGTATAAGTTTTATTAACAACGTCGAAGTTTAATGGATAGCGCAAATTCAATTGAGCATTTTGAATGAACACTGAGTCAATGTCATTATCTCTATCACTTATTTTTGCATTTACAACTAGTTGATATGTTTGTCCAGGCGGAGAAAACTGGTTTATTACAACGGTATAGATTTGAATACTATCGAGAGTCGGCATGCTGTTTAGATTTATCTGGTAATTTAAAACTTTCGAGCTGCCCCAAACTACATTTAGAGTATCAGAAAGGTAACCATTCTTCTGAATAATAAGCTTACCATTAACAGGCTGAATATTGCTGATAATGAAATTACCATTTTTATCAGTCGTAACAATCGCATTTGACGGATTCCAGAGAACTGAAACCCCGGCAATTCCAGTGTACGGTAGACTATATGTTAGCACTGAACCCTCCAATTCGACAAACGAATATCCAGGATTCATCGGATCGAATGGATTATTTCGCGGCGCATTGCAAGATTCAATTATTAACATAGCGCAAAACATAATTGCTGCAATAATATTTTTCCAGTAGAATTTAATTCCCAAATTCTTCAAATATATAATGTGAATATTTGTGATCAATTATAAAAAATATGGTGTTCACTCAGTGTTGCAATCCGCACTTTTGAGTTTCTTTTAATATATAAAAAGTTTACAAACCGGAATCTCATATGTTAATTTAAAGAATTCTAATCCTAATTCTGAATGAGGTTATTAAGAATTTAAAAATATTATTTGCTGGCATTTCATTTTTTTTAGATAAAAATTAGGTTAATTTTCAGACAGACAAAATGGAGAACAGTTTATGGACAAATTTCTAGATGAAGCTATCATCGAGGCAAAGAGAGGATTATTAGAAGGTGGTATACCAATCGGTTCCATATTGGTTAGGGATGAAATGATAATCGGGAGGGGACATAATAGACGAGTTCAACAAAACAATCCTATTATCCATGCAGAAATAGACTGTCTTATGAATGCCGGAAGAATCGGTAACTATAGAGACACTATACTTTACTCAACTCTAATGCCTTGCTATTTATGCGCAGGGGCAGTAGTCCAATTTGGAATAAAGAAAGTAGTTGTAGGCGAATCAAGAACTTTTTCTGGCGCAGTTGAATTTATGAAAGAACATGGTGTGGAAGTCATAAATCTTGATGATAACGTATGTATAGGAATGATGAAGGACTTCATTACTTCCAATCCGGTTCTATGGAATGAAGATATTGGAAAACTTTAAGAACATTTTATAAGAATCATTTCCGACAATTATTAAAAATATATATCTTTTATAATTGATTATATCTGTCGCTTTAATTCAATTGTTCAAAATAAACTTCATCGTCTCAGAGTCCACATTACCGCCGCTAATTATTACCCCTATTCTTCCTGAAGCTTTCACGGCATCGCTTAGAAGAGCAGCTATTCCCAATGCGCCGGAAGGTTCAACTACAAGTTTCATCCGGAAGAATAAAAATTTTACTGCATCAATTATCGACTGCTCCGTAACAGTCTGCATATCATCTACATATTTAAGGACGAGTGGAAAAGTAATTTTCCCTAAGGAAGATGTTCTAGTACCATCTGCAATAGTTGGAGGATTTTTTACTGTATGCAGCACTTTAGTTTTAAAAGATTTTACAGCATCATCAGCAACTTCAGGTTCAATACCGATCACTTTGCATTTGGAATCCCTTCCTTTTGCGGCTATTGCCGAACCGCTTAACAAGCCTCCGCCTCCGCAAGGTACAAGTAAATAATCTAAGTGATTAGTTTCTTCAAGTAATTCCAGAGCTGCAGTTCCTTGCCCTGCAATTATATTTTCCTGATCGAAAGGAGGAATTAATGTAAAATCTTTCTCTTCACAAATTACTTTAGCAATTTCTTCTCTCTGATGAACCGAAGGATCATATTCAATTATCTCAGCACCGTAACCGGCAGTTGCTTTGCGCTTTATTTCCGGCGCATTTGAAGGCATAACGATAGTTGTTTTAATTCCCAAAAGCTTACCAACCAGCGCAACTGCCTGTGCATGGTTCCCCGAAGAATATGTAATCACTCCTCTGAATTTTTCTTCTTTAGAAAGTTGCGACATCGCATTAAACGCACCACGAAACTTAAATGCACCGACTCTTTGAAAATTTTCACATTTCAAAAAAACATTTGCATTAACCATTCCATCCAGTGTATGCGATGTAACGACAGGAGTAACATTAGAATTCCCCCTAAGTCTTTTACGAGCTTCCAGTACTTTATTGAACATTCTTAATGCCTAGTAATACTTATAAACATATTGTATAATTCCCGATGGGCTGCTATTGTTGTCTTTATATCTGTCTTCCTCGATGACTCTACCTTTATCGTCATATTTAAATGTTGATTTACCTATTCGATCGCCATCAGCATTATAACTTACAGCTTCTTTTTTCCTATTCTGATCATCATAAAAATAATCTATTTTATATTCTTGCTTTCCATCAGCATCATACCAAAGCTCTTCAATCAGATTCCCGTTTTGATCGTACTTATACAAATAATACTTTTCAAGTTTGCCCGCCATACTGTAGCGGGTAACTTTTGTTTTGTTACCATATTCATTGTACTCATACTTATACGTTTTATCCGCCATACCATCACCGTTGTACCTGATGGTGGCAATGCGGGTGCCTTTTGGATTATACTCATATTCATATTTTTGATCAATCTTACCGCCATTTGTAAAGAAGTCTGTTTCAGTCAAAAACCCATCAGGATTATATTTTATCCGTGATACTTTTTGCGGGCTGCCAAGCTTTCCCCAAAAATTATAATCAAACTGAATTTTATCGATAGATTGGATTCTCTGAGACTTTATGAAATTTCTCTCTTCAAAATCATTATTTTTAATTACGTTCAGCTTCGGTTTTTCCTCGACTTTAACTTTCGGCTTTTCTTCCTTCACAATTCTTTTTGAAGGAGAACATCCATTAAGAATTATTCCGAAAGCTGTTAGGATTATAAAGCTAAAAATTTTCGGTTTCATCTTTTTCTTCTATTCCAGATTGAATGCAGTTATTTTTAATTTAAGCTTTCAAGATTTTTTGTTCTTTATCTTACCTTTTTGAACTTCTTTGCCATCTTCAAAATATTTATCACTTATTACAACTCCAGTTTCATTATAAGAAATCCATTCACCTTGCCTTTTCCCAAAAGTAAAATTTCCGCGTTCTCTTATTTTCCCATCCATAAAATACCAAGTCCAAGTACTATCCGGTAAATCATTTTTAAAATTACCAAGGCTTTCTAACTGCGGGCTGTCATAATAATATTTCCACAGACCTTCGTTTTTATTATTAAACATTTGTCCGACTATTTGCGGCTTTCCATCTTTATATAAAATTTTAAACACACCTTCTTTCTTTCCGTTCACAATATTATATTCAATTATTTTATCAGCTACTTTTGCTTTCTCTGTACCAGTAAAAGGAACTTCACTACCTTCCATATAAAGGATCCCTTTTTTGGCAATGAGTTTATTTCCGATAGTTTTTGTTTGACAAGAAATAGATATTAACGTAAAACAAATCAATATTACAATCATCGATAACAATTTATTTTTCATTCTCATAAACCTCACTAAATTTAACATATAAACATCTAATAAAAGACAAATCGTAACAATTTTTATTTTTTTAAATCATCAAAAGGAACATTTTCTTAAAATCAGCTGAGTTAAATGATGTGGTACAAAGCTGTAACAACTTTGGAAAAGACTATGTTTTAAAAGAGCAGTTATTTTTTTCGAAGCTTACTAAATGCCTCTACCAATTTATTTTTTGTTGTAATTAAATCTTGAGAAATAACCTTTACCTCACCAAGAACAGGCATAAAATTAGTGTCGCCATTCCAACGCGGCACAATGTGGAAATGAATATGCTCATGAAGACCGGCACCGCTGACTCTTCCCAAATTTAAGCCAATATTAAATCCTTCGGGTGAATAAATCATCTTTAACGCCTGCTCTGCAGATTGAAGTTTGTTCATGATCTCAATCTTTTCATCTTTTGAAAGTGAAGCAAAATCACTTGTATGCCTATACGGTACAATCATCATATGACCGTTATTATAAGGATATAAATTCAGCACTGTAAATGTCAATTCGCCTTTTTCTACAACCAAACAGTCTTTATCATTTTCATCCTTCCGAGCAGCATCACATAAAACACATCCCTGCGATTTATCTTCATCCTTTATAGAATCAATATATTGCGACCGCCACGGCGACCAAAGTCTTTCCATAAAACTCCGTGAGATTTTAGTCTAGGGCATAAGGAAATATCATTAACCCGTTTACCCTAGACTATTATACCTTAATGACCTTCTTCTCTGGACTTATTATACTCATCAATAATCTTTTGTTCCACTTCTTTCGGAACTTCTTCGTAATGAGAGAAGCTGCGCTTGTGCATGCCTCTTCCCGAGGTTAAACTTCTAAGAGTAGAAGAATATTTGTAAAGCTCTGCAAGCGGAACCTGAGCTTTAATTACCTGGAAATGTCCATTAGAATCCATTCCTAAAATTTTCCCTCGTCTGCTTGAGATATCTCCCATTACATCTCCCATATATTCTTCCGGCACTGTTACTTCAACAACGTAAATCGGTTCAAGCAAAACTGGCTTACACTCAAGGAAGCCTTTCTTAAAACACTGAGCAGCAGCAATTTTAAATGACATTTCATCTGAGTCAACTGTATGGTATGTGCCATCAAAGAGAGTAACTTTTACATCAACGACCTGATTGCCGGATATTACACCTTTCTGCATGGTCTCGACTACGCCTTTTTCAACTGCAGGTACAAATCTTCCAGGAACAACTCCGCCTACAATTGCATCTTCAAACTCAAAGCCTTTACCACGAGGCAGAGGTTCCATTTTAAAATGAACATGTCCATACTGTCCACGACCGCCAGACTGCTTTTTATGTTTGTACTCTATATCATCAGCTCTACCTTTAATAGTTTCTCTATATGGCACTTTCGGTTCGACAATATCAACTTCAACTCCGTATCTTTCTTTCAGTCTTTTAACTGCTAAGGTTAATTGAAGTTCTCCCTGTCCTGAAATAATTGTCTGGGAAATTTCAGGATCGAACTTTACTGTAAATGACGGATCTTCTTCATGTAAAGAATGCAGACCGGATGCAATCTTATCTTCATCACCTTTAGCCTTAGGAATGATAGCGCTGTTGATAACCGGTTCGGGAAAATTAACAGGTTTGACTACCACAGAAAGATTTTTTGAGGTAAGTGTATTATTAGTATGAGTATCTTTCAACTTGACTACCGCCGCTAAATCACCGGCTAACACTTTTGAAACATCTGTCCTGTTATGTCCGTTCAAAATCGAAAGCTGGCTCAATCTTTCCGTTTTTCCGTTTGTTTGATTTGCTAAATCAAGACCAGCAGTTGCAGTGCCTGAAAATACCTTGAATAATGATAACTCACCAACGTGGAGTTCCGAAATAGTTTTAAAAACAAAAAGCACCATTTCACCGGAAGCATCGGGTTTCAAAATAATTTTATTACTGGAGTCCTTCAACACTACTTCTTCGCCGCCTTTATCTGAAGGTGAGGGAAAATATTTAGAGACAAAATCTAGAAAATTATTTACTCCAACTGCTTTGATAGATGAGAAAGCAAAAACCGGGTGAAGGCTGCCTTTCAATAATGCAAGCTTCATTCCTTTTTCAAGATCATCTGCAGAAAGATTTCCTTCTTCAAAATATTTATTCATTAACTCTTCGGTTGTTTCAGCTACTTTTTCTATAAGCTCTGTTCTATAAGCTTCTGCTTGTTCTTTTAAATCTGCCGGGATATCAATTACGTTTACCTTCTTGCTGCCGGCATCGCCATATTGATACGCTTTCATTGCAAGTACATCAACAACAGTATTGAAATTCAATCCTTCATTAGCAGGAAATGTAATTACAATTGCATTGGATGCAATTCTCTCTTTAGCTTTATCTTTAGTAGCCTCAAAAGCAGAATGCTCATTATCTATTTTGTTGATCAAGATAGCAAGTGGTAAATTATATTCGTTAGCAAAGCCTGCAGCTATTTCAGTTCCAACCTCTACTCCCTCGGCAGATTTCAAAACAATAACTGCAGTATCGGATACTCTTAATGCGGATTTAACATCGCCAATAAAATCAGAGTAACCGGGAGTATCAAGAATATTTATTTTTGAATTGTTCCACTCTAGGTGAAGTAGTGAAGTTGAGATTGAGATTTGCTTTTCTATTTCGTTTGGTGTGTAATCGGAAGTTGTCGTTCCTTCGGCTATTGTTCCAATTCGGTTTATTTCGCCTGCCGAATAGAGCAATATTTCGGAAATTGAAGTCTTTCCGCTTCCACCATGACCGATTAAAGCGATATTTCTAATTGATTCAGCGCCATATTCTTTCAAGGGATTTTCCTCCTTAGATTCAGGGTGAGAAATTTTTTATTTTGATTAAAGTATTATTTTCTTCTTAAGACATTCCAAAAAGCACTTACTCCGTTGGCAAAAGCTGAGAGGGTTTTTATTATATCAAGTGCAGGTCCTTCAAAACCGCTACGTATCTTTTCTTCCAGCAACAGTAGCGTATCTACACGGTCATTCACCTTTCCAACCATTCTTTTAACAGTTTCAATTTGATCATCAGCAGAATCAGTTATCTGGTTCAGCTTTTCAGTCAAATTTGTAGCGGAGGCAATAAAAGGTTTCATCCCCGTCGATATATCATTTATTTCATATTGAATTGCCTTAATAGTTTTTGTGATTCTGCTTAGAAAAACTATTAAGGCAATACATAACACCGATGCACATACAAGTAGGATAACAGAGAATACCGATACTACATTCATATATTTAATTTTCTTTGATTATGCATTCTTCGTGCTTTTATAAGCATCAACTCCGGCTTTAACCGCATCTTTTAATCTGCCGCTTTCAGTTTCCAAAGTTTCTTTTCCACTGGAAATTATAGTTGAAGCTTTTCCCTTCGCATCGTTGAAAACTTTTTCAGCGTCGCGAAGCAGTTCTTCGGATTTGGTTTTAGCATCGCTGATCAACTTATCGGATTTTTTCTTTCCTTCGTTAATCAGTTCTTTTGCTTTGTCTCTTGCATCTGCAACGAACTTCTCGGCATCATCCATATAACCGTCGGCTTTATTCTTGATATCCTGCCTTAGTTCTTTTCCGCTCTTTGGAGCATAGAGCAAAGCTAGAATGGCTCCAACTGCACCGCCGGCTAAAAAGCCGATCAGTAAACCTTTTCCAACATTATTATCTGACATGGCTATCTCCTTTATATTTCATTCAATTAATTCAATTAGTTCTACATTTTGAATATAACAAGCATCATTCTGAAAATCAAGAAAGTTAGCTCAACTAATGCAATTTCCCGGTGAAGTCTGATATAGGGTATATGGGTAAAACAATTTTCCTGCATACCTCTATACCTTATACCTCGAACTTCACCAAATAATTAACAACCGCTAAAATATGTATATTACATATTCTTTATTATCTCGGCGGCAAATTCTGAAGACTTAACCTCGCGTGCGCCCTTCATCTGTCGGGCAAAATCGTAAGTTACTACCTTCGACTTGATTGTTTTCTTTAAAGCCTTTTCAATCAGCTTTCCAACTTTATTCCAACCGATATATTCGAACATCATTACTCCGGATAAAATTACAGAGCCCGGATTTACCTTATCCATATTCGCATATTTTGGTGCGGTACCATGTGTAGCTTCAAAGATTGCCGTTTCATAGCTTAAGTTAGCGCCGGGAGCCATTCCCAATCCGCCAACTTGAGCAGCAGCAGCGTCGGATAAATAATCTCCGTTTAAGTTCGGAGTTGCAACTACTTCATATTCATCAGGTCTTAATAAGAGCTGTTGGAACATGCTGTCGGCAATTCTGTCTTTTACCAAAATTTTCCCTTCCGGCATTTTTCCGTTATGCTCGGACCACAATTCTTCTTCAGTAACAATAATGTCTCTGAATTCTTCCTTTGCAACTTTGTATCCCCACTCTTTAAAAGCACCTTCGGTAAACTTCATTATATTGCCTTTATGAACCAGGGTAACACTTTTCTTCTTATGGTCTCTTGCATATTCGATTGCTTTTCTAACAAGCCTAGCGCTGCCGAACTCGCTCATTGGCTTTATTCCGACACCAGACATCGAGCGAATATTCTTACCGAAATTTGAGTTAATAAATTTAATTAACTCTTCAGCTTCGTTTGTGCCGGATTTAAATTCAATTCCAGAATAAACATCTTCAGTATTTTCCCTGAAGAGAATTATGTCAAGCTTTTTCGGTGCTTTCATCGGACTGGGAACGCCGTTGTAATATTTCACCGGTCTCACGCATGCGAACAAATCTAATAGCTGGCGAAGAGCGACATTCAAGCTCCTTATTCCACCGCCTATCGGTGTTGTTAAAGGTCCTTTAATCGCAACAACAAATTCTTTTATTGCGTCGACTGTTTCATCTGGAAGCCATTGATCTTGACCATACACTGATAAGGCTTTTTCGCCTGCGTAAATTTCCATCCAAGAAATTTTCTTTTTACCTTGAAAAGCTTTTTCCACAGCAGCATCAAAGACCATTTTAGATGCACGCCAGATATCCGGACCCGTACCATCACCTTCAATAAATGCAATAATAGGATTATTCGGAACTCTCAGCTTTCCGTTTTTAACTGTAATTTTTTGACCATCTTGAGGTACTACTATTTTCGAGTATCCCATTTCACGAACTCCTTTAAACTAATTTGTAACTGTTTCCACGGTAATTTTACCGTATCTATTTTGATATAATGTAACACTAAAAATTCCTACTAAAACTGCAAACCAAAGAGTTACTACTCTCACAACAAAAGTTGAAGCGACGGCAAGGTTTTTCTGAAAGCCTTCTCTGACAAGTAAGAAAGTAAGAGAGCCTTCGGTAACACCCAGCCCGCCCGGCAGCATTGAAATGGCTCCTACAATTATCGAGAATCCATAACTGAAAGCCGCCCAAATAAAACTAACTTCCATATTAAAGTTAATAAGAATTAGGTGATATCCCAAACATTCAAATGACCAAGATACGAGGCTTAAAAGCGTCATATAAAGCAGCGGCAGTGGTCTAAGCATCTGGTACGAACTCTCGTAAGCATTATGAATTTTTTCAAGGTGCTTATGTAAAAATTTATTTTTCTCAAGAAGCCGGATAACTGTAAAAGCAATTCCACGGTTACTTATCACTATCAGAAGAAGTAGAAAGAAAATTCCAACTCCTATTACGATTTCTCTTCCAAAATTATAGATATATGCACCAACAAGCGTGATAAAAATAAGCGAGACAAAATCGGTTATTCGTTCCGCAAATACAATTGTAAAAGTTTTACTTACAGGTGTTTTTGTTACTTCTTTAACAAGATAAGATTTCATCAGCTCGCCCATTTTGCCGGGAGTTACACTCATAATCAATCCGGACATGAAAATTGAAAATGAATCTATTTTTTTGATTTTCACTTTTAGGACAGACAGATAATAATCCCACTTCAAAAACCTGAAGAAATAATTTAACATCGATAAAAGAAGAAGGAGTGGAATCAGCAGCCAGTTAAAGGCATCGAACGCTGCAAATACGCTGTCAATATTACCATAAATTGTAAACCCAAGGTAAAGTACTCCGGCAACTGCCAGTGAGATGAAGATATTTCTTTTTACTTTTTGTAACAATTTAAATTATCTTTAGTAAATTTTGATAAAGCTTCATCAAAGGAAGACCAACTACATTGTAATAACATCCATTTATCTTCTTTACAAACACCGCACCGAAATCATCTTGAATTCCATAAGCACCGGCTTTGTCCATCGGGCTGCCGGTTGCAATGTAATCCCTAATTTCTTTCTTCTCCATCTTTCTGAACGTCACCAAGGTTTTTTCGTAATCTATAATTGTCAATTTCTTTTTTGAATTATAAACTGCAAAGCCGGTATAAACCGTATGAGTTTTTCCGCTCAAAGATTTTAAAATTCTTTCCGCATCTTTTTCATCGACCGGCTTGTTAATTACTTGTCCGTTAAGAACAACAATCGTATCGGCAGTGATGAAAATTCCTTCTTTGAGTATCTCTTTTGCCTGTTCCAATTTTTCATTTGCCAGTCGCTTCACAAGCCGGACAGGCTTTTCTCCTTTTTTCGGAGTCTCATTAATTTCAACTTTTAAAATTTCAAAATTCAAATTTAATTGATTTAAAAGCTTTTCCCTTCTTGGAGAATTAGATGCTAAAATTATTGGAATATCTGTCTTAATCATTTTAATTTGCTTATCTCAGTTCCTGGAAAATAGAATGATAAAATTTGTTTATAGTCTCTCCCATTTATTGATTGGGCAATTGCGCCCCACTGGCAAAGACCAACGCCGTGTCCGTAGCCTTTACCGGTAATAGTTACAGTCTTATCGCTGTTCATAGAAACGTTAAACATTGTGCTTCTTAAAATGTCATTTCCGTTTGCAGTCTTAATTACAGAACGGATTCTATTACCTTCAATACGAACATCTTTATCGTCGCCATTGTTATTGCTTAGTGATATTAACAGCTCGCTTACTCTGCCGGATTCGTCTCTGCTTTCAACTTTAACATCTTGGAGTGAATAATTTCCTGATCTTAATAAACCTGAAGAAATTAATCTATCAATAAAAATTCTTTCAGGATATTTTTCTGTCCAGAAAAAATTTGGTGCAATTGAGCAATTTGGCGGATCGCCGTCTTCAACTCCTTTAAGATACGGAACATTTACGCCGAAAACTTTCGCGGCATCTTCAGTATGCCCCCCGCAAGAGGATGAATAATAAACTATTGCCGGGCTTCCGTCGTATGTCAGGATCATTCCTGCAGTTTCATTAACGGCTTTATCGGATAATTCATGTTCGTAGTCGGCGCCACCGTATACTTGATCGCGTGTATCAACGTAAACATCAAATAAAGAATTATTGTTTTTCATTCTATCGATGGCATAGGTTCTTGCACAAATTGCAAAGGCTTTTAATGCCTGAAAATAACTATCACCCTTTCCGATCGGCATCTCGGCTGGTACCACACCTTTAAGATAATCTTCAAGCGGAAGACGGTTGATTATTCTTATTCTACTTCCATCCGGAATTATTTTAAGAACACCAAAATATTTTCTCCCTCTATACGAAACGGTATTTTCACCTTCAGCAGGTTTCAATTCGAAATAACCGGCGTTAAATACTTTCCCGGCAATTTCAAGATTTAATCCGCTGCCATCAACATTGAAATTCAATCTGTTTCCATCTTTTACCAGCGCTATTGCCTTGTCGTTTCTATAAAGTATAACAGGATTTTCAATTGTAAAAGAAGAATTATAATTGTCTAAAAGAACGTTGATAGGAGCGCTGTTGGAAGGTATATAAGATTTCGTTCTGCCTGCAAATCTTCTAGAAGAAGAACATCCTGAAAGAAATAAAAGGACCGCTGATAGAAAAATTGCGTAATTAAAAATCCTATGCATCAATTTTGGGCAAATTAAAAATTATTCCGCCAAAAATAAACATAAAATTATTATTAAAAGAATTTTTAAGAAATTCTTGAATGAAGAAAACGTAAAACAGTAGTGGAAATTATCTAAACATTGCCTTAATACTGCCCCATGTTCTCTTAATGCCGGAAATGTTGCCTATAATTACATTAGCTTGGTCAGAAGAAATGTAATAATTCGGATTATCTTTATCCACTAAAATTACCTTATAAGTATAAAACTGGTCAGTGGTCTTATAAATCGAATTATCTACATACTGGTAATGACCAGGTGAATTGACGTTTGTTGGAACTGTAGTCAAATATGCAAAACTCGAGTTTGCTGACTTCCTTAGAATTATAAATTCCTGCTGTGATGTTTCTTGACCATTGGTCGTCCAGGATAGTTCAGCATTATCGTTATCTTGATTAACACTAAAACTAGTAATCTCCGCAGCAGCAAAAATCGTAGCTGTAAAGGCAAGAAACAGGAGAAATTTTATGAGAGTCCTTTTTTTCATGGCTATAATATATTGCACGCGTTAAAAAATGTCAAGATTTTTTAGAAAAATAACATTAAAATATTTTTCTTATAAAGCTGCATTATTTGATATATTTAAAGAGAAATCAGATGTCCGACTTTTAAGCTTGTGCCCGGAACAGGACTCGAACCTGCATGCTGTTACCAGCACTAGACCCTGAACCTAGCGTGTCTACCAATTCCACCATCCGGGCAATAAAACAATTAAAAATTATTAATTCAATAACTGAAGTTACGCAATTGTCATGCTGAACTTGTTTCAGCATCTAAAAACAGCTTAAAAATAAAGATTCCGAAACAAGTTCGGAATGACAAATGGATCATTTTATTCATTTTGCGTAACTTCAGTCAATAATTAAAAAAACTTCTGGGTTCAAATTTACGATTAAATATTTTGTGTCCAAAATAAGTTTTTAAATTTGAAGACAAATATCGTGGGAATAATAGAAAGGTGAGAAATGATAAGTCAAATTAATTGACTGTTATTAAAGGTAAAAGCACTGAAAATGTTGATCCTTTCCCCTCAGCGCTTTCCACTGAAATTTTACCATCCAGTAATTCAATGGATTTCTTTGTAATTGTAAGTCCAAGCCCTGTTCCTTCAAACGCTCGATTCAATCCTTCGCTAACCTGCCTAAATTCTTCAAAAATTATTTCAAGTGCTTGCTTTGGTATCCCTATACCTGTATCGATAACTTTGATTATTGCCCAACTTTTTCCATCGATTATTTCCTTATCTAATTTAAGTATTATGCCCCCTTTATTAGTAAATTTTATGGCATTGTTAATTAAATTATTAAATACTTGAATCAATAAGTCTTCATCGGCTTTAACTAAAATGCTATTTTTATTTTCTATTACTTTTAAATATAAATTTTTCTTTTGAGCAGCTCCGTCGAAAAGCTTTACTGCCTCTTTCAGGAAGGCATTTAATTCCAATTCTTTAGGATTTAATTCGAACTTGCTGGATTCTATCCGAGAGAGATCAAGTACCATATTTAATGTTTTTAGAAGTCTATTGCCTCCGTTGTTTATGGATTTTACCATATCCTTATATACCGGCTCTTTCAATTCATCAAAAAGTATATCGGAAAATCCTAATATACCAATTAAAGGTGTTCTCAACTCATGGCTCATGTTAGCTAGGAAGTTTGTTTTCAATCGGTTCATCTCTTCCGCTTTTTCCTTTGCTATAACCAGTTCTTCAAGAATTTTTTTCTTATCAGTAATATCTTCTTCAACTCCGATAAAATTAGTTATTTTCCCTTCTTTGTTTTTGATGCTAGAAATTGAGGCTGATACCCAAAAAAATGTTCCGTCTTTTTTCTTATTATAGAATTCGCCATACCATTTCCTTCCGCTTAATATTTTCTCCCATATCTTTTCGTAATCTTCTTTTGTCTTTAGTCCGGATTGAAGAATTCTTGGATTCTGTCCTTTTATTTCTTCAAGACTGTAACCAGTCATCTCGGTAAACCGCGGATTTGCATATTCAATGTCACCAAATATGTTTGTAATAATAACAGATACCGGACTCTGTTCAGTTGCAGAATATAACTTTCGTATTTCATCTTCAGCTTTTCTACGTTCAGTAATGTTCTCAACTAATCCGTCATAATAAAGTGATTTTCCGGATTCATCCCGAATTGCCTTTGCGTTTTCTCGCACATAAATTGGAGTTCCATCTTTTTTTATCCAAACGGATTCGAATCCAACTACAACTCCTTCTTTTTCTATCTTTTCAATAAAAATCGAACGTTCATATGTCGGCTCATATCCTTCATCTTCTAAATTTCTATCTGCTAATTCTTTAAATGTACTATAACCAAGCATTTCTAATATTGCTGGATTTGCCATAAGAATTTTTCCGTCAGGTGTCGTTCTATAAAATCCGATGATGGAATTTTCATATAAACTTCTGAATCTTTGTTCACTTTCCTTTAGTGCTTCTTCCGCATATTTCTTTTCGGTGACATCATGAGCCACACCCTGGAGACCTGCAACTTTGCCGTCTTTATAAATCGGATTTTCATAAGCTTCTAGAATAAGCTTATGTCCTTCCTTATGGTATATTTCAAGGATAACAACTTCGTTAGTGTATTCGCCGTTCAAATGAGCTTGGGTTCTTTGTCTTGCGTAATTATTGATTGGAGAATCAGTAACAAACCAATCTCGGCGTTTAAGCCATTGTTCAACTGAATAACCCGTAATAATTTCTACGGTAGGAGATACATAAATTAAATCGGCCTTAATATCCTGAATATAGAAGAATAGATTTGGTGTACCTTCAATAACAACTCTCATCCTTTCTTCGCTCATCTTCAAGGCTTCTTCAACATCATGTCTCCTGTCGTCGTTTTCGATTGATTCAATAGCAAAAGATATATCTGATGCCATTTCATCAAGCAGTTTAACTTCATCATCATTAAAGAAATCCTTATCATCAGCATATAAAGTAAAAATACCTGCTAACCTGTTGCCTATTAAAAGCGGGAAGGATGCAACTGAATAAATTTTATTTTGTAATGCTACATTTATTTCTGCAAGTTCTTTAAATTCAGTTAGAAAGTCGTAGCTTATAAAGTATTTTTTTTCTCTAAAACATAAACCTGAAGGCCCGGCATAATTTTTTATATCTTTCAATAAATCTTGAATAAAATTTGCAAAACTTTCATCACCGCCGAAAATGGAAAACATTTTCACTTTCTGTGAATCTTCTTCAAATAGACTAATCCATACCATACGGTATTGTCCGTCATTAACAGCAATTCTACAGGCTCCTTCTATAACTTTCTGTTTATCTTTTACCCGTACAATTAATTGATTTACATTGCTTAGTACGGCATAAACTCTATTTAATTTTAATAGATTCTTTTCAAATTTTACTCTATCGGTAGTCTCCCTGATTATTGAATGAATATACCTTTGGGAACCAAAAGTGACATATGCCATGCCAATTTCAACCGGAAATATTTCACCATTTTTCCGGATATGATAAGTATTAAGAAAAGTCTTATTCTCAATTTTTAGTTTATTAAAAAACTCCGGCAAGCTGACTCTGTATTCCGGCGCTCTCATATCATCAGCTTTCAGTTTTTGAAATTCTTCACGTGAATAACCATATGTCTTAATTGCTGCTTCATTGACTTCAATAATATTCCTCTCATCATCTAACAGCATAAAAATATCATTAGCATCTTGAAGAATTATTTTTAAAAGCTCCCTTATTTTATCCACTCCAATCATATTACTTTGGATTAGATTAGATCTTTTCTTGTATACTTCACGAAGAAGATATAATATTAAGATTAAGGATACGAATAGGAGAAGTATGATTATCAATTGCTTTATCGGTAAAGAAAGTTAACTTAGATTTTGTGTTATAAATTTATCTGATTTACGAAAGAAGAATTGAATAAATTCGAGGTCTCCATTTGAATTTTCAATTGACAGGTTCATATCATGTCTAATTCTATACATTTAGAGCTATTCATATTTGTGTTTCAAATTAGTAACAGTTATACAACTAATTATCGGAATTTTTGAAGTAATTCTTTAACTATTTAATTGTTATTTTAATTTTCTAAACTTATGCAAGGATATAAAAATGTTATGCAGAACTTGTTTCAGCACCTAAAAACATAACAAAAAGAAATTCCGAATCAAGTTCGGAAAGACTAAACACTATTTTGCATAACCTCGGTTAACTTATATTCTTCAACTTATTCTATCAAATATATATTATTCCAAGAAAAGAAAATGTAGTATTAATTTTTACATTTTTATAAATGAAGTTCCTATCAAGGCAATTTTTCCAACTTACTATTTTAATAAAAGAATTTTTATCGATATCGCCTGGTTTGCAACTCTCAGATTTGAAATATAAACTCCGCTTGATACATTTACGCCGCTGTTATTTGTGCCATCCCATTTATAGAGATAATTACCGGCAGATAAGTTTTTATTTAAAATAGTTTTTACTAGCTTTCCCTGAATATCAAAAATTGAAAGCTGAGCCTGCGATCCGGATAAATTTTCCGGAATAGTTATACTTAATGTTGTTGAAGGATTAAAAGGATTTGGAAATGCTTTCACAAGCAAATAATCGTATGGAATATTTTGCTGATCACCATTGCCTTTTACACTTGTAATAAGACTTGAGCCAGGTCCTCTAGTAGCACCATTAATATTAGCAAGGTAACTGTTCACCCACGATGGTCGAAGTGCTGAAGTCAATGCCGAGTCCTGCCATTCTTGATCTGTCAATCTTAAAAAGTTTGTAGATGTATATTCATAATAGCTCAAAACCGGACCGATAAAAGCGGTTAATTGATTACCCGGCAACGGTGCGACAAAAACTCCCAAATTCACCGGACCTGTACCGACATGCTTTATCCAGCCAAGAGGATTGCCGAAGCAGTCTGTAGGTACAGTATGGACGTCTGCAACGACTTCATCATTAGTCAAAAATCCCTTTGATGAATAAAGATTATCATCGTAAAAAAGTTTTGCATACCAGCCGGCATATGGAAGTGAACCGCTTCCTTCGGTTGTATTATATAACATTCTTTTTAGAAAGTCGGATTGCTGTTGACTGAATGGAATACCATCTAACTCTTGTTTAGCAATTCCCTTCAATGTATCGCATATCATTTCTAAATTGTTAAAATAATTATTTACTGATCTTATAATTCCGCTGTTCAGATTAAATTCAGCGAATTCATTTTTAGCAACTTTAGCTAAGGTTATTAAATCATTATAAAACTCCGGGAAAGGTTCTACATAGCTATACGGGAAAGAGCAAACCGTTCCTCCTGTATATGATTGCTTTGCATAAAGAAGATTATCATGCCTCAATTCTGCCCAAGATGAAAGCTGCGTATTTAATTTTTCCTGCCAGAATCCTGCCGTCTTCATGTATAGTGGTAAATTACTTCTATCTGCCGGAGGATTTAGAGAACGAATAGAATTAAGCCACAGGTTATAAAAACTTTCATCCCAGAAGTCCGTTCCATAAGAATCTACTAAATATCTTAAAGCAGCAAGGTTTCCTCCGTAGTTATATTGAGTAATTTCATTCTGCAGCAATTGAGCTGCTGCATCGTTGCCAAGTGCAAACAACGCGTCTAAGGAATTAGGAAGCAGTCTGCAGGATTTTGTTCTATCATATACCACATTCGAAAAAATGTAAGAATCGATTATGAACCTTTGACCAAACAGGAGAAATGCTGAAGCCGGAATAATGCTGTCCGGGCTAAAAGGATCGTGAATCAATATTTGAGATAAAATAGATTGATAAGCAAAAGATTGATTCTTCAAAGTATCCTGAAATGTTATCAGCTTTAAACTATCAAGAAGATCTGAAGCATTATTTAAGTCAACTGCATTTTTAAGATATGCAAGATCATCGATTGTTACGTTATCCTGTTTGCCGATAAAAAACCTTAAAATGTTTTCGATCAGATTATATTTTGAACCCACATTAGCCTTATCGAAGGCTTCTCGTATCAACATTGCATCAATAGATTGTCTTTGTAATGATTTAAATATTTCAATTGAATCTGCAGTAATGTAAGCTCTTGGCATTAATAAGTAGATTTCTGTCCTTCCAAGCCACATCATTGCCTTAAAATAATTTGCTAGTTCGGGATGATTTTGATCAACATAATGTCCTCTTGGCTTAAATTGGCTCCAATCGTACGTTACGGGAATGGATGAAAATAAAGTATCAGAACTTATTCCGCTTGCGGCATTAATTTTTGACAAGACATTACTAATTTTAACAATGTTGCTAGCGTAGAGGGGACTTACCTGCTGCCCGGATATTAAATCAACACCCACGGTAAGATAAAAATCAATATCCATCAGCATCAGAGTAATTGCAGAATTATTTGAATAAGCTAAAGCCAAGCCCGGTACAACTGAACGCATTTGTAAAAGCATGCTTTTTACCGAATCAATAAGAACGCTTAGTTCAATGTCTTTCAAAATTCTATCGTACGAAATATGAAGTGCATAAAGAATTGCATCCGTTGAGACATAAACTGGTAAATCATTCTTGAAGATATCTAAGAAAGCACCTCCGAAGGAGTTAGCTTTCAATCTTTCGCTTACAACAAATCCATTCTGCTGAAGCAAAGATTTTTCATAATCAGTTAAATAATATTTAGCATTAATGCTGTCGAAATACACAGCGGAGTTATAATCCTGGTGAATTCTAGATGCAAACTTTTCGGCATTATGCATTTGCAATAATTCTGCAGCGGAAATATTTTGATGAATTTGAAGAAAAAGTTTGTAAGCATCTAAATTGAAATTAGAGCTTTGCGGATAAACCTCGGATATTAAAAATATCTGGGAAAGAAGAATACTAAGAAAAGTAACGAAGTATTTCATAATAATCTCCCAAACTATCTCATTAAGGGTAAGAAATTAGAATGAAATAGTCAATCCTCACCTAATACCACAAAAATTTCACTTGAGAAATGCTCAATTCAAAAGTCTAGCAGAACATGTTTAATACCTACTTACATCAGCTACGAATGTCAGACATTTTAAGCAATGTTAAAGTCCTCCGAACAACATAAGAAGTTTTATTATGAAATAAATTTCTCCAAGCAAACACAAATGTAATTAGCTGTGTTTTGGTAAAAATTTTAAAAATAAAAAACCCCGATTGAAATCGGGGTCTTCAAAATAAATTTGGCAGCTACCTACTCTCCCACACACCTGCGCATGCAGTACCATCGGCGTGCTGGGGCTTAACTTCTCTGTTCGGAATGGGAAGAGGTGTAACACCCAGGCTATAACCACCAAAATTTAAACTCTTAAAAAAAATAAAAAAATGAAAGAAAGAAAGAGTGAGCCTTGTAACTAGATCGTTCACAAACTGTGTATAAAAATTTAATGGTTAAGCCTCACGACTTATTAGTACTGCTTGGCTGAATTCCTCACGGAACTTGCACCTGCAGCCTATCAACCTCGTCATCTCCGAGGAGTCTTAAGTTACTTACGTAAGGGATACATAATCTTGAAGCGTGCTTCGCGCTTAGATGCTTTCAGCGCTTATCACAACCACACATAGCTACCCAACGATACCGCTGGCGCGATAATTGGTGCACTAGAGGTGCGTTCACTTCGGTCCTCTCGTACTAGAAGCGACCCTTCTCAAGTATCCTGCGCCCGCATAGGATAGGGACCGAACTGTCTCACGACGTTCTGAACCCAGCTCACGTACCGCTTTAATTGGCGAACAGCCAAACCCTTGGGACCTTCTTCAGCCCCAGGATGCGATGAGCCGACATCGAGGTGCCAAACCTTACCGTCGATATGAACTCTTGGGTAAGATCAGCCTGTTATCCCCGGCGTACCTTTTATCCTTTGAGCGACGGCTCTTCCACTCGAAGCCGTCGGATCACTAAGTCCTGCTTTCGCACCTGCTCGACTTGTAAGTCTCGCAGTCAAGCTCCCTTTTGCCTTTACACTTGCCGCATGATTACCAACCATGCTAAGGGAACCTTTGAGAGCCTCCGTTACAATTTGGGAGGCGACCGCCCCAGTCAAACTACCCGCCTAACACTGTTCCAAACCCGGATTCACGGGCTGTGGTTAGAATCCAAATAAAGCAAGGGTGGTATTTCACCGTTGACTCCACCGAAGCTAGCGCCCCGGCTTCAAAGTCTCCCACCTATGCTACACATGCTTTATCCGAACCCAATATTAGGGTGCAGTAAAGGTGCACGGGGTCTTTCCGTCCATATGCGGGTAACCGGCGTCTTCACCGGTACCACAATTTCACCGAGCCCGTGGTTGAGACAGTGCCCAAATCGTTACACCATTCGTGCAGGTCGGAACTTACCCGACAAGGAATTTCGCTACCTTAGGACCGTTATAGTTACGGCCGCCGTTTACTGGGGCTTCGATTCAATGCTTCGCCTTGCGGTTGACATCTCCTCTTAACCTTCCAGCACCGGGCAGGTGTCAGTCCCTATACATCGTCTTGATTGACTTCGCAGAGACATGTGTTTTTGTTAAACAGTCGCTTGGGCCTTTTCACTGCGGCCCTGTTCAGCTACGTCCGCGGGGATTTCACTTACTTGGGGCGCCCCTTATCCCGAAGTTACGGGGCTAATTTGCCGAGTTCCTTAACCACGGCTCACTCGAGCACCTTAGAATACTCATCCTATCTACCTGTGTCGGTTTGCGGTACGATCTAATAAATTTCTTCCGTACGAAGTTTTTCTCGGCAGTATGATTACGATCAGTTTATGAGCTAGGCTCTCCCATTTGCGTCTCGGTCTTAAGAATGCGGATTTACCTACATTCTCAACCTACGCGCTTAGACCACCTAATCCAACAGGTGGCTGATCTTCACTCCTGCGTCCCTCCTTACGGTCAGACGAAATTTACCAGGTACAGGAATATTAACCTGTTTCCCATCACCTACGCCTTTCAGCCTCGGCTTAGGGATCGACTAACCCTGAGATGACTAACATTGCTCAGGAAACCTTAGATTTTCGGTGTGCGGATTTTGCATCCGCATTATCGTTACTTATGCCAACATTTGCTTTTCTATGCGCTCCACCATGCTTCGCAACACAGCTTCGATGCCCATAGAATGTTCCTCTACCACTTCAGCAAGCTGAAGTTCATAACTTCGGCAAGTAGTTTAAGTCCCGCGAATTGTCGACGCCCGATCGCTTGACTAGTGAGCTATTACGCACTCTTTAAATGAATGGCTGCTTCTAAGCCAACATCCTAGTTGTCTAAGCAATTGAACATCCTTTCTCTGTTAACTACTATTTAGGGGCCTTAGTTGATGATCTGGGTTGTTTCCCTTTTGGCAATGAAGCTTATCCCCCACTGCCTGACTCCCGAGAAACATGTATACGGAATTCGGAGTTTGTCTGGGTTTGGTACCGTTGTGACAGCCCTAGCCCAATCAGTGCTCTACCTCCGTTACACTATTACTCGAGGCTAGCCCTAAAGCTATTTCGAGGAATACGAGCTATTTCCGAGTTTGGTTGGCCTTTCACCCCTACCCTTACCTCATCCAAGCGGTTTTCAACCCACACTAGTTCGGACCTCCATGAGGTTTTACCCTCACTTCATCCTGGACAAGGGTAGATCACCCGGTTTCGCGTCTACCGCATGTTACTTAAACGCCCAATTAGGACTTGCTTTCGCTTCGGCTCCACAGCTTAGCTATTTAACCTTGCAACATACGAGTAACTCGTTGGCTCATTATCCAGAAGGCACGCTGTCATCCTAATATAGCAAGCTATATTAAGACTCCAACTGCTTGTAAGCATACGGTTTCAGGTACTATTTCACCCTCCTATTAGGAGTACTTTTCACCTTTCCCTCACGGTACTGATTCGCTATCGGTTACGAGAGAGTATTTAGTCTTAGGAGATGGTTCTCCCAGATTCCCACAGAATTTCACTTACTCCGTGGTACTTGGAATATATTCCAAAGAGCTATATTACTT
>JAKAGV010000007.1 GCA_021815405.1 Bacteroidota bacterium
ACAGACTAAAGCAAATAGACAATGATGGAAACTTTAAGTACTCACAGATAGTAACAGTAACTTCACTCCCAACAAAGCTTGAGCTTTGGCAGAACTATCCTAATCCATTTAACCCGACAACAACAATTCAATATGCAATTCCTAAAGCAGAACATGTAACATTAAAAGTTTATGATGAACTTGGTAAAGAGGTATCGACTTTAGTAAATGAGAATAAAGAAGCAGGGCAATATTCTGTGACCTTCGACGGAAATGGTTTGGCAAGCGGTATATATCTTTATTCACTTCGTTGCGGAAATTTCAGCCAAGTGAAAAAGCTATTGCTGCTAAAATAAATTGATCTTTTATCATGTTTAGGTAAAGGCTAGAATCTTAAAAATTATTATCATCAAATTCTTGAGGGTCTTATGAACAAATTTTTATTAATCATTGCTTCAATTTATTTTGTTCTTATAATAGTCCTTAGCGGAGGCTTATTTTTTGTAAATGCTCAGACAAAAAATGTTACTAATTTGGATAGGCTTGATAAAGAAGCCGAGCAGGCAAAACAGCACCAGGAATTCTTAATGCTTCGTGATCCAAAGACCAATGCAATACCGGCACACATCAGGCAGCTTGAGTTGAAATATGCAAAGACCCTTCCCAGACGTCAAGAATACGTTATGATGAAAGGAAGATCTGTAAAAAATGTACAATCTTTAACATGGACTGAGAGAGGACCGAATAATATTGGCGGAAGAACGCTTGCAATTGGGATTGATATAAAGGATACTTCGATTGTATTAGCTGGTTCGGCTTCCGGAGGTATTTGGCGATCTACTAACAGCGGCGCATCCTGGACACTTGTAACTTCAGTATCATCTCCATTTGCAATTACTGCTCTCGTGCAGGATACAAGATCGGGCAAGGAAAGCACCTGGTATGCCGGTACCGGCGAATATTCAGGGACGGAATTTGACGACAAAGGGCAGACTAATAGATATATCGGTACCGGAATTTATAAATCTACAGACGACGGACAATCGTGGTCTCTGCTTAGCAGCACTGCAGTAACGCAGCCGCAAGACCCAACTCAATCTTCATTCAGCTTTATTAACAGCATGGCTATTGATCCATCTAATAATACTAACGACGTAGTATATGCAGCTACTTATAACGGAATATATAAAAGCACGGATGGAGGCTCTACCTGGAATGCATCACTTCAGGATAATCAATATTATTCACCATATTCGGAAGTTGCGGTAACTTCAACCGGAATTGTATATGCGACAATTGGTGACAGTACGTTGTCGGCTGGAGGTATTTATACTTCAACCAATGCCGGGGGAACGTGGACAAAAATTACACCTTCGGGATTAACAAGCTATAATCGCATAGTTATAGGTATTTCTCCATCAAATGAAAACATAGTATATTTTTTCGGAGACACCCCGGGAGAGGGAAAATTAGGAAGGAGCGGGGATTATATGAGCTTATGGAAATATGATGCATCAACTACTGGATGGACAGATTTAAGCTCTGCTTTACCTTCGGAATACGGCAATGTAGCCGGTTTAAATTCACAAGGCTCTTATAATATGTTTGTTACAGTAGCCCCAAATACCTCAAGCACCGTGATAATCGGAACGACGAATATTTACAGATCTACAAATGGCTTTGCTGATACTACTGCAACAACATGGATCGGAGGCTACTCACCGGCAAATGATGTAAGTTCATACCCTAATCATCATCCGGATTGTCATTGCCTGGTTTTTCAGCCGGGAAGCAACGTTGACGCTTATTCCGGGCATGACGGAGGTATAAGCGTAACTTATGACATAACTGCCAGCAACGCCGGTACCTTTCCTGTAGCATGGAATGAACTTGATAATACCTACGATGTTACTCAACTTTATTCCGTATCGCTTGCACCTGAAAGCGGAAGCAATGTAATTGCCGGCGGAGCCCAGGACAACGGCAATCTAGAGACCAGCAGCTCTGGACTTTCATCATGGACTTCACTTCAAGGCGGTGGAGATGGTCAGTACGATGTTGTCGCTCCTTTATCAGATAATATAATTTATGCGGAAGTTCAAAATGGTGATATTTACTCTTTAGATAGATCAAATAATTATAATGGAGATTTAACCCCCATAACTAATGGTAATCAATTGTTTACAAATCCTTTTGCGCTTGATCCTAATAATTCAGCCTTACTTTACTACGCAGCGGGAAATAGTACAAGTAATTCAGGTGTTTGGAGGAACACTGCTATAAACTCCGGTACATTCCCGAGCATAACCTGGACATTCCTAACTTCTACTGAAATTACCGGCGCACAGGTAAGTGATATCGGCATATCAACTGCAAACAGTGCCAATGTTGTTTACTTTGGAACATCTGCAGGCAAGGCTTACAGAATGGATGGTGCAAATACCGGATCGAATCCTACTGTTACCGACATTACAAGCTCAAACTTTCCAGCAGGTTACGTAAGCTGGATTGCAGTTGATCCTACTAATTCGAATAAGGCTATGCTCTTGTTTAGTAACTATAACGTAGAGCGGATATGGTACACAACAGACGGCGGTTATACCTGGGCTGATGAATCAGGTAATTTAAGTGCGGCTACGGCACCTTCGACAAGATCAGCTAAGATATTTAACATAAGCGGAACTACTTATTATTTCCTTGCAACCAGCACTGGTGTTTACTATACATCTACATTAAACGGCGCATCCACGGTATGGACACAGGAAGCCACTACAACAGTTGGTAATGCAGTCTGTTCAATGCTTGATTATAGACCGGCGGACAACACTCTTGCAGTGGCTACACACGGGCGCGGAGCGTTTACGGCTGTTGTTAATTCTGCACTTCCTGTAGAGCTTGTCTCTTTTGCAGGTACTGCCTCGGAAGGAAAAGTTAACCTGGTTTGGCAAACAGCAACTGAAGTTGATAATTACGGATTCGATATAGAAAGAAGTCAGAAGACAGAAGTCAGTAGTCAGAATCCGCAATGGGAGAATATTGGATTTGTAAAAGGTTCAGGTAACAGCAACATACCGGAGAGTTATTCCTTTGTAGATAATGATCCTCTGAACGGCAGTTCATCCGGGCAGATTGAATATAGACTCAAAATGATCAACAACGACGGGAGCTTTAAGTATTCCGACATCGTAGAAATTTCGTTTAACAATCCATTGACTTATAAATTATTCCAAAATTATCCTAATCCATTTAATCCGACGACAACAATACAATATGCAATACCCAAAGCAGAGCATGTTACACTAAAAGTTTATGATGAATTAGGAAGAGAGGTAACAACATTAGTTAATGAAAATAAAGAAGCCGGGCAGTACAGAGTGAACTTCAATGGCTCAAACTTTGCGAGTGGAATATATTTTTATAGAATTACTGCCGGAAGTTTTAGTCAAGCTAAGAAGCTGATGCTTCTGAAGTGAGACACAGATTTCACTGATTTCACAAAATAATTAAGAAATTAAAAGTCTTAAGGACATTGGATTTCTTTTCTGTGATATGTAGTAATCAAGGGAAAACATATCCTACATTTACATACAACATCCTTGTAAAAAATATAGGATAATAGTAAAATGCTTTTGCGGATTAATTTTAATTATACATTCAGAAAATCTACTTAAAATATTATGGGAAAAAAATTCATTGAAAACTTAGATAGCAGGATGTTAAAATATTCTATTGCCGCGGGTGCAGTATTACTTGGGACAAGTGAAGCTAATGCCCAAGTTTGGGGACAGAGTGTCAATCAATCAATTGCAAATTCGTCTTATACTATCAACTTTAATGGTAACAATAAATTTATAATCAATCAAAAATTTAATAAAATAATTAATCCTCCCAATATAATGAGAACTCCACTGGGCAATACTATGAGGATTCCTGGAAGTTCTTTTACAACTAATACCGGCTTAATTAAGCCCCTCTCAAACAATGCCGGCTGGATAAAACCCAATACTAATACCAAACCTAACGCATTGAGCAGCAATTATATTGTCGGCTCAGGCAAATCTTTCAAGATTCCTGGTAATACAAGTTCACTCAAATTTTTTCATTGGAAAAATATGAATGGGGCTAAGCAATCATCAAGTGGAGCGGATTTTATTGGTAAAGGAGACAAATATATTGGCGTAAAATTTCAATTAACAGATGGTACCCATTATGGATGGATAAAGATAAATGTAGCTAACCAAGGATCGTCCATACAAATTCTTAGTTATGCTTATGAACAGACAGCCGGAAACTCGATTACTGCGAATGGTACGTTGCCGGTAGAACTTACTACCTTTACTGCACATAAAGGGGGAGATAAAGTTGAATTGAATTGGGAAACTGCTACTGAAGTAAACAACTATGGCTTTGATATAGTAAGAAATAAATATCCTGATTTCAGTAATGGAAAGAAGCAGTCAGTTAGTCAATGGGAAAAGATAGGATTTGTTAAGGGTAACGGGAATAGTAATTCACTAAAGGAATATTCATATACAGATGGTACCCCGCCTAATGGACTTGTAATGTACAGATTAAAACAAATAGATAATAACGGCGGTTTCAAATATTCAAATATTATTACAATAAATTTAACGCCTTCTAGATTTGAATTATTTCAGAACTATCCTAATCCATTTAATCCAACAACAACAATACAATATGCAATACCCAAAGCAGAGCATGTAACATTAAAAGTATATGATGAACTAGGTAAAGAGGTATCGACTTTAGTAAATGAGAATAAGGAAGCAGGACAGTACAGAGTAAATTTCAACGGCTCTAACTTTGCAAGCGGAATATATTATTATAGAATTACTGCGGGCGATTTTACGGAGGTAAAGAAGCTGATGCTCCTTCGCTAAAGCTTCGGCGGACAAGTGCTGCTGAAGTAGGAAAAGGCTTGTTTGCATATCTAATGAATACATTTACATGCAGTCATGATATTTAATTAATATTTTCAATAGAGATTTTTAATATTTAAATAATAATGATACAAACCTGTATTATAACTCCGAAGCATCGAAGTGAAATAAAAAAACATGAATCAGCTTGTGTGTGGTTTACAGGATTATCGGGCAGCGGTAAATCAACTCTTGCTTCGGCTGCTGAATGCGAATTGAATAAGATGGGCGTTCATACTTTTCTGCTGGATGGTGATGCCGTTAGAAAAGGCTTGAATCAAGATTTAGGATTCAGCAAACAAGACAGAGCAGAGAATATCAGAAGGATAGGAGAAGTAACAAAATTATTTACCGATGCTGGAATTATTGTCATTGCTGCATTTATTTCTCCTTTTGCGAAAGACCGCGAGTTTGCAAGATCGCTTCACGATAAAAATAAGTTTATTGAAGTTTATGTTGACTGCAGCTTAGAGGATTGCGAAGAAAGGGACATTAAAGGATTATACAAGAAGGCAAGAGCAGGAGAGATACCGGAATTCACAGGCATCTCCTCACCTTATGAAGTGCCGAACAAACCGGAATTATGTATTAAAAACGGTAATAGCTCCAGCCTATATGAAAATATTAATTCAATAATTAATTACCTTGAGATTCGTGGTATAGTCCCGGAGCCCGTTATAAATATTAATGCCGGACCGGAAAAAAGCTTTAATTTCAAAATGGAAAACTGATGGAAGAACATAGTAAACACCAAAAACTTACAATCGAAAAGTATTCATCGTTCGATGAATTATATTCAACACTTACAAAAGAAGGCTCACTTGGTTTACTGGCTTTAGGTGCAAAGGGATTAATATTATGGAGGAAGAAGCGTACTGATATTGAAAAAATAGAAAAAGAAAATAAGTCATAATGAATAAAAGAAAAATATTATTTATCGGCTGGGATGCAGCAGACTGGAAAGTTATAAATCCTCTGCTCGATAATGGTATGATGCCGGCACTGGAGAGTATAATTAATAATGGTGTAATGGGGAATATTGCAACTTTAGATCCACCGCTTTCTCCAATGTTATGGACTTCTATTTCAACCGGGAAGCATGCAGACCAGCACGGCATACTTGGATTTACAGAACCTGCACCTGAAGGTAAAGGTGTAAGACCCGTAATGATTACTTCAAGAAAAATCAAAGCTATTTGGAATATCTTGACACAGTGCGGGTATAAAACAAATGTTGTAGGCTGGTGGCCCAGCCATCCCGCAGAACCTATTAACGGTATCAGCATTTCTAATTTTTATCAGAGAGCTACAAGTGAGTACGGTAAAGAATGGAAGATGGCTCCGGGTACTGTTCATCCCAAAAACTATGAAGAAATATTTAAGGAGCTAAGAGTACATCCAGGCGAATTGACTGAAGCTCATCTTTTGCCGTTTGTTCCTAATGCTGCAAAGATAGATCAGGAGAAAGATAAAAGGCTGGGAGCCATGGCAAAAATTATTGCCGAATGTTCTTCAATACATGCAGCCGGAACCTGGATACTTGAAAACACTGAATGGGATTTTACCGGAATATATTACGATGCAATTGACCATTTCAGTCATGCTTTTATGAATTTCAATCCGCCGCGTCTTCCTTATATTCCCGAAGAGATGTATGAGATATACAAAGGAGTTGTCCAGGGCGGATATATTTATCATGATATGATGCTGGCAAGATTGCTTGAACTGATCGACGATGATACCACTGTAATCTTAACATCCGATCATGGATTTCATTCAGACCATTTGCGACCGAAGGGAATACCTGATGAGCCGGCAGGACCTGCGTGGGAACATAGGAGCTACGGAATTTTCTGCATAAAAGGTCCGGGCATAAAAAAAGATGAAAGAATTTATGGTGCGAATCTGCTCGATATAGTTCCCACAATTTTAACGCTTATGAATTTACCAATCGGCAGGGATATGTCCGGTAAACCATTGCTGCAGGCATTTGAAGAAATACCTGAGGTTCAGTATGTAGATAGTTGGGAAGAGATTGAAGGTGAGTGCGGAATGCATCCTAAAGATTTGCAGCGCGATCCAATTGCAGAGCAGGCAGCTATGCAGCAGTTAATCGAATTAGGATATATCCAAAAGCCTGATGAAAATGTGGCAAAGAATATTGAGAGCACCGTTACAGAATCAAAATTCTATCTTGCCCGCGTCTACATGAATAAAGATAATTTTACGGAAGCATTACCGATACTTGAAGAACTTTATTCGAAGTATCCGGAAAAGGTAAGGTTTGCTTTTAATTATGCCAAATGTCTGGACAGTATTGGAAAACCGGACGAAGCATTTCTTGTAGTTCAAAAAATTATTGAGAATGAAAAGAAAGAATACCCGCAGTTGTTTCTGCTTCAAGGTACACTGGAATATGCAAGAAGGAATTACGAGCAGGCGTTGAAGTATTTATCCAAGGCTGAGAAAGCTGATTCAAACCTTCCTCAGCTCTATCAGCAGATTGGATTCGTTTATTTGAACATGAGAAGACCGAAAGATGCAGAGGCAGCTTTCAACAAAGCACTTGAAAATGATCCGGAGAATGTTCATGCTCATTACGGACTTGCACTCGTTATGTTCAGGCTAAAGGATTATGAGCAGAGCGCCGAGTATTCACTTAATGCAGTAGGGCTCTTGTATCATTTCCCCAAAGCTCACTTGAGTCTTGGAATGGCTTTAGCAAAGCTCGGAATGTATGACAGGGCAATAGAAGCTTTTGAATTATGTCTTAGAATGATGCCTGGATTAATAGCTGCGCATAAATATCTAAGCTACATTTATTTGTTAAAAATGAAAGATAAAGAAAAAGCCGATTACCATATTGAGGCGATAAAAAAACTTAGAGAGAGGAATAAAGCAGCTTGATTACTATTGTTACCGGTCTTCCGCGCAGTGGCACATCTTTAATGATGCAGATTTTAAAAGCCGGCGGAATGTCAATTCTGACAGATAATATTCGTTTGCCGGATATAAACAATCCGAAAGGTTATTTCGAATATGAAAGGGTAAAGTCTCTGCAAAAAGATAATACATGGTTGCACGAAGCTGAAGGCAAAGTAATAAAGGTAATAGTACAATTGTTAACATACCTTCCGACAGAGAAGAAATATGCTGTAATTCTTATGGAAAGAAATCCAAACGAAATTATTTTATCACAGAATAAGATGATAGAAAACCTTGGGGGCACTAAACAAAACATTTCAATGGATATTTTGAAAAATACGTTTGTGAATCAATATGAAAAGGCGGAAAAATATTTGTCAGGCAATTTATCTTTTAATGTTTTTAAGGTGAATTATAATGAATTATTAACAGGTAAACTGGAAATTATCGGCGCACTAAATAAAAAATTAAATCTTAATCTGGATTTCAGTCCATATGTCATCGGGAAGGTTATTGACACGACTCTTTACAGGAATAAAATAGTATTATAGCCTGATATAATGAGCTACGGTATATCTAAAAAATATTTGATTTATCAGTATCGATAATACTGCTGTTATTATTATTACCGGCAATAGTATTAATTAGCATTATTATTTTTCTTCAGACTGGTGAGCCTCCGATTTTTATTCAAGAAAGAGGAATATCGTTATCTAATAACAGATTCAGGATATATAAATTCAGAACAATGAGAAAAGGAATTAATCCTAATGTTACTGCTAAAATATATTCTTCCTTTTTATTAAAACCTCATCAAAAAAAATATGTATTTCCTTTTGGAAAATTTCTGCGAAAAACCGGACTTGATGAAATGCCTCAGCTAATTAATGTTATTAAAGGCGAGATGAGTATTGTAGGACCTCGTCCATTAGCATTACAAGATCTTGAAAACATTAAAAAGTATTTTCCAAAATTATACATCGAAAGAGAAAATATAAATCTTTTACCCGGCATTACAGGATGTTGGCAGCTTAATAAAGATGAATCAGGAAGTATAGAAAATTTAGTCCAATTGGATAAGTTTTATTCTCAACATAAATCTTTTATTTTGGATTTAAAACTTTTTATAATGAGCATACCCATAACCTTTACTGCCAAACATAAGGATTCAATACTTGCCTCCAAAGAAAATATTTACCCTGCATTGAGGGTTGAGAATAATAATGTAATAGGGATAATTGATAATTAAGCATTTTGTTCTCTGATTGGTTCTCTAATTTCATATCTTTTATTATATTGTCTTATAAAAATTTATAGGATTATAATGAAGAAATATGTTGCACTATTTGTTATCTTTTTATCCGTAAGCCTTTTTGCCCAGTATTCTACTCCGTTTGAAAATGTACTTCATCCAGGGCAGGGGAATCTGGAAGGCGGTTTAGGATTAAATTGGATTGACGGTCAGCTTTATTACCGGTTCCATTTTATGCCGGAAGTTGCATTGGGTAATTTTGGTGTAGGATTGGATTTAAACATCGATGTAGATCAAAATGGAAATATACGTAAAGAGGATTTTAATACGCTTTCAGATTATTTAAGCATAATACGATATGTCAGATACGGAGTGAAGCACGATCCGGTATATATTAAACTTGGCGCATTGGATTATTATAATCTTGGGCATGGAAGCATAATGTATCAATACAATAATAGTCCCTCTATTGATAACAGAAAGATAGGTTTGATAACCGATATTGATTTCGGCGACTTCGGCTTCGAGTCCATTTACAGCACCTTTGCGGAAGCCGGAGTTGTTGCTGTTCGAGGTTATGTAAGACCGCTGCGATTTACTTCGCTTGCTGATATTCCGATTATTAGCAATCTGGAAGTAGGCGGAACGTATGCCGCGGACTTTAATAAATATTCCGGCGTAGTTTTTAATAATGTCCTCGTACCTTCGGCATCACCTGTTCCTAGATATATTACTGAAGAAACAGATAAAGGAAGAATCCAGATAGTTGGCGCAGATTTAGGTTTGCCGATAATCAGATCCAGTATGCTGAACGTTGAGCTTTATACTGATTACGCTAAGATTATAAATTATGGCAGCGGTGTTGCATCCGGTATTATGGTTGACTTAAACGGACTTGGAATTCTAAATGCATCCGCAAAACTTGAGAGGCGCTTTAATCAGGCGCATTACATCCCTTCCTATTTCAATTCGCTTTATGAAATTGAAAGGTATAAGATTGATACAACTAACGGAACTTACTCAAGCAAAGCTACCATGCTTGCTAATTTGACAAATCCGGATAACGGTTATTTCGGAGAATTGGATTTGCATTTTGCTGGTTTGCTGGATGTTATAGGCAGCTATCAGCGGCTTGATAAAACACCGAACAGCGGAGAGCTTCACCTTGTTGCAAATGTTTCAACACAAGGAATGCCGATTGTTGTAAGAGGCGGATATGATAAAATAAATATCGGTTCGGAAACGCAGCTATTCAAAGTCGATAATAATTCATTCATGTATTTTGAACTCGGCTACAAACCGCTTCCGTACCTTGTTGTAGCCTTGGTTTACAATTGGACATTTACTCCTATCAGAGATTCAAACAATAATATAATTGATTATCAACCTCAAAAACGGATTGAACCGAGAATTTCGTTTGAATATCCGCTTACGTTTTAACGTCAGATTTTAAGTTTTATTTATTTGCTGCTGTGTTAATGATTATTAAAAGAATCAAGACACAGCGGCAAATATTTACACCTAAATATTAGACCAATTTTAAATATGAACTTTTTTTCTAATTTAACGATAAAGCAACTTAATTATGTTGCGGCATTTTCAACTTGTTCAGGTTTAAAGGGAAATTTAAAATAATAGTGGTTCTGGTCTTCAGAAATTATTTTATCTTTTGTAAGAAAGTATTTTTCCGTTTCTGTTGATTTGTTGTTAAAATAGGGGAGATAGAGCCCGTCTTCGAAATAGGTTTTCGGCAATCTTATTTTTTTATTCGATACAAGATAAGCCATATCAATTAATACTCTTCTTGTAAAATTTCCCTGATCTTTTCTAAGATAGATTGTTCTCATGTCGTTTAAAATTTTTATTATTAAGTAGCTAAAAATAGTGAAAAATGATTTTCATGAAAAATCCCGGAGTAAAACTTTTCGCGAAAATTCATTCATCCATTAAAAAGTATAAGCGACATTGAACCCAATATTATTGTAGCCTAAGCTTGGTGCAATAATGATTTTATGTGCTTCGCTGTTATCTTTTCCTTTTATTACATCTGTTTCCGGCGCAACAATATTGCCGATAGAATATCCGATGAAAAAGCCTAATGGCAAGTCGCTGTACCAATGCATCCCCTGGCTTACAAGGCTTACGCCTAACAAACCAAGTGCACAATATCCTACGGGTCTAATCCATGTGTATTGCGGGTAGTCGTTAGCAATTACAGTTAGCACTGCGGTCGCTGCTGCCATATGACCTGACGGAAAAGAATAATACTTCGGCTGGTCTTTTTGATATTCTTTAATGCTCGGGAAAAATTTCCAGTCTCCCAGTGTTTTATCTGAACCGGCGGGACTTTCTCTGCCGGTTATTCTTTTTAATATCTGAACTAGCAAGCCTGCAGATAGTTCAGCTTCAATAATATTGCTTGCGGTTTTTAATGCGGTAGGATCCTGTTCTATAAATCCGTAAGCAGCAAATAATCCGGATAAAATATAATGTGATGGACCATCTCCCCAAAAAACTAAAACATTACTTGTATTTCTAAATAGGAAAGAATTATGATAAAGTCCTTTCTCATATTTGTAGCCGGGCTTATCGTATCTCATTAATGCACCGGTTAAAGCAGCCAAACCGACAAAAGTTGAAACCTTAGAAGCAGTAATATTATTCCTAAAAAATAAATAATCATCTCTAGGAATGTCTGTAATCATTTGATACCAGGTTAATGAATTATCAGAATCATAGTCTTGAATTAACTTAATTTTGTTTTTAGCTGTCGTGGAATCTTTATCGGAATGATTGTTTATAGTAATTTGTGAAGCTACTAATTGCGAATTTGCAATAAAGCAAGTAATAAGAACTGCTATGTATTTAGTCATCTATATTTTGATGTAATGTGAATTCTGATTTTAGTTTTCGCAAACCGATATTTAAGTAGACATGGAAATCGGATGGCAAATATATGGAAGAAAAAAAGTTTTATAATATGATTTGGAGTACGAATTTTGTTTTTGGTAATAAGTGTTTGAAAATAAGCTGGAAAGTTCAATTTTGAGAGATAATCAATTGTTAAGATAATAAGGAGAGGATAATTAAAGAGGCTTTTTAGTGTGGGCGCTAGTGGATTCGAACCACTGACCTCCTGCGTGTGAAGCAAGCGCTCTAACCAACTGAGCCAAGCGCCCAAAATTTATTTTCTTTAATTCAAATATTGTGGAACTATCTTAAAGTTGCAAGCACAAACAATAAATTGTGGTAATAATTCAATTTGGAAAATGGAGTAATGGAATATGGTACAAAAAAGGTTACTTTGTTGTTTATTCATTCCCATACTTTTTTTGTATAATGTGTCTTAATAATTATAATCCGATTAAATTTTTTCTATATTTCTTTTGTCTAATTTCCGAATTATTATAAACAATTTACCGGAGGTAGAACTATAAATGAGAGCTAAAAATTATTTCTTATGGCTTTCACTGGTTTTTGCGGCATTAGCGCTTACACTAACCGGCTGCGGAGATCAAAACATAAACAGCAAATGGCGGACTCAAAATTTAACAATAGACGGCAACGACAGCGATTGGGGTAATTCACTTATATTTTATGATAAACTTAATGCACTTGTTGGCGTAGAGAATGATGATAAATTTCTTTATCTATGCCTTGTAACCACAGATCAGCAGCTACAAAGCAAAATATTGCGGATGGGTTTAACTGTTTGGTTTGATAAAACCGGAAACAATGAAAAGAAATTTGGTATCAAATTTCCAATCGGATTTAGTGGTATGAATAGACAGAACTTAACCGGAGAGAGACTCAATCCTGAACAGGGTCAACGTCCTAATCCACAGGAAATTAATGATAGGATTTTGAAAAACCAGACTGACATGGAGTTTGTTGGTGCAAATAACGAAGAGGTGAGATTACCAATTGCACAGCTTAAAGGCGTTGAATTAAAGCTTGGTTTAAAGGACGGTCGTTTTGTTTACGAAATGAGAGTCCCTCTTTCACATACGGGAGGATATGATTATGCAATTAGCGCGGATACAGGAAGCGTTGTAAGCGTTGGACTTGAAACTGGGAAAATGAATTTTGATAGAAGCAAAGACAGAGGATTTGGACGACCTAGAGGCGGCGAAGGCGGATTTGGCGGCGGTATGGAAGGCGGAGATGATTTCGGGGGCGGAATGGAAGGTGGACGCGAAGGTTACGAGAGAGCAAGAAACTTTAATCCTTCAGCAATACAGCCATTAGATTTTTGGGCTGAAATTAAATTAGCATCATCGCCCGGAAACTAAAAATTTAGATGCTTGTTGTACTAGTTCCTGGAAATTAGATCTCGGATACTAGACACTGGATACTCGGTTTGAGTATTCGGGGTCTAGTATCAGATTCTATTGCGAGCATCGAGCTTAAAATCCTTCAATCAGATCAAACTGCCATTCCCATCCAACACCTGGTCTGTTTAAAGGAAGAACATAATCTACTTCTCCAACTGCATAACCGAATAGATTTACTCTAAGTGCTGCACCTGTACTTGCAACAAGAGTTCTTGTGCCACCACGTATGAACCATGGCTTTTCATCATTTGTCCATGCCACGCCGGCGTCATAAAAGAAAGCCATTTCAATTGGGAAGTATCCGTAAAATCCGGGTCCGATTCCGAAAACTCCGAGGAGAGGAAAACGTATTTCGGCATTACCGATCAGCATTTTACTTCCGAATAAGTTATTAATACTATCATTAGAAGTTAAAGTCTGATATTCATAACCGCGAACTAAACCAGGATACCCGAGAAATTCCGGAGTAAGTCTTTGATCTTCTGCACCTGCGCCATATCTTCCGTAATGGAGAACTCTGAAAGCAAGTGTAAATGGACTTACCGGCATAAAGTATTGTCTGAAATCTAATAAAACATTTGTCCAGGTAATTGAACCAATTACCGGTGAAGCTTCAATTCTATATCTTGTACCAAGCAAGGGACTGGTAGCACCGAAATAGCTATTGTCGAATACATAAGCAAGGCTAAAAGTACCAAGATTCAAATCAGGTGGAACTGGCAGTTGATCGGTACTGTTAACGAGCAGTGAACCATCTGTTAAAGAAAAAGCATGAGTAGTAACTTGCTGGGTATAACTAATATTCATGAAGCCTAATGACATTTCTAAACGGGTTGATTGATCGAATGGATAAGAGATCAATCCATCAAGTTCTCTATCAGTTTCCCTATATATGTATTGTTGTTCTATATAGGCAGGCTGATTATTTATAGTAGTATATCCGGCTGCATATCCGGTGTAGAAATAAGGAATCTGCTGAATTACTCCGCCCCAATTTAATCTGCTTGCATAATTCATATATCCAACAAGTCCTGAAATATTTGTAATACCATCACCGGAAGAGACTTGCAATGCAGTAGCAAGATTATAATTTCCAAGTATATCACTCCAGAAAAGTGCAACACCGCCTCCGAGATAAGTACCGAATGCATCTACTCCTGCAGCAAGCGAAGGTTGACCAACACCAACAAGTTTAAGTGACGGACTATAATTTGTAGATGTGTATTTGGTTGTATCTGATGGCAGTCCAAAATTCGGATTATTGAAATCATCGACAAACCAGGGATGCGATTGTTTTTGCGGGGGCAAGGCGGCAGGATTTATATCTGCCAATAAAGGTTTAATATTTGTTCCTTCGAGAATTTTTGTCGAATCTATTGAATAAATATCATATTTATTATTATTAAAAACGGAATAAACCATTACGTTTGAATCTGCGGCAACAGACATTGCAGGACTTAAAGCAGTAATACCACTTACCCCGCCGTATAAATTTGTTATTTGATTAATCTTATTATCCGCAAGATCAAGCCTATAAATATTATCAATCCCGTTATGATCCGAGATGAAATAAATACTCTTACCATCAGGGGACCACTGAGGATTTATGTTTTTACAATTATCAAAATTTTTAACTCTGGTAATTGCCCCGGTTTTAAAATTCATTAAAGCTATTTGATATTCGCCAAATTGATTGTTGCCAAAGTCAAGATTAGATAGATTAGTTGTAAATCTATCGGTAACATAAGCAATTTCATTTCCGTCAGGCGACCATGCCGGCTGGAGTTCTGCATAAGCATCATCTGTCAACTGCCTGGAGGTTCCGGTTTGAAGATCATACAAGAAAAGATTGGAAAGACCATTGGCAAGCGCAGAGAAAACAATATACCTACCATTAGGAGACCATGATGGATTAAAAATCTGTGCAAGCTTTGGAAACCGGATTACTTGTTTTACGCTGGCATCATTTACATCAAGGATTGTAAGAACCGGTCTTCCGCTTTCAATTGCTGCAAAGACAAACTTTTTACCTGTAGGATCCCATGCGCCTGATGAGCTTATGAATTCCAGATTCTGCAAGTGGGTGCTGAATTCAGTTTTAAAAATATTTCTTTCAATCTTACCTGTCTTAGCATCAGCCAAAAAGAGATCGATTGAAAAAAGATCTTTTGAAGAAAAGAAGATAACATGTTTACCATCCGGGCTTAAAGCAGGTGATATATTCATATCGCCTCCGCCCTTCTTTTTAGAAATTAAGTCATTGCCGTAAAAGGAAGGTTTCATTGTTATTTTTGCCAGCGAATCATATTGAGCACGAATAGCTGCATGCCATTCTTTGGAAAGCGAATCTGGCGTAATGCCAAATGTAGTTAAAAAAGCTTCTTTCATATTTTGTTTGAATGCCCATTCTCTAAGCAATTCTCCGATTTTTTTATTGCCGTATTTCCCACCCATGAAGGCAAGAAGTGACTGACCATATCTGTACGGAAAATATTTATAAGTATTTTCAAGATCGGAAATATCCGGCAGTTTTTTTAGAGCTGCTTCTCTCATCCACATCGCAGTATTAGGGTCTATAGGACCGATGGAACAATATTCTGCCATACCTTCAAGAAACCACAAAGGCATATTTACTGCTGCAGGCATTCCCTGTTTTGCTAGGTGGTTTTTACTAGTAATATCGAACTGAAATGCATGCGTAAGCTCATGTCCGATTACGTGACTAGTCTCTTCAAGCGGTCCGGCAAAAGGAAGAACAATTCTTCGTTCAACAGGTTCGGTAAAGCCGCCGGTTCCTTGACCAATCAATTCCTGAGAAACATTATTTTCGGCAAACTGAGGGAATCCATCGTACATAATCAGCGCCTGAGGACCATTAAGTGTATCATCAAACATTGCGACACGGTTTGCATACCATCTTTCAGCCAATCTTGCTGCATAATGCACCGCGTCTTTTTCTTCATCATAATAATATATTCTAAAGTGCGGCGTTTTTAATACCTTAAAATTGAAGTCGTCGTAAACCACTTTATTCCTTCCAAAGTATTGTGCATTTGCTTTGAAGGAGAAGATAGTAATGGAAAGGAAAATAGCGGTAATTATTACATAGCTATAATTAAATATTTTCATTGTCTTTTATAAAATAAATTTTATAATACCGGTAATTTAATACCGTTTTGATTATTTATTGTGCTGTCAAATAGAAATCAATAATATTTGGAACCCTCAAATAGATAAATTTCAAATATAGGGTCATTTATAAGTATCGTCACAAAAAATTAAGACATACATTTTGAAATAATAACTGAAGTTACGCAAAATAATATTTTTATCATTCCGAACTTGTTTCGGAATCCTCTCTTTGCACTGTTTTTTGATGCTGAAACAAGTTCAGCATGACATTTTAATGTTCTTGCGTTACTTCGGATAATAAGCAATTTTCTCCATAACTTTTTAGATGCTGCTTACTTAAGACAGATTTCTCTCATCGAAAGTTTAGTATTTTATTGTGACAAAGAATACTATTTCATTCCTGATGCGAATCAGTTACATTAGACATTGAGAAGTGATTTTTAAATCCCGGTTTTAATTCAATTTGTGATTACTTAAATTTGAGTAGTAAAATTATTAATGTAGAGTTAAAAGAATTTTCAGTTAGTTTCGATTAACAATAATGTAAATAATTTTTTATGGAAAAGTTAAAACAGTCTCTCGAAAAACTTCATGAAGAATTGAAAAATGCCTCCAGCATTGATGACGAATCAAAAGAGATGCTGCGGAAATTAATTAAGGAAATCAGGGTTGTCCTAGATAAGACTGAAGAGCCTTCCGGTAAAAAACATCAATCTCTTATTGAAGGGTTAAAAGAAGAAGCTCAGAAATTTGAACTGTCTCATCCTGATTTGGCAAGCTCCATAAATATTGTTATAAACGGTCTGCAGAGCCTTGGTATTTAATCTTATAACTGAAGTTACGCAAAATGGAAGAAAAGGTTAATTTGTCATTCCGAACTAGTTTCGGAATCTTTATTTTTAAGCTGTTTTTAGATGCTGAAACAAGTTCAGCATGACAATTGCGTAACTTCAGTTATAACTATTCTTTATAATCTTCTTAACATAAATTCCAAAAAAAAGATAAAGGACAAAAATGAAAAAGTCTGTATCGGAAACCCGAAAATACCGGACTGATATGAATGAAAAAATATTAAACTCAGGATTTAGAGATTTCAATAAATTTTTTGCTCTTGATAATAAAGCATACATAAATGGTGCGCTTCCGGCAAAGACAAAAGAATTGATGGGACTAGTTGCTTCGATGGTCTTAAGATGCAACGATTGTATTTTCTACCATATAGACAGATCAATACAAGAAGGCGCAACAAAAGAAGAGCTTTATGAAAGTTTCAACATTGCACTGATTGTCGGCGGTTCGATTGTAATTCCTCACTTAAGATATGCCTTTGAAGTAACCGAAGAACTGTTAATTGATTCAAAAGTTCCCGGTACTGATGAATAAAAAACTTATTATTCCGAAAAGGATTGTCTGTGCCGATAGTGAAAATAAAATCCTTGAAAGAAGCATAGTTGAAATAACCGGCGGCATAATTAGCGATATTCGAAAACATGATTCAGGTTTTATTTCAAGTTTTGACGGAGAGATAATTCATGCTGAGGGTTTAACGCTAATTCCCGGATTTGTGCAGACGCATATTCATCTTTGTCAGACTTTATTTAGAGGTCTGGCTGACGATCTTGAATTGCTGGATTGGCTGCAGAAAAAAATTTTCCCGCTTGAAAGTTCTCATGACAAAAATTCACTCCGCGCTTCTGCACGTTTAGGAATCTATGAACTGCTTACCAGTGGAACAACCACTTTGATGGATATGGGAACTCTTAGACATCAAGAGGTTATTTTTGAAGAGCTGAAGAATTCCGGCATCCGTGCAATTGCGGGCAAATGCATGATTGATGAGAATCATCTTTATTCTGAGTTTAAATCTTCAAAGGAATATGAATTAAAATATACCGGTGAACTTGCATCAGCATTTCACAATACAGAGGATGGGAGAATAAAGTACGGCTTTGCACCCAGGTTTGCTTTGTCGTGTTCAACCGAACTGCTTAAAGAAACGAAAGAGATGATGCACGATTTTCCGGGAAGTATTTTCCATACTCATTCTTCCGAAAATAAAAATGAATGTAACGAGATAAGAAAAAAGTTTGGCAAAGATAACGTAGAGTATTTTGATTCATTAGGCGTACTCGATCAGAATTCTGTGCTGGCACATTGTGTCCATTTAAATGAGAATGAAACTGAAATACTTAAAAATAGAGAAGTGAGTGTTGCTCATTGTCCTTCGTCTAATTTGAAGCTGGGCTCAGGTATTGCTGATATGCCTGGACTCATAGAAAAAGGTATTAAAGTTTCGCTTGGTGCAGACGGAGCGCCTTGCAACAATACGTTGAGTATCTTTTCTGAAATGAAGATTGCATCATTAATCCAAAAGCCCGTTCACGGACCGACATCTATGGATGCTAAAACCATCTTCAGGCTTGCAACTATAGATGGTGCTAACGCCTTAAATATAGGAGATAAAACCGGAAGCATCGAAGTTGGTAAAAAAGCCGATCTAGTTTTGCTTAACCTGGATTCGCCGCTGTTGTCGTTATCAGACGAACAAGAAGATATTTATTCCAATATTGTTTATTCCGCTACAAGAGAAAATGTCATACATGTAATTATTGACGGAGATTGGATCGTTAAAGATAAAAATTCATTAATTTTTGATGAAGATGATTTGTTCGTAACAGGAAAATCAGAATTAAAAAAACTATTGAAAAAGATTTAACGAATTACTAATGGAAAAAATGATATTTGCAACGCAGAACAAAGGAAAGGTCAAAGAAGTAAATCACATATTTAGGGATTTAAATGTTCAACTTATTTCGCTGCTTGAGCTCGAAAACGTTCCTGAGATAGTTGAAAGCGGCGATACATTCGAAGAGAATGCAAAAATAAAGGCAGAAATTATTTTTGATAAATACAATATTCCAGTTATTGCCGATGATTCCGGAATAGTAGTCGAGCAACTAGAAGGCAGACCGGGAGTATATTCGGCACGTTATGCCGGTGAGGATGCGACTGACGAGGAAAATAATGAAAAGCTTCTGTGTGAGCTAAAGAACTTTCCGGAACCTCACACTGCAAAGTTTGTTTGTTCGGCTGTATATTTTGATGGAGAAAAATTTTTGACTGCATACGGGGAGGTAAAAGGAAGGATAATAAAATCACCTAGAGGTAAAAACGGGTTTGGTTACGATCCTTTATTTCTGCCGGATGGTTTCGATAAAACCAGCGGCGAATTAGAACTTGATGAGAAAAATAAAATCAGTCATAGAGCGAAAGCTTTTAACGAATTAAAAACATTAATTATTAAATCATTGCCTAAGACTTGAACGGAACAGTTAATTTCCGGCGGCAAGAGGCAAATAAATATGGAGAGTCTATGAAAAAAATAAATTTTCTGTTTCTTAGTCTGATATCTTTAGCATTTTTGTTCAATGCTTGTAAAAGCAGTACAACATCACCTTCAAATCCAACATCAGGTCCGGGAAGCAGTTACTTTCCAAATGGCGATGGAACCACTTATAAATATGCTGTTACAAAAACAGATTCATCAGGTAACCAATCAGCCGGAACCCGTTCTACAACTTACAGCGGCACAACCACTTTAAACGGTGCAGTCTATCAGAATGAAATCGATACAATTTCATTCGGAGGATTTTCAATTGTTACATCCAGCTTGTTTGTCAAATCAAACAATAGTGTAAATTTTGCTATTGATACTTCCGGACTTTCCGCATCGATTCCTTCGCAATATCTGCAATACATAAAATTGAGCTCATCAATAACAGCATTTAAATTTCCATTGCAGCAAGGAAATCCATGGAATGCATTTAATATGACCTTGAGTTTAAGTGGTTTAACAGATACTCTTGTAAATGTTACCGGTACCTACATCGGAATGGAACAAGTACCGCTTACATTATCTACTGGTTCTACAACAATGAACGCAGCAAAAATCCAATATATATTCAAGCTTCAAATTCCAAATCCGAGTAATCCATTCCAGTTTGATACGCGGAGTTACAGCGCATTTGCATGGATGGCTGATAATGTTGGTATGATAAAAATGGAAGGCAACGGCGCTATTCTAGATGCATTTACTGGAGGAGGAATTAATTTTGCCGACACGACAAGCACGATTTCTCAAAGCTTGATTTCTTACAACATTGCGAAATAACTATTTAGCAGCAATAATAACTTGAACAATTCCAAATGTCAGGTTGTGCTGCTCAATTTTTTTGAAGCCGGAGCTTTTTAGAAGTTCCGGCAAATTTATTTTTTCATCAAACTCTTCAACAGAGCGGGGAAGATATTTGTAGGCTTCTTTATCTCCCGAAATTATTCCTCCGATTACCGGAAGTATCTTTTTGAAATAGAATTTGTATAATCTTTTGAAGAATGGATTTGACGGGAGTCTGAATTCAAGAATGGTTGCCTTACCGTTATCTGACAATATTCTATAGAAAGAATTAAATCCTTCTTTTATATCATAGAAATTTCGAACTCCGAATGCTACGGTAATGTTTGTTACTGAGTTTTTTTTCACCGGCATTTTTTCTGCAACAGTTTGGAAATTGAATCCGGTAATCCAATTGCTTTTCACTTTGAAAAGCTTAAGCATATTGAATGAGAAGTCAGCACCGAATATTTTACTTACACCCATTTTTTTTGCAGCAATTGCAAAGTCGCCGGTACCACAGGCAACATCAAGTAAAACAGAATCTTTATTTACACCGGTTAATTTAAGAGCTTTCTTACGCCAATAAATATCGGTTCCAAAGCTGAGAAGATGATTCAGAAAATCATATCTAAATGCAATCGTTTCAAAAATATTTCTTACCTGACTTTTCTTGTCCAAATTTTCGTTCTTCAATTTTTTAACTTAGTATTTATGATAATCAAACTCTTCTTCACCTTGTATTCTTCTCCACCAATTGAAAATATATTTTCCGGACCACATTGTGAAAGCCATGAAAGCCGCTCCGGCAATAAGATCAATTACATAATGGTACCAAAGGTAAACCGTAGCGAATATTAATAGAGAACCAACCGGAACGAAAAAATATCTCGAACGGCTTTTTAATCTAACTGCTAAATACATAACAATGAGAGTAATCATAGTATGTCCGCTGGGGAAAACATCTCGTTGGACATATTTTGCAGGGTTTGGGCAATTGCCTGGTATGGATTCTGCCCAGTTTAAAAAATCTCTAAGATAACTGGTAAAGTAAACTCCTGGAAGCTGTTCATTAAGTAAATTAAAATTATGAAGTGTAAAGCGCGGTCCAATCCCCGGCAGTGCAAAATAACCGAGGTAGGATAGATAAAAGCCATATATTATGCAGAACACAGCAAAGTCCAGTGCAACATACCTTTTGTCATGCAGCAAAGCCAGACCTAAAATGATGGGAAGAAGGTAGAAGATGCTATAAACTATTTGAAGTACTTCTGTAAGAAGCGGGAATGATATTTTATAAAGCAGTGCAGTCGGATCAGTGCCAAACATCCAGTGATCGATTCTAATAAATAGCCAGTCGTAATCATGCTGTCGTATAGGTTCAACTAAGAAATAAAGTTCTTTGTAAGTAATTAATATAAGTGGTGCAATATACCAATAATGAATAGATCTCCAAAACTTGTTATTATACTTGTTTTCAAAAAAAGCAATTAGGAGACAGAAAAGAATTATGCCGATGTTAATCGAAGTCCATAAAAACCAATGTTCTATTTCATAATGAAAAATCAGGTTGGTAAGTGTTAGGAAAATATAAAAAACAACGACTACAAGATCGTAAGCTTTTAATTTAATAAGAAAAGTTCTAAATAATTCCATCCGGTGAATAGAAAGCTGCTAAAATAGTTTATGAATTTTTAAGTTCTTTGATGTTTGAATTCTCAATTAAATAATTTGTAAGTTCAACGAAATCATCAATATCCAATTGTTCTGCACGTTTGCTCAGGTCGACGTTCGATCCGCTAAAATTAACGCTTGCAAATATACTACTGCCGAGCGAATTTTTTAAAGTTTTTCTTCTTTTTCCAAAAGCAGCCTTAATTAAATGAACAAAAATTTTCTTTTTTTCACCCGCTAAAACATCATCTTTAAAGAACATATGCACAACTGCCGATTCGACTTTTGGTTTTGGATAAAAAACATTAGGTGAGACTTTGAAACATATTTTTGTTTGTGTGAAATGCGATAGCAGTACGGCAAGTATTCCATAATCCTTTGTCCCTTTTTTCGCAGTCATCCTTTTAGCTACTTCAAGTTGAACCATCAAAACAGCATCCTCTACAAACTGATTTGATTCTATCAGCTTAAAGACTATTGGCGAAGTAAGATTATATGGAATGTTCCCGGCTATTCTTAGTTTTCTTTTAGATTGATTATAAAAATCTTGCAGGTCAAAATCTAAAAAGTCGGTTTGGATCAAGTTCAAATTCGGAAACTGCATAGTAAGTTCATCGATTACCCGTTTGTCAATTTCAACTGCAGTAAGATTTGTATTTTTTTCGATTAGATATTTTGTTAGTGCACCGTGTCCGGGACCTATTTCAATTATTTTATCTTCAGGCTTTGTCGAAATTTCTTCTGCAATTTTTTTTAGGATGTTGTTGTCTGTTAAATAATTTTGTCCGAATCTTTTTAATGGTCTTAAATTTTGCATATGGAAAATTATTCATAACATAGTTTACAAACAATTCTTTTAATGATAGAATTTCAAGCGTTTTGGAAAATCGAGATCAAATTTTATATTGTATTTGGAATTTTTATTTCAAACAAATCATTACAAGCGAAATTTCAATTTTAGAGATACAATTCAAATCCGGAGGTTAATCTGAGCAGGAATTATATAATTAGCATAGACATGGGGGGAACAAAAATTTTAGCCGGGGTAATTAATTCAAAGGAAGGAATAATTGCAAGAGTGAAAAAGCCGACGATACCCGAAGGCGGCTCCAAAGAATATATAATTACTCTGTCGGAAATTGTAGAGAACCTTGTAAAGAAATCAAAGTTGAAACCTAAAAATATTAAAGCAGTGTGTTTGGGAATTCCCGGTTCATTAAATCCTTATACAGGCATTGTAGGTTTAGCACCAAATCTCGGTTTGAAAAATTTTAACGCAAAGCAGAGGCTAAAAAAGAAAATTCCATTTCCGGTTTTAATTGAGAACGATGTTAACTTAGGCGCTCTTGGAATACATAAATTTGGAGTAACTAAAAAAGCAAAAAACATTCTTGCAATATTTATTGGGACTGGAATTGGAGGTGCAATATTTATTGATGGTAAAATTTATCGTGGTTCCAATTATGCAGCAGGCGAAATAGGGCATATGAAAATTGCCGATCAAGGGCCACTCTGTGGCTGTGGGAAGATAGGCTGTTTCGAAGCCTTTGCCAGTCGTGCTTCGATTGTAAAAGCAATTGAAGCTGATATAACAGAGCATAAAAAAAGTATTATTATGAAGCTTGCCAAACCCGATAAACCCATAAAAAGCCGCATCCTCGCTCAGGCAGTAAAGCTGAATGACAAGTTAACGATAAACCATATTTCTAAAGCTTGTGAGAGAATAGGATTGGCGCTTGCAAACATAACTAACGTAATGAATTTCGATATGATAGTTCTTGGCGGCGGTTTAGTAGAAGCATTGGATTATTTTATGCTTCCGAAAATCAAGGCTTCATTTGATAAAGTTATATTAAAAGATTCTTCGAAGGTAGTCAAAATTGTTATAAATAATCTTGGAGACGACGCAGCGTTATACGGTGGAATAGCTTTAGCGGAAGAGTTTTTAGGAATTAAGGTATAAAGCATTCAAAATGTATTTATTTCTGATCAAATTCTTTTTCTATCCCCAACAGTTCTTCAGATAATTTTTCCCATGCGGAGACTTTATTTTCAAGAGTTGATTTTAACTGATTTAGTTCTATTGTCAAATCTCTTGCTTTCATCGGTGAGTTATAAGTTTCCGGTTCAAGCAGGAGTTTTTCCAGCTCATCCTCTTTTAATTCAAGCCTTTCAATATCCACTTCAAGCTGTTTGATTTTTTTTGAAATATCTTTTGTAGCCTCGTATTTCTTCTGCCTTACTTCGGCTTCAAGTCTCTTTTGTTCTTTTCTTGAAACAGGTTCAGCAGCGGTTTGTCTTACTTTATTTTCTTCTTGAAGCAGATATTCCTGACGTTTAGTAAGGTAATAATCAATGCCACCTATATAAACTTTGAATTGGTTTTTCTTTATCTCAACAACCTTATTTACAATCGGAGCTAGAAAGTCAATGTCATGAGACACCAGAACAAGCGAACCGTCAAATTCAATAAGCGCTTTTTGCAGGATTTCTTTTGAAGACATATCAAGGTGATTTGTCGGTTCATCCAAAATAATAAAATTTGATTTAGTAAGAAGAATTTTTGCAAGTGCAACTCTGCTTTTTTCTCCTCCTGAAAGCACGCCAACCTTTTTGAATACATCATCTCCGGAAAAAAGAAAAGAACCTAAGAGAGATCTTAGTTGACCAACTGTTTGGTTTTCGGAGACAGCCTCAATAGTTTCGAGAATATCGAGATCAGGAATTAAATTATCTGCAATATCCTGGGCGTAATATGAAATAATGGTATTATGACCGATTATCCTTTCACCTTTATCAAAACTGATAGCCCCGGCAATAATTTTTGCTAATGTTGATTTGCCAGCACCGTTTGGTCCGATAAACGCAATCTTATCACCACGATCGATTTGGAAATCCAAGCCTTCAAAAATTTTTTTATCACCATAGGATTTGAAAATAGATTTCAATTCCATATTTATTTTACCGCTTGGCGGCGGCGGTGGGAATTTAACTAATATATCTTCTTTGAACTCAGGAAGTTCAACAAGTGAAATTTTTTCAAGCAGTTTTATTCTACTTTGAACTTGTTTTGATTTAGTTGCCTTGTAACGAAACCTTTCAATAAAACGTTCAGTATCTTTAATTTTCTTTTGTTGAAGAATATATTGTGCCGCTGCTTGTTTATCCCTTTCATCTTTATATTTTAGATATGCATCATAATCTCCGCTAAAAGTATTAAACTTTCCGAGATAGATTTCAAGAGTCTTTTTTGTTAAAGCATTTATAAAATGTTTATCGTGTGAAACTAATAAGAGAGCGCCTTTATATGCCTTTAGGAATGAGGTAAGCCATTCAAGAGAATCAAAGTCTAAATAATTTGTCGGTTCGTCCATCAACAAGAGATCGTTTTGCGATATTAGAATTTTTGCAAGTGCAATTCTCATCTGCCAGCCGCCGGAAAATTCATCTGTCAATTTTTCAAAATCATTTTCCTCGAATCCTAAGCCGAGCAAAATCTTTTCAACTCTTGAATTTGCACTATAGGAATCCAGTTCTTCAAGCCGATGGTGAACTTCACCTAAGCGATTCACAAGATCTTCACGCTCTTCATCGGTAATATTTTTTTCAGAAAGAGCATCAATCAGTTCCTTTTCTTTATCGTGAAGAATAATGATATCGGTAAGTGCAGACCGTGTTTCATCTATCAGTGTTTTTCCGCGAAGTATTATGTTTTCCTGCGGAAGATATCCTATGCTAATATCTTTTTGTTTTAAAACTTTACCAGATTCGGGCTGAAGTTCACCGGTTATTATTTTTAGAAGAGAAGATTTACCTGTACCGTTAGCTCCGACAAGAGAAACCTTATCGCCGGAATTAATTCTAAAATTAACTTCTCGAAAAAGAAAGCTGCCGTTAAACTGTAAGGAGATATTTGAAAGATCGATCATTTAACTTTTACTGATGAATCACTGCAACTTTTCCCGTAAAAACGTTTGTTCCTTCCTTGTCAAAAGCAACTACCAGATAGATACCTGTGCTCACGAGATTTCCGTTTGAATCAGTGCCATCCCAGTATGCAATTCTTCCGCCCGGTGAAGAAAAATCTTTGATCAGTCTTCCGTTGATTGAGATTATTTTGATTTCGGAGTCTCTGATTAACCCATCAATCGTCAATCGGTTTGTCCCGTTTTTCAAAACAAATGGACTAGGATAAACAAATAGTTTTGTAAAAGTTTCCTGCGGCTGAACAGCAGAGGTACTAAATGAGGTTAAACCTTGATCGGTTCCTACGTAAACGGTGCCAGTATTTTTGTTTATCGCAATGCTGGTAATATCATTACTCAGCAGCGGGCTATTTGATGTATTATAAGCCGCAAGTAATTCTGTCCCATCAGAGTTGACAAGAAGTAATCCTTGATCAGTTCCAACCCATTTTTGATTTATTGGATCTACCGCAATACAGTTAACAGACTGTTCACGAAGAGTAAAAACGTTGGTTACACTAAGCTGAGGTACAGAGCCTGCGGCTATACTTTGCGTATTTGATATTATATTTACCCCAAGATTACTTCCAACCCAAACATCACCATTCTGATCCACCACTATCGAATTAATATTCGTGCTATTCAATCCGTTGTTTGTGGAAAGATATCCGTAAACGTCATCATTAGAATTTGTAAAAGTTTTATTCTCATTAAAATAGTATAAGCCTGCTTTGTCGCCGTCGGTAGTTGAAAACCATTTTGTATCAAATTGATCGATAGCGAGATGATCAAAGCTGAATAGATATTGAAAGCCTGTGGATGGCACGTAAAAATTATACCAAGTACTGTCGGGAGTAAGAACATTCAGAGTTTTAAGATTAACGCCTCCATAATTTAAAACCCATAAATCGTTTTGCGAATCTACTCCGAAACCGGTTATAACCAGGAACTGAGGAGTTTTTTGTATCCCTTGCATGCCGGTTCCGGTTGTATCATATTCTTTCATTACGCCATCTTTTATTCTTAAGAATCCTCCGCCCCAGCTTCCAAGGTAAACAGAATTATCTGGTGCAGCATAGGCAACGTAATATGCATTCGAAGGCAGAGAAGGAACTGTCTGCGTGTTATAATTTGTCCACGTCTTTCCGTCAAATTTATAAAATCCTTTTAGGACAGCATCAGTTCCGCTTGCACACCATAAGTTTCCGTTGTTGTCAACCGCCATTGATGAGAACTGGTTAGCTGCCGGACCGTTTGGTGCGATAATATTATTTTGATTTCCATAAACCTGAATTATACCATTATTACTTGCAGCCAACAAACCGGTAGATAAAGAATAATATAGTTTTGTCAAGTTATAATTGAAAGGAAGATATTTAATTATTGAGCCGTTGTAAAAAAAATATATGTTATTATTTGTTAAGAATAGGAGCGTATCTCCGATTACTGAAAGATCATTTATGTCGCTTTGATATTGTGGAAGAAAAGTACTCCAGCTATTTCCATTGAAAGATTGGAAACCGCTGCTTGTTGCAGCAATAAGTGAATCCTTATACATGACAATTTTATTTACTGCAATTGAATTACCGCCAGCGGGAGAAGGATAAACATTCCATGAGTCCGGTGCCGATAAATTTGTAGCGCCTGCTTTTTGAATTGCAGAACCTGCATCGGTAGAAACGTACAATAAACCGTTTACCAAAATATCACTTACAGAAGTATTTGAAGGAAGGTTTCCAAATTTTGTAGTGCTGCTGATGATATGAAAATCTTGAGCGTCAATAAGGGATATCCCAAAGCTCGTTGCGGCGTATATAGTATCACCGATCGCCTGGAGCTCATTGATTTGTCTAATGGCTTTTTCTGAAAATTCCGATAAGCTGAAAATGCTTTTTATTGATTGATCAGCCGGATTATAAACATCAATTATTCCTTCTGCGGAGCCAAACCAGATTTTACCGTATTTATCTACAGTCACGGCTGTCAGATTAATTCCGTTTAATCCATCAGCTTTATGAAGAGTAACATAACTATTATAAGCAGGATTGTAAGAAAAACCTCCACCGCTTGTAGCTGCCCAAATTTCATTACCGCTCGAAGAAATAGCGGAAATGCTGTTCATGTTGGTGTAATTCTTCCAATTGGAAGCCTCCTGTGCAGCTGCAGAATATGAAATGCAAAGTATGAATAAGACACTTAAAAAATTTTTCATTTTATACCTGTTATTTTGTAAAACTTCCCATTTGAAAAAGTATAAAGTATCTTATTCTTCAACTCCGATTTTTTTAAGGTTAATGACTGGATATTATTATTCCGATTTTTGACTTGTGCAAAGTTAATATTTTTTCCGTTATTAAAAAGTATAAAATAATTGTTATCGACCTGCTTTAGTTCGATGTTGTTTCCTTTGCCGATCAGAAAAACCGGATCTGAAAAGTCAGCCAGGTAACTTTTCGAATCCACCTTGACATTTATTTTTGAGCTGTCGTCAAAATAGAAATTAAACAGCTTATCAAATGCAAGTTGAAAAACTGGGATGTCATCAATCTTTGCCGGGATTGTCAAAAACTCGGCTTGTTTAGTTTTTTCTATTTCACTTTTATTTTTTTGAATAAACTCTTTCAGGGCAGTTATAGAATCGTTTGAGTATCTAACCCAGTTGATTTCTTCATGCAGCAAGGCAAATGAATAAATAACTAAAATCGATATTGAAATTATGAGGGGGAATTTTAGTTGTTTAAAATTAGATGAAAATATTAAATAGGAAATCAGTCCTGTAAAACCAACTGAAGGAAGATAAAGATACCAGCGCAGCAGCAAACGGCTTGCAGGTGCGATAGTTAATATTACAAACAATATAAAAAAGAAATTGGTTGAATCCTTTTTCATTTTATGTAAGATCAAATATAAAACTCCTGATACAGCAATAATTCCAATTGCTGCTATAATTAGCTTGTGCATGATTAAGAAGGCTTGTAATTCCCTTAGGAAGAAAGGGAAGACAAGCAGTCCGGAGAAGATGAAATAATTTTTAACTACATCCATCAAGGTCCCGGCTGAATGAGCATCTTTGGCAGTGAAGACATTATTATTAAAAAGGATTATTCTAAGCAAAATAAAAACCGCCATGATGATCAAATAAGGAAGAAGAGCATAAATACTTTGCTTAATTTTAAACTTCTTCTCACCAAAGTAATAATAAAGAAGCGCGATGATTAACGGGAAGCTGAATGCCATTTCTTTGGAGAGAAGAGACAATATAAAAAACAGCATGGAATAAATACCAGGCTTGAAGCGGTTCCTTATAAAAGCAATTAATCCTGCTAAATAAAAAATAATCATCACTCTCTCAAATAAATCGGTAATCCAGATAACAGCATAATCATGAAGTGGAAAACCGGCAAAGAATAGCGCAGCGAAAAGAGCAATTAAATTTTTTCTAGAATTTTCTTCCAGAAGTAGAAGGAAGAAAAAATAAACCAGCATCGAAGCGATTGCATGAAGCAAAATGTTAAAAACTCTGTAACAAGGAACATCATATTGGAATATCAAGGTAGAAATACCGGAAATAAAATTCGGCAGCGGTCTGTAATAAAATCCATCGTAGCTTTTCTTATTAAAGAGTGAAGGAGATTGTGCTATAGATGAAACCTGATTGCGCTGAATAAAATAGCTTTCATCTAGAATTAATGGAGAATTGATTGACGGAAAGTAAAGTATAACGGCAAAGAGAAATATAATAAGAGGATAAAGGAGTTTCTCAGCCTTAAGCATGGTATTAAATTTTAGTCATTAGGTCAGCCATTTCGATAGCGGTAAGAGCAGCTTCCCAGCCTTTGTTTCCGGATTTAGAACCGGATCTTTCGATTGCCTGTTCAACATTATTTGTTGTAAGGACTCCAAAAGAAATAGGTATCTTGTACTTCAAGGATATTTTTAAAATTCCGCTGCTTGCGGCTCCTGCAACATAATCAAAATGAGGTGTAGCTCCTCTTATTACTGCGCCTAAACAAATTATTGCATTATAGATATTCTTCTCAGCAAGTTTTTCAGCAGCTAATGGTATTTCATAAGCACCCGGAACTTTGATTACATCGATGTTTTCTTCAGGGCACTCATATTGTTTTAAGCAGTCAATAGCGCCATCGAGGAGCTTTTGCACTATGAAATCGTTATACTTACTTAATACGATTGCAAATTTATGGTTTGAACAGGAATAATTTCCTTCGATAATTTTCATTTTAATTCTTTTTCTTACGCAATGTTCCTTAAAAGCCTTTGCCTCATTGCGTCAATTACTGAGTAGTTGACTGTATATTTCCCGAGATTATTTTCATCCTCTCTTTTACCGCCGTGAAAGTCAGAACCTCCGGATTCTAACAAGAAATATTCATTAACAATCCCTTTGTAAAACCTGATTAACTGCTGGGAATGCGATGGATGGATAACTTCAATACCATCAACACCAGCACTGATAAGATCTTTTAAGAGATTATCATTCATTGGCCCTGGATGTGCAATAAAACTTAAGCCGCCGGCATCGTTAATTATCTTAAATGCGCTTTGCGGTGATAAGTGAACTTTCTTTTCATAAGCCGGACAACCGTTGCCGATATATTTATTGAAGGCTTCAAAAAAGTTTGATATTAATCCCTTTTCATAAAGAACTTCTGCAATATGAGGTCTGCCTACTGCACGGTTCTTTGCTTTCTCAAGTACATCATCGATAGAAATACTTAAACCGAGAGATTTTAATTTATCTACAATTCTGATTGCCCGCTTAAGTCTTTCTTCTCTAAAGAAGACCATGTACCTTTCAAGTTCTTTATTATCGGGCTCAAAAAAGTATGCAAGGATATGAATCTCTTTGTCGTTTACATCCGTACTTATCTCAAGACCGGGAATTACCTCGACACCGATCTTTTTTCCTTCTTCGGTAGCCTCAATAATTCCCGCGAGATTGTCATGGTCTGTAATACTAATTGTATCTAGTCCGAGTTCTTTAGCCTTAGAAACAATTTCGACGGGAGAGTAAAAGCCATCCGAAAAAAATGTATGAATATGTAAATCTACTTTCCCGTTCATTAAAAATTATTAGCTAAACATTTCCTTAAATTTTTCGTAATCCAGAATTCTTAGCCGAGAGCCGTCGAGTTCTACCAATCCTTTTTTAGCAAAGGAATGAAGAGTGCGAGAAATTGTTTCTCTTGAAGTACCTGCCATGTTAGCAAGATCATGCTGATAAGGCAGCTTGTCTATTTCAACTGTGCCTTGTCTAATCTTGCCAAGATCGTCAGCGAGCTGCAATATAACAGTTGCCACTTTACCTTCGGCATCTTTAAGAGATAAAGATTTGATTTTCATGTCGGCAGCGCGAAGGCGTGAAGTAAGTTCCTGAAGCAAAGCTACAGCTATTTCGGGGTGACTGTGAAGCATATCTAAGAACTCGCTTCTTTGGATTATAAACAGCTCAGAGTCTTCCATTGCAGTAACATTTGCTGAACGTGACTGACCGTCAAGAATAGCCATTTCACCAAAGAAATCCGATTCACCTAAAATGGTTAATATTACTTCTTTGCCGTCATCGCTTACTCTGGAAACTTTTACCTTACCGTTTATGATGACAAAAAGCGCAGATCCGGTTTCATGCTCAAATAGCACTACCGAATCCTTTATGAAACTCTTTCGAATTCCCAGTTTTGAAATCTGGTCTAAAGTACTGTCATCCAATTCTGAAAAGATTGGAACGTATTTTAGAAAATCGTTGTTTTCTTGCATTTAAGTCCCTCTTAAATTTATAAGTTTATTTGAAATATATACTTGAGCGGGAAAAAAGTCAACTGTGCGTTATCATCACATGAAAATATTCTTAAACAAAAATAATGATTGTGATTTGAAATAGTTTTATTTTTGTCATGCGATTGTCCACTTTCGTTAAGGTCTTAAAATGTTGGCGAGAAAAAAACTACTTCCAAGCTTGATCTTCTATGGCGCAATAATAATTGCGGTTGTTTTTCATCAAAATGTTTTTGCACAAAATGATTCTCGCTTCGAACTGAATAATAAAACTGATTCAGTAAAAGTTATTCAAGAAAAAATTTATAATCCGTTCTTATTTTCACCGCTATCAACACAGTATGCGCCTTCAATCAATTATAATGATGAAGATTTTAATCTGATGCAAGCAAATCCTGAGAATGCATGGGGAATATCAATGGCAAGGATGAGGCAATCAAATTTTTTCCTTAATAATAATTCAAATGATATTAAAGCCGACCTTTATATGGGCAATTTTTTATTTAGAGAAAAAGGCTTAATGTCGGATGTCAGGTATATTCTTGGCTTAGCCAGCATGTCTGCAGCAGGTTATTTTGCATACAAGCATATTCAGAAATACGGTTTTCTAAAAGATAAAAGTAAATAAAAAATACACCTACGCACTTTAGTCAGTGCGAAAAAAAATTAAAAAAATCACGCATGGACTGAAATCTATGTTACGGAATAACTCTTTTCAGTCTTGCTTTCATTGCCGGTGATTCAAATATAAAAGCTCTAATTGCAATAGCAGTAAGTATTATAATACCTCCAACAATCGCCATGAAAGACGGGACTTCACCGTACCCTAAAAATACCCAAACCGGATTTAGTACTGGTTCAATCATCGAGATTAGTGAAGCTTCAATTGCATAAACACGCTTCAATCCATAGCTGAATATTGCGTATGCTATCCCTATTTGAAATATTCCGAGATATGATACCATTAAGAAATTTGATGCTGTGAAGTTTGAAATTTCAGAAATGGAACTAAAGCAAATTATTGAAACCAAAATATTCCCGTAGAATATAGAGCTGAACTGATATTCTTTTTTATTTTTGCGCATACCAAGAAGAAATGCTGCAAAAGCTACACCTGACAGCAAAGCTAAAATATTTCCTCTTATATCGCCGAGCGAGAGTTTTCCCACAAAGAACAACACCATTCCAATGAAACAAAAAAGGATGGTTACTATGTTTATCTTCTCATATTTGATCTTATTAATCAATGGCTCGAATATCAAAACGTAAATTGGTGCCGTATATTGTAAAAAGATTGCATTGGCGGCGGTTGTCATCTTTGTTGCCATGACAAACAGTATTAAAATTCCGGAATATAAAACCGCATTTATAAAAGTAAACAGGTTGGCGTAGAAAACTTCTTTCTTAAAAATTACAAGAAAAACAAGTGCTGCAAAGAAACTTCTGAAAAAAGAAATTTGCATTGCATTAAACGGGACCAGTTTAATAAAAAGTCCTCCGGTACTCCATAATAGTCCGGCGGCAAATACGGCAAGTAATCCTTTCTGATGTTCGTGCAAGTGCTTCATTAAAGTGTTTGCAAAATTAGATTACAAAATTACGAAAGCGAAACGACTTTAACAGAGTATATTATGCTTCTTTCGTAATCTTGATCGTAACCTTGCTCTTAACCAGGTAACTTATGCGATTAAGATTATGGTTAAGAGAAAGATTAAGAATAAAATAGTTGTAATAATTAGGTTATATAAAATTTTATTAATTTATTTAGAGTTTTGAGATACGCTATTTAATTTGGAAAGTAGCTGACTCGTAAATTATATAAATGAAATTAGAAGTCCGACTAACTATTTGATGACTGAATCATTTAGATTAGTAATGTAACCCGGCAAGTATAAGATGTAACCGGATGAGAATTTTTTCTAACCTTATAATAAATAAACACAATTAGGTAAGAATCAAATGTAACCTTATAAAAATAAGCTATAACCAGGCTGTAATTCGTAATAACATTACAAGAAATAAAATAAATCCTGTGATAATTGAACCTGTTTTAATAAGAATTTAAATTGACCAATCAAGAATAAAACACAAACAATGTAGTGTAGAATGCAAGTAAGCATCAGTAAAATGCAAATTAAGCTTTGTAAAACAAAAATAAGACTATGTAAAATGTAAAATAGGTTCTGTAAAAAGCAAATAAGGTTCTGTAAAATGCAAACAAGGTTCTGTAAAAAGCAAACAAGGTTCTGTAAAAAGCAAATTAGGTTCTGTAAAAAGCAAATTAGGCTGTGTAAATCGCAAAAAAGGTAAAGTATAATGTAACTGCGTCAATGTGGTAATTAAATGCGTCAAAATGACAATAGGATGGTAAAGTTTAGGCTGTTATTCCATTAAATAACTATAATATTCTTTTACTTCTTCCAGTTAGGAATTTACGTAATGTTCAAATAATTCTAATTTAAATGAATTTAATTAGTTATTTTAGAAATGGCTTCTTTACTAAGGAACAAAGATGCTATCTCTTTATAACTTGTAATCTTGTTCTTAATCGTACTCGTATTTAGAATCCGACTAAGACAAAGATTACGATTACGAATAAAACGCAAAATAATTTTTTCCAATGACAGGCAAATATAAATTCATAGACCACACAGCAGATATTGCGGCGGAAGTCTCTGCAGAAAATTATAATGATTTATTCATAGTTTCTGCTTATGTGTGGAAAGAGTCAGTTGTGGAAGATTTCTCTTCAGATAAGCTTGAAGAAAATAAAATTGAAATCAGCGACAGGTCGTTGGAAGAGTTGTTGGTTCATTTTCTTTCTGAGCTAAATTATCTTTTGCTTGTGAAGGGATGGATTTTTTCTGAAGTAAAAGAAATTTCTGTTGAAGAAAGTGAAAATCAATTTGCAACTAAAATAAAAATTTTAGGTGAGCCGGTTGATGAAAAAAAACATGAACTCAAAATTGAAATCAAGGCTGTAACTTTTCATCAAATGAATATTAAGTATAGTGACGGGAAATATAAGACAAGGATTGTGTTTGATATTTAATTTTTAGATAAATAAAATTATCTGTGTAACAAAAGAAATATGAGATTATGGAAATACAATTAAATAAGATACGAGAGAATGTTTGGGAAATTCGTGCTCACGGTGGAATGCGTGTGCCGGGCAGAGTTTATATTTCCAAAGAAATGCTTGACCGCTCAATTCAAAATGAAGATGCGTTAAAGCAGGTTGTAAATGTTGCTCATCTTCCGGGAATACAAAAGTACAGCCTTGCGATGCCGGATATTCACTGGGGCTACGGATTTCCAATCGGCGGTGTTGCAGCAACAGATTTATCCGAAGGAGTAATTTCTCCCGGCGGAGTTGGATATGATATTAATTGCGGCGTAAGACTTGCAACAACGTCATTAGAATATGATTTGGTAAAAAATAAAATTGACTGGCTTATTTCAAATCTTTTCAAAAATATTCCAACCGGAGTTGGTGCAAAAGGTGCAATTAAAAAACTTTCCCATTCGGAGATGAGAAAAATTTTAAGCAAAGGCTCGGTTTGGGCGCTTGAAAGCGGTTTCGGAAGACCTGAAGATATTGAGTTTACGGAAGAGAGCGGAACGTTGAAAAATGCCGATCCGGATGTTGTAAGCGAGCGAGCAATAGAACGAGGAAACGACCAGGCAGGAACTTTAGGTTCCGGAAATCATTTTCTTGAAGTAGATATTGTTGAAGAAATTTTTCATCCTAAAGCGGCAGAGACTTTCGGATTATTCAAAAATCAGATTGCAGTTTTGATCCATACCGGCTCACGTGGATTGGGTTATCAAATATGCGATGATTATCTAAAAGTCCTGCTTAAAGCAAGCGATGATTATGCAATTAATCTTCCTGACAGACAGCTTGCTTGTGCGCCTTTAAATTCCAAAGAAGGAAAAGATTATATTGCAGCAATGCAGGCAGCAGCAAACTTTGCATGGAACAACAGGCAGGTGATAATGCATCTTGCTAAAAAAAGTTTCATGTCCACCTTCGGAATGAAGGAATCCGAGCTTGAGTTTAATCTTGTTTACGATGTCTGCCACAATATTGCAAAAATTGAAGAGCACAAAATCGGAGAAGAGAAAAAGCAAGTTTGTGTGCATCGCAAAGGCGCCACCAGAGCATTTCCTCCCGGCAATGAAATGATTCCGAAGAAATATAAAGAAGTCGGTCAGCCGGTTTTAATACCCGGCGATATGGGAAGATATTCATACGTTGCAGTAGGAACAGAAAAGGCAATGGAAGAAACATTCGGAAGCTCTTGCCATGGTGCCGGAAGAAATCTCAGCAGAACCAAAGCAATGAAAGAAGCTAAAGGAAGAGACCTTGTACAGGAATTAAAAGACAAAGGAATAGTAATTCAGGCGAAGGGTTACAAAACGATTGCGGAAGAAATGTCCGGCGCATACAAAGACGTAGCGGATGTTGTTAACGTAATGCATGAAGAAGGTATTACAAAGAAAGTTGCTAAACTAAGACCGATTGGGGTAATAAAAGGTTGAAATACAGTTATAATCCACCCGCAGTTGTAAAGTCAATTTTTAAAGCATATAAATGGAATACAATCAACGGGAAAATTTTATTAACATTTGATGACGGACCTCTGCTTGGAAATACAAGACCGATTCTAAACGCATTAGAGAGGCATGAAATTAAAGCAATGTTTTTTTGTGTCGGCAATAATATCAAGAAAGAACCGGAGCTTGTAAAAGAGATATTAAATGGCGGGCATGAAATAGGCAACCACACGTATAACCACAAAATAATAACCAAACTAACTGCGGCAGAAATAGATGCAGAGATTGATCCGGTGAACAGGCTGATGGAAGATAAATTTAATTACAAGATAAAATATTTCAGACCCCCGCACGGAAAATTCGGGATTTCAACAAAGAGAATATTAGCTGGTAAGAATTTAACAAACGTAATGTGGTCGCTTCTTACAAGAGATTATAATAATGATTTCAAAGTTGTTAAATTTGCTGTGACAAAATATCTTGAACGTGACTCTATAATTGTTCTTCACGATAGTTTGAAATCAAAAGATATAATATTGGATTCGATAAATTTTATTGTTGATTATGCTAATGATGCCGGCTTCGAATTCGGAGAACCTCTCGAATGCTTGAAATAATTTTTCTTATTGTACTAAGCGGATACTTTATTCAATCTGTAATATTTATAATCGGCACATCAAAAAAGTTTCCGAAGATAAATGAATCCGAACTGCCGACTGCCACTGTTATTGTAGCAGCAAGAAATGAGGAGAAAAATATACTGCGGTGTATGGAATCTTTAGATAATTTAATTTATCCTGAAGACAGACTCGAAATTATTTTAGTTGATGACAAATCTACAGATGCAACCGGGAAAATTATTGATAAATTCATTTGCGACAAACCAAAGTTCAAGAAGATTATTACTAAAAAAGAAATAGGCATGCTGAAAGGGAAGACCAACGCACTTGCAAATGCGATTGAATTGGCAAAAGGCGAAATTATTTTAACAACAGATGCAGATTGTGAAGTAAATCCGCTTTGGGTTAAAACCACGGTTTCATATTATAAGGAAGATGTTGGAGCGGTAAATGGTTTTACAACCCAAGTTGCAAAAGATGGTTTTGGCGGAATGCAGTCGCTTGATTTTATTTATCTTCTAACCGTCGCAGCCGGAACAATTAATTTAAATAAACCGATTAGCTGCATCGGCAACAACATGTCTTATAGAAAAAAAGCATACCAAGAAGTAGGCGGTTATGAAAATCTTCCATTTAGTGTTACGGAAGATTTTAATCTGCTGTGGTCTATTTATTGTCTCGGCAAATACAAAATAATTTTACCGATTGATAAAGATGCATTGATAACCTCAATACCGTGCGACAATATTAAAAGCTTGTATCGTCAGAAAAAGCGTTGGGCAGTAGGCGGAATTGAAGTACCTTTTCGTGGTTATATGGTAATGGCATGGGGATTTTTAACTAACCTTTGTGTGCTTCTTACTCCTTTATTTTTCTCACCGGTATGGTTATATTTGGCGGTCTTTAAATTAACTATTGATTTTTTTGTCCTCTACTTTGTACACAAGCAGCTTGGGCTTACTAAAAATCTAAAATACTTTTTACACTTTCAAATTTATTATTTGCTTTACGTGATAGCTTTGCCGTTTATTATAGGGATTAACAGAAAAGTAGTCTGGAAGGGAAGAGAATATTAATGCTTCTCTTGTGCAACTATTACGTTACATACCGGTGCAATGCCTTCTGTGAGTTTTGCCATTTTGGTGTACATGAAAATTTTACAAACACGCCTTATGCAAAGCTTGAAGATTTTAAATCAAATGTTTCCCAACTTTCCGAGCTTGGAGTAAAATTTATTGATTTAACCGGCGGCGAACCGCTGCTTCATCAAGAGATTCATCTTATGGCGGAGTATGCACAAGAGCTTGGAATGCAGACAAGTATTACTACCAATTCGCTTCTTTATCCAAAGTTTGCCAAGAAGCTGGCGGGCAAGATCAATCTTCTTCATTTCTCACTCGATTCTCCTGATGAAGAAGAGCATAATAAAATAAGAAAAGTAAATTGCTACAATCATGTTTTTAAAAGTATAGAAATTGCTAAATCTCTCGGCGAGTTTCCGGATATTTTATTTACAGTAACGAATGAGACATACAAAAAACTTCCGCGAATGCATGAGATTGCAACCAAACATGATTTGGTTCTCATAGTTAATCCGGTATTCTCATATTTCGGCAATCCCGGTTTAAGCGATGAAGCAATTGATTTTATTGATGAATATGCCGATGGCAAATTAAATATTTATATGAACGATGCGTACTTAAAGCTGCGCCGCAACGGCGGCAATAATATTGAGAAGCCGCTTTGCAAAGCTGTTTCGCGTGTTATCGTAATTTCTCCGTACAATGAAATTATTTTACCGTGCTATCATTTCGGAAACGAGAGAGTACCGATTGACAGACCGATAAAAGAAATCCGCGAGAGCGAAAAATTAAAATACTTTAAAAAGATGGAAGGCAGATTTGATTTCTGTCAGGGATGCACCGTTAACTGTTATTTTGAACCGTCATTTGCATTCCCAACTAATTCTTATGCGATTGCAAGCCTTCCGTCAAAATTTAAATACGGTTATAACAAACTGGTAAAACAGAAAATCAAGAAAAAAATATTGACTAAATCGGAATTGAGATAAATGAGGAAATTTTTAGCTGGTCTTTTTATGCTGATATTAATTTCAGCTACCGGAATTTCACAAACAAAAACAGAGTGGTTTCCATCCGGATTAAACATAAAACCTTTTACAGCAAATATTCTTGAAGCTAGAGATGGTGTTTCATATTTAACTAATGCCGATAAGCTGCGGCTTGATATCGGGACATCGACCGATATTTATAGAATTAGTAATGATAACAGTGTACTTTCATTCGGCGCTGACCTTTTTACTTTTACAAGATTAAGAAGCGAAAACAATTTCCGCTTCCCGGTTGAAACAATAGATTACTTTTTCGGATTGAACAGCGGATATAAAATAATCGACGGAGATAATGAATACGGCTTTCGTTTTCGTTTCAGCCATATAAGCGCGCATCTGGTTGACGGCAGGTTTGACAAAAGCATTGGAGATTGGATGAACAATTATCCGCCGTTTGTTTACAGCCGGGAATTTTTTGAACTGCTTCCGTTCTATCAGATTAATACTTTTCGTGTTTATGCAGGAATGACATATTTAATTCACGTTATCCCGGATGGAATCGGAAAAGAAATTTACCAGGCTGGTTTTGATTACTATTTCACTTTCTTCCCTGTAAAATCTATTGTACCTTTTGCCGCCGATGATTTTAAATTGTCGCAAATTGGCAGTTATTTTGGAAACAATATTTTTATGGCGGGGATAAAATTCGGTACATATAACCGGAAAGGTTTTAAAATTTATTATTCTTATACATCCGGGAAAAGCATTCACGGTGAGCTTTACAATTTATTTGAAAGTTATTCGTCAATCGGATTTAATTTTGATTTATAATGCCTGAATATTACAGCGACATATCACAACGAGATTGGTTCGAACATCAGCAGAACGCAGTACCGAAGAAAAAAGATAAAAAAAATTATCTTCTTCATGCAGGCTTGTTTGTTTTTACTTTTATTACAACTACAATTGCCGGTGCACAATGGATAAGCGGACAGCCGGGTCCATATCAATTATCTTTTTTGATGAAGGGGTTGCCGTATTCTGTTTCGATAATGTTTATAATTTCTTGTCATGAGTTCGGTCATTACTTTGCCGCAGTTTACCACAAAGTCAAAGCAACCTTGCCGTACTACATTCCGTTCCCGCCGATCTGGATTTTTATAAACTTTGGAACGATGGGCGCGGTAATCAGAACTAAGTCGCCGATTTATACCAAGAAGGCGATGTTCGATATAGGAGTTGCCGGACCGATTGCCGGATTTATTGCGTGCATTATTGTTTTAGTATACGGCTTCACTCATATGCCTGGGTTAAATTATCTGCTTGCAATTCATCCGGATTATTTTTCTCCGAGCTACGGCAAGAATGCTCTTGATCTTACATTCGGCAATACAATATTATTTTCTTTCTTAAAGATGATTTTCATTCACAACGGTCAATTCTTTCCGCCGATGTCGGAGGTATATCATTATCCATACTTATGTGTTGGCTGGTTTGGTTTATTTGTAACAGCTATGAACATGATTCCGATCGGTCAGTTGGACGGCGGACATGTCTCATATACAATGTTCGGTGAAGAAAATCATTTTAAGATTGCAGTAGTTTCTTTTGCGATTTTAATGGTTCTCGGATTGCTTGGATTAGTTGAAGGATTGCTTAATCTCAGTACTAATTTTGGATGGTCTGGCTGGCTTTTTTGGGCGCTGCTTTTATATTTCATAATTAAGTTGAAGCACCCCCCGGTACCGGATGACAGCGAACTGGATTCGAGAAGAAAACTTATCGGATGGCTGAGCTTCGTTATTTTTATAATTTCGTTTTCGCCGACACCGTTTATGATTTCAATGGGATAAAAATCTTTAGTACACTTTTTTTTACCTTGAGCTAAGTGGTTTATAATTAAATATTTGGACAGATGAAAAAATATATATATATACTTTTACCTTTCATCTTTTGGGGATGCCAAAAGGATTTTAACAGCGTGGTTGATTCCTCGCCGTCAAACTATCAAGTAAACAAAATTTTAGGTGCGGATTCCGTAATGTATTATCCGTCCGATTCCTTAATAACAATCAGCATCGGCTTTACATCTTCAACGGGCATTAGAACTGTATCTGCCAATGTAATTGATCCCAGTCAAAATCAAATTAACTTAGATCCGATTATCTTATTCGACAACGGAAACTTATCGGACAACGGAGATACTACAAAAGGTGATAATATTTATTCCAACAAATACCCGTTAAGTCGTTATTACGCAAACGGCAATTATCAAATTCAGTATTTTGTAACTGATTATTCTAATCAATCCAACCTTGCTGCAATTCGTTCGTTTAATTTTAACAACGGTCAGGCAAACGTTGCACCAGTTATTTCAAATCTCGTTTGCCCGGATACTGAAACTATTCAGCCTGTTACAATAAATATTTTTGTCTCTGTTTATGTTCATGATGATAACGGATTAAAAGATATAAAGTCGGTATATTTCAATTCATACATACCGCCGGACGGACACCCATCTTCGCAAAATCCGATTATGATGTACGATGATGGAACTCATGGAGATGTAACGGCAGGCGACGGAATATATTCTACTTATGTTGTTCTTCCATCAACCGGTGTACCGAAAGGAACTTTCCGATGGGAGTTTCAGGCAGAAGATAGAGGCGGGCTTCTAAGCAATAAAATTATTCATTATCTGGTTATTAAATGAAAAAGAATTTATTAGTTACTCTTTCGATTATACTTTTTACAACTGAAATTCTTTTTCCTCAAATCAAGCCGGAATCTTTTTTCATCGGCAAAAAAAGCACGATGGATAAAACTGCTTTAAGCAGCACTCCGTCAAGCAACAGCATTACGGACATAATTGTTGTCGGCGATACCGTGTGGCTTGGAATGGGAACCGGCGTAAGTCTTTCAACTGACCGCGGCGCAACATGGACGAACTTTGCCGGTACTCCTGCATTCGGAACTGAAAGTATTTCTGCAATCGGATATTATAAAGGAACTTTTTGGGCTGCGACCGCCCATGATGAAAATACTTCACAAGGAACTGTTCAAACCGGAAGCGGATTGAGATACACAACTGATGCAGGTAAAACCTGGACGACAATCCCACAGCCGGTTGATCAAGAATCTGATTCGGTAATAACATATGGAATCAATAAACTCAGTGCTTTGCCTGTTACTGTTCCGGAACAAAATGTAATTTTTGATATGACCTTTACTCCGGGAACAATTTGGATTGCGTCGTTCGCTGCCGGTGTAAGGAGAAGTACCGACATGGGAAAAACATGGCAGCGTGTTATTCTTCCGCCGGATAATCTTAATTCCATCAGCCCGAACGACACACTTAATTTTTATTATTCTCCCGTTGCCGGAAAAATGAGCGCTGTGAACAATTATAATCTGGAAGGCTTTTCAATTCTTGCTATAAATGATTCTACAATTTATGCAGGTACAGCAGGCGGAATAAACTTGACGACCGATGCGAACAGCCAATATCCTTCATGGACAAAATTTAATCATACAAATGAAAACAATCCTATCAGCGGAAACTGGGTTACTGCTCTTGGTTACAATAATACAGATCATACAATTTGGGCAGGTTCATGGAAGGCAAACGGAGAAACTGAATTTTACGCGGTAAGCTATTCATCAGACGGCGGAGCGAACTGGCAAACTACACTTGCTCAGCAGAAAGTTTACAACTTCGGAATAAAAGATAACCAGGTTATCGCTGCTTCTGACGCAGGTGCCTTCAGAACGAGCGATAATGGCAAGGACTGGATTTTGCCTAATACCATCACAGATGCAAATACCAAAATTTCTATTCTTACACAATCATTTTATGCTGCCGCTTTTCAAGGCGGCAGCATTTGGCTTGGCTCCGGCGATGGTCTTGCCCGTCTTGTTGAAACCGGCGGAATGTGGCAAGGAACCTGGAAAGTATATTTTGCATCGCAGCCATTAGCTTCTTCAAGCGATGCTTACGCTTATCCTAATCCTTTTAATCCGCGTACGGATGTTTTGAAAATAAAATATTCCACAAACGGTACTGAACCGGTTACAATAAGAATTCTAAATTTCAGCATGCAGGTTGTTAAAACAATTATTCAAGATGCTAACCGAGGAAACCCAATCCACGTTGTCGATTCGCCTTCCGGTACAATAGATTATTGGGACGGAACCGACCAGGCAGGAAACATTGTTCCCAACGGAGTATATTTCTATCGAATAGACGTCGGTTCGCAAAAACCGGTGTATGGAAAAATTTTGGTGCTACAATAATTCATCGGGAATAAAAAGGAAAAATAGGTGAAGAAATATTTAATCTTAATTTTGTTTTTACCGGCAGTGCTTTTTGCGCAGCCAAAAGTAAGCCCGATCAGCAGCATGCCAGGCGCATTTTCGAGAATGGGGTTTGGTGCAAGAGGAATGGGAATGGGAAACGCAATGTCTTCTGTTACGGAAGGAAATTTAGTTTCATATTACAACCCTGCATTGTCGGTATTCCAAAATGGAAATTCATTTCAAACTTCGTATTCATTTTTATCTCTCGACCGCTCTTTAAACTTTTTGAACTTCACGAGACGGTTTGATTTTTATTCGAATAGCGATTCGGCTAATCCTAATCGAGAGCCAAGGAATTCTGCGGGATTAAGCGTTGGAATAATTAATTCCGGAGTTGGCAAAATTGACGGCAGAGATAATGACGGGAACAAGACAGGCTATCTTTCAACATCTGAAAATCAATTCTTTTTAGGATTGGCAAACAGGTTCTCAAGAAAATTTGCTCTCGGCATATCGATTAAATTTTATTATTACAAATTGTATGAGCAAATAAATTCAACCGGCTTCGGTTTAGATTTAGGCGCGCTTTACATAGTGAATGAGCATTGGAATGTATCTTTTGTTATTTCCGATTTGAACAGCCAGTACAAATGGGACACTTCTCCGATATATCAGGAGAACGGTACAACATCTACAGATAAATTTCCGCTGTTAAAGAAAATTGGTGTAAGCTATTCAAATAAAAATATGGGAATTATTGCTTCCGCAGAATTTGAAAACAGCAATGCCGGTACAAATATTTTGCGCGCCGGTGTTGAGTACAATATTTTTGAAGGTTTATTCATTCGCGGCGGAATTGATCAATTTAATTTGAGTAACTCGGATTTTCCGGCAAATCCTTCGCTTGGATTTTCTTATTTTAGAAAGATAGCTGGAATTATTTTTGGCGTCGATTATGCTTTTGTGGTTGAACCTTATTCGCCAGAGGACAGGCATATTGTCGGATTAAATGTTAATTTTTAGGAAGAAAAAATTTAGTTAAAATGCAAAAGACTTTTATTATCTTTTTATTATCAATTGCTTCTTTGCTCGCACAATCAGCAGGCAACAGCGGATTAGCTTTTCTTAAACTTGGTTTCGGTGCAAGGAATATTTCAATGGGCGATGTAAGCTCAGTATCTACCGGAGACGTTTCATCATTGTTTTATAACCCTGCCGGATTAGCCGGACTTTCAGGAAACCAAATTATGATAATGCATAATTCATGGATTCAAGGAACGTACAGCAATGTACTTGGAGTTCAAACAACAATGTGGAGCTTGCCATTGGCTTTTGGATTTAATGTAACAACTATCCCGGATATTCAAATAAGAACCAGAGCGACATCACAGCCGGACGCAACTTTTGATGCAAATTATTTTTTCGGCTGCGTCTCAACCGGATTTAATGTTTACGATAATATTGCTTTCGGTGCTTCAATAAAATATTTATACGAAGGATTGTATTCCGAAGAAGCTACTGGCTGGGGATTTGACTTCGGATTGAATTATAAATCTCCCGTTAAAGGATTGAATGCCTCCGCAGTATTAAAAAATTTAGGCTCAATGAACATTTTAAAGAATGAAAGCACAAAGCTTCCTACAGAATTTAGAATTGGTCCAGCTTATCAATTTAATTTGTTGAATGATAAATTTGCAATAACAGCTGCAGCGGAGTTTCAAAAATATCTTCCAACAAACGACAGCCATTTTGATTTAGGATTGGAAATTCTTTACGATAATTTAATAGCTTTAAGAGGCGGCTATCAATCCGGTTATGAATCTAAAAGCTACACCGGCGGTTTCGGTTTGATCTGGGGAAACTTTGACTTGGATTATGCGTTCCAGCCATTTATAGACGGGCTGGGAGATGCGAATATCTTTTCACTTAAATTTAGGTTCTGAAAGTATTCTGATGACTTGAATGAAGAAGCTGCTGACATTTCTAGAATCGAACGCAACTAAAGTTGTAATCTTTTATTTTCTTCTTCAATTAATTCTTGTAATATTTTGGCATGAGCCTTTCAGAAGCGATTCACACTACTATTTTAAACTTGCAGAACAGTGTATTGCAAACCACAGCTTCTATCCGGCAAAAATTCATCTTTATGAAGATTACCTTACTGCGCCGCTGTATGTAAATGTACTTGTAGTTGTCTTATCAATTTGGAACTCTCAAATAGCGATCGGATTACTCAACATAATTCTGAATGCACTCCAGTTATTTTTTGTTTATCGAATTTCCAAAAAATTATTTGGCGAAATGAATGCCCGGTTGAGCGTATTGTTATATATTTTTTATTTGAATACTCTCGGCATGGTTCTAATGAATTTGACTGAATTTTTATTTGGCACTCTTGTGCTTGCAAGTGTTTATTTCTTTTATAAGAATTCAAGAACATCGGATTTTATTGCAGGGCTTCTGGCAGCGGCTTCCATTACTGTCCGACCAATGGGGGCGGCACTGGCAGCCGCTTATTTAATCGCAATCGGATTCAGCAAAATAGAAAAGCAGCTTAAAATTAAAAGAGCGGTGATTATAATTTTTAGCTGCGGATTATTCATCTTAGCGTATGGGGAATTTACTCAAAGCTTTTTCGGAAGATTTATTTATACGGCAACCAGCGGACCGGTAAACATTTTAATCGGTGCGAACGACAACGCAACCGGCACCTACAACACAACTGTCTTTGAACAAGGCAAACTTGGTTACATGCCTGATGCGAAGCAAAAGACTTATATCGAAAAGGAAGCGGTCTGGAAAAAAGAAGCCCAACGTTGGATTCTTTCACATCCGATTAAGTGGATTAGTTTGTTCCCCGCAAAATTCGGCTTTATGATTTTAGTTGATGATTTTGCGGTTACAAATATTCTTCACGTTGATAACTGGTATTTGACGAAGGTAATTAAAGATGTAATCATAAAAAGGAACTTTAACTTTTTTGGTGATGCGCCTCTTTATTTGATAATATTTTACTTCGTAGTTCAAATTCTGAATTATATATATTATTTTTCACTTGTTATTATATTATTGGTTGGCGTCTGGAAGAAAAAAGTTTTCATTATTTTTTCAGAAAAGTTTCTCCCAATTACATTATTTGTTATTTTGGGACTTGCAATGACAGCAGTTGCATATGGAAGTGCAAGATATAGATATCCGTATATGCTGTTTTTCTTTATCGCCGTTACGCCAATTATATCTGATTTTCTAAGACTAAAAATTCAAAATAAATGATTGAATATTTTCCTTTAAAAAATTCCGGAATATCCTCTGAAGAGTGGGATTCTTTTGTTGATGGCTCAGACAGCGGGACAATGTTTCATAAAAGGTTATTTCTTTCCTATCATCCTAAAGATCGATTTGAAGATGCATCGTTGGTTGTTAAGAAGGACGGTGAACTGCTTTCCATTTTTCCCGCGGCAATTATTAAACGGGACGGAAAGAAAATTCTTACATCCCACAGCGGAGCTTCATACGGAGGATTTTGTTATAAACAAAACTTGAATTTGAAAGAAGCTTTTAATCTTGTCGAGAGCTTGATGAGCTACGCCAAAGAAATGAAATGCGAAAGAATTCAGCTTACTCCTCCTCCAATGATTTATCAGACAAAATATTCAAACTACATTGACTTTGCTCTCGTGAAAAATGATTTTAGCTATTTAAAGAGGGAAGTATCAAGTGTAGTCCAACTTGATGTTGCCAAAGAAGATTTACTCTCAACATACCGACCGGAGGCAAGAACAGCAGTTAAGAAAGCTGTCAAACAAGGCGTTGAAATTGCTGAATGTGAGCGCTTCGAAGATTATTATGAGATTCTAAAAAAGAATTTGAAGATGCGTCATAATGTTTCGCCAACTCATACACTTGAAGAGTTAATCAAATTGAAGAGAATTTTCCCTGGTAAAATTCGGCTTTGGGGCGCATTCCTGGGTGAGAAACTAATTGCCGGCGTTTGCAACTTTTCAACTAATCCAAGAGTAGTTTTAGCTTTTTATATAAGCCACAACGAAGATTACCAGGAATACAGAGCAGTCAATTTGCTTTTCTATGAAATAATGAAAAGATACAAAGAAGAAGGATTCAAGTTTTTGGATTTCGGTATTTTTACAGTAAACATGGATCCGAACTGGGGACTTGGAAGATTTAAAGAAAATTTTGGCGCCAGAGGAATCTTTAGAGATACGTTTTATAAAGATTTGTAATGCTTAAAATTCTACACTTAGCTCCGCAGAATTATGCCGGTGTTCCTTACAGCTTTTACAAGATGCATAATGCCTGCGGTGACTACTCAAGAATTATTACATACCATAAAAACCAATTGGAATTTTCGGAAGATATTTGTCTGGAACTTCCACTGCCGAATTTTTCTCTTGCCAAACTCTGGCGAAGAAAAAAAGTTTCTTCAAGAGAAACTAATCTAACCGAATCAGCTCCTTTTTTCAGACCTAAAAATGCGATTGAAAAATTTTACTTTGACTTTTCTGACTTTCAAAGAAGAAATAAAATATTCGGAATAATTAATGAATATAAGCTGGATGAATTTGAAATTATTCATTACGATGCCGGGCTTGATTTTTTTAGAAATGCATCGCAGGCAAAAAAATGGAAAAAAGAAGGTAAGAAAATTGTCTGCTGCTATTACGGAAGCGATCTTAGGGTTAGAGGCATAATAAAAGAGCTTGATGAAATTTCTGACTTAAATATTACGTCCGAATATGATCACCTTAAGCTTAAAAAAGATTTGCATTATCTATTTTATCCATATGATGCCTCGGAGCTTCCGCAAAAATCAAATAGAGGAAATGAATTTGTAACAATTATTCATTCTCCGACAAATAGAAAATATAAAGGCACCGAACTGATCATTTCAGTAATTGAAAAAATTAAGAAAGAGAAAAAAATTAATTTTCTTTTGATCGAAAATATGAAACGGAGCGAACTGCTTAAGATAAAGAGCAGATGCGATATTTCGATTGATCAGGTCGGCGGAACAATGGGCGGAACCGGATATGGTAAAGCAGGGCTTGAAACACTTGCTATGGGAATTCCAACAATTACAAACATGACACGTGACTATGAAATCTGGCTTCCGGAAAATCCTTTTGTGGTTGCAAACAATGCCGATGAGCTTTACAAAAAATTAAATGAGCTTATTGAGGATAAATCTTTACGTGAAGATATTGGAATGAAAGGAAAGCTTTGGGTTGAAAAATATCATGGCTATAAACAAGTAGATAAAAAATTAAAAGAATTGTATAAACTTAAAAACATAATCTGATGGAAAAGAAAACAAGTCTTTCAACCTCAACCGCCTGGTACAGCGTTGGAAATTTTCTGATACGCTCCATCAGCTTTTTACTTCTGCCGCTTTACACGAATGTTTTATCGACTGCTGATTATGGTAATTACGCACTTCTGCTGTCGGTCTATGCACTTGCTGCTGTATTTTATCAATCCGGGATGCAGAGTGCGTTAACTAAATTTTATCTTGATGAATCCACGCTGGAAGGAAGGCGGAAAGTTTTTTCGTCTATCTTTAACTCTGCAGCTTTAATCGGAATAATTCTTACTGTGATAATAATTCTGTTCTCTGAATATGTTTCAAAAGTAATTTTGGGGACAACTCATCTTAGCATACTTATTGACCTGGTATTTATTACTTTGTTATTTGATTCACTGTGTTATTATGGGCTGCAGCTCCTAAAGACGAAAGAAAAAGCGCGAAGGGTAGTTGCACTTTCCTTTGTTAATGCTGTGCTTAATTTTTCTCTGAACATTATCTTCGTTTATTATTTAAGAATGAATATCGAGGGTATTTTTTTTGCTCAACTTATTTCAGCTATTGTATTCCTGATATTGTTAATACCAAACTTTTCGAATGAATATAAATTTTATATTAACAAGCAGACTATCAAACTGGTTACCATATTTTCCTTACCTCTAATTGTCAGCGGATTATTGTCTTCGGCAGTAGATGTAAGTGACCGCTTTATTTTAAATATTTATATCGGCAAAGCTGAGGTTGGCATTTACAGCCTATCATACAAAATGGCAATGTTGATGAATGTTTTCGTTCTCGCTTTCCGTACAGCATGGATTCCTCATGCAATCAAAGCTTATAAAGAAGGAAATTACTCAAAAGTGTTTGGGGAAACATTTAAAAAATTACTGACAGGCGGTTTCTTAATTCTTTTGGTTGTTGTTTTAATATCGCCATACTTTTTCGAGATTAAATTATTTAACAAGAACCTGCTTAATCCAAGTTATAAAGCTGGGACAATAATCTTGCCTTACATTTTGCTTGGCTATTTACTAAATGGTGTAGCATCCTTTTATTCCCTTTATCCTTTTATTAGTTCTAAGAGCATTTTATTTTTGATTTCGGATGCTTCAGCTTTTGTCATAAATATTTTATTGAATCTGATTTTTGTTCCGCGGTTAGGGATGGTTGGTGCTGCTATTGCAACGACCTTAGCTTTTCTAGCCAGTGCATTCTATCTTTATGCAAAATCAAAAAAAGATATTAAAATATTGTACCCCGTTAATCAAATTATATTTCTTAGTTTAACAATGATTATTTTTTTGATCATCGGTTTGTTAATTAAGAATTATTTTATCGATGGGATTCTGATTTTAATTTATTTAGCTTTATCCAGCCGGCAAACGAAATTTAATTTTAAAAACTTATTTTCTTTTAATTAGATTATCAATCAACTTCAAAAGCTTTTGGGATTCTACTTCCCAATTCTTACCGCTTTCAATGATTCGTCTTCCATTTCTAGAATGCTGTTTCAATAATCGCGTATCAGATAAGTATAGTTCAATCTTATTTATTATTTCCTCAGTGTCGTTGGGATTAACCAGAAAGCCGCAATTTATTTCTCCAAGTTCTTTTCGAATCGGTTCGACATCAGAGAAAATAAATGGTTTACCGCAAGCCATATATTCAAAAATTTTAATTGGAAGAGAGTGGTTGTAAATGAAATTTCTTTCTCTTAAATCGAAACAAATATCAACATCTCTAAGTAAGTTAGAGATATTTTTATATTCAGTCCATCCTGCTTTTTCGATTAAAATATTATTGACGCCGCAAGATAAGTTATCAAAGGTTTTTTCATCTTCTTCTGATTCAAATTTACCGACAATCTTCAGCTTTATTTTAATATCGGGATGTCTTTCGGCAAGTTGTGAAGATATTTGGATAAGCTCTTTTATACCGCGCTTAAAGTTGATGAGTCCGGCATAACATAAGACTAAAATCCTCCCATCATAAGGAGGATGATTACAATCGAAGAATTTGATTACCGGATAATAACCTATTATAATTTTTTTCTTAAATGGTGCAAAAAGTACATATCTTTTTAACTTTGTTGTTTCACCCACTAAAATAACGTTAGTCAAATTAGCTAATAAGAAATTCAGAATAAAAAGAAAAAAGTAAACTAAGATTTTCTTATTTCCTTTTATTTTGGAAACTATACCTTCGGGGTACCATTCGGTTACGTCATAAATAATTTTTGTACATCTTTTCCTTATGAATTTGAATTTTAGCGCCGGGGCTAATGTTAAAGATTCACAGCAGATAATGATGTCGGGAGAAAAAGATACTAATGATTCAAAGAATTTTTTAATTTTTTGAATCCTATTAAGACCTTTACTCTCAAATCCTAAGATTGAAATGTATTCTTGTTCGCTATTTATTTCTTCGGTCGAACAAATAATTCTGACTGAGTATTTATTTTGAGCTAGTGAAAGTCCAAATTTCCAAAAGATTCTTTCATCAAATGGAGGATGACCGGAAGTAATAATAGCAATTTTATTTTGCATTATCTAAATGGTTATTAAGAATAAAAAATTTTATAATATTTTTAATATTCTAAATTAATGATTTATTAAATTAATCTTACATGAAAAAGAAAATATTAATAGCACCTAACAGCTACAAAGAATGTGCTGATGCGGTTACTGTTTCAAATTATATTGAAGAGGAATTAGAAAAGTATAATTCTCCGGAAAAAATTATCTTGCCGTTATCCGATGGAGGAGATGGATTTCTGGAGGTGTGTACAAAATACAAAAGCCTGAAGATTCTGGAATATTCTATTTCTACTCCGTATGACAAAACTACTTTTACATGCCAAGTTGGTTACGATAAAATAAATCAGATAATTTATATTGAATCTGCCAATGTATTAGGACTTAATTTAATTCCATCGGAGAAAAGACATCCGTTATTTTTAAGTTCGAAGGGCATGGGTAATTTATTCCAGAAATTATTAAAAGATGTTGAACAAAAAAAACTTGTGGTAAAAAAGATTATAATCGGAATAGGAGGGACTGGCACTAATGATTTAGGACTTGGACTTCTTGAGGAATTCGGTCTTAAAATGAAAGATAAAGACGGAAAATTCTTAAAGATAATTCCGGCAAATTATGGTATGGTTGAACAAATCTATTGGAGCAAATTTGAGCTGCCATTTGAGATTGAGATAATAAGCGATGTTGACAATCCGCTTCTTGGGAAAACCGGTGCAGCAAAGATTTTTGGAAAGCAAAAAGGACTTTCGGATGACGAAATTACAGCTTCCGAAATTGGGTTTAATAAAATTCTTAAGTCGCTCAAAAATAATAATTTAATCACTTCCTTTGATAATTTGCCGGGTGCCGGTGGAGGTCTTGCTGCTGGATTAAAAATTTTCTTTAATGCCAAAATCAAAGGCTCAAAAATATTCATTTCTGAAATTATGGATTTCGTTAAAAAAGAGGATATTGACTTTGTTATAACCGGCGAGGGAGCATTTGATTTTCAAAGTATTAGCCAGAAAGCCACTGGTTATTTAATTGATATATTTACCGAATTGAAAAAAACAGTAATTGTATGCTGCGGTAAATTTGATGAAAATATCTTGGAAAAATTACCCAAGAATGTTTTCGTCATTGAGTTAAGAAAATATTTTCGAAGTGAAGAGGAATCAATAAAACAATTTCGTGTAGGGATTCGAATGGCAATTAAAGAAATTAATGAGCGCTTTTTAAACTGAGTTTTATAGCATCAAAAATTTTTATTAAATTGAAACTCAAATAATCACCAGTTAGTCTAAAATTAGTCGGAATAATAATGAAAGAATATTTGGATTTGGTAAAATTAGTTTTAAATGAAGGCGTTAGAAAACCGTCAAGAACAGGAGTAGACACAATCTCATACTTTGCTGCATTTTATAAGGTCGATCTATCCAAAGGTTTCCCTTTGCTGACGACCAAGAAAATGGAATGGAAGTCTCTTCTTCACGAAGTGTTATGGTATTTATCCGGCGAAAACCATATTCGGAATTTAAGACAGCATACAAAAATATGGGATGCATGGGCAGATGAAAACGGTAATCTCGAAACTGCCTACGGTTATTACTGGCGTCATTTTCCAAGCGCAGAGAAGGACGAAAACGGAAACTGGAAAGTCACGGAAGTGGATCAAATTAAATATGTAATTGATGAAATAAAACGAAAACCATATAGCAGAAGACTTGTTGTTACCGCCTGGGAACCTGGCAACGCTACAAAAAGCAAGCTGCCACCTTGCCATTACAGCTTTGCTTTTAATGTTAGTGGAAATAAATTGAATTGTCATTTGACTCAAAGATCCGGCGATATTGCGTTGGGAATTCCCTTTAACCTTGCCGCTTATTCAATCTTAACCCAAATTATAGCGCAGGAAGTTGGATTAGAAGTTGGTTCTTTTGCTCATACAATTATTGATGCTCATGTTTACGTTGCGGAAAAAGGCTCTCCGATGGAAAGGTATGATCATCGGAAAGGGCTTCTTGAGCAGTTAAAGCGTGAACCGCTGCCTCTTCCAAGATTGAAAATTGCAAAAAAGCCGATTGATGAATTGACATTTGAAGATTTTGAATTGTTAGATTATAAGTGTCACGACAAAATCCGATTTGAAGTTGCAGTGTAAAAAATTTTTTAGTCATTAAATCAATTAGAAATATTAAGGCTCCGGTTATTTGAAAAAAATTATTATCTCTGCTGTTGCCAGGAATGGGGTTATCGGTAAATCGAACGGGGAAATGCCATGGCACTCAAAGGAAGAATTTCAGCATTTCAAAAGCACTACTTTCGGTTCTCCCATCATAATGGGAAGAGTAACTTTTGACACTCTGGGTAACCCTCTTAAAGGAAGATTAAACATTATAATCTCCAATAATAAAAATCTTAACTATAATTTTGAAAACGTTAAGATATTTAACAGCCTTAACGATGCTTTTGTGTTTTGCGAGAAAAATAATTACGAAAAAGTCTTTATTATTGGTGGAGCTAAAATTTATCAACAGGCAATGCAGTTTGCCGATGAAATGATAATTTCAATTATGAATTTTGAAGCTGACGGAGATGTTTTGTTCCCAAAAATTGATGATGATATTTGGGAAGTTGCATCACGGGAAAAAAGAAACGAATTTGAAATTTTTGTTTATGTAAGACGAAAAAGGAATGACAACAAAAATTAACATACTTCCTGAGAACATTGCCAGCAAGATTGCTGCAGGCGAAGTAGTCCAAAGACCTGAATCGGTTGTTAAAGAATTACTTGAAAACTCAATCGATGCCGGCGCTGATTCGATTGAGCTAATTGTAAAACGTGCAGGCAAATCTTTAATCCAGGTAATTGATGACGGGATTGGAATGACTGAGGAAGACGCCGTGCTTTGCGTTCAAAAGCATGCTACAAGTAAAATCTCCAGGCTCGAAGATCTTGATTCAATTTCCACTTTAGGATTTAGAGGCGAAGCGCTCAGCTCCATTGCCGCCGTAAGCCAGTTGGAAATAAAAACAGAGACAAAGGACGAAGAGCTTGGAACGATAATTAAAATTGATGATGGCAGTACAATCATCAAGGAAAAAGGCTCGTTTCCAAAAGGCACTTCGGTTGCCGTTAAAAATTTATTTTTTAATACTCCTGCAAGAAGAAACTTTCTAAAGACAGATGCAACCGAGTTGAAACACATTATAGATACATTTAATAAAACCGCTCTCGGACATCATGAAATTAGCTTTAAGCTTTATAACGAGGATGAAGTTATTTTTGATTATCCTGCCGGAAAAGTTGAAGATAGAATCAGACAAGTTTTTGCTGATAACATGCTCGATGCTCTAATTCCTGTCGATGAGCGAACCGACTTTATCAGCATTACCGGTTTTATAGGAAAGCCAGCGATGCTAAGAAAAAGCAAAGGCAGCCAGTTTGTATTTTTGAATTGGCGGTATGTCATCAGCCGGCATATTAACCACGCTGTATTTTCTGCTTACGAAAATATCCTTGAGAAAGGAGATTATCCGTTCTTTATTCTTTTTATTGAACTTGACCCAAAGCGGATCGATGTAAACGTTCACCCTTCAAAACTTGAAGTAAGGTTTGACGACGAGAAAAGTGTGTATAATTTCATCCTTGCAGTTATAAAAAAAAGTCTCGGGACTCATGATCTTGTACCTAACATGGCATTTACTCAAACGACTGATGAAGGCGAAAAAATAAATTTTAATAATTTCACAAAAGTTGAAAAGAATGATTTCTCAGACAGACCGGTGTTCCAGGAAAAACAATCTTATGCCAAACGAGATTTTTCCGATAGAGATATTGATTTGATTTTCAGTACGATTCCGGATAAAGTGGTTCCCTCTGAAAATCAAGCTCCGCCTAAGCTTCCATTTGATAAAAACGAAAGCCGAGAAATATTTCATCAAGCCGAAAATACCGAAAGAAGAACAAGGGATGAAGTTGATACCCCGTTTATCGTGCAGCTTCAGAACAAATATATTTTATCTCAGATAAAAACCGGTTTGATGATAATTGACCAGCATGTTGCGCATGAAAGAGTTTTATATGAAAAAGCTTTGAAGCGTTTCGAGGCTAATCTTCCTTTTTCGCAGCAGCTTCTTTTTCCAAAGACAATTGAAATAGACCCGGCGCGGTTTGCAATCCTTAAAGAAATAAATCCGTACTTGACAAAGTTAGGATTTGCGATTAAGTTTTTCAGCAAAAATACGATAGTTATTGAAGGTGTTCCGGAAGACGTAAAGAAAGGTTCCGAAGAAAAAGTAATTCTTGAATTATTGGAAGATTATTCGGTCAATCTTCGTGAGAAAAAATTAGAAGAACGTGAATACCTTGCGAAAACTTATTCGTGCAAAGCGGCAATTAAAGCAGGTGACTATCTCTCCGAAAGAGAGATGCGTTTGCTGATTGACCAATTGTTTGCAACTTCAATGCCGTATGTTTGCCCTCATGGCAGACCGGTGGTTGTAAAAATTTCTCTGGAAGAATTTGATAGAAGGTTTGGAAGAACTTCGTAATTGAAAGTTGCTGGTAGGATATCGAAAGCAGGTTTTACAACTTTGCTAAATTGAAACAACAATCTTTCAATTGAACAAGATTTAAATATAGAATTGTCTCACCCAAAAGGCTTGAGGTAAAAAATTTAGTTTCAAAAAAAACTGATGAGGACTGAAATGATTAGTGAAGAATATAAAAATAGGAAAAGTGCGTTCGAAGAAAAAAATAAGACTCTGCGGACTAACGGAATGAAATTTACATCTGTCAGCGGTGAAGACGTGAAAATCCTTTACGGACCCGATGACATTGAAAATATAAATTTTTTATCAGAAATAGGTTTCCCCGGCGAATATCCTTACACGAGAGGAATTCATTCTAACGGATATCGCGGTAGAATCTGGACAATGCGTCAATTCGCCGGCTTCGGAACTCCGGAAGATACTAACCAGAGATTTCATTATTTACTTAACCACGGGCAAACAGGATTGTCGGTTGCATTTGATCTTCCAACTTTAATGGGTTGGGATGCAGACGCTCCTTTGAGCGAAGGTGAAGTTGGAATCTGCGGAGTATCGATTTCTTCGCTTCAGGATATGGAAGTTTTATTCGATAAAATTCCTCTTGACAAAGTTTCAACTTCGATGACAATAAATTCTCCGGCGGCAATGATTTTTGCTTTTTATCTTGCGGTAGCGCAGAAACAGAATGTCGATTTAAAAAATTTAAGAGGTACTCTTCAGAACGATATTTTAAAAGAGTACATTGCACAAAAGGAATATATTTATCCGCCGACTCCTTCAATGAGAATTATTGTTGATATGATCGAATACTGTACGAAGGAAGTTCCGCAGTGGAATCCGGTTTCCGTAAGCGGTTATCATATCCGCGAAGCCGGCTCTACAGCGGTGCAAGAACTTGCCTACACACTTGCAGATGGATTTGCTTACATTGAAGCTTGTATAGAAAGAGGAATGGATGTAGATGAGTTTGCGCCGAGGATTTCTTTCTTCTTTAATTCTCATCTGGATTTCTTTGAGGAGATAGCAAAGTACAGAGCGGCACGAAAAATTTATGCTAAGCGTATGAGAGAAAGGTATGGCGCGAAGAATCCGCGCTCGTGGTGGTTAAGATTTCATTCACAAACTGCCGGTTGTACTTTAACTGCTCAGCAGCCTGAGAATAATATTATAAGAACGGCGTTTCAGGCTCTTGCAGCAGTACTCGGCGGCACGCAATCGCTTCATACTAATTCAATGGATGAAACATTGGCACTTCCGAGCGAGAAGGCAGTAAAGATTGCTCTTCGTACACAGCAGTTGATTGCTTATGAGACCGGCGTTATAAATACGGTGGATCCGCTTGGCGGCAGTTATTATGTTGAGGCGCTGACAGATAAAATGGAAAAACAGGCTAACGAAATTTTCGAGCAAATAGATTCTATCGGCGGAGTAATTCCAGCAATTGAAGCCGGGTATTTCCAAAAAGAAATTGCTGATTCTGCCTACCGCTATCAGAAAGAAGTTGAGCGGAAAGAAAAGTTTATCGTCGGTGTAAATGAATTTGTAGAGCAGGATGAGAAAATTGATATTCCCATTTTGTATATTTCGCCTGAAGTTGAGAAGAAACAAAAACAGCGAATGGCAGATTTACGTCAGAGCAGAAATGAAAAAGTCGTAAAAGAAAGTTTGAGAGAAATCCGTGAGGCTGCAATTGGAAATCAGAACTTAATGCCTGTGCTGATAAAAGCTGCTCATAATTATGTTACTCTTGGTGAGATGACAGGAGAATTAAAAGAAGTTTTCGGAATATACGAGGAGTCCGCCGTCTTTTGATATTTAAAAATTATTTTAAATTATTACGGGTACCACAATGGATAAAGAACTTTTTTGTCTTTGTCCCTTTAGTTTTTTCCCAACATCTTTTTGAAAGGGATTTTTTCTTCGTTTCTTTGGGCGGATTCTTTCTTTTCTGTTTAACCTCAAGCCTGGTTTATGTTATTAACGATATTATCGATCTTGAAGCCGATAAAGCTCATCCCATAAAGAAGCTTCGCCCGCTGCCTTCCGGCGCTATTTCTAAAAGCAAAGCTGTTATGCTTGCGGTGGTATTGTTCATAATAATTGCTGCTGCGCTTTCCGATTTTAATTTGACTTTTGCGGTTTCAATCTTCGCATATTTCCTATTGAATATTTTTTACTCGTTTTATCTGAAACATATTGTCCTACTCGATATTTTCAGTATAGCTGCCGGATTTATAATTAGAGTTGTTGCCGGTGCATTTATAATCAATGTGGAAATTTCAAGCTGGTTGCTTTTAACAACAATGTTTGTTTCACTTTTCCTTGCTGTTATGAAACGGCAGTCCGAGCTAAAACTTGTTCAGGAAGATTTGAATTCTGTAACGAGAAAAGTCCTTGCTTCCTATTCTCTTGATTTTACAAACCAGATGGCAACGGTTGCTTCGTCTGCGGTAATTATTTGCTATGCTCTATATACTGTATCGGCAAGAACAGTTTCCGTTTTCGGCAGTGAGAATTTAATTTACACCACACCCTTTGTCGTGTTTGGAATTTTCCGATACATGTTTTTAGTCCATATTAATAATAGAGGCGAGAATACCACCGAGATTATGCTCACCGACCTTCCGATGATTTTAAACATTTTGTTATATATTTTAGTAACCACCTTGATTATTTATTAAAAAAATTTCTTCGGAAAGACCATATAAATCTTCCCGAGAAATTAAATCTATGGAAATTAAAAAGATAAAATATTATACAGCAGGCTTCCTTTTGATTTCATTTTTTGCTGTTGGCTGCAGCAGTCAAATTTCTAAAAATACCAAGATGAATTTAAAAGTAAAACTAAATGGCGAAAGTGCCTGGCTGAATTTGATGCCGGGAAATAATTCTACTTTTCATTTTTCTGGTAAGTTGAATATTGAGAATTCAGGAGAAGACACAGTTAAAAGTTTAGCTCTTGCGGAATTGGATATATATCGCGACAGTCTGCTTGTTTATAAGTTAAAACCTGTATTTATCAATACAGACAACACTGATGATTTTAATCTTCCGCCTCAGGCAGAAAAGCAATTTTCATTCGGTTTACCAAATAAGGTTAAGATAAAAAGTGAAATAAGCAATGATTTACCAATAAATGCCCGGTTTGTATTAACGTCCGAAGGGAAAGAATTTATTTTTCATATTGAAAATATTAAAGTTAAAAAAGTTTATTGATGCTGCTTGATGATTTATTAATACTGCTGATCTTATTGCTGTTTAGTGCTTTCTTTTCCGGTTCTGAAATTGCTTTTATCGCTTCAAACAAACTCAAACTGGAAGTGAAAGCGAGGAAGAATAATCTTGCCGCAAAAAGCGCTCATTACTTTACACATAATCCGCATAATTTTTTCTCAACAATATTACTCGGTAATAATATTGTCAATATAACTTTTGCATCAATCAGCGCAGTCTTCCTCTTTAAGCTATTCGGATTGAGTGATGTTGAGATAATGTTAATATCTACTTTCCTTATATTGATGTTCGGCGAGCTAATTCCTAAATACTTCTCTCGTGAGATGGCAGACCGCGTTGTTTTGATTACCGCACTACCTATCAGATTTTTTTCCATAATACTTCTACCTTTTACAAAGATTATTTCTGCTATCTCTACATTCTTTACTCAATCATCCGGTGTAAAAGAAGAGAAATTTAATTATCTCTTCAGCAAAGAAGATATTGAGCTTTTGGTTGAAGAAAGTTTAGAAGCCGGGGTAGTTAAAAAATCTGAGAGCGATGTTATATCTAAAGTGTTAGAACTCGGTGATCAGCGCGTTTACGAAGCCATGCGACCAAGGACAGAGATAATCGGGGTTGAAATAAATCAAAGCATCGATGAAGTAATTTCGGTGTTTATTGATTCCGGATATTCAAAGCTTCCGGTTTATGAAGAAAACCTGGATAACATTAAAGGCGTTGTATTTGCTTATGATATTTTCAAATCGCCGCCGGATTTGAAAAGCATTATGCGGGAAATAATCTTTGTCCCTGAAGCAAAAAAAACATTCGATATGATGAATGAATTCTTAAACAGGCATGTATCTATTGCAATTGTAATTGATGAGTTTGGAGGGACTGCAGGAATAATTACGATGGAAGATATCATGGAGGAGCTTTTCGGCGAGATTAGAGATGAATATGATATTGAAGAAAATATTTGCAGAAAAGTTGGTGAGAGTTCATATTTAATCAGCGGAAAAGTTGAGATTGACTTTATAAATGAAAAATACTCTTTAAATATTCCAACCGGAGATTATGAAACAATAGCAGGGTTTATTTCCAGCAGAATAGGTAGAATACCTGTGGAAGGTGAAAACTTAACCATAGATAATTTTAATATTGTAATTGCAAGGGCTTCCAATATAAAAATTGACCTTGTTAAATTAACTGTAACTTCCGGAATAGAAACTGAATTGAAGCCGATATAAGTTTCTATTCCACTTAAGTTACATTCTTTTAATTCCGTTAAATAAACATCCGTAAGAAAATCCAAATATAGTTTTAGAGGAAGAAACAAGTATGGAATATATTTACAGTAAAAGTTTAGCGTGCATAAATAAAATATGTATTGGAAATATCTCGATACTATTTGCGATATTATTTGTCCCCTTGGTATTTGCCCAAACAAGATCAGGTGGAGATAAAGTTAAAAACAAAATTAATATTATAGCTCATCCTTTTGATTTAAATGATGTTCGTCTTCTTGATAGTCCATTTAAACACGCAATGGAACTGGATGGAAAATATCTTTTAAGTCTTGATCCGGATAGACTTCTTTGCGATTATAGAAAAGATGCCGGATTAAAACCAAAAGGTGAATCATACGGCGGCTGGGAAAAGGAAGGAATTGCCGGACACACACTCGGTCATTATTTATCCGCATGCTCAATGATGTATGCTTCCACCGATGATAAAAGATTTAAAGATCGCGTAGATTATATAATTGATGATCTGGATACATGCCAAAAGGCAAACGGCAATGGCTATGTAGCCGGAATTCCAAACGGTAAAAAAATATTTGCCGAAGTTGCCGAAGGTATTATTCATACGAAACCATTTGACCTTAACGGCGGCTGGGTGCCGTGGTATAATTTGCATAAGCTGTTTGCGGGACTTCTCGATGCAAATCATTTCTGCAAAAATGAAATGGCATTGAAGATTGCAGAAAAGCTGGGCGACTGGACTTACAACGAAACAAAGAATTTGGATCATGCTCAAGTTCAACAAATGCTTGCATGCGAACAAGGAGGAATGAACGAAGCGATGGCAGAGCTTTATGCAAGAACTGGCAATAAAAAATATTTGAAGCTTGCATATCTCTTCCATATGGATGCTGTGCTAAATCCGTTATCTGAGAGAAAAGATATTCTCAACGGAATTCATTCAAACACTCAGATTCCAAAGATAATTGGTCTGGCAAGAATTTATGAATTAACCGGCGATACATCTGCGCATACGGCGGCGGAGTTTTTCTGGGATAGAGTTGTTAATCATCATTCTTATGTAATCGGCGGAAACGGAGATTATGAATATTTTGGTCCTTCGGATTCTCTTAGCGAATATCTGAATGACAATACTTGTGAAACTTGCTGCACTTATAATATGCTCAAACTTACCAAGCATCTTTTTTCATGGAATCCAACAGTAGAATTCGGCGACTATTACGAACGCGCTTTATACAATGACATACTTGCATCCCAGAATCCGCAGGACGGAATGTTTTGCTATTATGTTTCTTTAAGACCCGGCTCGCATAGAACGTATTCGACGCCTTACAACAGCTTCTGGTGCTGCGTTGGTACGGGAATGGAAAATCATTCGAAGTACGGCAGCAGCATTTATTTTCATAATGAAGGCAGCATTTGGGTAAATTTATTTATTCCTTCTATATTAAACTGGAAAGACAAAGGAATTACATTAAAGCAGGAAACAAAATATCCGTATCAAGATTTTTCCGAATTCAAATTCATCTGCAAAAAGCCGGTTGAGCTTTCTATACTGTTCCGTTATCCTTCCTGGGCTAAAGAAGGAATGAGCATTCTTGTTAACGGAGTTGAGCAGCATCTTTCTTCGAAGCCGGGAAATTTTGTTGAAGTAAGAAGAGTCTGGAATTCCGGAGATGAGGTCGAAGTTAAGATTCCGATGTCGATTCATCTTGAATCTATGCCGGATAATCATAACAGAGTTGCGATACTTTACGGACCGATTGTACTTGCCGGCGATCTTGGACCGGATAATGATCCTAACGCAAAAAATTTTGGATACGTCCCGGTGATGATTACCGATAACAGACCGGTCGATAATTGGGTAAAGCTTGTTGATTTAGACAAACTTGAATTTAAAACCGAAGGCGTAGGAACTCCGCACGATGTAACATTATATCCTTTCTATAAATTATTTAATAATAGATATTCCGTTTACTGGGATATTTTTACAAAAGACCAATGGACAGAGAAGAAAGCCGAATATAAAGCCGAGCAGGAAAGAGAAAAGAAAATTGAAGCTGCCACAGTAGATTTTGTGCAGCCGGGAGATTCACTTTCGGAAAGTGAACATAACCTGCATGGCAAGAACATGGATACCGGCGAAGCTTTTGACAGCAGTTGGCGGCATGCATATTCAGACGGCTGGTTTTCCTATGATATGAAAGTAGATCCTAACAAACCGGTGACTTTGTACTGTAAATATTGGGGCGGCGATAAAGGCGGTAGAACCTTTGACATACTTGTTGATTCTGTAAAAGTAGCAACGCAATCATTAACCGGAAGCATGCCGGGAAGATTCTTTGATGAATTTTATAAAGTGCCGGAGAATCTTACAAAAGGAAAAGAGAAAGTAACAATAATGTTTCAGCCGCATCCGGATAATATTGCAGGCGGAGTATTTGGTGTTAGGATACTCCGAACAAACTAGATGAAGAATTAAAGATCAAGGATGTAGAAGCAATTTGGTGAATGAATGCATGAAGAGCATAGATGCATGATTAACCTGAAGTTCTGAGTTGGATTTTGTAATGTGTAAATTGATTGATAAAAGTTTCATCCGGCATAATAGGCGATTCACATAGCAAATTTGATATTCAACATGATTGTTTTAAGTTTTTGCAATTCAATAAAAAGGATTCACATAGCATTCTGATAACTTCACATAGCTAAATGAAAGCTTCACATTATGAAATATATGTGCAGCAATCACATCTAAAGTGACGCAGAATCAAATAAACAGCTCACATTACAAGTTGATTTCGTCACATAACGAAATGATAGTTTAACATTATGATGTATATGTGCAGCAATCACATTTCAAGTAGTGCAAAATCAAATTTACATCGCACATAGCTGAATGATCTTAGCACATAACGGGAAAAAAGCTCAGCATAATCAAAATTAAAGCTCACAAATCACATTTGGAATTGTGCAGAATCAAATTATTTTTAGCATAATGAGTCGATTTAACAACAATACTAAATGGATGCGGCACATAGTTGAAAAGACGAAGCGCAAAATACATTTCTTTTCAAATTTCAATGAATGATAAGTGCAAAACTCACATTACTTACTCACGTTACGCAGATGTCATGCTGAACTTGTTTCAGCATCCCCAAAATGCTGAAAAATGAGATTCCGAATCAAGTTTGGAATGACAAAGTAAATTAGATCCTTAATTGTGCGTAACGTAAGTTATTAAGTATAAAATTACATTTCCAATATAGAAACCTGCCTTCTTTCCATCATCAAAATTTATTATAATTCCAGCCAAATTTTTAAAAATAATTTAGATAAGAAGAAAAAAGATGAAAGTATATTTTAACGGACAATATTTGGAACTTGATGAAGTAAGAATCTCACCGTTCGACCGGGGTTTTCAGTATGCCGACGGCGTTTATGAAGTTATGAGGACTTATTATGAAAAGCTATTTCATGCAAGAGACCACTTTGCAAGATTAAAAGAAAGTCTGAAAGCGATACGAATAAAATATAATGAAGTGGATGAACTTGAAGATATAATTTACAAGCTGATTGAATTGAATTCTTATTCAAACAGCGAAACTTCAGCTTATATACAGATTACGCGGGGAGAATTTTATCCGCGTAAACATTCCTTTCCGCCGGAAAATGTAAAGCCGACTGTTTTTGTCGCGGTTACTCCGATTAGCGGAGATACAAGAACATTAGGCAAGGGAATAAAAGTAATTCTTGAAGAAGATATACGCTGGTCACGCTGCAATATAAAATCGATTTCACTTTTACCGAGTGTACTTGCAAACCAGCATGCCGTTGATGAAGGCGCTGAAGAAGCAATCTGGGTAAGAGACGGAATATTATATGAAGGTTCCCATACAAACTTTTGGGGAGTGAAAGATGAGAAAATATTTACAGCTCCTCTATCAAATTATATTTTACCTGGCGTTTCAAGAAAAGTATTGATAGAAGTTTGCCGCAGCGGCGGAATTGAAGTGAAGGAAGAAGTTATAAAGGAAAGCGAACTAAAAACCTTTCAAGAATTTTTTATTACCGGAACGAATACGGAAGTAAAACCGATAATTCAAATAAATGATTGGAAACTCGGAGACGGAAAGCCAGGAATAATTACTAAAAAGATTCATTCGTTATTATTACATTATATCGATTCAAAGCAATGGTAAAATAAGTATAGAATAAAGATTATTTAACTACTGAAGTTACGCAATCGTCATGCTGAACTTGTTTTCAGCATCTAAAAACAGCTTAAAAATAAAGATTCCGAAACTAATTCGGAATGACAAATTAACCATTTCTTCCATTTTGCGTAACTTAAGTTAATTAAATTTTTTGAAAACAAAACAGAAATTGCTTAATTGTTATATTGCTGAAACTAAGTTAGCAATTAGACATTTTAACAATTGAGATATTAAAAATTAAAAAATTAAGTACAGCAGTTTGGTTTCAACGGATGTTTTCATATTGACAGGAGAATGGCATGACTTCAGAGATAAAAATATTCTGCGGCTGATTGGGATAACGGAAGAACATGGAGCAGCAGAAATAATTATCAGTCATGTAAAGCCTGTTTTCTTCGTCGAGCATAATGCCAATATTGAAGGATTGACAATCAAATATACCAGGAAGCAATCTGCGATGAAAACATTTTCCGGAGAAAACGTTGATGTACTTTACTTCAATACTCAAAAAGAATTAAGAGATGCGTCGGACTATCTGCAAGGTAAAGGAATAACAACTTATGAATCTGATGTTGATCCGGTAAGAAGATATTTGATGGAGAGATTCATCAATGTACAAGTTAATGTAACGGGAGATTTTACCAAGAAAGAAAAGCTGACAAGCTTTACAAATCCAAAAATAAAACCGTGCGAAGTTACACCGCATTTTGTAACAGCATCAATCGATATCGAAACCGGCGTTAATAATAATGCGCTTTATTCTATTGCAATTCACGTAACCGGAAAAAACGGCGAGATGAAAAAAGTTTTTATGCTTGGAAGTGTCGGCAAAAAAAGTCCCGATTATATTTCTTTCCATAATTCTGAAAAAGACTTATTAGCAGCGTTCATATCCTGGTTTAAGGAGATTGATCCGGATATTATCATTGGCTGGCATGTAATAGGTTTCGATTTGATGTTCCTGGAGAGAAAATGCAATGAGTTAAATGTTCCATTTAATATCGGACGCGGCGAGGGTAAGACTTCTTTAAAAGCAAGAAAGAACGGAGGATATTTTGCATTTGTTCCGGGAAGAATTGTAATCGATGGTCCGCCTTCATTAAGATCTTCATTCTTCACATTTGAAGATTATAAGCTTGAAACCGTTGCGCAAGAACTTTTGAAAACCGGCAAGACAATAACACCGGATAAAAACAAAGTTCATGAAATAGAAAGATTATTTAGAGAAGACAAAATTAGATTGGCAGAATATAATTTGCAGGATGCGGTTTTGGTGAGTGATATTTTTAAGAAGTCTGCTTTAATAGAATTATCCGTCCGTCGTGCCCAGCTTTCGGGTTTGTTGATGGATCAGCTTGGAATGATGACAGCCGCATTCGATCATTTTTATTTGCCGAGACTGCATCGTGCCGGATTTGTTGCCCCGAATGTAAAAGATATAACCGAGCTTGACCATGCAGCAGGCGGCTACGTAATTGATCCGACACCGGGGTTATACAATGATGTAATTGTACTGGATTTTAAAAGCTTGTATCCTTCAATAATCCGTACTTTTAAAATTGATCCGATATCGAGACTTTTATCTGATGAAAATACAATTCAAACACCCGAAGGATATAAATTCTCATCTACAAAAAATTTTCTCCCTGAATTCATTGCAAAATTAATGGAACAGCGAAGCGATGCTAAAAAAAATGGAGACAAGCAGCTTTCGCAGGCAATTAAAATTCTTATGAACAGCTTTTACGGTGTCATGGGCTCATACGGCTGCAGATTCTACCATCCGGATTTACCCACGGCAATAACGGGCACTGGTCATTATCTTTTACTTGGCAGCAGAGATTTTCTGCAAGGGAAAAAATATCAGGTTGTTTATGGAGATACAGATTCGCTTTTTGTTAAGTTGAGAGAAGGCGAAGGTTTAAGTGGAAGTAAAGAAGAAAGCAAGAGTAAGTTTTCTGAGAAAGCAAAACTTGTGGAAGAATTGGGTGAAAGCATTGCGAATGAATTAAACAATTATTGGAGGGAAAAATTAAAAAAAGATTTTGGAGTTAATTCGTTTCTGGAAATAGAATATGAAAAATATTATACTAAGTTTATAATAACTCCTGCAAGAGGAAGCGAAACCGGAGCTAAAAAAAGGTACGCAGGAATGCTTGTGAAAAACGGCGAAGAAAAATTGGAACTTGTGGGAATGGAGTTCGTTAGATCGGATTGGACCCGTCTGGCTAAGGATTTTCAAGTTGAGCTATACGGGAGAATTTTTAAAAAACTGGAAATTGAAGACTGGATAAGAAGTGTAGTTTCGAAAGTCTTGAAAGGAGAGCTTGATGATAAGCTTGTTTATAGAAAAAGATTAAGGAAAGACATAGAGAATTATACAAAAAATATTCCTCCGCAGGTTCGCGCGGCAAGATTGATAGACAGCAGCAGAGGCTTGATATATTATGTTATAACCAAGCGCGGACCTATCCCGATCGAACTTGACCACAGCGATATAGATTATCAGCATTATATAGATAAACAGCTTAAGCCGGTTGCTGATTCGGTGTTGAGTATTTTCGGTACCTCATTTGATGCCATTGTAAATTCTACACAACTAAGTTTTTTTGATTAATTGAAATTTAACTTTGAACTTAGACAGCTAATCCTTATACTTGTCAATCCAAGGATAAAAAATTTTGCACCGTGCTTTGTATGAGATATGATTATTTTTAATTGACAAAAAGAGTTAAGTATGCGAAAGGCAAGTTTATTAAGCAAAAAGATATTGAGATAATAAGGAGAAAAAAGGGAGAAGAATGCAGGACGAAGTAAGAATAGTTATTGCCGAAGACGAAAGTATAATTGCAATTGATATTTCCAAAACACTTGAACATTTAGGATATAAAGTTTTAGGAACTTCTAGAACGGGTCTGGATACAATCAAACTTGCAAGAACATTTAAGCCCGACCTGGTGTTGATGGATATTGTACTTGAGGATAAGATGTCCGGGATTGAAGCAGCAGAAATTATAATGAATGAGCTGAACATTCCTGTTGTATATCTAACTGCGATGGCTGACGACGAGACTATTCAAAGCGCAAAAATTACGGAGCCATTCGGTTATGTTCTAAAACCATTTGATGAGCGGACGCTTCATTCAGCAATTGAGATGGCGCTTTATAAGTACAAAATAAATCAGCAGCTTAAAGAAAGAACGAAAGAGCTTGAAGAAGAAAAGGTAAGAGCAAACAGACTGCTTCATAATATTTTTCCTAATGAAGTAGTCCGCGAGCTGCAGGAAACCGGCACTATAAAACCAAAAGAATTTTCAATGGTAACACTTCTCTTTACCGACTTCCAGGGATTTACAGAAATATCTTCCGATATGCATCCTCAAGAACTGGTTACAGAGTTGAATGATGTTTTTAAAAATTTCGATTCTATCATCGCGAAACACCAGCTTGAAAAACTTAAAACGATGGGTGATTCATACATGGTAGCCGGGGGGCTTCCTAAAGAAACTAACGACCATGCATTCAAAGTAATAAATGCTGCGATTGAAATGCAGGAATACTTAAAGATTAGAAATTGCGAATCAAAATATAAATGGGAGATGAGAGCCGGCATTCATTCCGGCAGCGTTGTTGCCGGAGTGGTAGGCAAAAATAAATTTACTTATGATGTTTGGGGCAACACTGTAAACATTGCAAGCGCAATGGAGAGACACGGTTTGCCGGGAAGAATTAATATTACATCAACTACATATGATTTAATAAAGGAGTGCTTCGATTGCAGTTATTTCGGAAGCATTGACTTAACCGGCAACGGCAAGATTGAAATGTATTTGATCGAAAAAAGGAGATATGAAGAAAAAAACAAGAATACTTGTCGTTGAAGACGAGTATATTATCGCTATTGACCTGAAGAAAATCCTCGAAAAGCTCGGGTACGAAGTAACTTCGTTTGTTGGCAAAGGCGAAGAAGCTATTAAAAGAGCTGAAGAAGAAAAGCCTGATCTTATATTAATGGATATTATGTTAAGCGGACAGCTAAACGGCATCCAGGCAGCGGAATTAATTAAGAATAAATTTGAAATCCCCGTGGTTTTTCTTACTGCTTTGGTTGACGAAGAGACACTTCAGAAAGCTAAAATTACTGAGCCTGGCGGTTACCTTTTAAAACCATTTGAAGAGAAGGGACTTCATAGCGCAATTGAGCTGGCGCTTTATAAATTCAAAATAGAAAAACAACTTAAAGAAAAAACCAGAGAACTTGAGCTTGAGAAAATTAATAATGACAAGCTTCTTCATCATATACTTCCTGCCGATGTAATTTATGAAATGAAAATGAGCGGAACAGTTAATCCGAAGCATTACGAATCTATTTCAATTTTATTTACGGACTTCGAAGGGTTCAGGCAAATAACCAGTCAGCTTCCTCCGGGCGAACTAGTTGAAGAGCTTAATGAAATTTTCAGCCGGTTTGATTCAATAATAGAAAAGTACAGGCTTGAGAAGCTGAAATCCATAGGCGATACTTACATGATCTGCGGAGGCTTGTTCGAAGAACAAAATAACCATGCCGTAAGAGTTATTTCTGCTGCTAAAGAAATGATGGAATATATTTCTGAAAAGAATAAAACATCAAACGTAAAATGGAAATTAAAAGCCGGAATTAATTCTGGTCCTGTGGTTGCGGGCGTTGTCGGTACAAACAATTTTACTTACGATATCTGGGGAGACGCAGTTAATATTGCCAGCCGAATGGAGAACAGTTCTAAAGGCGGAGAGATAAATATTTCAGGCAGCACATACGAACTCATTAAAGATTATTTTAATTGTGAATACCGTGGCAAAATGACTGTAAAGGGAAAGGGAGAGACCGATATGTATTTTGTGAAGGAAGCGAAATTAAAAGAGAGTATTGTAGTTTAAAATTAATTTAAGTGTATTGCGCATTTCTCCTACAAAGAGGCATCCAACTGCAAATATAATGCATTATCTAAATTCCCGTTGATCATATAATAACCTGATCCAAGTGATTTTTCTTTCGGCTTGTATGTTTCGGAATATTTAATTGAAATCTCAACCTGGGGAAGAAGTTTGTATCTAAGAATTAAGTACCAGCGCAATCCTTCTCCGAAAAGAGCAAGGTTAGAAAGCACTCCCGAAAATCCGCTTTCGTACTCATAAATTGCGGAGTTGAAAGAATCGGTTTTGAAAAAAACAATTCTTCCCAGAAATCCAGCTGACCGTGACGATTGAAATTTTAATTCCTGAAAAAATAGAAATCCTTTTTCGATTCCGACTCCTTTGATATTGAAATTATTAAAATCAAATCTTCCCTTTAAGATAGTTTTTTCATTTAATCTTTTACTTATTTCAAGTCGGTAGTTTTGTCTAAATCTTCTAGCAACGAGAAGACAATTATTTATCTCAGTACCTGTTTCTTTATTTTGGATTTTAAATAGGAGCTTTGTCTCCATAGATGTTGCTGGCTTTGAAATTAAACTTGCGGATAATTCATTTCCATCCGAAGGAAGAGGATTTTGATAGCTTGATAGCGGGAATTTAAATTGATCAAAATAAAAATTGAAAATGCCTGCCGGCGTCTTCAATTTTATTCCGGTATAAATTCCAAATTCGTTATTAAGATCTTTCGAATGCTCACCGAAACCAAGTCCGTGGAGATTTATGTAATTTCTTGGATAGCTTCTAATCGAGACAAGAAAACCAAAATTAGTCCCGTTTGAATATTGAAAGCTGTTTATCGAAGCAATCGATTTTCCATTATAAACAGACTCTCCGAAGAGGTTAATATTTGGGAAATAAAGATCGTAGTAGAAAGAATAATAATTAAATAACGAGCCTCTCTTTTCATTAGTAGAATAAGACTGAAAAGATTTATTAAAAGATGAATGATAAATTAAGAAGCCCGCATTTATATTTTTAGAATAATTGATACCTAAGTTTACTCCAAATGAAGTTTCGTAAGCTGTCTTGCGCCTGACAATTTCGTTAACCGTTCTGTGGTAGCCGTCCAGCGGTACTGATATTATATCACCGGATATGGAATCGATAGAAGCATCAAAATAATTTCTTGATAGGTAACATGATAGATTAAATGATTTCCAGCTCGAAGTAAAAGCTAATCCGCGAAAAAAATTATTCTCATCTGTGCTGGTGTAAGGAATAATTTTGCTGCCTTCTTTCTTTGCCGGGAATATTGCGTCCTGTCCTTTTGAAAAGCCATACGGACTCCATACTGCCAAGCCCTGCCCAAATTGAAAATTAAAATCTCCTAAGATGACCTGGTCAAAAAATAAAAAATTCTTTATTGAAAGATGCGCAGAAGTAAATTCATTTAAAGGTTTTTCACCGGCATCTTTTTCAAATGTTATTCCAGCCTGGAAATCATTAGAATATTTCCAGAGTAATCTATTGTATTCTTTAATTTGACTGCCTGCAAATGCACCGTCCGCGTAACCGTCCTGCGGCTGCAGTTCTTTGGAAGTTCGGCTTCTTATTTTCAATCCCGAACCGGAATTAAAATTTGAACGGAGATATTTATCATGAAGTTTGTCTTGATTGTTTATAATATTTTGTACAGAAACCATAGGCAAAATATTTTCTACGGTTTCTGACGAAAGCCCTTCAACTGAAAACAATTCATGCTTTGAAAAAAATCTTCCTGTTTTGTCTCTATATTTGATAATGTTCATTGCTGCGCGAAAATCGATATAAGGAATTTTTTGAAGCTCGTCGATAGTTGCTGAATTTAGATCGATAGGATTATTCGTAAGATCTTCAATTACATTTATCAGCTCGGAGTTTTCTGATTCTTCGGCTGACTCACCGATTAAATTATCGATGATATCATCTTCAATTGCGGCTGAAGAATCAACTTGGGCTAATAGCGGAAATGTAAACACAAAGAAAACACATGCAAATATTTTCTTCGGCAGAAGCTTCATTCTTCACCCGGTTTAAAGCTGATAATTATTCCGGCTTGATGCGTTAAGCCTAAATCCGGATGTGTGAAAACCGCGTAATCAAGTGAGAAGAGCGAATAATTAATTCCGACGCCGACTGTAAAGCTTGAAGGCTCGTTTGAAAATCCGGTTCTTATTGAAAAATATTTTACTACGTCATAGTTTATTCCAACAAGCAAAGCTGCATTTTGAAGAACATCTTTTTCCAGAGAGGTATTTAATGAAATATTACTCATTACATCAAAACTGAAACCGGTTCTAAACACAACCGGTATCTGATCTTTTTCTTTGCCGAAGCTTGCGCGGTTAACATTTTGAATTGCGAATCCCCAACGGAGTTGATCAGTTAAGTAAGCAAGACCGCCTAAATCAAAATAAAATGAATTTGCGGAACCGTAATTTTTAATAGATACTGTATGGAAATTTATTACGGCGCCAAAGAAAAATTTGTCTGCTAAATTATAAGAGGCACCGAGAAGAATTTTATTTTCTTTGTAAAGATTAAAACCGTAGCTCATTCCTCCGATTGCAATTGAGCCCCAATTGAAGGGCCCATTGTAAGCTATGTAGCCGTTAGCCATCTCGCTGAATCCAAATGGTGCCGGAGAGTAGTAAACGCCGGCTTCTCTCCATTTTATTTCGGAAAGACCTGCAGGATTATTGAACAAGGTGAAGACGTCGCTGCTTAATGCTACGTCCGAATGTGAAAGTGCAATTTGCTTTGCGCCCGGCTCTATTTGCGGGAAAATAGAGATAGAAAATTGTAAAATGTAAGCAAGAAAAAAGTACCCCAGTTTCATATTACAGGTTACCTTTTATTTAGTTGTTCTATAATATTGAAATTCCTATTTTAAATCAAATTTTATAAGAGATTTTTTAATTTATGAAGTACCTCATTCTTTTATTCGTCATATTAACCTCTTCAGTTTTTTCACAAGAGCTTGATTGCAAAATTTCAATTAATATGGATAACATTTCTATGTCGGATCGTTCTCTGCTTTCCGGCTTCGAAAATGCTATAACAGACTATATGAACAAGACTAGATTTACAAATAGAGATTGGAATTATGATAAAATAAATTGCGCAATGAATATTTTTATGCTTACTGCTTCGAGCGATGGAAATTTTACTGCTCAAGTTGTTGTTACTAGTCAGAGACCCGTTTATCATTCGGACAAAATTTTGCAAGTGCTTAGAATTAACGATCCCACCTGGGCTTTCACATATCAAAAAGGACAAGCGTTATATTCAAATCAGTCTGTATTTGATCCGTTGACTGGCTTTCTCGATTACTATGCTAATTTAATCATCGGTTTTAATGAAGACTCATGGACTGAATTTGGAGGGACACCTTATTTTAATCGTGCAATAAATATCGATAATCTTGCAATGAACAGCAGCTTTGCAAAAGGATGGGCTAAAGGAACCGGTATATATGATAGGGAGTCTATAATTGAAAATGTACTTAACGATAAATACAGACCTTTTAGGGAAGCCTTCTATCAATATTATTACGGTATTGATTTTTATGAAAATGTAAATAAAGAAAAAGGGATGGAAAAGATTGCTGCAACAATGAGAACGATTGCTTCTTTAAGAGATAAGATTGATTTCGGTTCCGACTTACTGAGAGTTTTCTTCGATGCAAACAGCGGAACTATTGTAGGTTATCTTAAAAATTATCCTGATAAAAGTATTTTTGTGCTGCTAAAGAAAATCGATCCATCTCATACCGGATTATATGATAATATATTATTATCTAACCAATAAAAAATAAAATGGCTTAATAGAAAATTTGTTTCACAAATAAATCAATTAAGCCATTATAAAAACGTTTTAAATATCTTTCTGATAAATTCTATACTTTTTATAAAGGGTGCCATTCATTGCATCAGCACCTCGATTCATCATTTCATTATCTTCAAGAATCCAGCTAGCTTCACCTAAATCTATTCCAAGTTTATGAGCTCTGTTTACAATCTCCCAATAAAAAACAGAATCCAAACCTCGTTTTTGAAATTCCGGAATAAGTCCCAAAGTTATAATCCGGCACCATTTAATATTTTTCTTTTCAGTAAAAAGTTTAATTATTCCAAAGGGGAAAAGTTTACCGTTCAACTTTTTGAATATGTAATTATAATCTAAAAGAACTAGTGCAAAGCCGACAAGCTTTCCTTCAATTTCACCAAATAAGACAAGTGAAGGTTCGGCAAGTGGCTTTAAATCTTTTGCCATAGCATCAAGCTCTTCATCCGTCATTGGAACAAACCCCCAATTTGGTGCCCAAGCTTTATTGTACACGTACTTTACCTTTTCAACTTCTGATTTGAATTTTTTCATATCGAGCTGAGTAATTTTTAACTTAGATCTTTTCTGAGCTATTTCTGCCACACGCTTAACTTTTTCCGATGCTATCACTTTATGATTTTCAAGCTTGTATGCATACAAATCTTTAATTTTTTTGAATCCATATTTATCACAAAGATCCAGGTAATATTTTGGATTGTAAGTCATCAATATTCGGGGCTCATCATCAAAGCCTTCAAGCAGCATTGCATACTCATCATTGCTTGATGGATTTGCCGGACCGCGCATTGCATCGAGTCCTTTGCTCTTCAGCCAATTTTTAGCTGCGTCGAACAATGCATTTGCAACTGATTGGTCATTTATGCATTCGAAGAAGCCGAAGAAACCCACTTTATCGTTATGATACTTATTGTGAAGATCATTTTTTATTGCAGCAATTCTTCCAACTAATTCTCCATCTCTTTCGGCTAGAAAATATTCTGCTTCGGCATGTTTGAAGAAAGGATTTTTTTCTTTACTTAGGATTTTTTTCCTGTCCATAAGCAAAGGCGGAACCCAATATTTATCTCCCTTATAAATTTTCCATTGAAATTTTATGAACCGCATCAGGTCATTTGAAGTACTAACAGTAGAAATTTTTATGGAACTCATTTGCCCACCTTATAAAAAAATAGGCATACCATTACATTAAATGATATGCCTGTTGGTGAAAAAATAATACAATTATATAAGCCCTAATTTTTTCCCCGTATCAATAAAAATATCTAGTATGGCATCCAGATGCTCATCTTCATGAGTTGCCATGTAACTAGTTCTCATCATTTGTCTTCCTTGAGGAACACCAGGTGAAATAAATACATTTACAAAAACTCCGCCGTCATAAAGCATTCTCCACATCTTAAAGGCTAACTCATCATTACCAACTATCACGGGTACTATTGCTGTTCTTCCTTCAAGTACGGTAAAGCCTGCATCCTTAAGACCCTTGCGCATTTTTTCAGCGTTACGAATAAGCCTTTGAACGCGTTCAGGTTCAGCTTCAAGAATATCCAGAGCTGCTAACGCAGCAGCAACTGCAGCCGGAGTAGGCGATGCACTGAATATCAATGCAGGTGAATGATGCTTTAAATAATTTATTACTTTAGCTTCAGCAGCAACAAATCCACCTAAAGACGCAAATGTTTTGCTGAAGGTTCCCATAGTTAAATCTATTTCGTTTTCTAGATTAAATTCGCTTGCTGTTCCTCTTCCGCCTTTTCCGATAACACCTACGGAATGAGCATCATCAACTAAAATTCTTGCTTGATATTTTTTTGCAATTTTGTTCAGCTTATCAAGTTCAACAATTTCACCGCCGGTACTGAATACTCCGTCACTTACGATTAGCTTTCCGGCATCCAGCGGAAGCTTTGCAATAACTCTTTCAAGATCTTCCATGTCGTTATGCTTATAGCGAACAAACTCAGCCGTTGCGCCTTTAGCCATTAAGTTGCCTGCAATAATACATGCATGATTATCTTTATCTGAAACAACATAATCACCTCTCTGAACGAGAGTAGGAATAATCCCTTGCGCAGTTTGATAGCCTGTGCTGAAAAGAAGGACTGACTCTGTGTTAAAAAATTTTGCTAGTCTATCTTCAAGTTCGATGTGTAAATCTAATGTCCCCGTTAAATAACGCGAGCCTGAACAACCTGTGCCATACTTTTCAACAGCTTTAATTGCGGCTTCTTTTACTTTAGGATGTGCAGTTAAACCAAGATAATTATTTGAACCAGCCATAATAACTTTTCTTCCCTCAATTTGAACTACTGGTCCTTCATTTTCTTCAATAGGTCTGAAATAAGGATATAACCCCAATGCTTTTACTTCGTCTGCTCTTGTGAACTCATAACATTTTCTAAATAAATCCAATACGCCTCCTCGGTTTTTAACGAGAAAAAAGTTTTAATTAAATAAGATTAATTTGTTAAATTTCGCTGTAAAATGTATGATTAAATGAAAAGAAAATCAAATAAAAATTTATATGGAAAGTAAAAAAATAGCTGTAGTAACAGGAGCCAACGGCTTTGTCGGGAGTCATTTAGTTGATTTTCTATTGAGTAAAAATTTTTCGGTAAGATGCATTACAAGAAAGTCAAGCAACCTAAGATGGCTTGAAGGTAAAGGTATTGAAAATTATGATTGCGGATTGTCGGACAAAGAAGGACTTCGGAAAGTTTTTGATGGCGCTGAATATATTTTTCATGTTGCTGGAGTAGTAAAATCGAAATCACCTGAAGGGTATTTTCAAGGGAATGTAGAAACGACAAGAATTCTTCTTGATACGGCATTAGAGTTCAAGTCTTCGATAAAAAATTTTTTAATTGTTAGCAGTCAGACTGCAGTCGGTCCTTCGTTAAATGATAAGCCGGTCGATGAAACTTCAGAATGCAATCCTATTACTACTTATGGTAAAAGCAAGCTTGCTGAAGAAGAACTTGCAAAATCATACATGGACAGACTTCCGGTAACTATCTGCCGTGCGCCGGCAATATACGGTGAACGGGATACGGAAATATTTATCTTCTTCCAGACATTTAACAAAGGTTTAATGACGACTATAGGCTTCGATGAAAAGAAATTGAGTTTACTTCATGTAGTCGATCTAGTTAATGGATTTTACCTTGCAGCTACATCCGGGAAATCGGCAGGTCAAACATATTTTATAAGCTCAGAAAAATTTTATACATGGGACGAAGTTGGGAAAATAACCGCAAAAGTTTTAAACAAGAAACCACTGAAGATAAAAGTTCCTCATTCAATAGTATATACGCTAGCTGCAATAGCGCAATTCTTTGCTATGTTCAGCAGCAAGCCGGCAACACTTAATATTGAAAAAGCGAGAGACATAACACAGCATAGCTGGACTTGCGATACAACCAAAGCAGTAAAGGAATTAGGTTACAGACAAAATATTTCTGTTGAAGAAGGCATTAAAAGGACATGTGAGTGGTATAAAGAAATGAAATGGATCTAAACAAATATTAATTGTTCTTAGCACCTTCCTTGATCCATGTTTTTAATCCATCTACCTGGTTTGTCGTAAAAGGTTTGTAAGGAGAACCTACTGGAGGCATAGCGGAAACTCCTGGCTTACCTTCTACACACCAGACAATTGAGCTATTATCCGGAAATCCTCGGGCAACAACGCTTGGATCTGCTGTTGTACCAGCCCATGTTGTTAAATTTACACCGCCATCTGTTTCGCCATTGCCATGGCAATTAATGCATTTAAGATTGAAGACCGGCTGGATATATTTTGAATAGCTTACATTTGAACTTGGAATTACAGTATTATCAAGTTGGTCCGCAGTAACTGTATCTTTGCAGCTAAAGAAAAAAAATGATGCAGCAATAATAAATAAAAAGGCGAAAACGTATTTTAAGTTCATATGATTATAAATTATTGGTTACTAAGATAGAAGGATAGAAAGGACTAATCAATACTAATTTGGTTAACCGGACAAAAACTTATTACAAATGATCTTCCTCAAATCCTATATAGAAAAGGAGATAGATAAATAAACAAGGGGAAAATTTAGATTTACCTAAAAGAATTAAAATATCAAAGTCATTTTGGATTTGGAGACTGCCTAGAAATCGAATTAAAGTTGTCTGGTAAAATCGGATAGTATTTTAATGTTCGTTAAGACGATAATCTTTCCTGACGGAAATAGTTGTCCGTATAAAAATCAATTAATTACTGAAGTTACGCAAAATGAATAAAATGATCCATTTGTCATTCCGAACTTGTTTCGGAATCTTTATTTTTAAGCTGTTTTTAGATGCTGAAACAAGTTCAGCATGACAATTGCGTAACTTCAGTTAATTATATAATATTCAAGATAGAACACTACTTGTTTAACTTGGCTTTGGAGCAAGAGTATATCTGAGATATGCTGATTCAATGAGTTTGTATTTATCAAGAGAGCTTATAATCTTAATGAACAACACTCTGCCATGCTTAATAACCCTGGCGGGAAGATGAATCATCTTGTGACGAAAGGTTTTTATAGTTGACTTTAGATACTCATCAAAAAAAGTATCGCGCTTAAGTAATTGCAGTATGTTGGCGGCAAGTATACCTATTGTAAAGTACATTGCGTTTGCACTGAACTGTCCGCATGGCAGATGATCTAAAGAGCACTGATGCTTTAACTCCCCGATGCTCTTTAAGCCTCCCCCCATTCCCTGTACAGGAAAACCGGTAACCTTACAAAGGAGAAGATAACAAACAGAGGATATAATAAATATCTAAAGTTAGAAGGGCAAGCTACCGTAGCAATAGATTACGATAAGCACAATGACGATGCTAAGTGGAATGGTCTGAAGGGATATTTAACTAACACTGAATTATCAAAGCAAGACGTAATAACACAATACAAACAGTTATGTCATATTGAATAGACATTCCGGATATCGAAAACAGATTTACGAATACGCCCGATGTTTCATCATTTAAGAAAAAGGATAGAATCGCACGTCTGCATAGTATTTGCAGCGTGTGTTATTTACAAAGAGTTGGAAAGACAGTTAAAGATTAAACAATCTTTGTTAAGCCCTGAAAAAGCAATAGACATATTAAAAACAATTTATGAACACACGATTACAACACCGTATTCTAAAACGAGCTATTCAAGGCTCTTAATCAGAAATGAAGAACAAGCCGAATTACTTGAACTATTTAGTATCCCCTTTGGGGGTCCCAGTGCGTAAGACGAGACAATATGTAGGCTAAGAATTCAATTGCCCAGCCATAAATAGTCTGCCCGCCTTTGATAGGGCTGGGCCTATTGAATTACATTTCTCTCTCCCAGCTTCATTACCTTCATACCCAAACTCCGTTTAGGAATGAACCTCCTCAATTTTTACAGACGTCATAGTAAGCGACCCGCCGACTGCCTTATCATTAAACAGACTCACCTCATCCTTTTCATCCTTCAATGCTAATGCATAAAGCAGCGGCAGATAATGTTCGGGAGTCGGAACCGCCAGTTCGAATTCTCTTCCCTGCGATTGATAATTAATTAACTGCTTGTAATCGCCGGATAAAATAAACTTTTTCATCTTTTCCCTTGCTTCCATTGCCCAATCATATCCATAATCAACTTCATCCAATCTTCGCCAGTCCACCATTCTTAAGTTGTGTACCATATTTCCGCTTCCGATTATCAGCATGCCTTTTTTACGGAGTAAGCTTAGCTCCATAGCAAGTTCAAAATGATATTGAGGAGGCTGCCTGTAATCAAGGCTCATCTGAACTACCGGAACCTCTGCACCCGGATAAAGATGTTTTATCACCGACCATGCGCCATGGTCTAATCCCCAATTGACATCAAGCCCCACTTCAGTTTTTTTAACTTCATCTTTAATCTCTTTCGCAAGCTCTGGATTTCCGGGTGCGGGATATTGAACTTCATACAATTCCTTCGGAAACCCGCTAAAGTCATGAATAGTTCTTGGCTTTTCCATTGAAGTTACAAAAGTACCGTTTGCTTCCCAGTGGGCTGAGACGCACAGTATAGCAGCCGGCATAGGAATTTCTTTTCCCACTTGCCTGAATCCCTGCACAAAAACATTCTCTTCGATAGCATTCATCGGGCTGCCGTGTCCCAGAAACAGCACGGGCATTTTTTCAGTCTTATCAAACTTTTCAGTTATTTTATTTAATTCATTCAATTTCATTTCAGCACCTTGGATTCTAATTATGTTTCAATCCGTTTTCATATACTTTATGAAGCTCAATATAACAAAAATATAAATACTTATAAATCTCTATGGAACGAAATAAATCCCGATGATCAAATATCTATCAAATAAAATCTAAGCCCTAAAAGGGACTGTGGAATAGACGAAGTTTTTTGATTCAACTGCAATAGCCAAAGGGAAAATACGGGATTATGTATATAAGGATAAAGATTTTCTATATGCATTACCGATATTTTTTACAAAGGAGAAGATAACAAACAGAGGATATAATAAATATCTAAAGTTAGAAGGGCAAGCTACCGTAGCAATAGATTACGATAAGCACAATGACGATGCTAAGTGGAATGGTCTGAAGGGATATTTAACTAACACTGAATTATCAAAGCAAGACGTAATAACACAATACAAACAGTTATGTCATATTGAATAGACATTCCGGATATCGAAAACAGATTTACGAATACGCCCGATGTTTCATCATTTAAGAAAAAGGATAGAATCGCACGTCTGCATAGTATTTGCAGCGTGTGTTATTTACAAAGAGTTGGAAAGACAGTTAAAGATTAAACAATCTTTGTTAAGCCCTGAAAAAGCAATAGACATATTAAAAACAATTTATGAACACACGATTACAACACCGTATTCTAAAACGAGCTATTCAAGGCTCTTAATCAGAAATGAAGAACAAGCCGAATTACTTGAACTATTTAGTATCCCCTTTGGGGGTCCCAGTGCGTAAGACGAGAGTAAAAAAGTTATATTCATGTTTGGGTATCTTTCTTAGTAAGAAAAATAATAATACTTTGGGCAATTAACTTGCAGCATGTTAGTTGCCCATGGTATTAATTAAATCTAACAACTTTTTAAAATTTTATTTGAATTTTTGTTTACGAGTGATGTTGAAAATAGTTTATAACAAATGTAATCTTATAAGAGACGATAATTAAAGCGAGTAATAATTAAAATGACTTTAGTAAAGACAAAGACACATATTAAAATTCCCAGAAAGGATTGGGAAGAGATGAAAAAAAATCCGGCTTTGAGCGTAACATTAGAACTGCTCGAGGACATTTCCGATCTTGCAAAAGCAAAAAAGGTCAGAGGTAAAGGTATTACAATTGAACAATACTTGAAGAAGCGTGGCTTACAAGATATCCATTAGACCTTCGGCAGTAAAAGATCTTGATTTACTTCCTGATAAGGAAGTTCAAAAGAAACTTGCACTTGTTTCAAAGTTACAAGAGCAGCCCCGTCCAATCGGCATTCAAAAACTTTCTGATGAGGAAGGTTATTGTATCCTTTCAGGAGATTATCGCTTTCTTTTTGAAATTAATGACAAGGATAAATTTATTTATATTTACCGCATTAAACACCGTAAAGATGTTTATCGGAAATAAATTTTCTGAGGGATATTTTCCCCTTCTTATATTTTAATGTTACATTATTATTGCTGCAAATAAATTAATTGAAGAATATATATATAATACACAGTTCATGATGTTAATCTGTTAAGATAATCAAAAATAGCCGGTGAATATCTAATAAAACTTTTATTGCGTGTGATCTTTTCTTTTATAAAATAAAAATATTTTTTTATATTGGAGTGCGGATGCAATTTCAAAAACTATTTAAACAATAAGTAAGAATTTTGAGAATTGCAGTAAATACATTTGATTTAGAGAGAAATAGTACAAATGAGAATCTTAAAGCACCTTTTTGAAAAAAATAAAAAGTGGGCAGAGAAGATGAAAAAATCCGATCCGGATTTTTTCCTAAACCTTTCCCAACAGCAGAAGCCGGAGTATTTATGGATAGGATGCTCTGACAGCCGCGTTCCGGCAAACCAAATTGTTGATTTACTTCCGGGAGAAATTTTTGTCCACCGTAATATTGCAAATGTTGTTGTCCATACTGATCTAAATTGTCTTTCCGTAATTCAATTTGCTGTTGAAGTTTTAAAGGTGAAACACATAATAGTTTGTGGGCATTATGGCTGCGGGGGAGTTAAAGCTGCACTTGAAAATAAAGACCACGGTTTGATAGATAACTGGCTTAGAAATGTTAAGGATGTTTATCGTTATCATCAGAACAAAATTGATTCTATTCAAGATGAAAAAGAAAAAATAAATAAGCTGTGCGAACTGAATGTAATTGAGCAGGTTTCTAACGTCTGTAATACAACAATAGTCCAGAGCGCGTGGAAAAATGGGCAGGAACTTGATGTACATGGATGGATCTACAATATTGAAGACGGCATTTTAAAAGATCTGAATGTTTGCATTACCAACAACGAGGAAATGACAAAAATCTTTAACCTAAAATAGAAAGATTGTAATTATTTCCTGAAGTATCGCAAAAAGAATAAAATGGTTTATTTATCATTCCGAATTTGTTTCGGAATCTTTATTCTTATCTGTTTTTAGAAACTGAAACAAGTTCTGCATGACAACTGCTTAACTACAGCTACTTATTCAGGCTATTCTATTCCGCTTAGTACAATTTTACCAATCGTTGTTCCGGATTCTATCTGAGCATGAGCCTTGCGGAGGTTTTCTGCATTAAGCTTTCCAAAATTTTCTTTCATGGTTGTTTTAATGATACCGTTCTCAACAAGTTTTGCAGTCATGTTTAATAGCTTATGCTGTGAGATCATGTCCGGTGTTTGAAATGAAGATTTTGTAAACATGAATTCCCAAGAAAAATTTCCGCTTTTACTTCTTAATAAATTTGTATCAAGACGCTCGCCGGGTTTAACATCTATAATTGTACAGAATCTTCCAAATGGTTTTAATACCTCTACTGCTTTCGGAAAATTTTTACCGGTATCATTCAAACAAAAAGCATAATCAATTTCTTTGATTCCGAGTTTGTCAAATTCATCAGCGAAAGAATTGTAATGGTTAATTACAAAATCAGCACCGAGGCTTAGACACCAATCTCTTGTTTCTTCTCTCGATGCTGTTGCAATGATTTTTAATCCTGTCAATTTTTTTGCAAGCTGAATTGCTATAGAACCGACACCGCCTGCACCGCCGATAATCAATATTGATTTGCCTTTTGTTTGTTCGGTATTGTCAATCGGGATAAACATTTGCTCGAACAATCCTTCCCAGGCTGTAATTGTAGTTAATGGCAATGCGGCAGCTTCTTCAAAAGATAGATTTTTTGGTTTGCGACCGGTTATTCTTTCATCAACTAATTGAAATTCGCTGTTGCTCCCTTGTCTTAAAATGCTACCTGAGTAATAAACTTCATCGCCTTTCTTGAACAGAGTAACATCATTTCCAATTTCTTCAACAATGCCTGCTGCATCCCATCCTAAAATTTTAGGCGACTGTTCAATCTTATCTTTGGGATATCTTATTTTTGTGTCAACTGGGTTTACTGAAACTGCTTTTACTCTTACGAGAAGATCGTGACCTTCCGGTTTTGGTTTTGGAATTTCAATTTCAATTAAACTTTCCGGATTATCGATTAGTAAATATTTATATAAGCCGACAGCTTTCATTTATAATCTCCTAATTCAACTGAAACATTTTATCTTTTGGTCTAATAGCGTTATACAATTGTTTTAGTTCGTCATATGCAAATCTGCTTCCTCTTTGAGCAGCAAGGCGGAAATACTTAACCGCTTGTGGTTCACTTGTCGGTAATCCAATACCGTTTTCGTAGCAATAAGCAAGCGTTGCCTGCGCAAGTACTGAGCCTTCGTCAATCGCTTTATTAAGATTATCAATTGCATTTTGATAATCGGAAGATTTTACAAAACCATAAATTTCTGCTACATCAATTCTAACTGCGGCTTCTTTGCTTCCCATATTTTTTGCAAGCTGCCAAACTTCGATTGCTTTATTGCGGTCTTGCTTTAAGTACTTACCAGTGTAAAGATCAAGACCAATCTCATTCATAGCTGGCAGATAGTTCATCGAAGCGGATTTTTCAAGAAGCTTAACTGCATCGGCTTCGGTAATTTGCTCATCCAAGCCGGAAGTAACTAAGCCATACCAGACAAACATTGCGCGCGGATCGTTATTATCAACTCTTCTTTTTAGCTCGTCAAAATAATTAGGCTCTTTTATCATTTTCCATAAGAAGAAAGGTGAGCGTGGAGAATCAAGTTTCATTGCTCTGATATAATAATCCGAAGCTCTGATTAAATCTTTAGGAAAATAAACTCCGAGTTCATACATTCTGCCGAGTAGAGTTAAAGCTTCGGGGCTTCCAGCTTCGGCAAATTTTATTAACAGCTTTACTGCGGATGAATCGAAATCAAAAGTTGTATCTTTCTTTTCAGTAAGATGAAGTGCAGTTGCAAGCGAATCATTGCCTTCATGAAGCAGGTCTTGAAGCAGCAAGCGGTTCGGTATTTCTTTAATTGAATCGGTAACAGTACTGAAATCAATAAAAACTAAATTGCTCGAGGAACCGATAGAAGATTGATTACTAAGTTTGGGATCTACTTTTGTGTTTGTTTGAGAATAGCTGCTATTATTCTGTGCATAATTGGAACTATCCTGATGATTGGCTTCATTGATAGTTGTGTCAATCTTTGAAAGCGGAATATTCTTTATAAAGTTTGCAAGAGTTTCTTTTGCCGGCTTAAAGCCATCGTTAGCAGATTTTTTAATCCAGTAGTATGCTTCGGACCAATTGCGCTCCACAAGCAGATTATCTGTATAAGATATTCCAATCATGTATTCTGCCTGAGGCATGCTGTTGCGAGCGGCTATTAAAAAATATTTAAATGCCTGGAAAGGATTCCATGGCACCCCCCAGCCGTTATTTAAAAGTATTCCATAATTATAACAAGCTCCTGGTAAATTTTGCTCGGCAGCTTTGTGTATCCAGTAAGCGGCTTGAACAGTGTCGGCAGGGAAGCCTTCGCCGAGAATGTAGCGCAATCCAAGTTCATGCTCAGCGAGAGCATTGCCGGCATTAGCTTCTTTTCTAAGATTAAACTGCTGCCAAAGCTGGTAAGAAAGGTCGGGATGATAGTAAAAATAAACTCTGTTATCCGGACGATTCTTCTTGAAGGCGAGACTGGAAGTTGTATCCTGAGCATGAAGACTTCCAAGAGCGGAGATTAAAATAATCCCCGTTGTTAAAAGTATTATAAAAAACTTATTTTTCTTTATATCAATCGTTAAAGCCAAATTATTTTCTTTTAATTATTGAAAGAAAATTATAACAACGCGTCACTTAGACACCGGAAAGAAGCATAACATTCCAACCAAATCTTTAGACGAAAGTATATCCCTTCCGGTTTAACTGAAGCCATATTTAATAAAATGCAAATATATTAATTATTCAGCAATAATTTTTGACTATTTTATTTGTACTGATTTATTGAGGGCTAATTTTTTGTGTGATGAACATCGAAGAAATTCGAATATCAAATAAATCGGCGGATTAAATTCTTATATTGCAAAAAAAAAAATCTTAATGAAGAAAACTGTATCGATTTTTATTTTACTTCTAACTATAAGTATTCATTCTCAAGATCTGAATGAAAAACTTAGCTTGGTAGCAGGGGAATATGCTCAATCTTATCTTCAGCCTTTTATTGATATTTACGGTGCGGCTTTTAATTCCGGGCTTTTTCATTCTGCAAAATTGCCGGAGAATTCCGAAAAAGGATTTCATATTTCATTCAGCATTCAATCAAACGGAACTTTTATCCCATCTGCGGAAAAGGCTTTCAATGCGGTTTATCAAACAACAGCAGTTATAGATACAAACGGACAAAGCTACAACGTTGGTGCGAAGGCAACTGTAAATAACGCTCCAACAATTTTCGGAAGCAGAGATCCTGGAAAAGCTATCATTGATATAAATGATACGCTTACAATCGGCGGTTTGTTTGCTTATCCAATCCATGAGACGAGAGAATACGATACTTTTGGAAGTGTTGCCAATACGAACATTGCTCCGCTTTTCGTACCTCAATTGAATATCGGTTATTTCCTTGGCAGCGAGATTTTAATACGGTGGTTTCCGCCAATCCACATAGGAAATTTTGGTACTACAGGTTATTTCGGTTTTGGAATAAGACATAACTTGAATCAATATTTCACTTCGCTTCCTATAAATGTTGCAGGTGAATTTTCTTTTCAAAAATTTAGTATTGATGATACAAACGGAGTAGAATTTTTGTCTGCCACTGCTTACTCTGCTGCCATTCAGGTTAGCAAAGATTTTGGAATATTTGATTTGTACGGTGGATTTCAATTTGAAAGCAGCTTACTAAACGTAAACTACCAGTATAATCCGCCGTCGAATTCAAATAATGGAAATCAATATCAGTTAAATATTAACTTTAATCTGCGCGGTAAGAACACTTTTAGAATTTTAGCCGGCGGTGCATTTACATTAGGCGGATTTTTTATAAATGCCGATCTGAATATCTCAGCAATCAATACAGTTAACTTTGGGATCGGCTACAACATATTTTAAGTTGAAGGTTATTGAATTCAAAATCTAAAACGACTAAGTTTACCGCCTAAATTGGGAAGATTTTTTTCACAGCGTTAATCAAAGGAAATGTAATGTCAATTATTTTTGAAAATCTCAATAAGAAAATTGCTATATGGAGACAGGAAGCCAAAGCATTGGTTGAAAAAGGAGGGAATAAAGTTTTATCTGAAGTTACTGTTGCCCAAGCTTACGGCGGTATGCGAGGCGTACGTTCTTTAATTTGTGATACATCCCGTGTCCCTCAAGATGAAGGGCTAATTATTCGCGGTACTCATTTAATTAAACTTGTAGATAAAACTCCTGAAGAAATTTTTTATCTGCTGCTGACCGGTGATTTGCCTTCAAAGGATGAATTGAAGGATTTTAGCGAGGATATGAAAAAGCGGAAACAGGTTCCATCCTATGTCTGGGATGTTCTTAAAGCAATGCCGAAAGATTCTCACCCGATGGCGATGTTAGACACAGCTATTCTATCGATGCAAAAGGAATCTATCTTCTTTAATCAGTATGAAAGCGGATTAAAGAAGGAAGATTACTGGAAAGCTATGTTGGAAGATGCTTTGAATATTGTCGCTAGAATTCCAGCAATTGCTGCTGCAGTTTATCGATTAAGATTTAATAAAGGAAATATAATTGCACCAGATCCTGATATGGATATTACCGGCGATTATGTTCACATGCTGGGAATTGAGGGTGGTGAGGAGTTCCGGGATTTAATGCGGCTTTACCTGGTTGCTCATTGTGACCATGAGGGCGGAAATGTAAGCGCACTTACTACTCAAACAATTAATTCTGCTTTGTCCGATCTTTACTATTCTTTATCCGGAGGCTTTAACGGATTAGCAGGACCGCTTCATGGGCTTGCAAACCAAGAAAGCTTAAAGTGGATTCTTGAAACTATGGAAAAATACGGCGGCACTCCTTCTAAAGAACAGATTAAAGAAATTGTTTGGGACACTTTAAATGCCGGTAAAGTAATTCCAGGATATGGTCATGCGGTACTTCGAGTTACCGATCCGAGGTTTGAGGCATTTCTAAATTTCGGCAGTAAACATTTTCCGGATGATCCGATATTCAAAACAGTTAAAAGCATTTTTGAAATTGTTCCTGAAGAGTTGAAGAAAGTAGAAAAAATAAAGAATCCTTATCCAAACGTGGATGCTGCATCAGGATCGATGCTTTATCATTACGGTTTAAAAGAATTTTCCTACTACACTGTTGTGTTTGCCGTTTCAAGAAGTCTTGGATTGACTGCGCAAGCCGTTGTGAACCGGGCAATGTTAAGTCCGATTATAAGACCTAAGTCGGTAACAACTCAGTTTGTTAAAGACTTAATTTCAAAAGCCTAACGAGAAAAAGCTTTATTTATGAGTATAAAGGTATAAGTTATCTAGGATTTAATTGGCTAGATCCATTATACCTTTATTTCATTTCTAAACTATCTTTTATTAGTTTCTTTAAAAAAATTGTAAAATCTATTTTTAACAGAGTTTTAAATTGAAATTAATTCTCAGAAGTTCTATATTTGGAAAACAAAAACGGTAAAAATGTCCCCCAAAAATAAAGTTAAATTTATATTCGTCACAGGCGGTGTCGTATCCTCATTAGGAAAAGGAATAACTGCCTCATCTTTAGGACTTCTTCTTAAACAGCGCGGTTTTAAAGTTACAATTCAAAAATTTGATCCTTACATAAATGTAGATCCTGGAACAATGAATCCGTTCCAACATGGTGAGGTTTATGTTACGGATGACGGCGCTGAAACTGATCTTGACCTCGGTCATTACGAGCGTTTCCTTGATGTAAACATGACCAAGTTAAACAATACTACTACAGGTCAGGTTTATAATGATGTTATTACAAAGGAGCGAAGAGGCGACTACCTCGGCGCAACCGTTCAGGTAATTCCTCATATTACAGATGAGATAAAGCAGCGGATGATTAAGCTAAGCGAGCTTGGCGAATACGATATAATCATCAGCGAGATTGGCGGAACAGTTGGCGATATTGAAAGCCTTCCTTTTATTGAAGCCATAAGACAGTTGATGATGCAGTTTGGCAGAAAAAATACTTTGAGCATCCATGTTACACTTGTTCCTTATATTGCTTCTGCCGGAGAATTGAAGACCAAACCAACCCAGCACAGCGTAAAAAATCTTCTTGAGCTTGGCATTCAACCGGATGTTTTAATATGCCGTTCGGAGAAAAAATTATCAAAAGAAATAAGAGATAAAATTGCCTTGTTCTGTAATGTTGATTCCAAAGCAGTAATTTCTGCCTATGATTGTTCTTCAATTTATGAGGTACCCCTAGTTTTTAACAAAGAAAAACTTGATCAGCTCGTAATTAATAGGCTTCACTTGCCGGATAGAAAAACCAAACTTGATGACTGGGACGATTTCGTTTCAAAAGTTAAAAATCCAACCAAGACTGTTGAAATTGCTCTTTGCGGAAAATATGTCGATCATATGGATGCCTACAAAAGCATAATGGAAGCGTTCATTCATGCAGGCGCAGAAAATAATGCAAAGGTAAAAGTTAGAACCGTAAGCGCAGAATTGTTTGATACTGAAGATCCTGCAAAACTCCTTCAAGGTGTCAGCGGTTTACTTGTAGCTCCGGGTTTTGGGGAGCGAGGTATCGAAGGCAAGATTAAAGCCATTCAATATGCACGTGAAAATGATTTACCGTTTTTCGGAATCTGTTTGGGGATGCAGTTAGCGGTGATTGAGTTTGCGAGAAATGTCTGTGGAATTTCTAAAGCAAATAGTTCAGAATTTAAAAAAGGGAACTACTCTGTAATTGATTTGATGCCCGATCAAAAGAACGTAAAAAACATGGGTGCAACTATGCGTCTTGGTGCTTATCCGTGTGCCGTTCAGGAAGGAACCAAAGCTATGGAAGCTTACAAATCTAATTTGATTTCAGAAAGACATAGACACCGTTATGAAGTAAATAATAAATTTAGAGCTAAACTTGTCGAGCACGGAATGGTTTTAAGCGGCGTTTCACCGGATAGGGAACTTGTTGAAATTATGGAATTACCCGGATATAGGTGGTTCCTTGGTTGTCAGTTCCATCCGGAATTAAAATCACGAGCAACTAAAGCTCATCCGTTATTCAGACAATTTGTTAAAGCTTCACTTCAGTATGCGGAAGATAAGAAAAATTCCACGGAACATGAATAAATTCTAGTTGTGGGTTTTTAATTTAAATTTATAATCTGATAATTTTACATAAAATGTTTAAACAATCTGTTTTGCTGTTTGTCTTCTTATTTTTTTTACCGATTGAAATTTTTTCTCAGCCATACATGAATCAAGCAATAAAGAGGGGCTTGGAATATGAATACAATTTTAATTGGAATAAGGCGGAAACAGTTTTTAAGGGAATGATAAAAAGGTACCCGGATGATCCCCGCGGTTTTCATTATCAAGCCGGAATTTACCTTTGGTATTATTTAAGTAATCATGATGATCAAAGCTATAAGAATTTTGTTGAATATTCTGACTCAGCAATAGATAAAGCCAGAAATATTTTGGATAAGAAACCTGATAACATTTCAATTCTTTATATCTTAGGATCTGATTACAGTTATCGAACAATCGCTTTTGCTAAAGCTGAAAAGTTTTTAGATGCTGTTTGGGCAAGCAAGAAATCGGAATCATATTTATCCCGCACGCTTCAGCTTGATCCAACTTTTTACGATGCATATCTTGGTTTGGGTTTATACAACTTTGGTGTTGGTCAAATTCCTTCAGCATTCAGATGGGCTTTAAGTTTAGCCGGCATCCATGGTGATAAAGAGACCGGATTGAAGTATATTAAGATAGCGGCTAAGTCAGGCGATCTTGCTAAAACCGAAGCAGAATATTATCTATCTCAGATTCTTACAGATTATTATTTCGATTATAATTCTGCTGCGCATTTACTTCAAAATCTTGTCGGTTTATATCCGCGCAACATACTATTCAGCTATTCGCTTGCAGCGCTCGATATTAAAAGAAGAAAGCTTGATGATGCAGGCAATCTTCTTGAAAAAGTTTTAAAATCCAAGGATACAAGCTTTTCACAAATAATTTCCTTTTCTAATTTCCTGATGGGCGATGTTAATTTCAAGGAGAATCATTTCAAAGCTGCCGAGAGTTATTATCAAATATTTTTATCCTCAACCCGCGACAGCGATTATAAAGGAATTGCTTATTATAGGTTGGCTATTTGTAATGAGATTTCCGGAGATAGGAAAGAAGCTGTAAAATATTTTGATCTAACTGGAAATGGTAATATGGATATTGAAGATGATATCTTTGCAAAGAGACAGGGAGAAATTTATAGCAAAAGACCTTTAGCCGAGACTGAAATTAATTTGATAAAATATTCCAACTTGATAGATGATGGTAAGTATAAATCCGCTGCTGATTCTCTCTCAGATTTACTTAATCAGGTGAAGACTGATAGAATGAAAGCTGAGGTATCATTAAACTTAAGCGAGGCTTATTTTCTTCTTGAAAAATATCAAGAATCTCTAAGCTATGCCTTGACCTCAAAAGCACTTGATGTGTCATCTGAAAAATGGATTGAACCATATTCATGTTTTTATGCCGCACGAGCTGAAGCAAAGCTGGGTAATAAAGACGCTGTTAAAAGTTATATTGATGAAGCCAAAAGCTTCTCGGATTATGATTATCAAAAGAAACTGGAGAATTTAATTTTTGCCCTTACTTCTTCTGAAGGTTGATATTTTTATTCAAGGCAATTAGTTCTAAATAAATATTGATTATATTTAATTTAATTAAACTAAAAATTTTTTAAAAATATTTTGAAGATAGCCGTTTTTGTTTCCGGTAGAGGTTCTAATCTTCAGGCAATTCTTGATTACCGGCAAAAGATAAAGTCAATTGATGTTGAAGCTGTTGTAAGCGATAAGTTAAATTGCCCTGCGTTTGAAATTGCGAAAAGAAATTCGATCCCGGTTTTCAGTATCGGCAGTAAGGAAGGTTGCATTACTTATGATCAACTTGGCGGATTGCTTGAAGAACTTAAAGTAGAACTCATTGTCCTAGCCGGATATTTGAAATTGATTCCCGTTGATTTTGTGAAGCGGTTCGAAAATAAAATTATTAATATTCATCCAGCTTTGCTGCCGTCATTCGGAGGTAAAGGAATGTACGGAATGAATGTTCATGAAGCTGTGTTCAAGTCATCAGCAAAAGTTTCCGGTGCAACTGTTCATATTGTTGATCCGGTTTATGATCATGGTAAAATAGTTGCCCAACAGTGCGTAGATATTTCTAATGTCAGATCTCCGGAAGAAATTGCGGAGAGAGTTTTAATGATAGAGCATAAAATTTTACCGTACGTAGTCGGAAAATTTGCTGAAGGTAAAGTGAAGATAATAAATGAGCGTGTGGTTATTATTGATTAATTTGTGAAAATAAGTGAGGTAAATGAAGTTGAAGAAATTAGCGTTGATTAGTGTTTCAGATAAGTCAAAGATAGTTGAGTTTGCAAAATCTTTAAACGAATTAAATTATACAATACTTGCGACCGGAAATACTGCAAAGCAGTTGAAAGGTTCCGGCATTGATGTAACGGAAATCAGCTCACATACAAATTCACCGGAAATTTTTGATGGCAGAGTCAAAACCTTGCATCCGAAAATTTTCGGCGGGATTCTTTTTAGAAGAGACAATGAAGAAGACCAAAAGCAGGCGGAACAGAACGGAATCCTGCCTATTGATATTGTCTGTGTAAATTTATATCCATTTGTAAAGACTGCGGAAAATCCAAGCTCTTCTCTTGATGACATAATTGAGAATATCGATATTGGAGGTCCAAGCTTGATTAGAGCTTCTGCAAAGAATTACAAGTTTGTATCCATTCTTACAAATCCGAATCAATATGATCCCTTTCTAGAAGAACTTAGGAAAGACGAAGTAAGTGAATCTACAAGAAAGAATCTTGCTGTAGCCGCATTTTCTCATACTGCAAATTATGATACCTATATATCAAACTACCTTGAAAAGAAATTCGAAATTGAACCGACTCATATCAGAATAAATTTCCCAAAAGAAAAAGTACTTCGTTATGGTGAGAATCCTCATCAGCAAGCTGCGTTGTACGGCAAGTTTGGAGAATATTTTGAAGTCTTCCACGGCAAAGAAATTTCATACAATAACATTCTAGATCTTCTTGCAGCAGTAGAATTGGTCGAAGAGCTTGGAGAAAATTCATGTACGATAATCAAGCATCAGAATCCCGCTGGTGCAGCTACAGGCAGCGATCCTTTTGATGCCTATACCAAAGCATTAAAATGCGACCCGGTTTCAGCATTCGGCGGTATTGTTACTTTTACAAATACGGTTGACGAACAGCTTGCGACAAAACTCAACGAAATTTTTCTTGAAATTATCTGCGCCCCCGGTTATACCGAAGGTGCACTAAAAGTATTAGCAAAGAAAAGAGACAGAAGACTTCTTCGCCAATTAAAATCTGTGAGAGAAGATAAAATAACTTTCCGGAATATTCCGGGCGGTGTTATTGCCCAGGATGCCGATAGGCTGACTTTAATTGAAGAACAGCTTAAAGTTGCCACTAACAAGAAACCAACGGATAAAGAACTTGAGGATCTTAAATTTGCGTGGATAGTTGCAAAGCATACTAAATCCAATTCAATTGTTTTTGTAAAAGACAAAGTAACACTCGGCGTAGGTGCCGGACAAATGTCAAGGCTTGACTCAGCGAAGATTGCTTATCTTAAATCTCAGGAACATGGACTTGATTTAAAAAATTCTGTTGCTGCTTCAGATGCATTTTTTCCTTTTCCGGATACTTTACTAGAGATAATTAAGTACGGTGCAACTTCAGTAATACAACCTGGCGGTTCCGTAAGGGATAGCGAAGTTATTGAAGCTGCTAATCAAAATAATATTTCAATGGTCTTTACTGGAATAAGACACTTTAAACACTAAGAGGTTTTATGGGAGTTTTTGATTTTTTCTCGGCTGATATAGCCATTGATCTCGGCACTGCTAATACTCTTATCTACGTAAAAGGTAAGGGCATTGTTTTAAATGAGCCGTCGATTGTTGCCTTCGACAGGAACACTAAACGGATCATCGCTCTTGGCAACAAAGCAAAAGAGATGCAAGGAAGAGAGCATAAAGAAATACGGGTTACCAGACCAATGCGCGACGGAGTAATTGCCGACTTTGAAATTGCCGAAGGCATGATAAGAGCTTTTATTAAGATGGTCAGAGCCGGCGTATTAACAAGTAGAAGAGTTGTTGTTGCCGTTCCTAGCGGCGTAACAGAAGTTGAAAAGAGAGCAGTACGGGACAGTGCAGAGCATGCCGGTGCCAAGGAAGTTCACTTGATTGCCGAACCAATGGCTGCGGCTATTGGAATTGGAATTGATGTCGAAGCTCCGGTAGGCAGCATGATAATCGACATTGGAGGAGGAACTACAGAAATTGCAGTTATTGCTCTCTCCGGTATTGTTAATGAAGAATCTATAAGAATCGCAGGTGACGAAATGAATTATGCCATCATGCAGTTCTTCAAAAAAAATCATAATATTTTAATCGGTGAGCGGACTGCAGAAGCTATTAAATGTGAAGTTGGTTCAGCAGTTCCTTTAAAAGAAGAAATTACTATTCAAGTAAAGGGAAGAGATCTTGTCGGAGGAGTTCCAAAAACAACTGAAGTAAGTTCTGTTGAGATACGAGAAGCTTTGAACGAAGCGATTGTACAAATTGTAGATGCTGTAAGACAATCGCTAGAAAGAACACCGCCGGAGCTTTCAGCAGATATACTTGATAGAGGAGTAATGATTACCGGCGGGGGGGCATTGTTGAAGGGGCTTGATGAAAGAATTAGAATGGAAACCAACTTACCTGTTCATGTTGCCGAAGATCCGCTAACTGCTGTTGTACGGGGAGCCGGAAAAGTTATCGACAACCTAAATCATTTCTCGAAAGTATTAATCAGAAATAGAAGATATTAATGTTCCGATTCTTTTCTACGGTATGGGAAAATTTTAAAGAATACATTATCCTTGTAATACTGTTGATTATCAGCCTGATAACCATGTCGTTAAACCAAAAGCCAGCTGCAAGAAAAGTAAGATCACTCGCTTTCGGCAGTTTTGCAGCTTTCACTTCAGTAATATCTGATGTTGTTAATATAGGTGGTTTAAAAAGTGATAATGCCAGCCTTCGTAAGTTGAACGCCGAACTAATGCTTCAAGTTAACGAATTGAGGAAGTACGGAATTGAAAATGCAGAATTAAAAGGATTACTCGGACTTAAGGATACAACTAATCTTCCTCTAATTGCAGGAACTGTTGTTTCAAAATCTTTATCTAGATCTCAAGGTACATACACTCTTAACATCGGTAAGAAGAACGGCGTTGAACCCGGGATGCCTGTTATAAATGATCACGGTCTTGTCGGTATTGTAAATTCAACTTCGAATAATTTTTCCATTGTGAGAACTCTTAAAAATCTTGATCTGAAGTTAACTGTTCAAGATGAAAGAAGCCGCGTTGAAGGCATAATGAAATGGAATGGTGCAGACCTGGTTATGATTGATATACCGAAAACATACGATATTGAACCAGGCGACAGAATTGAAACTTCTCAACTTAGTTCGATTGTCGACATTCCAATTCCGGTTGGCAGCGTTATCGGATTAAGTAAAGTAGAGACCGGTATTTTTAATGAGGTCAAAATAAATCCATTTGTGGACTTCATTAAAACAGAACATGTTTTTGTAGTTGCTATTGTTGAGAGTAAAATTGAAGATGGCGAGCAACTGAATTTTTACAAACGAAAAATATCAAAAATTAATAAGTAAATGCGCTCACAGTACATTTGGTCGATTGTTCTTTTCTTTCCATTGTTGATTGTCCAAACAACGATTGTACCTTTAATTGCTATCCATGGGGTTGTGCCGGACTTAATAATGGTCCTGCTTGTTTATTATTCAATGAGCTGCGGACAGATTTACGGTACCGTTCTTGGTTTTATTTATGGTCTGCTGTTCGATCTAATTACTGGAAGTCTTTTGGGCAGTACGATGTTGTCTAAAACGCTTGCCGGCTTTATTGCCGGTTATTTTTCAAATGAAAACAAAAGGGAAAATTATTTCAAGTCTTATATTTTCATGCTCATAGTTTTTCTTTGTTCTGTGGTTGATTTAGTCGTGAGCTCTTTCTTTTCTTCTATAGATTTGAATACAAGTCTTGTGAGGTTACTTTTTGAGCAAGGAATTTTGCCTGGCATTTATACTGCGGTTCTTGGCATATTTGTAATCATGTTTTATCCAAAACGGAGTATAAGTTGAACGAGGATCGGTTTGCCTCAGTTTCGAGGAAATCAATCGTTTATTTTATAATTGTCAGCGCTTTTGCATTACTTGGATTTAGACTTTTCCAGATGCAAATAATAGAGCATACCGATTATAAAGAGAAAGCCGCGGAAAATGCTATTAAGCCTATCGAAATAACTCCATTAAGAGGTGTATTTTACGATAGGAATATGAATGTTGTTGTAAGTAATGTCCCTGCTTACACATTAAGAATTACTCCTGCCGAATACGATACTTCTTTAAACAAAGTAATAGAAACCGTTATTGATGAGCAGCCAGGATATATCAATAAGATTTTAAAAGAAAATCGAATCTACTCGAAATTTATACCTGTTAGAATTAAACGGGATATTGATTTCAAAGCAGTTTCTTGGCTTGAAGAGAACTCCGAGCATCTGCCGGGTGTTGATTATGTTGTTGAAATGCAGCGTGGTTATCCTGCCGGCATTCAAGGCTCCCATATGTTTGGTTATGTAAGAGAAATTACTCCCCGGCTTTTAGAAAAACATAAGGACTATTATAAGCCTGGAGATATGATAGGCTATAGTGGTATAGAAAAAGCTTATGAAAAATTTCTGCGGGGAGTTAAAGGCTACAATTATGTTTTAGTCGATTCAAGAAGACGCGAAATCGGTAAGTTTAAAGACGGTGCTGAGGATATACCAGCAATAAAAGGCAAAGATCTCGTTCTTGGTATCGATTCTGACGTCCAAAGAGTTGCAGAGGAATCTCTCAAAGGGAGAAGAGGTGCTGCTGTTGCAATGGATCCGAAAACCGGAGAAATTTTAGCATTTGCCAGCGCTCCAGATTTTGATCTCAATGAATTTGCTTATGTTACTTCTAAAGATTATTTAAGAAAGTTATACACCGATCCAGATAAACCTTTTTTTGACCGTGTTACATCTGCAGCATTGCCTCCGGGATCTACCTTCAAAATAATGGAAGCTATTGCAGCTTTAGACCAGGGCGATATTACTACTTCCTTTACTATTGATTGCAGGGGAGGTCAAACCTTTTTCGGAAGATATTTTAAAGACGATGCAGCCCATGGCACCGTAAATGTAATTCACGCCATTGAACATTCGTGCAATGTGTTCTTCTATAATCTTATTTACAAAATCGGAATGCCTGAATGGGAAATTTATGCAAGGCGTTTTGGTTTTGGGAGAAAGACCGGGTTAGACATTGATGACGAATCAGCAGGCTTTATTCCAAGTGTGGCTTACTATCAAAAATTATACGGACCTGATTGGCCTAAAAGCATTATGGCAAGTTTGGGAATTGGTCAGGGAGAAGTTAGTGTTACACCAATCCAATTAGTTCAGTATTGCTCTTTGATAGCTAACGATGGTGTAACTTATACTCCGCATCTTGTGCGCGGTTATCTTACTAACAAAGATAAGAAGCTTGTGCCGTTTACTTATAAAAAAATTGATTTGGGAATCCGGGATAGCATCTTCAACATTGTAAAGCAAGGAATGTTTTTAGTAGTCAACGGTTCCGGTACTGCGGCAGGTATAAAGGATAAGGATATTCAGATTGCAGGTAAAACCGGAACAGCTCAAAATCCTCACGGAAAAGATCATGCATGGTTTATCGGATTTGCCCCTTTTGATAATCCGAAAATTGCGGTAGCTGTACTTGTTGAGAACGTCGGATTTGGTGCAACTTATGCCGCACCAATTGCGAAGAGAATGATTGAAGCTTATCTTGAAAAAGATAAACTGAAAGAAATAGAAAAGAAATTGCAGCCCGAACTTCCTCAAAATTTAATTGGAGAAGCAGTTGCGCATTGATTATAAGTTAAATGATAAGTTTGATCTTGGGATTTTTATTCCGGCAGCTATTTTATTCTGCATAGGGCTTGCGGCAATTTACAGTTCGACACTAAATAATCCGCATGCTGCTGGTAATTTCCAAAAACAAATAATTTGGGGTATAGGATCATTCGTATTATTCTTTGTAATTTATTCTTTACCGACGAATACATTTAAGACACTTGCAATCCCAACTTATGTATTATCTTTATTGCTGCTGGTGGTTGTGCTTGTAATCGGGAAAAGAATTTCTGGTCAGAAGAGCTGGCTTGGATTGGAAGGCTTGGGATTTCAGCCATCAGAGATTGCCAAGCTTGGAACTGTATTGGCGCTTGCATATTTTCTAAGTAGAAAGAATACTAACATTGAGTCTTTCAAAGATATTTTAATTGCTCTTTCAGTCGGATTATTTCCCGTTATTTTGATAATGCTCGAACCGGATCTCGGTACTTCATTTATCTTTTTCGGATTAATACTTGCCATGATTTTCTGGAAAGGTATTAGCTTGTTCGGTTTGTTTGTTGTACTATCACCAGCGATTGTTGCAATATCTTCATTGTTTGATTTATACTATCTTATCGGATCGCTCATTCTTGTAATTGTAGCCTTATTATTTTTTAAGAAAGATATTCTCTTTAGCGGGTCAATATTTGCATTAAACGTTGGTGCAGGATTTTTCACTACTTACCTTTTTAGAGCATTAAGTCTTCATCAGCAGACAAGAATAAGATCTTTTATTAATCCTGGTGCTGATCCGCTAGGCGCAGGCTACAATGCAATCCAGGCTAAGGTTGCAATAGGTTCGGGCGGGTTTTGGGGCAAAGGATTTCTCGCAGGCAGCCAAACACAGCTTCAGTTTATTCCTGAACAGTGGACGGATTTTATTTATTGTGTAATCGGCGAGGAGTTTGGATTTATCGGAACAATAATAGTTATGACTTTGTTCCTTTACCTATTTATGCGAATATTAAAGCTGGCATCTTCTGCAAAAGATGAATTTCTGAGCTTAACTCTTATCGGCATTCTGGCAATTTATTTTGTCCACTTTTTAATTAACGTTGGAATGGTTGTCGGTATAATGCCCGTAATTGGGTTACCTCTTCCATTTGTTAGTTACGGAGGGAGTTCTCTGCTTGCAGATATTTTAATGCTTGGAATTGCTGCAAACATTTATCGAACAAGAAAAAACTACACTTGATAAATATGATTGCAATAGAAAAATTAAAGAAGAAAAATCAGGAAGGAAAATTTATTTGCGTGGGGCTGGATACCGACATCGATAAAATTCCAGTTCATTTAAAAGGAATGGAAAATCCGGTTTTTGAATTTAACAAACAGATAATTGAAGCTTGTTCCGATTCTGCTGCTGCATTCAAATTGAATTTTGCTTTTTATGAAAGAGACGGGTATAATGGTTTGCAGACTCTCGAAAAAACTCTTACTCTTATTCCCGATGATTTGTTGAAAATTGCAGATGCTAAGCGGGGAGATATCGGCAATACATCTCAAATGTATTCCAAAGCCATCTTGGAAAATTTAAATTTTGATTCAATCACAGTGAATCCATATATGGGAGAAGATTCGGTTTCTCCTTTTTTTAAGAATAAAGATAAGCTGATTTTTATCCTTGCACTAACCTCAAATCCGGGTGCATTGGATTTTGAAAAACTGAAACTTGAAGATGGTTCCTACCTTTTTCAGAAAGTTATCCAAAAAGTTAACCAATGGAATACAAACCGGAATTGCGGAATTGTTTTCGGTGCAACTAAAACTGAAGAACTGCAAAATAACATAAAATCATTCTTTGAACTTCCCGTATTATTGCCGGGTATTGGGGCGCAAGGCGGAAGCCTTGAAGATGTTGTTATGACATTCAAAAAAAACGGCAGGAAGGATTTCCTTATCAACGTAAGTCGGGGAATAATTTATAAATCGACTAATCAAGATTTTGCCGGAGCTGCACAGGAAGAATTATCCAACTTAAACAAAATAATTGCGGAACTTTTAAATAGATAAAAAATTTTATATGTTTATATAAATGAATTAACTATTTCCAAAATTGTTCTTGTTATATTAAGAGGGATATTATGACACAGTGTGTAAATAAAAAGCGCCTGTTGATATTTAAGAATATTATCTTGAATAAAATAAAGGGGAGAATGGTATGAAGAAAGAACGCAAGATATTGGAGAAATTCCTTTATGAAATCTGGAATGAGAAAAAGTTTGCAAAAGATCTGGTTACTAAAGAAGATATCCCTATTGAAATTATTGATTCCGGGATTGCAAACAAAGATTTAAGCGGACCGGATTTTAAGAATGCAAAAATCAAAATAGGGAATATTACTTATTCCGGTGACGTTGAGATCGACAATGATTTTTCGGATTGGAAAGCACATGGTCATAATTATAATAAAAGATATAGCTCAGTAATTCTTCATGCCGCATTAAACAATGAAGAGAATGAGCCATTCGTTTTTACCGCTGAAGGCAGAAAAATTCCATCCATCTCTCTTGCAGACTTTCTAGAAGAAGACTTGGTTAAAAGCGTTCACTCCGCAATTTTATCAGAAAGAAAGAAAGGATCATACAGCCTGCCTTGTATAGAAAATAATGATGAAATCAAGGACATTGATAAATTAAATTTTGTTTATGATCTTGGTAAGAAGAGATTTAATAAAAAGAAAGAAGCATTTTTCTTCAGGTTAAAAGAATTAGTCTACTTTCAAGAGCTGAATATAAAAGAACCAGTAATCAATTATGATTTCGACGAGAACTTTTATAGTCGTACCTTTTTCCAAAAAGATTTTAGTAATAAAAATTTATGGATTCAATTAATCTATGAATCTATTTTCGAAGCCCTGGGATATTCAAAGAATAAGGATATGATGAGAGCTTTGGCTAAATCTGCGGATGTGAATTTTTTTAACAAGATAGACTGTGAAAAATATGTATTAACTATTGAAGCAGCTTTATTTAAAATTAGCGGGTTGATACCTGATGTGCAGAATCTTCCGGACGAAGAGACATCATCATATACAAAAGAACTTTTCGAAATGTGGAATAAAATAAAACCACTTTACGATAACAGAACTTTTCATCCTGCACAATGGCATTTTTTTAGATTAAGACCAAGAAATTTTCCTACAATTAGAATTGCCGGAGGTGCAAGATTAATTTATAAACTGCTTAAGAAAAATTTAATCGGTCAAATTCTTGACGCCGTAAAGAAAAGTTCTAATCAGAAGCAGCTTACAAGATATTTGCGTTCTATGTTTACCATAAAAGCCGAAGGTTTCTGGACTCGTCATTATGTTTTTGATCAGCCTGCACAATCGACAATTGATTATTTAATCGGTGAATCAAGAGCAGATGAAATAATCATTAACACTATTCTACCTATTATCTCATTGTATTTTGAGATTTTCAAGCAGAGAGAATTAAGTGTTAAAGTAATAAAGCTTTATCTAAATTATTATCAAAGGAATGAAAATAATTTAGTAAGCGAAGTTGCCGATACATTACATTTGAATGATGCATGGCGCCGCACAGTTTTATATCAAGGCATGATTGAGCTTTACAGAGCTTATTGTTCTCAAGAGAAATGCTTAGAATGCCACATCGGTGAAAAGGTTTTTGCTTAAGATTTAGTTGTTCCCCATTAATTTTTGAATATCATCTCTTAACTTTGCGGCTCTTTCATATTCTTCTGCATCAATAGCTTCTCTTAATTTGTTTTGAAGTGCTGCGATTTTTGCATCCTTGGTCTTAGGCTTTTCTTCTTCTACTTTTTCACTTTCGTTCTTAAATGCTGCTTCCTTTTCAGTTTCTTCTGAGGGAACAAAAGCTGCAATTTGCATAACGGATTCAGCTACATAAATAGGAGATTGAGTTCTGACTGCAAGTGCAATTGCATCACTTGGTCGACTGTCAATTTCATTTGTTAGAGCAGATACTTCAAGAATAATTTTGGCATAAAACGTATTTTCCCGAAGTTCATCAACAATAATTTCAACTACAGTTGCTCCGAGGTTATCAATTACCTGCTTAATTAAGTCGTGTGTTAATGGACGCGGTGGTTTTATGCCTTCAATTTCCAGAGCAATAGCTTGCGCTTCGAAGGCGCCGATAATAATAGGCAGCCTTCTTACTCCATTTATTTCTTTAAGTAAAATCGCATATGCACCTCCGGTCGAAGGACTGGAGGACAATCCCAAAATCTCACATTGAACTTTTTGCAATTAAAAATCTCCTAATAATTCTCATTTATATTTCTTTATTTCCTCAGTCAAAGCCGGAAGAATTTCAAAAACGTCTCCGGCTATTCCATAATCAGCGACACTAAAAATCGGCGCATCTTTATCTTTATTAATTGCTACAATATATTTTGATGATGACATTCCTGCAAGGTGCTGAATAGCACCTGAAATTCCACAGGCAACATAAAGTGATGGTGTAACAGTTTTCCCGGTTTGTCCAACTTGCTCTCTGTGAGGTCTCCAGCCTGCATCAACAGCGGCTCTGGAGGCTCCTACAGCGGCTCCAAGTACATCGGCTAAATTTTCTACCAAATAGAAATTCTCTGGTCCTTTCAGACCTCTTCCGCCGGAAACAATAATATCAGCTTCTGCTACATCCAATTTACCTTCCGACTTTTTAAACTCAACAACTTTTGATTTCAAATTAGGTGAAGTAACATCTTTTACTGTAACATTAAGTTTAGTCAGTTGCCCGTTTGATTTAGGTTTAAAAACATTTGGTCTGATGGTAATAATTTTTATTTCACTTTTAAGCTTCGCGTCGACTAATGCTTTCCCGGCATAAACGGGTCTAGTTGCCACGACTTCTTCAGAATCAGTAATTAAGTTGATACAGTCAATCAAGCACCCAGCGTTTAGTTTTATGCTGACAACAGGAGCCAGATCTTTTCCTAATGAAGTATTTGAAAAAATTAAATACTTGGAGCCGATTTCTTTTGAATAATCAGCTATAATTTGCGAATAACCAGAAGTAGAGTAGAAATTTAAATTTTCATTTTTAAAATGAGTTACCCTAGATATTCCATAGCCTGAAAGCTCATGAAGATTTTCTATCTCATTTCCGATTACTAATAATTCCGCATCTAGATTTAATTCCTGAGATAATTTTGAAACGACGTTTACTACTTCGAAGGAAACTTTTTTTAATTTCCCGTCTCTTTGTTCGAGTACTCCGATAATTTTATCTGACATATTTGTTTCCTTTATAAAATTTTTGCTTCTTCATGTAAAAGTCTTACAAGTTCCGGAACAGCGGATGAATCAGTTCCGATTATTCTGCCGGGCTGTTTTTCCTGCGGTTTTTTCATTTTAATAATTTCTACCAGGTTTTCAGAACATGCAGCTGGTTTTTCTTCAATTACTTTTTTCTTTGCAGCCATTATTCCTTTAAGAGATGCATACCGTGGTTCATTTAATCCCTTCTGACAGGTGATAACTACCGGAAGTTCCGTTTCAACAACTTCCTTACCGCCTTCAATTTCTCTCTCGGCAATTACTTTATTGTTTTCGATTTTCAGATCAACAACCACAGTAGCACAATTAAAACCCAGCAGTTCAGCAATTAATTGACCGGTTATCGAATTATCGTAATCGACCGACTGTTTACCGGTAAATACAATCTCACAATTTAAATTTTTAATCTCTTCGGCAAGTGCTTTTGCTACTGAAAATGAATCTCTGGAATTATTATCCTTAAGAAGAATTCCTTGATCTGCACCCATAGCTAAAGCTTTTCTTATGGTTTCTTTGTTTGCATCGTTTCCAACACTAAGAACGATAACTTCACCTCCGAATTTTTCTTTTGTCTTCAGAGCTTCTTCAACTGCGAATTCATCATATGGATTTATGATGTAAGTTACACCGGCGGAATCGATTGTTTTTTCATCCTGACCGATTTTGATTTTTGTAGCAGTGTCAGGTACATGGCTAACGCAAACTGCTATTTTCATTAAACCTCCGTTTTAATGTTTTATTTTTGTTGAAAAAATATAAACATACATTGTTATAAAATCAAACCAAACTCATCTCAAGTTATCGAAAAAATGAATTTTGAATAGAAGAAGTGCTTTAAAATCTTATATTAAATTTTTATTTTTTAAACATGGAAAAAGAATTAGAAAACAAACCAATAGGCGATGTTGATGTTGCCGAAAATATTTCTATAGGCTTAGAAAGCAAGGTTGTCCTATTTAACGATGACTGGCACACATTCGACGAAGTAATTAGCCAACTTATAAAAGCTGTAAACTGTTCATATGAACAGGCAAGAAGTCATGCATTTGAAGTTCATGTTAAAGGTAAATCAATAGTTTTTAACGGCTCAATGAAGGATTGTCTGCGAGTTACTTCAATTTTAGAAGAAATTGCACTGACAACTCAGATAATTACCTGACACATCTTTCCATTGTAACTACCTCATCTTATATATATATTTGTGGTCTCATTTTTTAATAAGTTAGGTATGGTGTGAAAAAAATAAGAGACGACATAAGGAACATTGCTATTATTGCTCATGTTGACCATGGTAAGACTACGTTAGTAGATCATATGCTGAAGCAGACGGGAGCCTGGCGTGCTAATCAGCATGTTGAAAAGAGAGTAATGGATTCAAATGCATTGGAACGAGAACGTGGAATTACTATTCTTGCAAAGAATCTTAGTGTTAAATACAAAGACATTAAAATAAATATTATTGATACTCCGGGTCACGCTGATTTCGGTGGTGAGGTTGAGCGGACTTTGAAGATGGTAGACGGCGTTTTACTTCTTGTTGATGCTGCAGAAGGACCGTTGCCTCAAACAAAATTTGTTTTGAAAAAATCTTTAGACCTCGGATTAAAACCGATTGTTGTTATAAATAAAATTGATAGAAAAGATGCTCGACCTAATGAAGTTCTTAATGAAGTATTTGACCTATTTATTTCGCTTGGTGCTTCCGAAGAACAGCTTGATTTTCCTTTCATCTTCGCTATTGCCAAAGAAGGTGTTGCAAAGAATAATCTTGAAGATGAAGGTAAAAATTTAGTCCCTCTTTTTGACGCAATCATTAAAAATGTTCCGCCACCGGAAGCGAATTCGGAAGATACTTTCCAAATGCTGATTTCTGCAATTGATTATAACGATTACCTCGGCAGAATAGGAATCGGACGAATCCACAGCGGAACTGTGCACATAGGCGATAATGTACTTCTTATTTCTAAAGAAGATGAAAAAACAAGTACAAAGATTACGAAACTTTATGCTTTTGAAAATATAAAGAGAGTTGAAGTTGAAGAACTTAGCGCCGGAGATATTGCTGCTGTTGCTGGTTTTGATGATGTAGATATTGGCGATACAATAACGGATCCTTCAATACCGGAAAGACTTCCTTTCGTCGCAATCGATGAGCCGACTATTACAATGAATTTTATAGTGAACAATTCACCATTTGCGGGTACAGAAGGCAAATATGTAACAACAAGAAATTTGAGTGAAAGACTTTCGAGAGAACTTAAATCTAATGTGAGTCTTAGAGTTGAAATGACAGACTCTCCGGATTCGTTTAAAGTAAGCGGAAGAGGCGAACTTCATCTAGCAATATTAGTTGAAAATATGCGCCGTGAAAGTTATGAACTGCAGTTGAGCAAACCTCAGGTAATAATGAAAAAAATTGATGATGTCCTTTGCGAGCCGGTAGAGCATGTTATAATTGATGTGCCGGAAGAGTTTGTTGGTGTAGTTATTGAAAAGCTCGGCAAGCGGAAAGCTGAAATGAAAAACATGCTTACCTTTAATGAAAATACCAGACTTGAATTTGTCATTCCATCACGAGGTCTCATCGGTTACAGAGCTGAATTTATGACTGATACAAAAGGAACCGGAATTCTTCATCATAATTTTGAAGGCTATGAGCCGTACAAAGGCGATATTGCACATAGGCAGCGAGGTGCTTTAGTAGCTATGGAAGGCGGTATTGCTTCTGCATATGCAATGTTTAAACTACAAGAACGTTCAGTCTTTTTTATTGAACCGGGTACTAAAGTTTATGAAGGAATGGTTGTCGGAGAAAATTCACGTGCTAATGATATGCATGTTAATGTAACTAAGACAAAACAGCTTACCAACATGCGTGCTTCCGGAGCTGATGAGGCAATAAGGCTTGAGCCGCCGACTATCCTTACCCTCGAACAAGCAATCGAATGGATAACCGATGATGAGTTCGTTGAGGTTACTCCGCAAAGCATTAGAATAAGAAAGAAATTTCTTACCGATATGGATAGAAAGAATGCACGGCTTGCTGCTAAACAAAAGGAAGCGGAAGCAGCCGTAGATTAGGAAAATTTTTTTATTGAGTTGAGAAATAAATAATAAAAGTATAAAATCATGTTTGCACTATTCGAAAGATTGCTTAACAATTGTGCAAGTAGGATTATACTCTTAAATTTAATTTTGTAGAATTAACTGGAGATAAAAATGTCAGAGCAAGTTATTCAAGGTTTGGAGCCAAAAATTCTTTGGCAAAGGTTTTATGAAATTTCAAGAGTCCCGCGTCCTTCTAAAAAGGAGGGAAAGATTCTTGAACACATAAAAAATCTGTGTAAGCAATTAAATGCAGATTGTAAACAGGATAAAGTCGGAAACATTCTTATTTCCGTACCAGCAACTAAAGGATTTGAGAAAAGCAAAACTGTAGTGCTTCAAGGGCATGTTGACATGGTATGTGAAAAAAATAAAGTTGTTAAACATGACTTTGACAATGATCCGATAATATTAAAACGTGAAGACGGCTGGATAGCTGCAGAAGGAACAACTCTTGGAAGCGATAATGGAATTGGCGTTGCTGCAGCACTTGCAGTAATTACCGATAAAGAAATTATCCATGGACCGGTTGAAATTCTTCTTACAATTGATGAAGAAACGGGATTAACGGGTGCCAATAATTTAGAACCAGGGTTTATTTCAGGCAAAATATTATTGAACTTAGACTCAGAAGAAGACGGTACTTTTTATATCGGCTGCGCAGGAGGTGTAGATACCGCGGGTATATTCCAGATAGAATATGAAGATACGAAATCTGGTACTGAAGCCTTTGAATTAACGGTAACAGGTTTGAAGGGCGGTCATTCAGGTTCAGAAATTAACACAGGGAAAGCCAATGCAATTAAACTATTGGCTAGAGCAATTAATGAGTTAGATGAAATTGAATTCGATTTAGCTTCAATTTCCGGCGGCAGCAAAAGAAATGCTATTCCCCGTGAGGCTGAAGCGATGCTTTTAATGAATCAATCTTCATTCTCAAAGGCTGAAAAGATCCTTAAAAATTTCCAGCAGGATTTGAGTAATGAATTCAAATCTTCTGATGGTGGTGTTAAGATCGAATTAAAAAAATCTTCTGACTTACCGAAGAAAACTTTTACAAAATCATTTAAAGATAATGTTGTTAAAACACTTTTAGCTCTTCCTCATGGTGTTATTGAAATGAGCCAGGATATTGAAGATCTGGTCGAAACCTCGACAAACTTGGCTACCATCGTTTTCGAAAATAATACGTTAATAGTAGGGACGAGTCAGCGGAGCTCAGTCCAAAGCGCAAAAAAATATATTGCCGAAAGTGTGGCTTCAGTTTTCAGATTAGCCAATGCTGAAGTTGAACATACTGATGGTTATCCCGGATGGAAACCGAACATGGACTCCGGAATATTAAAGTTATCTGAAAGAGTTTATAAAAAGTTGTTTAATTCAAAGCCTGAAATAAAAGCAATACATGCCGGATTGGAGTGTGGGCTGCTTGGCGATAAAAATCCAGGTTTAGACATGATTTCATTTGGACCGACTATAATCGGCGCGCATTCTCCGGATGAAAAAGTAGAGATTGAAACTGTAAAAAAGTTTTATGAACTACTTAAAGGAATACTGAAGGAAGTCGCTGAGGCTTAAAAGAATTAAAAAGTTTTAAGCACAGATTGAACAATGGCATTCCTTGTAAATTTCTTCGTAGCCGTAGTCAATCGTTAGTTCTTCGCCTGCAGATATATTTCTATAAGCGATCAAACGTAGTGTGTTTTCTTCACCGTCAAGTACATCGCAGTTAAAATCGCAATTATGATTAATGTATTTAATCTTTTCTGTATTGGAGGTATCAATATAATTATCTTCATCCCAGAAAATATAAACGTTGCCTTGTTCTTCCCGTTTTATACATTCTTCTTCTGATATTACTTCACCTGAAATGATAAGTATTTCGCTTCCTTCAGGAATTTCTACATTAGTAAAGATTCCCATGCCGTGAATTGGCGAAGATTTAACTACAATATACTTTTCAAAATTATCCTTCATTCTGTTATGCTCGATTTACCTGAAAACTTTTTCTTAATTATATCTATTACTTTAGACAGTGTCTGATTATCATTTACAGGATATGAATATTTTAAACTGTCCGGGTAGTTGTTAATTGGATAATCAAAATCGGAAATCAATTTATTGTTTATTCCGAAATAAGCTGCTTTCATCATTCCATATCTCATCATTTTTAAATTTACAGCATACTGGATTTTAGTACGGTAAATTCTTCCATCAATTTCTTTGAATTCAAGAGGCGGGTTATACATTCGGAGTATCCACACACTAAAGTTTTCACTATGAAGAGTGTCAAGGAAAGATTCATCGTACCAAATTTTCTCTTTCCCTTTACTATCAAGCGGTTTCCATCTCTGGTTTTCCATTTGACAGAAAGAGGAACAGCTTAATAATAAAAAGAGTATAGCAGTTGTGGTTATTAAAATTTTCATAGATATTAATTTACAAAATTGTAGGTTCGAACTTAAATAAAATAATTGACATTTAAAAAGTAATTGTTGATTTAATTCAGTGCGGATATGCTATTCTTTCATTAACTTGTAATAAAAAATATTCCTATGAAATAAATGAAGAACGAGAATCTTAATAATCTGTTAGCAGCTATTGTTGAATCTTCGGATGATGCAATATTGAGTAAAACTCTCGATGGCATCATTTTAAGCTGGAACAGAGCTGCCGAAAAACTTTTTGGCTACACTGCGGATGAAATGATTGGACAATCAATTATAAAAATATTCCCTAGTGAGTTGAAATATGAATTTGACGGTATTTTGAAAAAAATAAGAAGCGGAGAAAGGATTGAACAATATGAAACCATTAGAGTAAGAAAAGACGGCAGAAGAATAAACATATCATTAAAAATTTCACCAATTATTGATGAAGAGGGCAAAATAACTGGTGCTTTAGCAATTGCACGCAATGTTGATGGGAAAAAAATATTGGGGTCTGAACACGAAAAAAAAGAACGGCAGCTTGCACTTACCCAGAAAATCGCAAAGCTTGGATATTGGGAGTGGGATTTGCTTTTCGGCAGGTTGGAGTGGTCGGATGAACTTTACAAAATATATGGATTAAAAAAATCCGCAGAAGAAATTTCTCTTGAAAATTATTTTGAAATCATTCATCCTGAAGATCGTTCGGATGTTCGCAAAGTAATTGATTCTTCATTAATCACTCTTCTGCCGTTTAAAGCTGACTATCGAATTTTACTGCCGAATAAAGTTATCAGATACATACATGAAATCGGTGAAGTTTTTGTGAATGGAGACCAAAAACCGGTAAAGATAAACGCTGTAGCTCAAGATGTTTCAGAATATAAAAGAATTGAACGAAGACTTACCTCGCAATTTGAAGTAACTCGTCTTTTAGCCGAATCGAAAAACTTACCTGAAGCAGCCCCGAAAATTTTGGAAGTTATTTGTGAAGGAGTAGATTGGTTAATTGGCGAACTGTGGCTAGCCGATTACGATTCAAATCTTTTGCATCTTGTGGGTAGCTGGCACAAGGAAGGTATAAACGCAGAAGAGTTTATAGAGATTAGCAGAAAGTGTAAGTTCGGACCTGGTGTAAGTCTTCAAGGGCAGGTTTGGGAAAAGCAGGCTCCCATCTGGAGTACTCATGCGGTAGATGATCAATTTTTTCCCAGAGCAGCTTTAGCCGCAAAATTAAAACTGCATACAGCACTTGCATTTCCGATTGTTTGTAAAAAGAAGGTTATCGGTGTTGTTGCTTTTTATAAAGATGATATTACGGAACCCGATGATGAACTTTTGGAAATGTTCGATTCTTTAGGAAAACAAATCGGTGACTTCATTGAGCGAAAGCAATCCGAACCGGCTCTGAAAGAAAGTGAAGGTGTATATAAAACTCTTGTTGAAATATCTCCAGATTCAATTACATATACTGATTTAAGCGGTAAAATTATTTTCTGTAATCAACAAACTGCAGAGCTATTCGGATTTAATTCAATTGAAGAGATTATCGGTCAAAATATATATGCATTTATTGCCTCGGAAGATCAAAAACATGCGATTGAAAATGAACATAAGATAATTGAAACCGGGAAGACCAGAAATATAGAATATTCATTAATTCAAAAAGACGGTACAAAATTTCCAGCAGAAATAAATACTTCGATAGTATTGGATGCTGATGGAAAGCCGAAAGCATTTATCGGAGTAATTAGAAACATCTCTGTGCGAAAGAAGACCGAGAAGGAAATTAATATTCGAATTAGGCAGCAGGCTGCAATAGCTGAATTGGGACAACAGGCATTAGTGGGTACTGAAATACACAAGCTGCTTGACAATGCGACCGAACTTGTGTCAAAGACTCTCGACTTAGAATATTGCGAACTTTTGGAACTATTGCCTGATGATAAATCATTATTGTTAACTTCTGGTACTGGATGGAAAACGGGTTCGGTTGGCTCAACAATAGTTAACGCAGGAATAGAATCTCATGCAGGTCAAACCCTGTTATCAAACCAACCGGTTATTTCGGAGAATTATGAATCCGAAAAAAGATTTAGACCTTCAGATCTTTTAATTGATCATAATGTGGTGTCTGGAATTACAGTTTTAATTCATGGACGAAATAAACCATTTGGAGTTCTTGGAGCTCATTCTTCAAAACCGAAAGTATTTTCAAAAAACGATTCTCATTTTCTTCAGGCAATTGCTAATGTCATTGCAGCTGCAATTGATCGTAAGAAGGTTGAAGAAGAGTTGGCACAATCTCTAAACCTTTCTAGACAAAATCAACTTCAAGCCGAAGAAAACAAGAAAAAACTTTCGTTCCTGGCTGAAGCAAGCAGGATTTTTAATTCATCACTCGATTACCATCAAACTTTGTCGGGTGTTGCGAATTTGTTAACTCCTGAATTGTCAGACTGGTGCGTAATAGATTTACTTCAAGATGATGGAACCTTAAAGCATGTAGCAATATCTCATAAGGATCCACAAAAGATGGAGATTGCCAATGAACTCGAAAAAAAATACAAACATAATTTGGATTCGTTTAGGAGGGTATATCATGTTGTTAGAACAGGTAAGTCTGAATTTTATTCTTTCATTAGAGAATCCTTAATAGAGACCTCGACACATAAGGATGAATATATGCATTTCATAAATGAGTTTGGTGTTAAGTCGGCAATGATCGTTCCACTAAAATTGAGAGATAAGGTATTAGGAGTAATAAGTTTTATATCAACTAAACCGGATTACCATTATTCAAATTTCGATTTGGCTTTTGCAGAGGATATTGCCAGTCGAGCAGCATCAGCAATTGAAAATGCGAGACTTTATCGAGAGGCAAATTTGTTGAACTTACATTTGGATAGAAAAACAAAAGAACAAAAGGATGAACTGAAAATTTCGAATACCGAACTAGAAGTTGAAATTAAGCTAAGAAGAAAAATAATTGAAGAACTTGAAGCTAAAGTTCAACGTCAAGCTAATCTATTTGATCTAAGTCTTGCTGCTTTTAAGCTTAGTGACATGACATCTATACTACAATCGGCTGTTCAATTAACTGCATCAATCCCTGGCTCAAAAAAGGTTGGCTTATTTGAATATAACAACGAAAAGAATAAAATTGTTTTACGTGCTGGCATTGGTTGGGGGTTTTCATCTATTGGAACGATTGAAATCGATATCGATTCAAATTCTATTGAAGGATTTACTTTGCTTAATAACGAGCCGATAATATTTTCAAATTTCTTTCAAGATAAAAAATTCCGAGTAATTGATGAACCTGAAAATGAAACTGCGGCTTGTGCACTCTGCGCATTAATCGCTGTTAGTCAGAAACCATACGGCGTATTAAGTGTCTATTTTTCAAATAACGAATGTTCCAAAGATGATAGGAATTTTTTGCTAGGTATTGTGAAATTTCTTTCATTATTAATTGAGATGAAATCAAATTAAATTTTAGTTATATTTTTAGGCAGAGGATAAGTTCTTTTTTTATTTTGAAGTCGGGGAAGAGGAGAAAAAGCTAAACTATATGTAGTGCTAAATATGACTATTTAATCAAAATAACTACTACAAATAATTTAATTTAAGAATAGTAAATTTTGAGGCGGATTTCGATTAAAATTCTAAACTTAAGGAGTAAAAAATATTCACTATTAGAAATAATTTTTATTCCATAATAAAATATAAAAAGGAAGCGATATGCGGATTTTACTTGTTGTAAAGCATGATTTAATTAAAGAGGGTTTACTAAAAATCTTTGAAGAACAAAATGATTTTAACGTTGTGGAGGTCATTGCCTCTCCGGAGAATCTATTATCTATCATGAAAAAAGTAAATGTTGATGTTATTGTTTTTAACATTTCTTATCCAAATAAAGATGATATTGATCTGATAGGAGAATTGCATTCAAAATATCCTCAAGTTAAGCTGCTTATACTTGGAGCTATTTCTATCGAACGCTTTGCAATAAAAACGTTAAAAACGGGTGCTTCAGCTTTTTTAACTGAACAAACCTCAGTGGAAGACTTACTTACCGCCATGAATAAAATAATGAGCGGCTCGAAATATATTGAATCAAAGTTATCTGAACGAATATCACTTTCAGCAATTGAATCTTCATACAATTTACCTCATGAAAGACTTTCCGAACGTGAGTTTCAAGTAATGAAGATGATAGCATCCGGGAAAAAGATAAGTAACATAGCGACCGAACTTTCTCTAAGCATTAATACTGTTTCAACATACCGAGCACGTCTTTCAGAAAAGTTGAATTTAAAATCAACAGCCGATATTGTTCGATACGTTATGGAGCACAACTTATTGTAGTTAATTTTGAATTCTTCGGATTTATTACGAACAACATATTCTATTAACGGCTGAATTAATCATTCCTTTAAGAAGTTGCTTTATCCATTGAAAATTAATTTTTATTATTCTAAAAATAATTTTTAATTTAGAATTGTACTTGTGTATTTTGTGTTTAAAATTCTCTTGCAATAATTTTATTAGTTAAAATAGGAAATACTGGTATTAATTTGTTACTAATTACATGAAAGACAAAACCGACATTAAGTGGCTAAATGAACAGCTTAAGAAATTGCATGATGAAGTTACCATTCTCCGACAAGAAAAAAATGAATTCAGGAAACAAAAAGAATTATTTTCTGAATTAGAATTAGAGCATAAAAGACTTTTTTATCAATTGCCTTTCCCGTTTGCAATTTACGATTCAAACGGTACGTTGATTTCAGTGAATAGAGCCTTCCTTGAAATGTGCAACATCCCATCTGAAGAATTAATTCTAAACAAGTTCAACATTTTGCATGATAATTCAGTAAGCTTTTTTGAATACGGTGAAATAAAAGCCGCTTTTACTGGTGAGAGCGTTTTTCTTCCATATTTTGAAATAAATTTTAAAAAATTTTTGAAACATTATGGTATTCAAAGGGAAGATACTGGAATATTCACACTTACTATGTTTCCTGTTTACGATGCTATTGGGAAAATTAGACAAGTAGCCTCAATATGGAAAGAAATTACCAAAGAAAAATCAGATGCTCAAATGCTGCGCACGTTTAAATCCGTTCTTGATGTTACTGCGAATGGAATTATTATTACTGACGCAGAAGGCAAAATTGTGTGGGTAAATAAAGCATTCATATCTATTACGGGTTATGAACAAGATGAAGCCCTCGGAAAAAATCCGCGTTTGCTTAAATCCGGAATACATACCGAACCATTTTATAAGAAATTATGGGATACAATTTTAAATGGTGAAGTTTGGCAAGGTGAAATAGTCGAGAAGAAAAAAGATGGCAGTCTATATTCATCGCTGGAAACTATCACTCCTGTAAAAAATGAAAAAGATGAGATTCAAAATTTCATAGCTATAAATACTGATATTTCTGATCGGAAAAAATATGAAAATGAGCTTGAAAAACTTAACCGGGCGCTAAAAACTATTAGTGCCTGCAACAGCGTTCTAATTCATTCAGCTTCTGAAAATGAATTGCTAGACAAAATTTGCAAGCTTATAATTGAAACTGGCGGTTACTATTTTGCCTGGATTGGACTTTTTGATAAATCTAATTTATTAAAACCCGTTTCATTTTACGGACACGAGCAAGGTTATTTTAAAAATATAGTTGAAAGATTAAAATCCAACCAAAATGTTAATTTCCCAATGATGAAAGCGGTAAAGGAGAAAGTTCCCTTTATAATTAAAGATATTAAAAATGATGAGAACTTTTTAACATGGAAATATGAAGCTCTGAAACGCGGTTATGCTTCAGTAATAATTATTCCTTTAATTAATGAAGAAAAAACATTAGGAGTAATTAATATTTACAGCAGTTCAGTTGATTCTTTTAATAATGAAGAATTGAATTTGCTAAAAGAACTTTCCGACGATCTATCATTTGGAATTAAGTCCCTCAGGATTAGAGAAGAAAGAAGATCTGCGGCTTTAGCGCTTAGTGAAAGTGAGAAAAGATATCGGCTCTTCTTTGAGCAAGATCTTGCAGGTGCTTATATATCAAATCCCGAAGGTAGGATTTTAGATTGTAACACTTCCTTCTTGAAAATTTTTGGATTTCCTTCTAGAATTGAAGCACAAAATTTCAATGCAGCCGATCTTCATACTGATCCTGATACTAGGAAAGTATTTCTTGAAAAAATAAAAAAGGACAAAATGATTCAAGGTTTGGAATTAGAAATGAAAACCTTTGATGGAAGAATAATTTATTTAATTGAAGATGCATGGGGAACATTTAATGAAAACAATGAGCTATTTGAAATTAACGGTTACTTCCAGGACATAACAAAAAGGAAACTTGCAGAGGAAGCATTAAAAGAAGCAAAAGAAAAAGCGGAAGAATCAGATCGTTTGAAGACAGAATTTCTTGCGCAAATGTCTCATGAAATCCGGACACCGGTAAACGTTATGTTGAGCTATAGTTCTTTACTTAAAGAAGAATTGAATGACAGTATGCCGTCGGAATGGAATAGTGCTTTTAAATCTATTGAACTTGCGGGTAGAAGGTTAATCAGGACAATAGATTTAATACTTAATATGTCAATGATTCAAACAAACAAAACTGGACTAAATTCGAGCGAGGTAGATATTCACTTTCTTCTCTTGAATTTAGTTCATGAATATCAAGGTATTATTGAAGGAAAGAACCTAAAGATCGTATTAATAAACAATGTGGAGAATCCTGTTTTACTTTCAGATGAATTTATTCTTACTCATATTTTTCAAAACTTAATTGACAATGCAATTAAATATACAATTGAAGGAAAGGTGGAAATTATTATTTACAATGATAATAAGAAAAATTTGTGCGTCGATGTTCGGGATACCGGAATTGGTATTTCATCGCAATATCTTTTGCGGATGTTTAGACCCTTCACTCAAGAGGATACTGGCTATTCAAGAAAATATGAAGGTGTCGGTCTTGGTTTATCAATTGTAAAAAAATATTTAGATTTATTAGGTGCAGCTATCAGAGTTGAATCTGAAAAAGGTAAAGGATCTACTTTTACAATTATATTTTAATATCACTCAACAATTATTCCGTCAAGATTTTTAGTCTTACAAATATAATCTTTAATTTAAATTACACTTCAGAATACTTACTACATTAAAATCTGGTTGGTTCCAAATATTCGTAAAAAGGAGCATAAACTCCGATTTAATAAATGTTCTTAATTACTGGAAAATTAAATCCGGTACTTCTCATAGATGCAAATAAACTTCCTATAATTATATTGTAATATAATTCCTATTAGGCTGGTATATATATTGCCGTTTTTTCCGAAATAATTTTTTTAAAAGAAAAAACGAAGGGGCAGAAATGTTCTGGATAAAAGTTAAATCGTTTTTTATTGACTATGATGTAGTTTTGTTTTTAGGACTGATTACACTTGGATGGGTTGTCCTTTACACATTTTTCATTCTTTTAGCGATGCTGTTCTTTTCTGTGGGCTGATTCTTGGTCTAATTCAAAAAGAAAGAATAAATTTCTTTATTAAAACATAAAAATAAAAAAGCCCAATGATCGGGCGACCACGGGCTTTAACTCTTTTTGCTCAAAAGGCAGGGGAGAACCTTTTGAAAGAGTCATTCCAAATTTATAGTATTCTATTAAATTATGCAAATGAATAAATTAGAAAAATCTTTTTTGTGATAGTTTTAACCAAATAATTTCTTTATACTTCTATCTTTGTTCCGGCATTTCCGGCAAGTGCTTCATAATATAATGATGCTTTTGTAATATAAACCTTACTACCGCCGGATTCGATAAAATTAATTGCCGCTTCTATTTTAGGTGCCATACTACCGCGGGGAAAAGTATTATTCGCAATAAGTTTTTTTATTTCATTTAGTGAGGCATTCCGGATATCTTTTTGATCAGTTGTCTGATAGTTTAATTTCACAGAGTCGATATCAGTAAAAATTATTAATTCTGCATCAAATTCTTCGTTTCTTTCTTTTGCTCTTTGAATCAGCATTTTGCCTAGAAGGCTTGTAGCAAGATCTTTATCGACAACAGCCTCAACGCCTGTATAAATATCAATTGGGTTTAATAAAGGGTCATATTTTTTCTTATATATGATGTCATAGTTACATCTATAAACTTCTTCTTCATCAATTATTTCAGGCTTTACTTTTTTTACTGGGATTCCTCCTCCGCCTACAGCGATTGGAATAATTCCTGAACGCATATTTGTATCGATGATTTCAATTTCTACGATATCTACAGGCTTGGGAGACGGTACAACTCTCCTCCAAATTTCTTCTCCTAATTCATTAAACTTGTAAAATTTCATTTTATATCCATCACGCTCTTGTTTTTTTAAAGCATCTTCCTTAGTGTAAGAAGGTCCGATAAATTTTGATGGTGTTAAATATTCAGGATCATTTTCATTTACAACGACACGGGTAACCGTCTCGGCAGCTATTCTGTTAATACCTAAAACTTTTAAATCGTTTGTAAGCTGTGCAAGCATATAACCCATTGCGCCTTGAGTATCGGCATCGCAGACATCAAGCGGCAGTAAATGCAAAATCGGCTGAGAGTATTCGGCACGCAATAAAATATTTCCAACTTGTGGTCCGTTGCCGTGTGTAATTACGTAATAATCATCAGGATTTTCCTTTATTATTTGAGCAAGCAGCTTACAAGTTTCGGCACTACGCCGCCACTGTTCAGGTAAATCCGGTATTATTAATTTGCTGGTTTTAGGATCTATCTTTCCGGTTGGAGATACTTCATTACCTCCAAGTGCAAAAATTCTTAGTTTCTTTTTCATAAATATTTAAATGATTTATTGAGATAAATAATTTGAGGATTTTTCTTTTGATCTTGAATAAAGCTTGAGCATAACTTTCTCAGGTGTTAGAGGCGCAGAAAATGAAATATTAATATTAGGTCTAAATGCTTTCATTGCATTTGCGAGGGCAAAGAAAACTCCAATTCCATACATAAGAGGAGGTTCACCAATAGCTTTTGAATTAAATACACCAGAAGGATTTGTGGAATTTTCAAGAGGTAATATCAACATTTCTTCAGGTGCAAAATGGATATCCGGTATCTTATAATTGGAAAAAGAATTTGTTGCAAGTTTTCCTTCGTGGTCGAATATAATATCTTCAATTGTAATCCAGCCAAGCCCTTGAACGATTCCACCTTCAGCCTGACCGATGTCTATCTGTTTGTTAAATGACTTGCCGAAGTCATGAACTACTTTGACTGAATCAATTCTGTAAATTCCTCTTAAGCAGTCAAGAGTAGTTTCTATTATCGCAGTTCCATAAACATGATATGCGAATGCATTTCCTTTTGAAATTTCTTTGTCAAAATAAATTCCCGGTGTTGCATATTGAGCTTGAGTTGAAAGGTTTACTCTTTTTAAGAAAGCTGAATTAACGATATCTATCCATTTTGATTTAGTCGGATTTCCATTCGAGTATACTATTTCATTTTTTATTTCTAAGAAGGAATTTTCCTTTAAATTCAAATCTTCTTTGGCTGATTTTAATAATCTTTCAAGCAAAGTATTGCAGGCTATTAGCAAAGCTTTGCCGTTTAAATCAGTGCTGCTGCTGGCTGCGGTAGGTGATGCATTTGCAACTCTTGTTGTATTAGAAGATTCAATTTTTATCCTGCTGATTTCTACTGAAAAAATTTTTGCGGCAATCTGTCGCAGCTTGGCGTTGATGCCTTGTCCCATTTCCACTGCTGCTGAAGAGATGCCAACGCTTCCATCAGAATAAATATGTACGAGAACGCTTGCTTGATTCATAAAAGTATTTGTAAAAGAAATCCCAAAGCAGATTGGCATCAAAGCCATTCCTTTCTTCAGAAGAGTATTTGAAGAATTGAATTTAGCAATTGAATCTTTAATTTCCTTAATCTGAAATTTTGAATCGAGGGACTGCCAGCATAACCTAGCAGTGCAGTTAACAGCGTTTTGTCCATAATGAAAGCTGTCACCTTCCTTCAATAAATTTTTTTGTTGGATTACGTCTGGTTCTATTCCCATTGTTTGTGCAGCCTTAAAAATTGCCGCTTCTATAACGAACATTCCTTGAGGTCCGCCAAAGCCTCTGAAGGCAGTATTAGGTGGAAGGTTGGTTCTGCAGCATAAGCCGGTTGCTTTTAGGTTAGGTATAAAATAAGAATTTGCAGCATGGAATAATGTCCTGTCCAAAATTGCAGGTGACAAATCTGCGGCTGCACCAGCATTTTGATAGAAAGTAAATTCATAAGCTAAAATTTTCCCATCTTTGTCCAATCCGATTTTGAAGTCCGAAGAATAAGGATGGCGTTTACCAGTAACTCTAATATCTTCTTCACGTGGAAGCACTAATTTTGCCGGACATTTAAGATTGAATGCAGCTAGAGCGGTTATGGCAGCCCATGCATTTGCTTGATCTTCTTTTCCTCCAAAACCTCCGCCAATTCTTGGGACGTCCACTTCAACTTTATTCATTGGCAGGTCAAGTACTCTTGCAGCTATACGCTGCACTACAGTTGGTCCTTGGGTTGATGAAAATATTTTTATTCCTTCGCCATCAATTGGAAATGCAAGAGAAACTTGAGTTTCCATATAAATATGTTCTTGTCCGCCGGTCTCAGTTGTCCCATCTACAATAACATCGCAATCTTTCCATGCGGTCTCGATATTACCTGAAGAAAATATTTTTGGCGGAATAATTAATTCTCCAGCTGCAAATGCTTCTCTTGGATCTGTAATTGCTTTCAACTTTTCAATTTCTACTTTTATTTTATTTCTCGCTATTCTAGCGATTAACTGTGTCTCGGCAGCAACCACAGCAACGGGCTGTCCAACGTAAGTAACTTCATCTTCCGCAAGGAGTAATTCATCTAAGACAATTCCGCCAATCTGATTCTTCCCTGGAATATCTTTGGCAGTAAAAATTTTTTTAACTCCTGGAACCTTAATCGCTTCATCAAGAATTATTTTTTTGATTTTCCCATGAGCTAATGGCGAAAAAAGTATTGAGAGGTAAACTGTATTTACAGGTACTGGGATATCATCGATAAATATCGATTCACCACGAACATGCTTAGTCAAGTCAGTGTTTACCATACCAGTTCCTCGGCTTTGATTAAATCCGGAAACAATTTATTGAAGTGAGCTAAAATTATTTGCTTTACTAAGATTGTTTTATATTCTGCTGACCCACGCACATCACTTATCGGCGAGATTTCTTGTTCTGCAATTTCACAAGCTTCTTTTAAATTAGTTAAGCAGAGCTGCTTTCCATTTAAATATTTGGAGGTTTTTTTTAGCAGCATTGGAAATGGAGCGACTCCACCAGCTGAAATTGAGATATCAGTAATAATGTTTTGTCTGACATTAATAAGAATTGCAGAGTTCACACTGGCAATATCAAGATATGTTCTTCTTGAAATTTTTTCAAAATTTATTTTTAATCCTTTCTCAGGGATGCGAAAACTGATTGTCTCAAGTATCTCCTTTGGCTTTTTATCGAATAGTTTATAACCTTTATAAAATTCAGACATGCTGACTTCTCTTAACTTCCCATCTTCACTAAAATGAAGAATAGAATTTAGTACAAGAAAGAAAATAGTCATGTCCCCGATTGGAGATGCATTTATAATATTACCTCCTAAGGTTGCGCGATTTCTGATCTGGGTTGAGCCGAATAAACTGAAATATTCTTTTATATCAGGAAGGATTTTATTTAGAATTGAGGATTCACGTATTTCGTTAACAGTAGCAGAAGCACTTATTCGGCACTCGTTATTTTCAATATATATTTTTGGCAATTTGCTATCGGTTTCTATGAAAATTATTCCTTCGTTTTCAATCTCTTTATTTTTTTGAAGGAAAATATCAGTCCCGCCTGCTGTTACTAATCCATTCGTGATATAATCCTCCTTGGCTTCTTTAGTAATATTATTTAACATGTCAGGAATTGAAAGAAAGTATTCCGGAACAATACCATATTGTACCAATTCTTTAGTTCGTTCATTTGCCTGATTAATTTTATTTGAATGAAGATCCACAAAATTTATGATAGATCTTTTAATGGAAGCATATCCGGTACAGCGGCATATATTACCATCAATTGCTGCAAGCAATGTTACATAATTTATTTTCGAACTTGAAAGAAGGGAACCAGTGAGCGAGACAATGAATCCCGGCGTACAGAATCCGCATTGAATTGCTGATTCATTTATAAATGACTGCTGCACCGGATTTAAGTTTTGCTGGTTTAGCCCTTCGATTGTTACTATATGTTTACCAGCAAGTGCACCGATTGGTAAGATACATGAATTGACGGTTTTATAGTTTACTTGACTGCCGTTCAATTCTCCTATTAGAATTGAGCATGCACCGCAATCGCCTTCTCTACAACTTTCTTTAGTTCCGTTTAGATGGAGTTGTGTGCGAATAAAATCCAATGCACTAGCTGCTGGATTTATTTCGGTTGAAATAATTTCATTATTACAAATAAAGTGGATCGTTCTTGCCAATCTGATCCCCGCATTTTTTTGCATGAAAAATAGTTCTAACTTTTTGAACTTGCAAGCGAAAAGAATTTAAATTTATTATGTGCTTTAGAACCTATTTACCAATTTTTTCTTCTATAAAGTATTGCCAATTTATAATCTTATCCTTACTTTGAGTTTGCAATTATTATTATGCTTAAAACATTTGAAATACAGGAGATGACAAAAGTAATATTGATTTAAAGTTATTCCTTTTGTCGGATTATTTTACCTTTAGTCGTTTATATTTGCTGAGGGTAGAATTTTGATTAAGATAATAATTTGTTTTTAGCAAATTTATTCGAACTAAAAAATTTCTATTTTCATTTCCATCTAGAGTGCGGAAAATCGTCTATCATATTTAACCTTGGATTAGATCAAGTCTAAAAGTGTTTTAGACGCTGGATGGAAAACGGTTCTGAATTTTTGATTGCGGATCAGAAATAATTTCAATAAAAATTTGATTCCCATAAGTATATGGAATTAATCATTCATTCATTCAATAGTGAGGGCAATTTATGAAAGTCAAATTATACCTTTCGGTTGCATTGCTTACAGCTTTATTAGGATTAGTTTTCGTTACTCCTGTAAAAGCTCAAAGTCTTCAGGCACCATGGTTACTAGCTCCAAATTTTAATCCATTAGTCAGCACGAACCCAGTTGAATTGACTTGGGAGTATGCGCTTGGTGATACGGCATTACCACCATCTGGTGAGACGTATCATGTTCAAGTTTCAACAAGTTCTTCTTTTGCTACTACACTTCTTGATGTATCTGGCTTGACTAATGAATATTATAACGGGTTCCCAGTTTCAGCATCAACTACTTATTATTGGAGAGTGAGACTTGAATCTGTATCAGATTCATCTTCATGGTCTTCAGGTTGGTTTGGAACAACAGCGAGCATTACCCCGACTGCAAGTGATACTATTTTTGCTTCAGTCAATTCCATTGGAATGATTTCACCTTCTGGAAGTGTTGCGGTTGCCAGCGGAGGCAGTCAATCTTTTACATTTTCACCAAGTACAGGATATCATCTTGATAGTTTGTTGGTTGATGGAGTCAAAGTAGATTCTTTGACCAGTTATACTTTTACAAATGTAACTGTAAACCATACAATTGCGGCTTACTTTAGTATCAACACTTATACTATTACTGTTACTCCCTCAGTTACAAATGGTACCGTTACTGCAACGGGAATTGTAGATAGTGTTTTAACTGTAAATTATGGTGCAACGCCAACCTTTACTATTACACCAAATGCCGGTTATGAAATATCTTCGATAACTATTAATGGTATGACGAATGTACCGGTTACAGATTCTACCGGACAAAATTACACGTTCGCAAGTGTTTCATCCAACCAAACTATAACTGCTTCTTTTATTGTCAGCAACAATTATTATGTTGATGGTACTTTAGGAACTGATGATACATTACACGGATCTTCTAAAGGAACCGGCGCGTGGAAAACAATTCAATTTGCTATCGACCATGTTGGTTCCGGTAAAACTATTAATGTTGCAACCGGTACTTACGATAGTACCTTTTCGGTTTATAAGAAAACTAATTTAACAATAAAAGGAAGCGGTGCCGACAGCGTTATCATAATTCCTTCTACTCTTATTTCAACTGGAGTTGCGCATAAATATGTTGCGAATACGCAGGCAGTTGTTTTCGTAGATAGTTCTTCAAATATTAATTTAGAAGATCTAACAATCAAGAGCGGCTCGGCTGCTCCCGGAAACGGCGGCGCCGATGCAATAGTGTTCTGGAATTCTTCCACCGGCTCAATTAACGGAAGTAATGTAACCGGAACGTATACGATAAATGGTGACCAGACTGGACAGGGAATTGCAATTGATGCAGGTATTGGAGATACTTCAACAATATCAGTGACAAATTCAGTAATTAGTGGATTCCAGAAAAATGGTATTGATGCTCTTAATGGAAATGGTGTTATTAACACCAATCCTGGAGTTATCAATTTAACCGTTAACGGATGTACAATTACCGGTGCCGGTCCTACTACCGCCATTACACAAAATGGAATAGTTGTTTGGAACATAGGCGGTGGAAGTGTAATGGGAACCGTTAACAATACTTCATTTTCTGGATTTGATCTGGACACAGCTGCAACTGTCAGCAATTATGCATGCGCAATCCTTACATATGGTACAAGTGCTGCAAACATTATGACTGTTTCAAATTGTACATTTGGATCAAACATTCAACTTTATATTTCTGCTGTCAGCGGTGCAAATATTGACGCAACAAATAATAATACATTCAATGGCGTTAATCCTGCAAGTGCATCCTTGCCACAGTTATTCGCGATCGAAGATAAAATTGATCATAAGCTTGATAATGCAAGTGAAGGTGTTGTTTACGTTAAATCGAATAACTTATACGTGAGCAACGATGGGACTAATACTTCAATACAAAATGGTATTGATGCTGCAACTGCTGGTGACACTGTTAATGTTAACGCAGGAAGGAACATAGAGAATATAAATATCTCGAAAGATATAACGCTTTCTTCATCAGCAGGTGCTGATACTATTAATGGCTTAATTACAATTGCAAGTGACGGAGTTAATATCAATGGCTTTACGATAATTAATCCTTCTGCAAATACCGGCATTTACGCAAACGCCGTTAATAATTTAACAATTGAGAATAATACAATAGACAGTATTGGAACAGTGTTATCTAATGGTTCAGCCCAAGCAATTGATATCCATGGTTCTACCATTAATAATATCTCGAATATCACTATATCCGGCAATACTATTTTGAATATAGGTAATACCAATCTAATTCATGACTCAACTGCTGGAGGCAGTGCTAAAGGTGTTTATCTTGGTGATACTTCTCCAACAGGAAAAATTAGCAATGTTATAATTGAAAACAATAACATTAGCCACATATATGCATCTACTGCTCCATGGATTGGAGGACCTCATTACGGCGGAGGTGCCGGAGCGTATGGAGTTCTTGTTAATCATGTAGCTCCTAATCTAGTGGTAAAAAATAATAAAATAAGTTATCTGGAAGGATTGTGGGCTCATGGTATCGGGCTTGAAGGCAATACTCAAAACGCTTCCGTTCAAAGAAATACAATTAGTTATTTAGTAGATCATAAGATTCCTTCGGATGCAGTTGCAGTATTTGTTGATAATACTAATACATCAGCAAATACTTTGCATATAAATAATAACAGCTTTGAACATATGATTTACGGCGTAGTAAATACCGATACCGTAAATACTGTTGACGCTACCGAAAACTGGTGGGGTGATGCAACAGGACCAAGCATTTCTACAAATCCGGGCGGTCTTGGAGACTCGGTTAGCTTTTATGTTAATTACAGTCCATGGAATACTGGGACTTCCGGATTATATTTTACCAATCAGGTTTCTGTTACCGGTGCAACTTTTACAATTCCTTTTTATATAAGTTCTGACGGAAATAGCTTTAATACTTTGCAGGGCAAGTTTACCTATGATACAACAAAGCTATCATTCCAAGGTGCAACTTATGGTCTAGGGACATTAATAAATGATGAAGGTTGGACAATATTCTTTAGTGAAACTTCACGCGGAACAATTAGTTTTGCCGGTGTCGGATTAACTCCAATCGACTCAAATGGTTTGTTGTTCAATCTAACTTTTACCATAACCGCTAATAATGCAGGCTCTTCATCAATTACTGGTAATTATGCTGACTTTTTAGCTGGCGGTAATCAAATATTTGGCAACTCAGGTTCATTTTCCGGAACTGTTACTTATACTCATATTAATACCACTTATTTAAGAGGTGATGTTAATCTTGATGGAGCTGTTACTTTAGATGATGCTCTCCTTCTACAAAATAAAATTACTAGTGGTACGCTTAGTACATTATCTAATTTGGCAAGACAAAATGCTGACGCTGATTTAAGCAGCGGCAATCCGTCTGCTACGGTTCCTGATACTACTCAATTAACTGCAAATGATATTCTTTATATTTTGCAGTATGTAATAACTGGATCCTGGCCGACTCCGCCAGTGGCAAACATCGTATCAGCTGCTTTGCAATTCTCTAATGCATCAATCGGAAATAATCAATTGCTGCATTTGCCTATTGCAGTCAACAACGCAACCGGAGTTCAAACTCTTGAAGTTACTTTGAGATATAATTCCAAGGAACTGAATTATCAGACCTTTGCTCAATTGAAACTAAATAATGGTGATTTGTTAGATGCTCAAAAAATTTCTGATGGAATCGTCAGATTTGTTTACGTTTCAAGGACTCCTAGCAAAGGGAACATTTTACCTGGTGAGATTGTACTTAAGCTTACCAACGGTATTCCACAATCCGGAAGCATTACAACTACTTACAGCATAAACGGAAGCAAAGAGCAAACCGGACCTTCGTATAACTTTGGTGTAACTTCGGTCGAAAATACCGTTGTTCCAAAAGAATTTTCTGTAGCGCAGAATTATCCTAATCCGTTTAACCCGAGTACAATAATTAACTACGATCTTCCAAAATCTTCTTTCGTTTCTATTAAGATATATGATATGCTTGGTAGGGAAGTAAAAACTTTAGTTAGTTCTGAAAAACCAGCCGGCTCATATTATGTTCAATGGAACGGAGATAACAACAATGGAGAACACGTTGCCAGCGGTGCTTATATTTATAGAGTGGTTGCTGGTAATAATGTTGTTGTTAAAAAAATGTTGTTGCTCAAATAAAATACTTACTCAAATCAATTCCCAATTCCGCTAAAACGGAATTGGGAGTTTGATCTTCAAGTCTTAAAAAGATATTTTGATTAAATATTAATACTGGAGAAAATTATGAGTTTGCAAACTATAGTTGTGAGTTCTGTAGTTATGTTTAGTGCTTTTGCAGGAGTGACATTTTTAGGTGGTTATATATCGTATTATATTAAGAAATCAAAAAGGGATTAAGAATTTATTTAATAGAATAACCACCGTCAATTACAATATTGGATCCTGTTATCCACTTAGCTTCATCACTAAGCAGAAACATTGCAAGATTAGAGACATCTTCAACGCTTCCAATGCCGAGAGGATGCTCTAATTTTATTGTATCAATATGACCGGGATATCGTGCATCTATACTGTCGGTAAGTTCGGTTGGAATCCAGCCTGGAGTTATGGCATTTACTCTTAAATCCTTTATTGCTAATTCCAGGGCAATTGATTTTACGGCTCCAATTACGGCACTCTTTGCTGCGGAATATGCAGTAAAACCGGTTTCACCTTTTATGCCTGCAACTGAAGCAAGTAATACATGTGAGCCCTTTTCTGCAGTTATCTTTTTAGAAGATATAATCCTTATCAATTCAATTCCTGAGTATAAACTTGTTCTGATTATTTGCTCAGCATCTTTCCAGTTGAAGGCTCTTAGAGGAGTAAATTTATTTATCCCGGCGCAGTGTACGCTGCCATTTATTTTTCTTTCAGATGCAAAATTTTCTATTGCACTTTTAAGTGCTTCAAAATTATTTACATCTAATGCAGCGGGAACGATTTTATCTTTATATATTTCTTTAAGTTCATTTAATCTTTCACTACGTCTTCCTATAGCAAGTACTGTGGCTCCGGAATCCATTAGATCTGTTGCAATCTTTTTACCTATTCCGGATGTTGCGCCTGTAACTACAAATCTACTTTCAGAGAAATCAAATTTTATGTTCATGAAAATCTATTTATAAATTTGTTTAGAAAATGCTTCAGAGTTTATTATCCGAATAAAGTTACAATTAAAAAATTACTTATTTTTTCTAGCAAGATAATATACTTGATGCAGGCGTTAAATAATCTGTATCAAATTAGTTTTATCTGAATAAACTGTCAAGTTTAGAGAACAAGAATCTTGAGATATTCTTAAAATGATATACAATTCTCAATATTTTTTATTTTGAAAATATGCTAAGCTAATTTATCAGTACTTATAAAATGGTATAATAATTGATAATTCTAAGCGAAATTATTGTTTTTTCCATCAACTAGAGAATAAATATTTTCTAAGTCTTGTTGCTATTTGATTTTAAAGCTCACATTTTTTGCGGTAACTTTTTATATAACCTGGAAGGAAAATAGAGATAATGCAAGAAAACCAAATAAACAAACCGGTGCTTCTTATTGGACTGACTATATTATTTATACTTTTACTTGCTCATTTCATTAACGGCGTTACTATATTTGGATACACTGTAAAGCCCGTCGACCTTTTTATGGATATAAAACCGGATTCGCTTCTCAGTTATAATACAACAAATTTACGAAAAAATTATTGTGCAAATCAGAAATCAAGCTTAGAGAGAATTAAACTGAATAATGCTTCACTTACTGCAGATGTTTCTTTTAATTTATTAAAAGAAGCATTTTCGACTAAGCGTGAGAAAAGTTTTAAATTCAATCCAAATCCTCCTGCAGAATGGGCAGCTCCCAAATTTAATAACGTACCCATTTCCGGCAATCTCGACCAGATGAAATACTTCTTTGATGCTTTAAGAAATTCGAAGAACGAGAAAATCAGAGTTGCGCACTACGGCGATTCAGGCGTTGAAGGAGATGCAATTACCGCAAATATTAGACAAGATCTGCAGAATGAATTTGGCGGCACCGGTGTGGGATTCTTATCGATCACTTCTCAAGATATTACTTTTAGAACTACAACGCATATGTCTTTCTCTAATAACTGGCAGACTATATCGGTATTAACCGGCAATCCGCAGAATATTCCTCTTGGTATTAGCGGTTTTGTGTGCTTACCGCAAGCAGGTAGTTGGGTAAAGTATGAAACAACCAATTGGATGCCGTATTTAAAAACATTTAGCGAGGCAAAACTATTTTACAGTAATGCAAAAAGCTCCTCGATAAAATATTCTTTTAATAATGGAGGAGATCAAACTGCAAATCTAAAACCAGGTAATATTGTAAAGGAATTAACATTAAAGCCGCAGGGAGGCAGTGCAAACTCAATTAAAATTACCGCAACAATGTCTGATCAAGCATATTTTTATGGTGTCAGTCTTGAATCCGGAAACGGAGTTTATGTAGATAATTTTCCTTGGAGAGGAAACACCGGACTTGGTTTTGAGGACATTGCAGAATCTTCATTAATGCAGTTTAGCAAACTGATGAATTATAAATTAATCATTTTATCCTTCGGTGCTAATGAAACAAGTTTTGGCTCTTCTGATAATAACTGGTATGCAAACCAGATGATCAGTGTTATAAATAATTTGAAGAAAGCATTCCCGCAAACAAGTATACTTATAATCGGAGTCGGTGATAGAAGTATAAAAAGAGGGATGCGCTTTGTTACAGATCCGAGCATTCCTAAGCTGTTAAAAGTTCAACAGGAAATTGCTGCTAAGACAGGTGTAGCTTTTTGGAGCTTATTCGATGCAATGGGCGGTTATAATTCTATGGAATCATGGGTTAATGCTAATCCGCCGCTAGCGCTGATGGATTATACTCATCCTTCTTGGCAGGGTGCTGCAAAGATTGGTAATATGATAGCTCAAGCATTAATTGATGCTTACAATAAATCAAAATAATTCTTACACTTTTATTTGAGGAGAAAATGATTTCCGAAAGACTGAAAAAAATTATTCTTAATGAATTAAATCTTGATGAATTTGACATAAAAGATGAAACTACTGCAAACCAGGTCCCTGGCTGGGATTCATTTAACCATATAAATGTTATCCTTGCAATTGAAAAAGATTACAACATTCACTTCAAAGGCTTGGAAATACTGAAAGTAAAAAATATAGGAGAGCTTCAAAGGCTTATTGATTCGAAACTTCAAAACTAAGGGGAAACTTAATGTTTTCAAGCATCGACTTTAACAAATTCTGGCAGCTATTTGTCTATGACCCGAATGACCATCTGTATTTCGGTTCCAGCTTTTTTCTGTTCCTAATTTTTGGACTTTTAATTATATATAGATTAGCTGCTAAGAAAAAAAACATTAAGATATATTCACTAATATTTTTCTCGCTTTTCTTTTATTATAAAAATTCAGGGTATCTTTTCCTTTTACTTTTCTTTTCCACTTTTATTAATTTTTATTTTGGCAGATTCATCTACGACGCAAAGAAGCCGGGTTTAAAACGTTTTCTGTTTATACTAGTTATTGCAATTAACTTAGGGCTTCTTGTTTACTTCAAATACACAAATTTCTTTCTTCAAATTCTAAATGAATTGCATGCGGGCAACTTCCAGCCGCTTGATATATTACTACCGGTAGGCATTTCATTCTATACTTTTAAGGCGATGAGTTATGTTATAGATATATATATTGGAACAATAGAAAAGCCAACAAAGAGTCTTAGAGATTTTAGCCTTTACATGTTTTTCTTTGCAAATATTCTTGCCGGTCCAATCGATCGTGCGGCTGCTTTCCTGCCTCAAGTTCAGGAAGGTCCTAAAGTATCTAAAGAAGATATTGGCAGAGCTATATTTTTAATAATGTGTGGCTTGTTCAAAAAGAATGTGATTGCAGATTATATAGGATTAAATTTTGTCGACCGTGTATTCCAGGTACCTTTACGATTTACGGGTGTTGAAAATCTTTTAGCATCTTACGCTTATGCACTACAGATTTATTGCGACTTCTCCGGCTATACCGATATGGCTCTTGGGATTGCCCTCCTGTTCGGATATAAATTAATGGATAACTTCAATATTCCTTTCATCGCTACAAGTGTTGCAGATTATTGGAGAAGATGGCATATCTCTTTATCTACTTGGCTGCTCGATTATTTATTCAAGCCTCTTCAAATGAAGTTTAGAAGTTGGCGCGTTTGGGGCAGTGCTGCTGCTATATTCCTTACTTTTCTTGGCGTTGGCTTTTGGCATGGAGCTAACTGGACGTTTATTGTTTTCGGCTTGCTGCAAAGTACTTATCTTGCTGTCTCCATTCTTACACTTAAATTTAGAAAAGCTATTTACGATAAACTTCATCTGACTGGGACGAAATTTCTTAAAGTGTTTCAGATTATTATAACTTTTCATTTACTTCTTATCGGTGCTGTAATTTTTCGTGCAGATTCATTAAAGACTGCGATGAATGTATTCCACCAGATATTTACTTATTTCCATGGTGTTGTCTTCTTCCAATGGGTAACCGGATATACGCCGGTATTTGTAATGATACTTATCGGCTATGTAATGCATTTTATTCCCAAGTCATTTGATAACAGAATACAGCGCACAATTACTGCAATGCCGGTTTACGTGCAAGCACTTCTTCTTGCACTGATGATAATAGTTGTTGTTCAAGTTGAATCTGCTCAGCTGCAGCCGGTTATTTATTTCAACTTCTAATTATTTATAAATTAGATAAAGGTTCACGTATTTGAATTAATCGTAATATGGAGATGCCAATTTTTAATCTAAAATTTTCCCGTCACTTGATTATAAAATAATAATATCCGAATTTTAGTCCATACTTCTATAGTTCTTGTTTCAATGCAGTTTACTTAAAACTTTTTTATTAAGGGAGAAATATATTTGAAACGGATTCTTGGTATTAAAAGATATTTCTTAGTTTTGTTACCTGACGATAATAAGCTTACCGTTTACCCACAATTATGCGATAACTTCTCTTATTTAAATAACAAAATCGATTCAATAGATATACCAAGATTATTTAATACATCATCAAATAAATTTATCTAACTTAGGGATTAACTGCATAGCAGTTTTTCCATTAGGCAGTTAATTCCTTAAAATTGTCAAGTTCATAAAAAGTTCCCAATAGATTCTAGAGCTAAAATAATCTAAATTAAACTTGAGGTGTTAATATGAAAACAATTTATAGGTACATTCTCTTTGGGCTATTATTATCTGCATTCTTATCTATCAATCAAATTTTTGCGCAAGACGAACAAGAACAAAAAGAGCAGCAGCAGAAACAAAGATTATTCTTGATCCAAACAGAAAAACCATTTCAAGATAAGGTTTCAGATTATGAAATAACTCAAAAAAAAGTAAATGGATTCATAAAAAAATATAATTTTAATCTTAATTGGTATGCATACTCAACGGATGATAATACATACTATTATGTTTCCGAAATTAATAATCTTAGTGACATTGACAAAATGAACGAAGAGTTTGATAATAATTCTACTGAAGAAAGCAAAAAAGATTTTAAAGTTATAAATGATATCTTTAACGGCATAGTTGATTACTATGTATCTGAGGTATTTTCGCTAAGCACAAATTCTTATTACCCAAAAGAGCCGATGACAAAGCCGGAAGATCAAAAATATTATAAACAATCTATCTATTTCATAAAGCCTTATTCTGAAGCAAAGCTGAATAATGTATTAAAAGAAATGAAAGACTTCTGCGAGCAAAATAAAATCGGTTTAGGTTATGAAATATATTCGAACGTTTTAGGCAATAATAATGAGATAGTATTTATGGAAGGCGCTCAAAGTCCCGATGATTACAAACAATTTATGGAGGATTTTAACAATAAATATAGTGATCAGTTTAAGCCGATTTGGGATAAGTTCATGTCTTTAGTTAAAGATACTAAGAGCATGGACTGCTGGTATAGACCGGAACTTTCTATGATTAAAGATTAAATCGTGAAATATTTCGAATCTCATTTGAATTAGAATGTTTAGGCAATTGATTGGAAGAGGTAAAATAAATGTATATGTAAGAAATTTATTTTGATCCATGGAGCTAACAATGAAATACAAAAGAACGATGTCCTTTTTAGCCATATCATTGCTATTTCTTACTTCATACAAAGAATCAACTGTCGAACCTGATTATCAGTATTTACAGATTCAATTTAAATATAATTTTAAAGATGAACTTAATATATTCGAAAATTATTTTCAAAAAGATTTGGTACCTGACGGAGTTGTAAGAGTAAACTTCCAGCTAACAAAAGATGAGCAGAATAAAATTCTTGCAAAGGCATATGGAACAAATTTTTTTTTTCATTGCCAGATACTTTACTGAATAATGCTTCGGTTGAAATAACTCCGAATCCGATTCAATATCTTTGGATAAGATATCGCAATGAAGAAAATGCAGTTGTATGAAATTATATTTTATATCACTACTGCCCGGAAAATAATAAATCGGTAGCCACTAAGAGTCAGCTTTCGGATGTCATAATTATGTTATAAGCAAAAATCACAAAAGGGAACTATACAAACCAAATATGAGTCGCTACTTAATCGCTTCAAATCTTCAATTAAAGCGACCTTGAAGCGACTCATATGGGATGTGGGTGGGTGTTCCAAAAGAATAATGCTAGTTAACCGATCACATCCTGCATGTGCTTTTAAAATTCTACAAATCTAATCGTGAGGGTGAAGTCTTGAAAGAATATATTAGAAAAAGAAATCCGATAAACTAACACCAAGCCTATTGCCTATATAACTTGAGGAGGTCTGTTTTTGATAATGCGAAATCTTGCTTGAATATTTCCCCTTTTATAAACTTTTCTACAAAAATTGAATTTTAGTCGGTTGAAAGTAATTTTATATGAATATTAAACTGATGAAGATAAACAATTGAGTGAATTAACAAATTATTTGATCAACATAATTGAATCTAAACCAGAGTATAAAAGATTACCGTCAAGAAATGGCGGTTATGATTAATAATAATTAGTCTTATTAGGCTGGGCTATTGAAAATATTTTTGGAACCAATCAACTGTCAGTTGAGTAAGAGTATCAATATGGTTTTCAAAATTATGTCCGGCACTATTAACAATTTCGAGTTTGTTTATAGAAGTTAAATATTTAATGCCTCTTTGCGTCTTTGCAAGTAACTGAGGTTCCTCAGATCCTGCATTACCATGAATCAAAAGCAGTGGGCATTTTACTTTAGATAAAATTTCTTTTTGGTTTAATTCTTGAAAGTCATCGATCATCATTTTGTCTATGACTATGGAGTTTCTTAATACTTTTTTAATTTCCAAAGTAATTTGTCCCTTTTCTCGAAGTTCATTAAATAATTCCTGAGGGTATGCGATTTTCAACTCATCGATTATTGTATCTGTAAGAGGTGCACTTAGTACCATAGTAATTATTTCTGGTTTGTAAGCCATTAGGCAAATCAGCGCTCCCAGGCTATGCCCATAAAATGCAATTTTTTTATATCCAAGTGAATTAATAAATTTAACAGCAGAATTTAAATCTTCCACTTCTTTAGTAAGCGAAAGCGAATCATCTTCGCTCTCACCGCAGCCGCTGAAATCAAAAGCAAAGCAATTAAATCCAGATAATGTTAGTTTGTTTGCAAGCGCTTCTGTTCGTCCTTCCATAGATTTATCGGAAGTATAACCATGACACATAATAATTGCTTTATCACTCGTAGATTGATAAAGTATCCCGGCAAGGATTTTATTCCTTGAATTTTTGAATTTCACTTTTTCCATTAAAATCTTAAATTATTTAATTCTAACTTTACCAAAGTAATATAACTTGTCGTAATATATAAAAAGAAAATGTAAGCTTTTCAGTTAAACAATTTGAATTAAATCTAATTGTTAGACGATTAAACATACTATAATGAATTGATTCAGATCATTCTTTCCGCCTTTTCTTCATCAACTGTTACCGTGACAACTTTATCGTTTCTGTTTTGAAATTTTTTATGTTTATCTGTTAATGTTAATAATCCGTAAAAACCTGCGGCAATAGCGGCAAGTCCGCTCACTGTTAATCCCCATCTTGGAGAAGCATACTCTCCAATCCATCCTACAATCGGTCCACCTATCGGAGTAGAGCCTAAAAATGCGACAGACCATAAAGACATTACTCTGCTTCGCATATTAGGAGTGCTTTCAAGCTGAAGCATAGTTTCACCTGTTGCACCGAATCTGATAGAAAAGACTCCAACTATTACCATCGCCAAAATTGCTATGGTAAGACTAGGAGAAATGGCGGCAAGAACAACAGAGACACCGAAAGCAAAAGTAGTAAAGATTAAACTTTCTGCTTTCATTTTTTTTTGACTGGCTGATACTAAGCCGCCGAGAACCGCTCCTAATCCCATTGCTGAATTTAATAATGCAAATCCATTTGCATTTGAGTTAAAAGTAAATTTTGCTATTAAAGGAAGATTAACTTGAAACTCATATGTAAGTGTGCCAACTATCGCCATCATAATTAAGAAATTACGAAGCAGCGGTGAACTGCCTACATATCTTAATCCCTCTCGTAATTGACCTTTAGCTCGTTTTACTGGTTCTGTTGGATTAAGTTCTTCAACGCGCATCATAAAAAGGCAGACTATTACAGCAATAAATGAAATCGCATTTATAAAGAAGCAAGGCGCTAAACCAGCAGATGCAATTACAGTACCGGCTATTGCCGGTCCAATGATTCTACTCAAATTAAATGTTGTCGAAAATAACGTAACTGCGTTTCCTAATTCCTTACTACCCACCATTTCAAGTACAAAGGTTCTGCGGGCAGGATTATCGACTGCATTTACTAATCCTAAAAGTGAAGCTAAAATATACAGCATCCAAAGTTGAATAGTATTAGTTGCGACCAGAACTGCTAAAATCAATGCAAGAATTGCGGCACTTGACTGTGTAATGAACAACAATTTTCTTTTAGAAGTTCGATCCGCAATTACGCCGCCCATAGCTCCAAAAATCAAGACAGGAAGGAATTGCAATGCAGTAACCAATCCTAATGCCGTACCCGAGTTTGTAAGCTTTAGAACCAGCCATGCCTGACCAATTGTTTGCATCCATGTTCCGGACAAAGAAATACTTTGACCGATAAAATACAAACGATAGTTTCTAATTTTTAAAGAAGAGAAAGTGTTATGCCTAACCCTTTGCAAAGAAGATGATATTTTACGAACCATCCAATAAAAAATTCAAAATCTTATTTAATACTTTACTTAACAAAATTCACAGTACAAAGATAAGAAAAAGTAAATTGTCTAATTGATAGATTGTGCAAATGTTAAGTTGCTTAACCACAATTGGTGATTAGGCAAAATAAAAGGCTGGGGATTTCATTTTATTATTAGTCAATAAGATTAAGAAGCTATGTGAACTCTTTTACTTAATTCATTAAGCAACGAATATCCATCCCACGAAGGAGAGAAATTTAGAGCTTGACCGACAGGGACGACTCTATCTATTCCTGTTCCGTTAACTTTTAAAACAAAATCACTCAATTCTTCCCTTGAAAATCCAAAGTAGGCGAGTGTTTGATCTTTGCGGCTGACCAACGGAATAAGTTCCTCTATATTTTCTAGAAAGCATTCGAAGAAAAAACCTCCGCCGCATGATTCTCTGAATTTTACGATTTCATTTTTGTCAACGTGAAGCACTGTAGGTTTAAATTGCTCCGGTAATCCTGAAGGCGAAGCTTTTTCTGATATTGAAATTGACTCGTAGAGGTAAACTAGTTTTTCCATTGCAATGTTTATCGGATCAGCTTTAATTCTTCTAACTAATTCACTTTCAAGCTGATGCCAGAAGTGTTTACTAGATTTTTCACAATCAGATACTTCCCCCACAAATAAAACGAATCTAGGTGAAGCGCAAGCCATCTGATCAAACCAGTAAGCGTCGTTGTAAAATTGTTTAGCAAGGTCAGATTTTACCTCTTCATTCGAATTATTAAATATAGAAGCATTAATTACAGTATATGAGAATTTGTCTGCAAATGAAATATCTTTTGTTGTCGGTTTTGCAGGAAGTATGTGGAAAGAATTTATAGTTTCATCCCCGCCCCATAAAACTCTAACATCCGAATGAAGAGAGAGAAAGCGATTAATTGTTTCTTCTCGTGGATAAGTAATTACTAGATTTCTAAGTGCTAATGAATTCCATTTTCCATCCATGAACATTTCCCTAATAACAAACAGAAGAGAATCAATCTGTTCATTTGCATTCTGAGTTACACGGACAATATTGGTATTTCCAATTAAAAGAGAAAGAGCCCACGAGTATAGAAAAATGCTGTCAACGTTAGAAGGAGCTACATGGAATGCAATTCCGCGTGGAACAATTATTTCGTTCTCAGGAACTTCTTTCTTAAATGAATTTATTATAGAAACCATGTTTGATTTTCTGAGCCAATAGGCAAGAGCAACAAGCTCCGGGAAACTTTTCAATTTTTTAGAGCTTAGTATTTTGTTAGATAAACCGGAAAGAAATTCTAAACTTAATTCATTAAATGTTGGAAGCGGTTTCTGAAATAGAAATTCATTTGTTAAAACTTTTTCTAGTTCAATGTCAGCATTATAGTATGGTAAATAAACTGTGATATTCATTCTACCTCACGGAGTTTAAAACAGTCTCTGCATGAGTGTCACTGCAGCCTCTCAGTTCAGCTTTTGGGACTCGTCCGTTGACAGTAAAGTATGTACCTTTTCTTCCACACTTGCAATTGTCAATCCCGACGATTGTTCCAAGATCTTCTGTTAAGAGTGAATGACCCGGATAGCTTTTGGCTAAAATGCTTAATGTTTGGATGATGCCTGTTTCTCCGGTGGGCAATGTTTTCCATGTTATGTAATCTCTTATTAAAACCTCTGCAAAATTCGGAGTGTGAAGATAGCCTTCTTCGCATTCCATAAAAATGCTTCCGACTTGCTCAACCATTCCGTAGAAGTTGTAAATCTTCTTTATTCCAAGTTGTTCAAATAATTCTGATTTGAATTTATCATTCGATACTGCCTGATCCAAAAGCTTTTTCCAGCCGCCGCTGTGAATTAATATTGTAGAACTTAAATTGGCTTTAATACCGGAGTCTTTTAATTTTTTATATAGATACTGCCAGACCATAAACGTAAAGCCGAAAATAAGCATCGGCTCATTTTTGTTTTTGTCAATGTAGTTGATAAACTCATCAACTTTCAGATCCATATTTTCATCCAGTGCGAAGAAATGATTTCTTCCGAAATTGGATAATCCAACAAGACCCGCACCTCTTGCGCTCATCGAAGATTTATTTTTTATAGTTGCATCGGTATCGATTATAATCATTGGAAGGCGCTTATTTCCGATGTATGAAGTAATGATTGATGCAAGAGCTTTAACTTGCAACAGTGAAGTTTCTCGGTTGAGTGCAATATGAGAGACTTGCTGGTTTGTTGTGCCGCTTGATGTTAAAACTTTTAAAACTTCACTGTCTGGAATGCTTTGAATTTTTTGTGTCTTAAATAATCTTACGGGAAGATAGGGAACATCCTCAATATTATCGAAAGCATTCTCCGTGGTTACACGTAAATTATTTAAAATATTTTTGTAAGGCTGGCAATTTGAATAATGAAACCGTGTAAGTTCATTTAATTCCATAAGAAGTAGTTTCCGCTTCTTACTATTGTCGATTGAATATTCCGGCAGCGAGAATAATTCTTCAATGGCATTCATCAAAGAGCATCTCCTGAATTACCTTGTAATCTTTCTTTCCGGATGAGGTAACCGGAATTGAATCCACGCATTTTACTGATACGACAGAATGGTGCAGCTTGTAAGTATCTATAATAGTTTTTTTTGCAGGCTCAGAAACATTTATTCCATGAGTCTGGAGAATAACTTTCAAAGAATCATCGGTTCCATAACATGCAGCGGCACAGTTGAAATGATTTTCGAGCATCTTTTCAACTTCGTCAAGGTTTACTCTGAGCCCGAATAATTTAATGAATCTTTTCATTCTGCCGGTAATATAGCAATAACCTTCTGAGTCTTTATAAGCTAGATCGCCAGTGTGAAGAATTCCGTTCATCATGTCGCCGGTAGAAAGATCAGCGCGATTCTCTGCGTAACCCATCATAACATTTTTTCCATAGTAGACCAATTCACCTTGTATGGTGGGTGTAATAACTTCTTCTTCATCAGAAAATATTTTTATCTCACCATTTGGAATCGGAATCCCGATTGATCCGATCTTTTCGCCTAAGCGTTCAAAAGGTACATAAGAAATTCTGGCTGTAGCCTCGGTCTGACCGTACATAACAAAAAATTTTATTCCTTTATTTGTTGCCGCATCGTAAAAATATTTTATAAATTCTTCGCTTAGTCTTCCGCCAGCCTGCGTCATTGTTTTTAGCGAAGGTAAATTCATTTTATCAAATTTTAGTTTCTGAAGCATCTGGTAGTTGTACGGTACGCCTGAAAAGGAAGTACAATGATGTTGATTAAAGGTATTCCAAAACTCTCGCATTACCATCGATTTGTTTGAACATAAAATCGTAGCGCCTTTTATAAGATGGCTGTTGATTACCGAAAGTCCGAACGAATAGCTCATTGGCAGGCTTGTTATTGGCTTATCCTCATTGGTGATATTTAGGTACTCTGCAATAGATTCAGCATTTGCCTGAATATTTTGGTAAGATAGTTTAACAAGTTTCGGACTGCCGGTTGTACCTGAAGTAGAAAGAAGTACTGCAAGATCAGGATGAATTGAAGTTATTTCCTGAATATTTTTTTTGAAATAAAAAGTGTATTTATCTGCAACGATTTCTCTTGCATATTCCGCAAGTAAGTCTGAAATATCATCAGTGCTGAAAATTATTTCAGGCATGTAGAGGTCAATCAAGTTTTTTTTCAACTCATTGTCCATTCTTGCATTGGCTAAAAAGATTGCATTGCCGGAACGGAGTGCTGATAGATATGTGATTACGCTTTCAACAGAATTGTCGCAGAAAGAAAAAATTAATTTTTTAGAATCAGATTTAAACTTATCGGAAATTATATCACAAAGATATTTTAACCCCGCATAGGAAATTTCTTTACCGGAAGAATCATCAATTAGCGCTGATGAACTCAATTCAATATTTTCGAATTGCCAGAACATTACATTATCATTCCTCCGTCAACTCCTAAAACCTGACCGGTTATGTAGGATGACATGTCAGATGCAAAAAACAATGCGGCTTTTGCTACATCTTCAGGCTGACCAATTCTTTTCATCTTAATTGAGTTTAATCTTTCCTGGTATTTCTCTGGTGACAATGGTTTAATGAAATCAGTATTAATAAATCCCGGCGCTATTGCATTAACTCTGATATTCATTGGTGCAAGTTCGCGTGCAGCAGAAAGTGTAATACCGATTACGGCTGCTTTACTTCCACCGTAAACTACCTGACCTTCATTGCCGACTCTGCCTACAAGCGATGAGATATTTATAATCGATCCAGATTTATTCCTCATCATCAATCTTGCAGCCAATTGTAAATTATAAATTACTCCGGTGGTATTTGTGCTGAAAGTATTAGTTATATTTTCTTTTCGGATCATACCAACTAAATTATCTTCAAGGATGCCCGCATTGTTAACAAGAATATCGAGTCTTTTATATTTCTTGAAAATTGAATTGTAACAATTCTGAGCGGCATCATAATCACCTACATCGAAAAAATAACCTTCAACTTCAACATTAAATTCTTTCTTCAATTCCTCACGACGCTGCTCGAGCAGTTCTTTGCTGTGAACGCCATTAAGAATTACAGTTGCACCCATCTCTGTAAAAAGCTTTGCTTCAGCCCAGCCCATACCTCTGGTTGAACCTGTTATAAAAGCAATTTTACCTTCTAAACTAAAACTTGACTTCATATTTTTGTAAAATCTCTTTAGCTTTAAGGAAGCTGCTCATATCGATAACATCATCAGATGCAAGCATAATATCAAATTCAGTTTCAATCGATGCAACCAAAGCGAGATGAGCTACCGAATCCCATGATTCACTTCCGTAAGCTAATTCATCGTTAATAGTCTCAGTTGGAATTTCAAGTGCGTCCGAAAATGCTTTCTTGAGCTTTTCTAAATTATTCATTAATTCTCCGTATAATATGAAATTCTTTTAATCGTAAATCAAATAAAAGTGATTATTTTTTTAATATCTTAATTAATGTCAAAGTTGCTGACTACTCTACTCGAAACTTAGAAAATGTGTCTTTATCCAGTTCAACTAGAATCTTGGTATTGAAAGGAAAGAAGTTAAAGATAGCAGGGTCATCGACCGTTTTTTCCTCAATTACTTTGTATCCAACTTTTAAATGTGCATTATATGATTTGTAATTTTCCCTGAAGATAATACCTTGTACCTTTTCAATCGTTTCATTTTTCCGTGAATACCGTATTGCCTGTTCTTTGATAAGCCTGGTAAATACACCATGCCTTCTGTACTCCGGAACAACATAACCATGTTCAAGCTGTAACGCGCGCATCTCTCGATTGATTGTAAGTCCTTTTATTACTTTGGTATTTTTATTCAGATTCTTTATTGTATTTTTATCTAAATAAGGGAATAGGATAGTTGCTTTAATAATTCCGCTTGGTGTGCCATCTTCACCTTCCAGCCATGAGCCAAGAGCACCAACACGATTACCATCTTTTTCCGCAACAAGAAACCCTGATAGGAAATAATCATAATTCGGTAAATCCTGCTTTAGGATATCCGTTAAAATTTCAGCAAATTGCTCTTCGCTGAGCGAAAAGATTTTGCATGAGCTGATAATTTCAGAACTGCTCTTTTCCGACTCAAATATTGCAGTTATTATAAACTCAATATCATCTGCGTTAGCTTGTCTTACTCTAATGTTTTCGGTCATGAATATATCCTATTTATCTTTTATATAATTAAGTAATATTTTCCTGTCGACCTTACCGTTTGAATTAAGAGGAAGGCACTCCATAGAAGATATTTTATAAGGCTGCATATATGGTGGAATTTTGGTTTTAAGATATTCAGCCAATTTTTCATTATTACCGTTTAACTGTTCAACAAAGAGATGAATTTTAGTTAGTCCCGCTTCATTCTGATATGATACCGCGGCTACGTTTGCGGGCGATACAAACTTTCTTGCGTGAAATTCAATTTCACCTAATTCAATCCTGTAACCGTGAATTTTAATTTGATAATCTTTGCGACCACAATAAAAAAAATCACCTTCATCATCTTGATATGCTATATCGCCTGTTTTGTAAAATATTCTATCAATACCATCGTTACGGAAATGGAAAAAAGCATTATCATTCTTTTCCGGATTTTTTAAATAACCTGAAGTTAATTGAAAGCCTGCTAAACAAAGTTCACCTTTTTCTCCTATCGGCAGTAAATTATAGTTCTCATCAATAACTACCGCTTCCATATTTTCCATTGGTTTGCCAATGCAAATAACGCCATTGAATATTTTATTTTCAGATTTATTCTTGTGCCAATTGTAGGTAAGACAAAAGTTAGTTGCTTCGGTCGGTCCATACACATTTTGGATAAGTGCATTTGGAACGCATTCCATCCATTCGGTAATTAAATCGGCATACAAAGCCTCACCGCAAAATAAAGAGTATCGCATTTTCTCAAGATTTATATCGTTAAAAAATGGACGTAAATAGTTAAGTACAGATGGAACCATTAAAGCAAATGTAATTTCATCTTCAGTTAAAATTTTATAAATATTTGCATATCTGATTCCTTCTTCCGGGACGGTATAAACACAAGCTCCCTTTATTAGAGGGACCATATAGGACATTGTAGAAAGATCAAAAAGAAGATCTGAAGATTGTAGGCATCTATCGTTTTCATCGAGATTATAACCCAAAGCCAAAAATGCATCAATGAATGAATTTACATTCTTGTAAGAAAGAGGAACAGCTTTTGGAATTCCTGTGCTGCCGGAAGTAAATAGAATATAAGCAGTATCTTCCGGTTTTGAATCCGGTACATCCAATTCAATTGCTGAAGATTGAATCCCTTTTGTATTAATTAATTTAATCCATGGAAATTCCTTTGACATTTTCATAACGTCGTCATCTATCCGGCTGGTTAAAATGACTTTTATTTCAGCCAAATTTATCATTAAAGAATTTCTGTCAATCGGATTCGATGGATCGATTGGGACGAAAGTTTTACCTGCAAATAATGCAGCATAAAATGAGGCATAGGTTTCAATATCGTCAAAAGAAGTAACTCCGATAGTCTGGATTGATGGATCGGTAAGTGCGCTGATTTTATCTTTTAATCCCGAAATTATTTTCGCAAATTGGCTGTACTTATAGTAGGTACCATTTATACAGAAGGCATTTCGTTCAGGAAATTTTTCAATGCATTTAATAAATTCATTTAACATTTTTTGTCTCAAATGTTGCCGGTTAATTATTCTTTAAGCCTTCTGCAAAACCATATTTTGCCCAATGATTTTAAGTTCCTTTCTATCAATTTTACCATTGGCATTTAGCGGGAATGAAGATATTATTGTAATAATAGAAGGGACCATATATTCCGGAATTTTGGATTTCAGATAATCTTCTATTTTTTCGGTGTCGCCATCGTAATTTTCGACGAAAAGATGAATCTGCATAGTACCAATACTATTTTGATAACCGACGGCAGCTACGTTGCAGCCGGAAACAAATTCTCTTGCAAAATGTTCTATCTCGGCAAGTTCAATGCGGAAGCCCTGTATCTTAACTTGGTTGTCGATTCTTCCAGCATACATAAAGTCTCCGTCAGAATCAAAAAAAGCGAGATCTCCGGTTTTATAAAATATTGTTTCAATCCCGTTGATTTTAGTTCTGAAAAAAGATTGAGAATTTTTTTCATCATCTTTCCAATAACCCGGTGTCAATTGATGTCCAGCGAGGCATAATTCGCCTTTTTCATTTTCCTGTAGAAGATTCAGATTTTCATCAACAACAATAGCTTCCATGTTTTTCATAGATTTGCCGATACAAACACCGTCGTTAAAAATTTTTCTTTTTGATTTTTCCTTTTGCCATGTATGTACCATACAAAATACAGTAGCTTCAGTGGGTCCATATGCATTTATTATTTCTGCATTCGGCGTACAATTGGACCAGGCTTCTGCAAGGTTATCAAGCAGTATTTCTCCACAGAAGAGGGAATATTTCAATTTGTCTAATTTGATATCTTCAAAATATGGTTTTAGATAGGAAAGCACTGAAGGCACCATGCATGCAAATGTAATATCTTGCTCTTCTAACACTACATAAACGTTCGCAAATCTAATTCCCTCTGATGGAATTGTATAAACACAAGCTCCCGCGCATAGAGGTACTGTATAACATACAACCGAGAAATCAAACGTAAGTTCGAACATCTGCATGAACCGATCGTTTTCGTTTACATCATAACCGAGATTGAAAAAAGCATTGACGAAGGCATTTAGGTTGCCTCTTGTTATTGGAACGCCTTTAGGAATTCCAGTGCTTCCAGATGTAAATAATAAATATGCAATTTCATTATCATCTACTTGCGGAGGTTCCAGATTGATCGGTGCCGGAGGTAGTTCCGATGTATTTAGAATATTCACCCGGTTTGATTTAGCAATACGAAGGACGTCATTATCAATATTACTGCAAAGAATTGTTTTGATACTTGTTTGTTCAAGAATAGACTTGTTCCTTGAAATTGGATTTTTAGGATTTATTGGGACATAACCAAATCCAGCGTATAAGCAACCGTATAAAGATGCGTATGTTTCAATATCATTAGATTCATTTACAATAACACCGATCAATTTATTGCTGTTTTTGCATTTCTCTTCCAGCAATGCTCTAATATTCGAAACTAATTGAGCAAATTGTTCGTAAGTATAATTTTTCCCGTTTATATTAAAGGCGTTTCGTTCAGAAAATTTCTCTACCGATTGTTGTACTTTATCAAGCAACACTTTTCTCCTATAGTTCTCATTCAAAATCTGATCAACTCTTCGCGCAAAATGGTAAAATTATGCAAAGCTTAAAGTGAATATATTAAATATTTTAACTACTTGTAAGCATTATGTTTAGATACCGCCGCAGAATCACATAATTTTATCTAAAATTATACCATTTGGTAAATTTCGAATATTATAAAAGTAATATTTTTAATTTGTCTCATAAGAAGCCAGATATTCAAAGTTCTTACTCACAATGAGAACTTTTAATTAAATCTCAAAGTCGACATTGAATTTGATAAAATAGTCCTTGATTATATTCAAATCACCAGTTGCAGGTGTACAAAATAAGATTCCTTTTTATCCTTCAATACTTTGAAGAAAAGCTTTTTAGGTTCATTCTATAATTTTAATTTGTTTCATACTATAAATTCGGAAGAGATTTTGTTTAGGATTATTTACAAGGTCCGATTCTTAAGCTGCTTTACAAACGTCCAACCATAACCGAGAAGAAGACCGGCAGTAACTAGCCATTGTATGTTTCCGTTAAAGAATATGGGAACGCCGACTTGAATTAGCGCAAGGACAATTAGCAAAATTGCAATGCGACCGAATGAGCCCGGCATAAGCATCCAGCCGGATTTTAATTTTCCAGATTCGCTTAATTTTTTATTCTGTAGTCTGGCATTCTTTTGCATTAAGCCGAATAAAAAACCGACAAACCCGCCGATCACTAAAGCGCCAAATGTTACTAGAGTTTCAACAAATGAGCTCATATAAATTCCTTTCTTATAATATTTGAGATTGAGTTTAGAATTATAAAATAATAGTGATGGAGTAGTGGAATGATGGAATAATGGAATAATAGTATTCCAATATTCCTACACACCAATACTCCAGTCTTCAAATTCAAATCGGATGCGCTGTTTCAGCAACTTTATCCATTTCAAATCCGTTATAGCCAAGAACTCCCATTTCAGGAATATCAAGACCGCCGATTTCAGATTCTAATGATACGCGGTTGCCGACAAGCTTATCTGCTATCTTAAATACAACAAGAGATAAAATCGATAAAGCAACAAAACATGTAACAACGCCGATTATCTCTGCTGCAAGCTGTCCGAATCCTCCGCCATAGAATAAACCTCGAACAGTACCGGCAACTCCATTCCAACCATCACCATAAGTGCCGTCTGCAAATAATCCGACAGCAATACATCCCCAAGCGCCGTTAACTCCATGAACTGAAATTGCGCCGACCGGATCATCGATTTTTAATTTATCAAAGAAGAAGACCGATTCAACTACAAGCACGCCTGAGATTAGTCCGATAATTGAGGCACCACCGGCGCTAACAAATGCACATGGCGCAGTAATGGCTACTAAACCTGCCAACATTCCGTTTGCCATCATTGAGGGATCTGGTTTCTTTGTTCTGAACCACCACATCCACAATGTTGCGGCAAGTGCACCTGTTGCACTTGCAAGCATTGTATTAACTGCAACAACTGCAATGCGTAAATCCGTTCCGGCTAATGTTGAGCCTGGATTAAATCCAAACCATCCGAATGCAAGAATGAATGTACCAATAATAGCCATTGGAATACTATGCGGCTGCATAGGATTTATACTGCCGTCCTTGTTGTATTTTCCATAGCGCGGACCAATTAGCCATGCAAATATTAATGCAATTACTCCGCCTTGCATGTGTACAACAGAGGAGCCTGCAAAATCAACATGTCCATGTCCTAAGCCGAAATTTACACCAAGCTGTGAAAGCCATCCGCCGCCCCATACCCAGTTGCCGAATATAGGATACATTATTGTTCCGATAAAAGCGCCGTAAATCATGAATGCAGAAAATTTCCATCTCTCTGCTGCGGCACCGGTAGGAATTGTTGCGGTAGTATCCATGAAAACCATCTGGAATAGAAAGAGTGCAAATGCGGCAGTATCATATCCGGAGCCTTGAAGCATGAATCCGCTCCAGCCGAGAAGACCAAATGATTTGCCGAACAGATTAATGGTTAACTCATTATTTAATCCTGAATATCCTCCCATTGTACCAATGGCACCAACACCTCCAAACATGAATGCAAATCCGCATAAATAAAATCCAAGCATTCCAAGCGGATAAATCATAAAGTTCATTGCCATGGTGTGCGAGGCATTCTTTGCTCTTGTTAAACCGGCTTCAACCATAGCAAATCCTGCTTGCATAAACATTACAAGGAAGCCGGTAATAAGTGTCCACATAAAATTTATAGCAACGCGGTTATGTCCAACTGCGTTACCGATTTCTTGAATTGTAGGCGAACCAGGTTTTGCTGCCGGAACATCTACAATTGTTCCGGTCCTTGTTCCGGATGGATCCGGTTGATCGCCTGCATAAGCTTTTGCAGGCAGCATTATAGAAAGCATAACGGCTAAAGTTGCCGCTAAAAGCATTGTATAAATGAAATTATTTCTCATCTTCTGTTTTCCTCATTATTATTTTTTAAAAAGTATAAATAGAACCGATTAACAGTGTATTCTGATTATTCTTTGTGAAAGCACCGGAGTCATCCTCAAAAGTATTTTTGTCGGACATATCTCTTCTGAACTCTAAACGTGTGGTGAGATTGTTTGTAAACTTTAATTCATAAGTAAGAGTAAATTCACTTAATTGTTGAAGAGTACCTGTTGTGAATCCGCTTTGGTCATAATAATCTTCAATGCGGGCACCAATGGAAGAGACATCATTCAAAGTAAACTTGCCTGTAATTGCAATTCCTTTCCATACAGCAAGACCGGTTGGATCTAATGCTTCTTGTCCATAATCTGCATTAAGTGTTACGAACAAAGCATCGGTTGCCTGATAATTAATTATTGTATCAAATACGTGTCTCTTTTTAGTGCTGTTAGCCTCCTCAGGTCCGCCGATATAATTCTGAATAAAGGTAAATGATGACGAAGGGGACCAAACTATTTCTGCACCAATTGATTTGTCTTTGTTATTATCGACTACATTGTTCCATCCGTTATAAATGTAAAGTGTAGCATTGAACTTATCGCTGAAAGGATAGTTTGCACAAACTCCAAGGTGAAAGTATGGTATAGCATAAGAAAACAGGAAAGACCGGCTGTAGTTAATATTGCTGATTGATTCGATTACCTCTCCGCCCATATGAGTTACCATTTTACCCGCATTTATTGTAAGACCATTCCCAACCGGTAATACAGCAGTCAAATATGCATCTTCTACATTACGTAATGATTTTTCGGTCCCTAAGCTTGCATCACTGTTTACAAGATCCATCGCCTGACCAAATCCAATGTCAACTCTGAATCCGACAGGGCTTGCTGCTTTCTGAAAAGTAAGCTTTGCAAGATTTACATTAAACTGATTTTCGTAAACATCAAAATTCCTGTAATCATTTATATGGCTTGCAGGATTATTAAAGTTTTTATTAAAGTTTACATCAACCATACCGGTTATTGTTAAAGGATTGTTTGTGGTATCCTTTGTCTGCGAAAATGAAATTCCGGCAATAGTTGAAAAGATTATTGCAATGAGGAAGCATATTCCTCCAGAATTATAAAATTTAATCATATATCATCTCCAAAATTTGTTGTAAAATTGATCTCAATGTGAAGTGAAAAAATTAACTTAAAGCGCTTTCGCCGCGTTCTTCGGTTCTTACTCTAATCACTTCATCAATTGTCGAAATAAAAAGCTTCCCATCGCCTATCTGACCCGTTTTAGCGGCTTCTATTATTGCAGTAACGGCAACATCGAGCTTTGCATCGGCAACTATTACTTCAAGTTTAATTTTAGGGATGAAGTCGATTTGATATTCCGCGCCTCTGTAGACTTCGGTTTGTCCTTTCTGCCTACCGATGCCGCGAACTTCTGAAATTGTCATTCCCTTTATTCCGGCTTCTACAAGAGCAGCTTTTACTTCGTCCACTTTATGCGGACGAATTATCGCATCTATTTTTTTCATACAGTACCTCTGTTTTGTTTGTTGATATTATTGAATTAGAAACTTTAATTAGCTTTTATTCTTGCTTATAATCTTAATCTTTCTCTTACTCTAAAAAACCCGATTGAGATTAAGAGTAAGATTAAGAGCACGAACAAAGGACCAGATAATATTATCCTAAGCAAAGAGCATAGTTATCAGTTGCACTTTGCATGATTAGTAAAAAATGTCTAAAACCGCATCAAAATGGTAAATTAGTAAAGCAAATATCATCACAATATTAATTTAATAATAATTAGAGAAATAATATACTAAATAAATAAAGTAAACTAATATTTACACATTAATTAGTAAGGAATTAATTACAATTTGTCAAGAGCTTTGATAAAATTTTTTGGAGAAATATGAAGAAAGTTCGTTTTTAATTCATAGCGGCGGGAAATATTCTGCGGGAGATAACAAAAATTTTCCGGCTGCCGGATGGTTATGCGAGAATATTACTAAAGTTTGTAGTTCATTAGAAAAAAGTTAAAACAATTAATTTGTTTTAGGAGTTACGCAGCAGATTATTTTTTGTAATGCTCCTTGGGTGGTTCACTGAAACAGAGCATTACTAATTTTGCCTCCGTATCACCATCTATTTTTGTTGCATACTCTTGCTGCGTGGGACGCCTTTCTAAGACTGTCTCTATGCCTTCCTCCATAAATTTCTTTTTGACTCTGTCGATTGTTCGCATACCAACTTTCAGCACCTTGCTTATTTGTTCATTGGTAACCTTTTCTGAATATTTTCCTTCATCGCAATTAAGCAGGATGTAGGCTGTACGAAATGTTTGAGAAGTATGCGAGCCTTTGTTTATTATCGCTAACAAATCTTCTCGTTCTAGTTTGGTAAGATGAATCGTATATTTTATTGCCATAATTTTTTATGGCGAAGATAATATAATATAACGTCATCCCATACTTAACATAACACTAGTATTAAGTCAATTAACCATTCGGATTTAGTACTTAATGAAAGGTGATGTACAATAATATCTGAGGATATTAGCCAAAATCCACCAACGAAAAAAATATTATGGCAATAATAGCGGCTGCCTTAATAGTGGATTTTTGCCATAGTATTACGAAATATTTTTTCATGCCCGCTTAAGAAAAAGTTTAAATAACAAAGTTCATTAATAATTGCAGAATGTCTGTAAGCTTAAATAAAAATTAGTTCTTTGCATATATACTCGAAAAAAATATAGGGGATTAATCATAATTCAGATACAATTATGTTCAATACCTCTCCCAAATTTTATCCATTATTACTAATAATCAAATCTAAAAAAATATTTTTGATTATTAATGAGGAATCTTGCCATATAACACAATTAAAACGTTTAACTCTTGAAAATTTTTCTTAAGTTTGCAACCTTGGTAAAATAAGACTCTACAAAGGTTTAATTAAAAGGATGGCAAATGATTTTTCAAATCATTCTAATTTAATTTCCAATTCATTTACTGGTAATAAAAAGCTTTAACATAATTTAAATGTTCATTGTATCTTAAGTGCCTTCCAACTTGAATTATCTTTCAAACTATCGGTCGGGAAATTTAAAGTAACAGAATTCTAAAATTTAACTTCATGAAAAAAGAATTTTCAAACTTTTATAATTACTTTCTACAGTTCTGTATAACTTAACGATGCTTCTGGAATAATTTTTGTAGGTTGTTATGAATATTGTTATGTAATTAAAGTGAAAAAATATGAGAATCCTAAAATTTTTTGCCTTTCTTATTATTATTTTATTCATTGCAAATTTTACTTCGGCACAAACAGGAAATGATAAAATCGTTGCTACTGTCGGAAATACATTTATTTCTTCTGATGAATTTCTTCAGCGTTACGAAATGACCCCCATGTTCCGAAAACAAATTAAGAGAATTACTCCATCGTTAAAGCTTGAATTTTTATACTCACTTATTTCAGAAAAATTGTGGGCGCAGCAAGCCGAGCAGCTTGGTTTAGATACAACAAGTGCAATGAAATTTGTAGATGATGAATTTGAAAAAATGTTTGCACGTGATGCCTTTTACCACAGGGAAATACTGGATAAAATTAAAATTTCAGATGAGGACTTAATTCGCGCATATGCAAGAAGCAGTAAGAAGCTCCTTGTTAATTATTTATTTTCTACAAATGAAAAGGAAATCGAAAATCTTTACAATATGCTGAATGCCGGTGTTCCGTTTGACTCTGTTCTTGTCGTAAGACCCGAAGCAGACGAGCAAAAGAAACCGGAGGAAATTGTGTTCGGACAAATGGATGAAAACGTCCAGGATTCACTTTATTCTTTGAAAGTTGGAGGTTATACTCAGCCTATATTAACACCGGATGGATGGTATATTTTCAGGCTTACAAATACAATTAAACAGGTTTTTAATTCAGAATCTGACAAAGAGAATGCAACGGAGTCAGTCAAAAAAACTCTGGAGGCTTATCAAACAAAAAAAATATTCCGGGACTTTTATTATAAATTTTTCAGAGATAAAAAAGTGAACGTTAATAAGCCTATGTTTCAGAGTCTTGCAAGAAAAATTTCCGACATACTAACTGAAAAGAAATTCAATTACAGAATAAAAGACGGTGATCCAGTTTATCTTGAACCAGATGAAGCAATTAAAATTGAGGATGAATTCGGAAACGACAGCTTGAAGCTGAATTATATAGATTTTACTAACGAGCCTATATCATTAAGAAAGTTCATAAACATTTTAACATTTGAAGAATTTAATTCAAAGACTACCGACTTAATGTCAATCGCAAAACAATTGGATGGAGCTACAAGAAAAGAAATAGAAAATGAATTGCTGTCAAGACAAGCAATAAAAGATGGACTACAAAACTTGCCTTCTGTTCAGAATGATTTAAAAATGTGGAGAGAAAGCTATCTTTCCCAGATGCTTCAGAAAAAGTTCATTGATTCTGCTAAGATAAGCAACGATGAAGTTTACAATTATTATCTGAAATACAATAAGAATGAAAGCTTTCCCGAAGAAGTAAATATTGTTGAGGTATTGACAGACAGCCCTGATACCGTTTCTAAAGTGATGGAAGAATTAAATAAAGGTGCTGATATCCGAAAGTTAGCCGCAAAATATACGCAGCGGAGCTGGGCAAAAAATAAATCCGGTGAGTTTGGCTTTTTTCCCATTACGATGTTTGGCAAGATAGGTAAAATAGCTTCCAATATGAATGTAGGAGAATTTTTCGGTCCGTTAAAAGTTCCGGGGGGTTATTCCATATTTAAATTAATTGGTAAACGAGCGGCGAAAATAGACACTGCACAGCCGTTTGAAAAGGTGAAAGATGAATTAAGAAATTATCTTGCATTGAAAAAAGATAAAAGCGCAATTACTAATTATACGGTTGAACTTGCTAAAAAATTCGGTGTTGATATTGATCTGGCGGCATTAGAAAAAATTGAAGTAACTAACATAAATATGTTGGCTTACAGACTGCTTGGCTTCGGAGGAAGAATAACAGCGGCTCCGTTACTTACACCAAACGTTGAATGGGTCGAGCCATATTTGAAAAGCGTGAATATAAATCCATAAATTATATATTGAAGTTACGCAATTGTCATGCTGTCCCGAAAGCTTTCAGGATCAGCATCTAAAACAGCTTAAAAATAAAGATTCCGAAACAAGTTCTGAATGACAAATTAACCATTTCTCCCATTTTGCGTAACTTCAGTTATTTAGTATTTTTATAAAATTTGATTTGCTCTGCTTTTAATTATACAAACATGAGGAAATAATAGGAGCTATGTTTAATATTTTACAGAAACTAAAAAAGCTTTCCGCCGTTACCATTGGCTCTTTAATATTCATAATAATTGCAGTGGTTTCATTCATAATTATATTTTTCTGGAATTATAATTATCCGGTAAACAACGAAAGAAAGATTTATTTTGTCGATAATATTTCTCAAGCGCATCGGGATGTAATAGCCAGATTTAATGCCTTGCATAAAGGAGATATCAAGGTTGAAGTAATCAATCTTCCGTTTGAAAAATTTTCTACCAACGAAAGGAAAGAACTGCTTGCAAGGTATCTGCGAAGCAAGAATGATAAGATCGATATATTTACGGCAGATCAAATATGGGCACACAGATTTGCACGCTGGGCAGAACCACTTGATAAATATTTCACAGATAACGATAAAAAAATAATTCTTAAGTATGCTCTCCAATCCTGTATATATAAAAACCAGATGGTTGCAGTCCCATTCTTTATGGACATAGGAGTAATGTATTACAGGAAGGATTTAATTGAAAAGCTGCCGGACTATAAGAACATTGAAAAAAAATTAAGTGAATCGATTACATGGGAAGATTTTATCAAGCTTGGAGAAAGAATTAATAAAAGCGGAAGTCCTTTTTATACATTTCAAGCGGATAATTATGAAGGACTTATGTGCAGTTATATTGAACTTCTTGCAGAGCAAAATAAATCATTATTTGAAAATGATTCAGCTCAATTAACGTCTCAGGAATCATTAAGAGCGTTAAATCTTCTTGTCGATCTAGTAAACAAATATCATCTGTCAACTCCAAAAGTCACTGAGTTCAAAGAGAATAATAGCTACCATTATTTTATTACTAATAACGGTCTATTCGTAAGAGCGTGGCCTAATTTTCCCAGAGATTATGTTGCCAGCTACGGCAAAGATCCAAGAATTAATGAACTTGTTAAGGTGCCTCTGCCGCATTTTGCAGGCTGCAGACCGGTAGCAATAACAGGCGGTTGGAATTTGATGATCTCTAAATATTCAATAAGAAAACCTGAGGCTATTGAATTTGTAAAATATTTGATGAGCGATGAAGCTCAAAAAATTATGTACGAGGAAGGTGGCTATTTACCAACCAATAATGTTATTTATGATGACTCTGTTTTTACCATGAAGTATCCGGAATTAAAGTTCTTTAAGAATTATTTGAAAAGCGGAGTTCATCGTCCCTATTTAGTAGAATATACCAGGATTTCGGACATTGTTACTCATTTTATTCAGCTTGCTATAAAAAAAGAAATGAGCGTGCGGGATGCGCTTCAGAAATCGCAAGACATGGTTAATGATAAAAGATTTTATATTAATTAAAATTGAAAAAAGTCTATGAAAATAATTGACAAGCTTAAGATGTATAGGGTAGAGATACGGCATCTCACTGTGCTCTTTTCAATTCTCATTGTCTTCCAGGTTATACTTTCATTTATTCACAAAGCATCTCTTCAAAAGCTGCTGATAGGCACGCAGGAATGGTATCAAAAAGATTCTGCCGAGAGACTTGCCAATATAACTTCAACATCATTTGAATTGCTTTATGAGACTATCAGAACGCGGAGTAATCTTTCAGAATTTGAAGTGAGAAAGATAATTCAAGCTTTCGATATTATTTTAAGCCAGCAACTTCTGGAAAAAAATGTTGAAGAGATTTGCATACTTGTTTCACGCAACAATAAAGTATATGCGATTGATGATGGTAAAGTACTGTACAATTTTTTAAGTAACGATTCTGGCACTATCCCAAGCCCGGAAAAGCCTCATCTCGAGGCTATAAAATTGTACGAGAAAATAAAGAATGATCTTCAAAATAAGGAAGAAGTACAAAGCATCTTAGAAAATAAACGAACTTTTAACCTATTTGTGCCTTTTGTTCCGAGAGGAGAATATGTTGGTGCGGTTTACATGAAAAATACACCTGACTTTAGTTTCATTACTAAAGAAATAATATCAAACTATGATGAGACAACATTAATTTATTCTTCGCTCATATTACTTGGTCTTCTGATGATGTATTATATTTCTTCATACACTTTAAAAGAAAGAGACGATACTCAGAAACTACTTTTTGACGAGCACCAGCAGAATTTAAAACAGCAAATCATCTATGAGAAAGAATCACTTTTTACAAAGAGAATTTATCATACGCACCATAAAGCAGAAAAAGTGATGGGATTTATTAAGGAAGACTTGCGCTTATTGAGCCCAAAAAATATTGAAGAAATAAAGTACCGCGCAACAAAATATTCGAACTTTATTTCAAGAGTTATCTACGATATGAAATGGTTCGATCCGCCAATTCATTCAGTACGTGCTTCAATCTTTAAGACTAATCTGAACGAAGTAATTAGGTTTATTGTGCAAAATATCTTTCAAAGAATTTCCAATGTTCTGGATCTTTACAAGTTTAAGTTGGAACTTGATGAAAAAGTTCCGGAAATTAATATCAATGAATTTGTAGTTTGGGAAATTATTGAACCTTTAATCCAAAACAGTATTGAGCACAGCGGTTATGATAATCTGGAAATAACCATAAAGACAATTTATTTCCCGGAAAGAAAGAAATCAGAAATAATAATATCTGATAACGGTAAAGGTATTAGAGAAGATTTGCTTGAGAAAAATGCGGATGGAATAAAAAGAATTTTTCTTGAAAATATATCCACAAAGAATTTAGATGAACAGAACAGCGGCTACGGCTGCTATCTTGCTTATCAAGTTGCAAAATATAGATGCGGCTGGGACATCGACGCTGAAAATTTATTAGAAGGCGGCTGCAAGTTTATTATTACAGTTAATCACACTTAAGGGAATCAAAATGATTTATAATAAAGTAATTAAAATACTTCTTGTTGAAGATGAAGAATTTGACGTCAGGCGGGTAAAAAAGACAATAAAGCCATTTGAAGATACTATCGAAATTAAAGATGTAGTTTCTTCCGGTCCACATGCGCTTGAGCTTTTGAGGCATAATGAAAATCTTTATGATGTTGTTATAATGGACTATCAGATTGCAGGTGGACTGATGGGAGAAAATTTGATTAGAAAGATAAAAGAGATTACACCGGTTATTCAGATTATTGTAATAACCAAAATGACAATAAATATTTCTGATTTTGACTTTGCGAACAAACTGATGAAAGCCGGTGCTTCCTGGTACTGCACAAAATATCCAGGTGACATTGAGGATTTTATTTATCAGCCCACCGATTTTATTCTGAGTATTTTCAATGCATATGAAAAAAAATTACTTGAGACTGAGCGGTTCAGATCAAATAAAAAACTGACTAAAAATATTGAAGATATACTTGCCCAAAAAATAATTATAGGCAAGTCAAAACAAATTGAAGAATTGAGAAGCCAGATAGAAAAGTATTCGCAGAACAATGCAAATATTCTTATCACCGGTGGATCTGGTACAGGTAAAGAATTGGTTGCAATAAATATTCATTATAAAAGTCAACGGCGATTTGAAAATTTCATAGCAATTAATTGCGGAAGTCTTCCTCAAGATCTGATTGAAAGCGAACTGTTCGGTTATGAAAAAGGAGCATTCACAGGTGCAACTTCTAAGAAGCTTGGCTTATTTGAAATAGCAAATCACGGTACAATTTTTCTCGATGAAATTGCCGAACTTCCATTGCAGGCTCAGGTAAAATTACTTCGTGTAATACAGGAAGGGGAAATTGAAAAGATCGGAAGGACAGAAAAAATTAAAGTTGATGTAAGAATTATTGCTGCGACAAATAAAAATCTTGCTCAGGAAGTTTACGATAAAAAATTCCGTGAGGATTTGTATTACAGACTGAATGTAGTTCCGATAAACGTTCCGGCTTTAGTAAACAGGAAAGAAGATATTCCGCTGCTAGTCGATCATTTCTTAAATTTATTTTGTCTTGAAGCCGGCAAAGCTAAGCCTTCCATTGAAGATAAGGCAATGGATATGCTGCTAAATTATGATTGGCCTGGAAACGTTAGAGAACTTGTAAATGTTATTCAGCGATTGTCATTCGTTTCGGAAAGCGTAATTACTGCAGCAAATGTTAATAATGCTTTAATTTCTTTACCAGGAATTAATAGGAAATTCGGTGCAAGGATAATCGAGTTTTTCAACTCAACAGAAATTTTACCATGGCGCGAAATGGAAAAAGTTTTGCGTGAAAGTTATTTTGCTTTTGTTCGTGATCAATCATTATCTGATGCTGATGCAGCGAAACGACTTGGCTTGGCTCCTCCGAACTATCATAGAATGTGCAAGGAATTAGGACTTAAATAATCTCAAACTTTTAACAATTTCGTAAGTTATCCAAGATTTCCTCATTTCATTATTACAATAATAATTTTCATTATTATTTTGATAATCGATTAATAGTGAACTTAATTCAAGATTATACCCACCTCAGGATTCAAATTGCTCACTGTAATTAATTTCTGAAGCTACGCAAAATAATTTATTGGTCATTCCTACTTGTTTCAAAATCTCATTCTTGCAATGTTTTTAGATACTGAAACAAGTTCAACATGACATTTATACTCTTACATAATTTCAATTAAGTACAAAGCAGATTAAGTAAGTAAAGGCGTGGCACCATTTGTGAATTATCCAACCCGAATGATTTTAACTTATTATAAAAAATAAATAACTGAATTGAGCTTACTGGATAACACCATAATATTATTTTATTTCATCCTTGTTGTTCTTATAGGGCTTTATTATTCAAGGAAGAGAGATCAAGACAGTGCAGATTATTTTTTATCCGGGCGGAATGCAGGCTGGTTTGCAATTGGGGTATCTCTATTCGCAACAAATATTTCCAGTGAGCATTTTATTGGATTAGCCGGTTCCGGAGCCTCTAGAGGAATTGCTGTTGCGCCGTTCGAGTGGATGGCTGTTATAATTCTAATATTATCAGGATATTTCTTAGCTCCTCTTTATGTTAAGGCAGGTGTGTTCACTTTCCCTGAATTTATCGGAAAGCGTTTCGATAAAAAGAACAGACTCTATTTATCTTCGTTAACCATTCTAGTTTACATTTTTGTAAAAATCTCCATTACACTTTTTGCCGGAGGGCTTCTGCTTCAGGAAGTTTTGGACTGGGACATTTACACTTCAACGCTTGTGATGGTGATGCTGACCGGACTTTATACAGTTATCGGAGGAATGAAAGCAGTTATTTACACACAGATTTTTCAAACTGTATTCTTTCTTGGTGGCGCAATTCTACTAACAATCTTTGGACTTCATGAGGTTGGGGGACTAAGAGGATTATTTAATAAACTTCCTTCTGATTATTTCACTTTGATCAAGTCAGCTTCCGATCCGGATTTTCCATGGACAGGAATTTTATTCGGAGCTCCGATAATAGGCTTCTGGTACTGGTGCACGGATCAATACATTATTCAGAGGTTGTTATCTGCAAAAAATTCTGTTGAGGCTCAAAGAGGTTCTTATTTAACGGCAATTTTAAAAATCTTACCGGTTTTTGTACTTGTAATCCCGGGATTAATTGCGGTTGCGTTATTCCCAGGTGCCAAGGGCGATCGAGCGTATCCTTTTCTTCTAACGAGCAGGATTTTACCGGCAGGCATTAAAGGAATTGTAGTTGCCGGATTGTTTGCCGCAATTATGTCTTCACTTGCAGGCATTTTCAACAGCGCCTCAGCATTGTTTACCATGGATATTTACAGATCTTTAAATCCTAAGGCATCCGAAAGAAAATTAGTATTAGTTGGAAGGATTGCAACTGTAATAATAGTCATAAGCGCAATTCTTTGGGTTCCGATGATAAAGTTTATCAGCTCGGAAATTTACATTTATTTACAAAGCATGCAGGCATATATAGGACCTCCAATCGCAGCATTATTTCTTCTAAGTCTTGCGTATAAAGAGGTAAACTCCAAAGGTGCTATTTGGGGATTGGCGATTGGCGGGGTGTTAGGCTTAGTTAGACTGCTGATTGAAATGCTTGTTCGAGATTATGAGATTACAAATAATGTGTTGTCATGGTTTGTTGGAATAAATTATCTCCACTTTGCGATTATACTTTTTGTCATCTCATCTGCAACAATGATCATAGTTAGCCGGCTTTACCCGCTGTCTGTATTAACTGCAATTAAATATGAAGAGGTGAGATGATAACATTTTTTACCTCCCATCTTTTTACTTACTGCAGTTGCAAAGAATCAATCAAGAAGTCTGGATTTCCGGAAGTAAAAATTTCGAAAGTTAAAAAAGAAATTTAATGAGCATTTTATCAATGAATCAAATTTACTGTACGATCAAATTAATAAGAATTATTAATTATGCCGGTTTTATAAAAAATAAACTGGTACTGTTGTTTATCATGCTATTTGTACTAACATCAATAGCGCTTGGCGGCAACACCGGTAAGATAGCCGGAAAGGTAGTTGATGCTCAATCAGGTGAGCCGGTTCCATTCGTGAATATAATTATTGAAGGAACTTCTCTCGGTACAGCATCTTCAGTCGATGGAAATTTTGCAGTCATCGGTATTCCACCCGGAACCTATTCTGTAAAAGCCTCAGCCATCGGTTATGTTCAGGAAGTTATTAAAAATGTTTCTGTATCAATAGATCTTACAACCAAACTTGAATTTAAACTCCAGCAGACAAGCGTCGATTTGAAGAAAGAAATTGTTGTTACTGCAACAAAGCCGCTTGTTACAAAAGATTTAACTTCATCCACAGCGATATTAAATTCAAAAGAAATAAATTCACTTCCGGTTACAGAGTTCCAGGAGGTTCTTCAATTGAAGGCTGGAATTGTTGGAGGTGATGTACGCGGCGGCAGACGAGGTGAAGTAGTCTATGCGATAGACGGTGTTCCGGTAACGGATGTATATGACGGTTCAACTGTAGTTGATGTAAATACAAATGCAATCTCAGAGCTCCAATTTGTGAGCGGAGCTTTTAATGCTGAGTACGGCAAGGCGCTTTCCGGTTATGTTAATATTGCAACCAAGGAAGGTGAAGATAAATTTCAGGGATCAATTAGTTCTTATTTCGGCGACAACTTAAGCAACCACACAGATATTTTTAAATACATCAACCGGTTTAATATTCTAAATACAAGAGACCTTGAAGGGAATTTTAGTGGACCAATTATTAAAGACTTCGCCTCGTTTTATATCAACTCTCGTTATAATTATTATGACGGCTGGCTGAAGGGAAAAAGAGTTTATAATCCTTGGGATATTACTGTTAATCAAGGCTCCAGCGTTCCACTTGATCAAAGATATTTAATTCAGAAAACCGGTGACGGTGCAATTGTTCCAATGAACTTCCAGGAAAAAATTTATTTCCAGGGTAAGCTTACTCTTAAGCCCTTTAACGGAATAAAAATCAATTATGATTACTTGCTCGACAAAGACAGGTATAGAGATTATGATCAGTCTTTCTCTCTGAATCCTGATGGCGATTTCAAGAAATATCAGAATGGCAGTGCAAACATAATCTCGCTTACTCATATTTTAAGCGGAAGTACTTTTTACCAGGCGAGTGCTTCATATTTCTTCAAAGAGTTCATGCAGTTTGTTTATCAAGATTACCGCGATCCGCGATGGACAAACTATTTATTGTTAACGCAGCAGCCCTCTGATGTTCCTAGTTTCAGAACCGGCGGAACTCAGAACCAGCTTTTCAGAAGAACTACCGGTACAGCCGGCTTCAAGTTTGATTTTACTTCCCAGGTTTCGGAAACTCATCTTATTAAAACCGGTATTGATTTAAGCATGCATAGGTTGACTTACGATAATGTAAACCTGCTTCAGCCAAATAATCTTTCCGATCCGCAAGTTACATTACAGCCTTTTGTCCAAATGAGGATTCCGAATATAAATGATCCAAATGAGAATATTGCAATCGACAGTTATTACAGAACGCCGGTTGAGTTTTCCGCGTATGTTCAGGATAAAATTGAGCTTAAGGATTTAATTATTAATATCGGATTAAGATATGATTTCTTCCATCCGGATGGCCAACTGCTTTCCGATCCTGCTGATCCGGATATTTACAGACCACGTGAATTAAAAAATCTAAATAACACTTTAGCCGAAAGAAGAACGTACTGGTATAAGAAGCCTTCAAACAAATCTCAATTTAGTCCCCGGCTTGGTGTTGCATTCCCGATTACAGATAGAGGAGTAATACATTTTTCATACGGATATTTTTTCCAGATTCCGAATTTCGAATATCTGTATCAAAATCAGGAATATAAATTCGGAGCCGGCACAGGAAATCTCGGCATAGTTGGAAATCCTGACTTAAAACCTGAGCAGACAGTAAATGGTGAAGTGGGTGTACAGCAGGCGCTAACCGATGACATTACAATTGATCTTACCGGATATTTTAGAGATATCAGAAATCTTACCGGAACAAGAGCTGATGAAATTTTAATGTTCGATGGAACCGAAAGCTACAGTCAATATCAGAATACGGATTTCGGATTTGTTAAAGGGATAGTATTTACTCTTACAAAAAGATTATCGGATAATTGGTCAGCAACCATTGATTACACTCTGCAGTCCGCAAAAGGCGATGCTTCAGATCCGGCTCAGTTAAGAAACCAGCTTGTAAGCGGTGAAGTACCGGAGCTTCAATTAGTAAGATTGAATTCCGATCAGACTCATACACTTAACATTACCTTCACATATTCTTCACCAGCACTATGGGGGTTCAGTATTATCGGGCAATACGGAAGCGGTTTTCCATACACTCCGCTCGAGTCTCTAAACATTTCGACATTATTGACGAACAGCGAAGTAAAGCCGGTAACATACAACGTCGATCTTAAGGCTTACAAAGATTTTCTGTTTAACAAATTCAGAATAATGCTGTTTGCCAGAGTATATAACCTGTTCGATATAGAAAATCAAATTAATGTTTACAACGACAGCGGACGTGCAGATTTTACCATGGAAGAATTTATTGACCGGCAGCGCAGCCTTCCACCGCTTGTCAATTCAATTCAGGATTATTATACGAATCCTACTTTCTATTCGCAGCCGAGAAGAATTGAAGTGGGTGCTACCATTTACTTTAACGAATGATGCAAAAGAAAAATTTTACGGATGAACTTTAATATGAAATTTCCCAAAATATTTTTAACGACGATACTAATCGCTCTGATAGTCTCAATGCAGATGTTCCCTCAAATACTTCGCGGTACTCATACCGCAAGACGCGTTGGAGTAATGAGAGGGAACCAGGTAAGAACTGTTTTTACAAACTACGGTGCAATCGGTCAGCCAGGAAATCAAGGACCGATGGTTGCCTGGAAGTATGATAACAATGGTTATGTTGGAGACATTTCTCCATTAGTCGGAGTTCGTCTTCCAATAAAAGATTATTTGGTTAACGGAGTGAAGGACGGCAAACCAGATACTTTAGTACAGGTAATTGTATGCCCAATCGATAGACCCGGCGGCGGAAATAAATCACCCGACGGCAGCACTGACTGGACGTTTGAGCCGATACCGGGCTTTTTCAATCCGAATTTAAGAGAACTTGGTAAAGGTGTTGCAATAAGCAACCAACCGGAAACATGGCCGAGCTACTGGCCCGATCATCCTGACTGGCTGGATGATAAAGGTAAAGTTCAATGGAACGGGTACTTCGGCAGAGGAGAAATGAATGCCGATCAGGAAACTTACTTCATGATGGATGATCAAGCCGATGAAAAAATGTATATGCTGCACGGTTTTCTTCCCGACTCTACAGATCCGACAAGAAAAGGTCAAGCACTCCAAGTTTCCGTTAGAGCTTTGCAATGGGCAAACTTTCTTGCCCAGGATGTAATTTTCTGGCTATACGATATAAAGAATGTCGGCACTTCAATTTATGATCAAACAGCGTTTGGACTTCTGGTAGGAACTTATGTCGGCGGCGCCGGTGACGAATGGAATGACGATGCTTCCTATTTCGATATTCGACAGGCGATGACTTATTCATGGGATTTTGATCATTACATCAGACCTACGGCAAATCCTAAATGGCAGCCGAACCCAAGCGCAGTAGGTTATCTTGGTTATGCATTTCTTGAATCGCCTGGCAATCCATATGATGGAATTGATAATGACGGCGATAATAAAAACTACACGGTGGATGCTCCATATTTCACTGCTGCAGATTTTCAACCGCATACTGTAAAAGCAGGAGACAAGCTTTTTGTAATTGATAAGTACACATACAAACGTACATCTTTCACAATGCCAAATCATGATACCTCTGTTGTTTCGATGGGAGTTACTTTTAATTTGATTCCGGATTCCACAGTTCTTTCAGAAGGTAATTTAGCTCCGGGTACAAGCACGGTTAATCCTAATGCATACGATGGAATTGATAATAATTTAAACGGGATTATCGATGAAAATTACCAACTTGATTACCGGCTATTCAAACAAACTCCGAAAGGATTAGTGCTCATAGATTCTTTAAATCCAATTCAGCATAAAGATTATGTACATGGTAAAGGTTTAACTGATCCAATGATTGATGAAGCAAGAGATGATGGAATTGATAACGATAGATCATGGGATAATACTTCCGATGATGTTGGTATAGACGGAGTTGCAGATACTTATGATTTTGGCGAGCACGATGGTAAGCCTACATCAGGATGGCAAAAGCCCGGAGTTATTCCTACAAGCCCATCAAATAAACAAAATATTTTTGGTTTGATTGATTCCGGTGAGCCAGGTGAACCAAATATAGATAAAACCGACGTACATGAATCGGATCAAATAGGTATGACGAGCTTTTATTACTTCGTTCCTTCCAGTGATATAAACATGAGCGATCAGAATGATATGTGGAGGAGGATGCAGCCGGGCAGGTTCGATGTTCCGGAAGCAGTTGTAAATAACACAACGATACGCGGAGAAGATGGTGACTTTATTTTTGGCACCGGATACTTTCCGCTGCTTCCAAATGAAACTGAGAGGTTTTCTCTTGCGCTTGTATTCGGAGATGATTTTTCCGGGGTATTCAGAAATAAAAAAATTGCTCAGATCATTTATGATGCAAATTATAATTTCCCAAAACCGCCTGACAAACCGACACTTACAGCGGTTCCAGGCGATCATAAAGTAACTTTATACTGGGATAAAATTGCAGAAAAGACTTACGACAAAGCATTAAAGAAGCGAGACTTTGAAGGTTACAAAATTTATAAAAGCACCGATCCGGATTTCTCCGATATTAAAACGATTTCAAATGGTTACGGCGAACTTGTTGACTATAAGCCTCTGGTGCAATACGATGTTATAGATGGGATTACAGGATTCTTTAATTCGGATCCGCTTTTGTATCAGCTAAGCAGCGGCAAGCCTTTTTATTTGGGCGATGACACCGGGATTAAAAATACTTATGTTGATAATGATGTAATCAACGGAAAAACCTATTACTATGCAGTTTGTGCTTACAACACCGGAGATCAGGCAAAATCAATTTATCCTTCCGAAAACACCAAGCTAATTTCTCTTGATGCTTCGGGAAAAATTACGCTGGATATAAATACGGCAATGGTTACTCCTAATGCCCCGGTTGCAGGGTATATTTATCCTGAAAGCGGCAGTTTATTAAACCGTGTTACCGGAGCTTCTACTTCAGTTCCGAGTGTTCAAATTATTGATCCTACAAAATCAAAGAACACAACTTACTTTGTAACTTTTGTTGACTCGCTGGTGCAGGGAATTCCTGTTGCATACGCTTACAATGTTATTGATTCGACATCAGGCGACACTGTACTTTCCCAAGATACAAACATGATGCTAACGAACGGAGATATTTTTGACGGCATTAATCTTTCTATGAACACTGTTTATCAAAACCTGGACAGTTTACGTTTGGATACTACACATAGCGGCTGGAACAATAATCTTCTGCAGAATTTAGATTATACGATCTCGCAATTTCACTACGGCAGCATTTCGGGAGTTAGATATCCTTATGATTATATTTTTGTATTCCATAATTCATTAAGTGATACTTCTTCTTCGCTGCAAGGAATTTTCGGCAGCAGTTCTCCTCTTAAATCGAAAGCGACAAACTTTTCTGTCTACGATGTAACCGACAAAAATAATCCGGTTAAAATTCAATATGCCTTTCTGGATAAACCCGGAAATCTTCAAGATACGTTATCTAACTTTGATGTTGTCTATCTATCGAATGCCGACGGAACAAAGCTTTCCTGGGGGATAACATTTCAGGGAACAAATGTACATTACCCGACTGAAGGCGACACTCTTATGCTGACTTTCCAAAAGCCATTTTCGAGCAAAGATAAATTTGTTTACAGATCTAAAAGCACGCAATATGATGCTAATGCTGCATCAGGTGAGATGAGTTTGATTCGTGCAGTTCCGAATCCATACGTAGTATCGAACATGTTTGAAAAACCATTGCCTGCACAAGAACGCGGAAGAGGCGCACGCGTTATCGATTTTATCAATTTACCGCCTAACAGCAAGATTTCGATTTTTACTTCTTCCGGTGAATTGGTGAAAACAATTTATCAGGACGGAAATTATCAGAACGGATCAGCAACGTGGGATTTAAGATCAAGAGAAGGGCTTGATGTTGCATTTGGAGTTTATTTCTACGTTGTAGAGGCGCCCGGTATTAAAGAGAAAAAATTTGGCAAGCTGGCTATAATTAAGTAAGGAAACCTGCCGAGGAAAAATTTTATGAAGATGGTTTTAAAGATATTATCAATTTCAATTTTACTATTAGCTGCTGCTGCCGCGCAATCAAAAGTCGGGACGACTGCAGCTAATTTTCTTACAATTCCCGAAGGACCAAGAGCATCGGGAATGGGAGGTGCTTTTGTGGCGGTTGCAAACGATGTTACTGCTGCATACTGGAACCCGGGTGGATTGTCGCTGCTTACAGATAATGAATTTAATGTAAGTCATGCCGGCTGGCTTGTAGGTACAAATTTAAATTGGCTTGGATTTGTTTATAAAATTGATGCTAATAATGCAGTAGCCATAAGTGTGAATCAACTTGATTACGGTAGTGAAGATATTACCACAGAAATGCAGCCGATGGGAACAGGCGAACAATGGGATGCTCAGGATATTTCAGTGGGTTTAAGTTATGCACGAAATCTTACTGATAGATTTTCAATCGGCGGAACGTTTAAATATATCCAGCAGCGGATTTGGATGGAAAGCGCTTCCGGTTTTGCTTTAGACTTAGGCTTGTTGTTCAATACTCAATATCAAGGATTAAGGATTGGAATGGACATTGCAAACTTCGGTACGGAATTAAAACTCGACGGAGAAAATCTTTTAATACCTGCTGATGTAGATCCTGCTCATACCGGCAACAACAAAACCATTGCGGCAAGCCTGCAGACTGACTCCTGGCCTCTTCCGCTGATGTTTACTGTCGGAGTCGGTATTGATCCAATCCAAACTGATTTATGGAAGTGGACTTTAGCAACTGACGCAGTTTATCCAAATAACCAGACAGCATATTTAAATCTCGGCACAGAACTGATATGGCATAATATATTATCACTTCGTGTTGGGTATAATTCATTATTTAAAGAAGATTCTGAACAAAATCTTACTGCAGGATTGGGCATTCAATACAATATCGGTCCGTTTACTGCAAGGTTCGATTACAGTTATATGAATTTCGGAATCTTCACTCAGATTTCCAGGTATGCATTAACCATAATCTTCTAACATTAAATAAAAATCAAATTCACAAAACAAAATTGAGGCACATATGAAAAAACTCTTATTACTTTTTGTACTATTTGTTTTCGGAGCGGCAGCATATTCTCAGGTTCCGATTACATTTTCGGTCAATATGACAGTGCAAGCTCAAGAAGGCAACTTCAATCCGGCTACTGACCATATTTATATACGGGGCAATTTCCAGAAAGCGGTTGGAGATACAATTGACTGGGGTGGAACTACTTTTACCGCTTCCGATGCAAACAATGACACGATTTATACTTTAACGATTAATTTCCCTGACAGTCTGGTAGGAAAAACTTTTGAGTACAAATTTGTTATCAATGATGGCGGATGGGAAAATCTTCCTACTAATGCAACATATCCTACAGGCAACAGAAGGCTTACAGTTGCATTACCATCAATGACTTTGCCAGTTGTTTATTACAGTGATGAAAGTGTTGTAATAATACCCGTAACAAACACAATTAATTTTACGGCGGATCTATCATCAATTTATGGAACGGGAACAGGACACTTTGATCCTGATCGTGACTCTGTCCTTTTGATGGGACTTGATTGGGTCGGTGCTAAAGTTACCGGTGGTGTAAGAAAAATGACGGCAGATCCTTTCCAACCCTGGATCTATACAACATCAATGGTAATTAAAGGCAATGCAGGTGACTCTACTAAATGGAAACTTAAAGCATATCCGGACGGCGACTTCTTTAACGGCGGTTGGGAAGTTTCTAACGATAAATGGACAAAGATTCAACCGGAAGGTTCGGTTATTAACATACCTTCATTCGTTCCTGATATTTATCCTGTTGAGCCTGCTTTAGCTACGGATGCAAATGTGTTATTTCAAGTAAACATGAACAATGCGGTAAACCGATATACACAACAGAAGATAGATGTTAAGACAATATTGTTTGTCGGTTTAAAAGGACAAAATCCTACTTTAGGTGGGTGGGCTGGTGACTGGCTGCCCTCAGATACTTCGGCAGGAAATCTAATTCCTTTAAATGATAAGGGAATTAACGGAGACAAAGTAGCGGGCGACGGAATTTTTTCGGCTATTGTTACTTTTCCTGCAGGCAATATAGGCGGTCCGAGTCTTTACAAATATGGAATGTTTTACACCGGCGAAGATACTGTCAACGGCGGTTATCATCCTATGGATAATGAATTTACCGACGGCTCAGTCAATCATTATCTGAATGTTTCAGATGGACCGATGCTTACAATTAATGATACGTTTGGAGATGCAACCTATGTAAGAGTTACTGATGTTAAGAAATCTAACAATGAAATTCCTTCTAAGTTTACTCTTGAGCAGAATTATCCAAATCCATTCAATCCAAGCACAATAATTAAGTACAGCATCTCTAAGAGTTCGATGGTAGTATTAAAAGTTTATAATATCCTCGGACAGGAAGTTGCGACATTGGTTAATAAAGAACAAAATTCAGGCAATTACGAATTATCTTTTAATGCATCAAAGTTATCAAGCGGCGTGTATATCTATAACTTAACATCCGGCAGCTTTTCTTCTTCCAAGAAAATGCTATTGCTTAAGTGATTGTCTAACGCTGCCCCTAAGCGTGAGGCTCATTGCAAAGTGAGCCTCACATTATTATGATGAATAGATTTAATAATTGGTGAAAAATGAAATACCTGTTGATATTATTAGTTATAATTAGCTTACCTTTATCTGCTCAGAATGTATTATTTGATTCGAATGATTTTAAAATTAAACCAGACAGAGTAATTCAAGAGAAGTACGAAGCCGTTGCCAAATCAAGAGAAGAAATTACTTCTACTTATAGAAGCGGTTATGAGTTAAAAACTCCGAATGAACTAACATTTAAGTTCAGTATAAACGGTTTTGATAATGAAAACGATCACGGAAAAGATCATCATTTAATTATTGATTCCCAAAATGGGAAGTTCATTTCACCAATTTATAAATTCGGTCAACCCGATCCGCAGGATGCAGGCGGAAAAGACGGTTATCTTTCCGAGGATACTGATCTTCTTCTCCGAGTAGATATGAGAAATGTTATAAATGATTTTAAAACCAAAGGTTATTTTGAAACATTCAAAAGAGAAAAGATATATGCAAAAGATTTTAAAGGAGTTTATGTTGCCGGTAGTACCTCTCCGCTTACCTGGAATTTTGAAACACTCAGCAGTCAACCTCAATATAAGCTTAGTGATGAAAACGGTGATGGTATTTATGAAATAAAAATTCACATAAATAAAGTGCAGCATCCCGGTGACAGACAAGAAAAATATTTTCGTTGGAAATTAAGCAAAGATATTTCAAGTTTCCCTCAATATAAATCACCCGATATTTTAATCGATGCACTATACAATCAAGCGTTGGAAGAGATGCTGCTTGATGTACGACCAGACGATGCCTTCATGGCAGGTGAAAAATGGCCGGGGGTTTGGACACGCGACATAAGCTACAGTATTTTACTTTCACTTGCGATTATCAATCCGGATGCATCTAAAACAAGTTTGATGGCAAAGGTGAAGAACGATAGGATAATTCAGGATACTGGTACAGGAGGCGCATGGCCGGTTTCATCTGACCGGCTTGTGTGGGCGCTTGCAGCCTGGGAAGTTTATCTTTCCACCGGAGATATTGAGTGGCTTAAATCAAGCTATAAAATAATTAAAAATTCGGTTGAAGATGATCTGAACACAGTTTATGATCCGGCAACAGGTTTGTTTAGAGGCGAATCATCATTCCTGGATTGGCGTGAGCAAACATATCCGCGCTGGATGGATCCGAAAGATATTTATTCATCCAAAAATCTCGGAACAAATGCGGTACATTACCAGGCAATAAAAATCCTTGCAGAGATGGCAAAAATTCTTGGCGAGCCGTCTGCGAAATATCTAAAAATCGCTTCATCTGTAAAAGAAGAAATGAACAAGCTGTTTTGGATTAAAGAAAAAAAATATTACGGTCAGTATTTATATGGAAGAAATTATTTTTCATTATCGCCAAAATCCGAAGCGCTGGGTGAAGCTTTAAGTGTTTTGTTTGGAATAGCAGGAAAAGAAAGGGAAAGAGAAATTGTATCTAAAACTCCGGTAACCAAATACGGAATTACATGCATTTATCCGCAGACACCAAATCTTCCTCCGTATCATAACGATGCTGTATGGCCATTCGTAGAATCATTTTGGGCGTGGGCATCTGCAAAGGCAGGCAATACTAAATCTGTTGAACATGCCCTGGCATCTATTTACAGAGCGGCTGCATTATTTTCAACAAATAAAGAAAACATGGTAGCAAGCACCGGAGATTACCTTGGGACAGAAATTAATTCCGATCGACAGCTTTGGAGCATTGCTGGAAATCTTGCTTTAATTTATCGGGTAATCTTTGGAATCTCATTAGGGCAGAATTCAATTTCGTTCCATCCTTTTATTCCAAAAGAATTCGGGAATGAGAGAACACTAAATAATTTTAAACTGCGAAATGCAGTGTTTAATATAACCATTAATGGCTTCGGAGATAAAGTAAAAAACATAAAATTAGATGGAGTAATAATCAAAGGGAATAAAGTCGCGGCAGCTCTGAAAGGCAATCATCAAATAGTAATTGAGATGAATAATGATATGAGAACTGATTCACAGATAAATTTTGTAAAAGATAATTTTTCACCGGAAACACCAGCGGTGGAAATTGAAGGAAGTAAATTGTTATGGCAGCAGGTTGAAGGAGCATTGTATTATTCAGTATTTAAAAACGGGAAAATATTAGCCACTATTAAATCAACACAATTTGAAGTTCCTACAGAGAACCAATATGCTGAATATCAGGTTATTGCAGTAGACAAAAATGGTAATCAATCATTTCTAAGCAAACCGGTTTATGTAATTTTGGGGAAAAATAAAATTACAGTTCAAGCTGAAAGTAAAATCAATGGCGGCGAAGAAAAAGTCGATGGATACACTGGCAAAGGTTATGTACTATTAGATAAAAATAAATTCCCCCGACAAGAAATCAAGTTTGATATTGATGTTCCGATGAATGGTGAATACAGCATTGATTTTCGTTACGCTAATGGGAATGGACCGATAAATACTGATAACAAATGCGCAGTTAGAACACTTAAAATTAATGGTAAGATTGCCGGTGCTATTGTATTTCCACAGAGAGGTGTTAACAACTGGACAAATTGGGGGTACAGTAATTCGATTTTAAGTTATCTTAAAAAAGGAAGACAAACACTAATATTAGTTTTTACTCCTTCGGATAATAATATGAATTTAGAAACAAATTCCGCACTGCTGGACTTTATTAGATTAACAAAGATTAATTAGTTTGATTAATTTAAGGGGAAGAAAATAAAATATATATCGGCGAAGAATGAAAAAATTGTTTTTAGTTTTCTCTACAATCTATTTTTTATGCTTGGTAACTTCAACTGAAGCAGAGGTAAACATCACCGGTTTGCAGGCAGATTATTTTGCAAAAGTTGAAACAAATCTTGCAAGATATTCGCCGGGTGACACTGTAAATTTTACAGCCTTATTCAATTCCTTGCCAGCAGGATGTATACTTCAAATAAAATATTTTCATCTTGATGATATAATTTATGAACAATCTGTCCGACTTGCGAGTAGTTTAACAATTGGTTGGAGTTGGATAACTCCTCAGAAAGATTATCAAGGTTACTTAGCTGTAATCTCCTTGATGCAAAATAATCAGCAGCTTGACGAAGAAACAATTGCTATTGATGTTTCTTCGAGCTGGAAATATTTTCCGCGGTATGGATTTTTGTCTAGTTATCCTCAGCTAAGTATTGACAGTATAAAATCTGTTATAGGAAATTTAAATAGATATCATATAAATGGAATTCAATTTTATGATTGGCAGTATAAGCACAACATGCCACTTAAAGGTACTCCAACAAATCCAGCGCCTTACTGGAATGATATAGCTAACCGGACAAATTATTTTTCAACTGTTAAAGATTATATCAATGAAGTTCATAGGCATAATATGATGGCAATGTCCTATAATCTTCTTTACGGTGCTTACGATGATGCCTACCAGGACGGCGTTGATCTTGACGGCTGGGGATTATATAAAGATCAATATCATCAAACTAGATGGATGTATTCTCTTCCGACAGGCTGGGCGAGTAATTTAATCTTTATGGATCCTTCGAATACAGCATGGCAGTCATATCTATTCAATCAGGAAAGAAAAGCTTTCCAGGCACTTCCTTTCGACGGCTGGCATGTAGATCAGGTAGGAGACAATGGAATAATGTACAATTACTCTGGTAAGCTGGTTAGCGTAAGCGATACATTTAATGGTTTCCTTAAAGCGGCTAAAGACTCTCTCAATGTCAATCTTGTAATGAATGCAGTAAATCAATACGGTCAGCAGGGGATATCACTTGCACCGGTAGATTTTTTGTATTCAGAAGTTTGGGATCCAAACATTACATATGCTGATCTTGTAAGAATCATCTCTACAAATTCGTTTTATTGCAGTGGTAAAATGAATTCAGTTTTAGCTGCTTATGTTAATTACAACCTTGCAAATAGTCCCGGTTACTTTAACACTCCAGGAGTTATACTTCTCGATGCAGTAATCTTTGCTGCCGGAGGTTCGCATATCGAACTTGGAGAGCATATGTTAGGCAAAGAATATTTTCCTAATAGTAATCTGCAAATGAAGGATGATTTGAAAGAAGCCATGATAAGATATTATGACTTTCTTTGTGCCTATGAAAATGTTTTAAGAGACAGCGTTACATCGACTAAAATAAATATTACAGCAAGCTCGGGTATTAATCTTGCCACATCGCCTCAGCAAGGTACTGTGTGGTATTTTTCAAAAACGAAGGGGGACTTGCAGGTAATTCATTTGATCAATTTTGTCAAAGCAAATTCAATCTTATGGCGGGACGCAAACGGTACGCAAGTGTATCCGGATACAATTACAAATTTGCCCTTATCATTGACAGCTACCTCAAAAGTAAATAGAATATGGATTGCCTCACCCGACTTTGACAAGTGCTCACCTTCGGATGTTCCTTTTACTGAAAGTAATGGCACAGCTACATTCGTTGTACCTTCATTAAATTATTGGGATATGATTGTTGTGGAATATTCTACTGGCACTTCTTCTATAGAAAACGAAAATGAAGTTGAACATGATTATTCATTAGAGCAGAACTATCCAAATCCATTCAATCCGCAGACTGTAATTCCTTTCAGAATGAAAGACTCCGGTAACGTTCAGTTATCAGTTTATAACATTCTTGGCAGTAGAGTCTTCAATAAGACTTTTCACGGACACCAAGGGCAGAATGAATTTACTTTTAATGGCAATAATCTTGAAAGCGGTGTTTATTTTTATCAATTGCGAATTGATAGTTATTCCTCTGTAAGAAAAATGATTTATTTAAAATAATATTTCCAAATTCCCGGTAATCTTTTATGAAGTTTATAGGGGAAATTGAAAGTCGAAAAGATGTAGTTTAATTCTCAAATGGAACAATAGTTTATCAAAGTGTTACCTAGGCTCTCCTTATGATGAGGGGAAAGCATTAAATAAATTAAACATTCTTAAAAACGAATAAGCTGTAACCTTCCTGGTTGATCCGGTTCTTTCCGATTCGGTGGTTCGGAGTTATCATTTATTTCATTCATTACATCTTTAATAACGCCGAGCGAGCGTTGGCTTAACAAATCTATTTTTACTAATCCCATGTCTTCGATAGGATACATGTCCGGCTGTGTAACAATAATTCCAAGACCTTTGTTCTTCGCATACTCAAGCGCAACATAATTCGTTATCGGCTTCTGCGTAATTACTATTCCCGACGGGTGTATGCTTAAATGTCTTGGATAAGAAGAAAGCTGTGCGGCAACCTCAACGATTGATTTCCACGGCTCCGATTTGAAGTTAAGTGATTTTGCTTCGGGAAAATTTTCTGCAATCTCCATTAAGTTCTTTGCGCTTGTCCATGGAATAAATTTGCTGAACTTCGATATCTCGCCTTCGGAGATGCCGAAAGCCTTTGCGACCTCGCGGAATGCCGACCTTGCGCGGAAGGTTACGGTGGTCGAGATCATTGCAACTTTATCGTATCCGTATTTCTCAAAAACGTATTTAATAATTTCATCTCTTTCTTTCCAGCTAAAATCCAGGTCAACGTCCGGCGGCGAAGTTCTGCCGCGGTTCAAAAACCTTTCGAAGTACAGGTTATATTTAATCGGATCGACTTCCGTAAATCGAAGGCAATAAGAGACAAGACTGTTGGCAGCGGAGCCTCTGCCGATATGCATCATGCCGCGCTTCTTTGCCTCATTAACAATATCCCACACGACTAAGAAATAATCGGAATATCCAAGCTCGTCAATTACTTCAAGCTCATATTGAAGGCGCTTTACGGCTTGCTCAGTTATCGGCTTGTAGCGCTCTTCAAGCCCGCGGAAAGAAATTTTCCAGAGGAATGAAAATGCCGTCTCTTCTCCGCTTAGCGGGAAGGAAGGAAATTTAAGACTGCCGAGATCAAGATTGACATTGCATGACTGTGCAATCTTCTCAGCGTTCCAAACAGCTTCGGGAAGAGCACGCCAAATTTTTTTCAATTCATCCGGTGTTTTAAGAAAAAATTCTTCATCGACAAGATCATCTTCTGAAATGTTGTCGATTGTCGTATTCAATCTTATTGCAGAGACAACCTTGTGCAGAAGAAAATCTTTTGCTCTAAGAAAATATGCCGGATGTGAAGCTGCAATCTGGAGGTTATTGCTCTTTGCGTAGTCAAAAAGCTGCCGGGTTTTCTTTTTCTGTTTCTCGTTTATTACGAGCTCAACAAAAAGATTTTTGCGGAGCGAAGGGGTTATTCTTATCTGTTTAAGAAGTTCTATTGAAGATGTAAGAATGAATAAGTTATCCGGCGGCTGCTGGAAAATCTTCGGGAGGGAAAAGTCTTCCTTCAGCTTTCTCGAAGTAATCAGCTTGCAAAGCATGGAGTAGCCTTCATTGTTCTTTGCAAGAAAGATTGCGTTTAGATTTTTGTTTTTGGGATCGTCAATCCATACGCCGAGGATCGGCTTAATGCCCTGTTCATTCGCAGCTTTAGCAAACTGGATAAGTCCGTACATCGCGTTGGTATCCGTAAGAGAAACGTAACGGCTGTCGGACTTTTTTGCGAACGATACAAGCTCGTCGATAGGAATGGTTCCTTCCAAAAGAGAATAATTTGAATGTGCGTGTAAAGTGAACATTAATTATTACCGATATTAATTGCATTGTATCCATACCTGTCTCGTATCTTCATTACCGCGCGAAGCATGCGCTTGCGGATTATCGATTCATCTTCAAATAAAACTTCCTGCTCGCCGAAGTTGTTCAACTTGCTTAAGTGAATACCGATGAGCCGGACACCGACCCGGCGCGTATAAGCTTTCCGGAACAAGTCGACTGCGGTATCATAAACAACCTTATCGTCGTCGGTCGGTTTGATTGTCTTTGCTCTCGTCAAGGTAACGAAGTCGGAATAGCGCAGCTTGATTGAAACCGTCGACGTCTGGAAATTTTCTTTTCTTAAAAGCTGGCATGCTTTGCCGACAAGATCGAAAAGGATAGCTTCAATCTTAGTCTTGCTCACAATGTCGGCATCGAATGTAGTTTCTTTGGAGATGCTTTTTCTTTCGCGCTCAATTGAAATTATGTCATTGCCCTGACCGTTTGCCTTTTCCCAGATGTCCAATCCGAACTTGCCGAGAATGGTTGAAAGATAATCCTGCGACGCGTTTGCAATATCGCTTACAACCCGGAAGCCGCGGGCGCGGAGCAGCGGCAAAAGCTTCTTGCCTATGCCCGGAATTTTTTCTATCGGGAGAGGAGCTAAAAATTCTTTCTCTTTTCCTGCCGGTACAAAAGTTACTCCGTTAGGCTTCTTGAAATCGGATGCGATCTTTGCAAGAGTTTTATTTGATGCGATGCCGATTGAGCACGGCAGCTTAAACTGCCGGAGGATTTCCGACTGAATCATTTGAGCAAACGGAAGAGCGCTGCCGTAAATGGTTTCGCAGCCGGTAAAGTCGAGGCGGAACTCATCAATTGAAGCCTGCTGCACTACCGGGAAGTAGCCTTCCAGAAATTTCTTAACAAGTTTGGAGTAGCGTCCGTATTCTTTTCCATGCCCGTGAATAAAAAGTGCCTGCGGGCATAAGCGGTAGGCAGTCTTTGCCGGCATCCCGGATTGAACTCCGAACTTGCGCGTTTCATAACTGCACGCCGCAACTACGCCGCGTCCGTCGGGATTGCCGCCGACAATTACAGGCTTGCCTTCAAGCGAAGGATCAAGAATCCGTTCGACCGAAACGAAGAAGGCGTCCATATCCAGATGGAAAATGGTTCTCATAAAAAATTGATTTTAGACCCTTTTAGAGTCTTGATTATAAGTCTGATAGTTTGTAATATAGTGAACAAATGTACACGTAAATATGGAAAAAGTTTCAAATATAAGCAACACCGCTTTAATGGATATGGCTGCCTACAAGCTGCCAAACAAAAGAATAGCAAGCGTATTCGATGCGATACCGAAGATAATTTCTGCAACGGGCTTCAACATTTTTGATTACCCGAAGGTTTATGAGGACCCGGCGACGAAAAGGCTGATACGCGAAGGCAATACAATAGGATGCTTTTATATTGAGAGCCCGGGCATGCGCTCTCTGCTGAAGCGGACGAACTGTGAAACGTTTGAACTGCTTACCGCCGTGTCTTCCGTAATCCGTCCGGGTGTTGCGGAAAGCGGGATGATGAAGGAATTTATTGAGCGGCATAAAAATCCGAAGCTTAGAAAATATCTTGTGCCGGAGATGGAAAAATATTTAGGCGAAACTTATGGAGTAATGATCTACCAGGAAGACGTAATAAAAGTGGCTCATCATATTGTCGGTTTAAGTCTGGAAGAAGCCGACTTGCTGCGCAGGGCGATGAGCGGCAAGATGCGCTCTCATGCGGCTATGAAGTTGATAGTGGAAAAATTTTTTACCAACTGCCGACTGAAGGGCTATCCGGAAGAAGTAACAAACAAGTTGTGGAAGCAGATAGAGTCGTTTGCAGGCTACGCATTTTGCAAGGCGCACAGCGCATCGTTTGCGGTGCTGTCGTTTCAGGTAGCTTACTTAAAGGCGCACTACCCGGCGGAATTTATGGCGGGAGTTTTGTCAAACGGCGGCGGCTATTATTCGGCGGCGGTTTATATAAGCGAGTGCAGAAGGCTCGGCATAAAAGTTTTGCTGCCTTCTGTGAATGAAAGCGCGTATGAATATCAAGGGAACAAAGATAAAGTGCGGATCGGACTAATGGCAATTAAGGATCTTGAAAAAAAATCTTCGGATGTAATAATAAACGAGCGCAAGAAGAACGGGAAGTTTATATCGCTTAAAGATTTTCTTGGAAGGACAAGCTTAAGCTTTACGCAGGCAGAGATACTGATAAAATGCGGCGCAGCGGACTGCTTCGGCAAAACCAGACCCACGCTGCTGAGGCTGCTGGATATTTATTTCAGAAATAAAAAATTGAATGAGGATAAGAATGGAAACCTTTTTGCCGGCGAGGCGCTTAAGCTTGAGCGTGAATCGAGAACGGATAGGCAGTACAGCATAGAAGAAATATGCGTGAATGAATACGAGGCTTTCGGGTACATGGTCAGCAGGCACCCGCTTGAATTTTTCGGAGATGAAAATGCTTCAGCATATCAATCCGGGATTGTTAATGCGATAGATATTCCGAAGCTGCATAACCGAAAGGTTAAAATGATTGGCTGGTACATGGCATCAAAGAGGGTAACTACGAGCAAAGGCGAGGTGATGAAGTTTCTTTCGCTCGAAGACTTGACCGGAACGTTTGAAGCGGTGCTGTTCCCGAAGGCGTACCGGATTTATGCGGAACTGACAATATCAATGGGACCATATTTAGTTGAAGGCAAAGTCGACGCCGAAAACGGAAACAACATTATTGTAGAAAAGCTTTCGGTGCTTAGCGCAGAAAAGGCGAGAGCAATTACACAGAAGGAGAGAACGAACAAAGACTTCTTCGGTGATCCTGAAAAGCCTGCTACTTATGATGATGTGCTGATGGTAAGCTCTCTTGACAACGAAAAGTTAATTAGAGCTTACGCCGGATAAACGCGGGAAGGATTTTAATGTCGTTTGCGGAATTTGTACGGACTTGCCAAGAAGATGACTTATCAATTCGAATGCATTGGCAACGGCATCGCCTTTGGGATGGTTGTTGAAGAAAATGAAAATCTTCTTAGCCTTGTCAAACATTTCTTTTATCCTCGAGCCGATGTCGATAATTTCGGCTGGTGAATATAAGTAATTATACCGCTCGCTTTTCTGCTCGTAGGTTTGTTCTTTGCCGAAATTGTTCATTGAATGCAGCCATGCTTCTTCGTTCCTGCCGTGAAGTCTTATGTAAGCATTATCGCCGCCAAAGACGGGATTAAAATCTACAGCCTGACCGATAACTGGCTGGTCGATTGTGCAGAGAGAGCTTTTGTTCTCTTTAAGAAAATTAAAGAATCTTTCGATGAACCAGGAATTATGTCTTACCTCGATGAACTTGTCGTATTCGGAAAAAATATCAATTAGATTTTTTACATGATAAGCATTCTCCTTATTAAGTACGAATGAATAAGGGAACTGGATAAGCAAGCCGCCAAGCCTTTCAGCTTTGTTAAGCTTTTCAAGAACAAGCTTTACAGAATTTATTTTTTCATTTGAAAATTTTTTGATATGCGTAAAATCTTGATGCAGCTTTACGGCAAATAGGAAATCATCTTTATGCTCGACTTTGTTTATCCAGCCTTCGGCAATTTGCGGATTAATATAAGTGTAATATGTTGAATTAACTTCAACAGCATTGAAGTAATCGGAATAAAATTCCAGGTAATCAAATGTGCTTGACTGAGCGCGGGGATAAAAGCTGCCGATCCAATCTTTGTAAGACCAGCCGGAGGTGCCGATGTATAGCCGGGGTATTTCCATCTTAAATGAATTGTTAGTTCAAAATATAATTTTAAACTTAATATTTTAATTCAAACATAGAAAAATTTTTCTGACGTATATTTATAATTCATTTATAATATAATAGATAGATTAAGAACTCTATGGCAAACAACCCAGCTCCAGTAATTTTATCTGCTTTAGAATTGGAAGTCAGGTTTGGCGAACAAGTAATTTTAGATAAAGCTTCCCTAAGCGTTCATGAAGGCGATAAGATAGGTTTAGTTGGAAGAAACGGTGCAGGTAAATCTACTTTCCTTAAAATCATTTCCAGTTTAATGCAGCCTCATGTGGGCGAAGTAGCAAAGAAGAAAGGTCTTGTTACCGGGTTCTTATCTCAAGAGTTTACTCTGGATGAGACTAAAAATGTATTCGATAACATACTTTCTGGAGCGCAGAGAGAACTTGACATCATCAAAGAATACGAACAGATGTCTTTCGATTCTCTAAAGAAGCATCATCTTGAGGGGAAAATTCTGATGATGGATTCATGGAATCTTGAAAAGCGGATTAATATTTTAATCCAATCGTTAGATGCACCGGAAGGTAATAAAAATATTTCTCAAATATCCGGCGGAGAAAAAAGGCGTGTTGCACTTTGCCGGGCTTTAATATCAAAACCGGATTTACTTATTCTCGATGAACCTACTAACCATCTTGATACAAAATCAATCGAGTGGCTTGAAGATTTTTTAGCAGGATACAAAGGAACATGCATCTTTGTTACTCATGATCGTTATTTCCTTGATAGAATAGCGAATCGAATCGTTGAGCTTTCTTCAGGTACTTTTTATTCTCATCAAGGAAATTATACAGACTATCTGATAAATAAATCTGAGAGACAGGCTATAAAAGAAGTCGAAGAACGAAAGCGTCAACTTTTTCTTAAAAGAGAGCTTGAATGGGTAAGGCGCGGTCCGCGCGCAAGAAGGACGAAAGCAAAAAGCCGGCTGGATAATTTTTACGAAGTGGCTTCTCAGGAAAGTCTCGAGAAAGAAGTTGATGTAGATTTAATAATTCCTCCGGCAGAGCGACTTGGTAAAAAAGTTATTGAACTTAAAAATGTTGGAATCAAACTTGGAGAAAAAACTTTACTCAGCGGATTTAATTTTAATTTTGAAGCCGGAAGAAAAATCGGAGTTGTTGGACCAAACGGCGCTGGTAAAACTACGCTGCTAAAAATAATTTTAGGGGAAATATCTCCTACTGCTGGTAAAATTGAAATAGGTGAGACGACTGAATTTAATTATGTCGATCAGGCGCGGCTTTTATTAAATAATGAAGATACGGTTATTAAAGCAATTGGACAGGGGAGCGAGATTGTTAAATTCGGGAAGCAGCAATTGAGCATCTGGACGTACTTAAGAAGATTTTTATTTACGGATAATAGAATAAATACTTTGGTAGGCAGACTTTCCGGCGGCGAAAAAAGCAGACTTACATTGGCAAAGATTTTATCCCAAGGCGGAAATTTTCTTATGCTTGATGAACCGACAAATGATCTTGACCTTCCGACATTAAGAATTCTTGAAGAAGCCCTGATAGGTTTTGAAGGATGTGTTTTGGTAGTAAGCCATGATCGATATTTTCTAAACAGAGTCTGTGATGGAATAATAGCTCTTGAAGGAAACGGCGAGATTTATTTCAGCGAAGGCGATTATGATTATTATATCGAAAAAAGAAAACAGCGTTTACCGGATGAAGAAAAGTCAAAGCCGAAAGAGAAAAAAGAAGACACGCGCATTAAACCGAAACCTAAAAAACTGACTTACAAAGAAGTTCTTGAGCTTCAGCAGATAGAAGAAAAAATTATTTCTGCCGAGTCGGAAGTAGAGCGGATTGAGAAAATATTTTCATCTCCGGATTTCTATGAAAAGTATGCACTCCAAACTAACGAGTTAAATCATCAGATTGAAGAGGCAAAGGAAGAAGTAAAAAAATTATACGAAAGGTGGGATGAATTAGAAAGGAAAAAGTTGGAAGAATAAATTATAATCTTAAGTATTCCAATCCATCAAAGCTTTAATCTTAATCATTCTCTTAATCGGATTTTCAGTTAGGAATCAAAACTTTATCAATCCGATTAAGAGTAATATTTGCTGAGGTCTAAAATGCTGATTAGTAAGATCTGGCAAAAATAGCAATCTTATCTGCAGGCTTACCGGTGTAAAAGCAAGTTCCATTTCCGCCCGGCTGATTAAACGGAATGCATCTTACAGTTGCTTTTGTTTCTTCTTTTATTTTTGCTTCATCTTTGCCGTCGCCAGCCCACCAAACTTTAGCAAATCCTTTTTCGACTGCTGATTTAAATTCATCATAACTGTTAACTGTCAGAGTGTTATCGTCACGAAATTTGGTTGCCTTTACTAGCAGGTTATTTTGAACTTCATTCAGTAATGATTTTACTCGCTCTACCAAAGCTGCGCGTGTGACAATTTCTTTTCCTTCCTTGCCCGGAATATCTCTTCTTGCAACAGCAGCAGAATTATTCTTTACATCTCTGGGACCAATTTCAATTCTTGTAGGAACGCCACGCATTTCCCAATCGTTAAATTTATATCCCGCAGTAAGGTTATCTCTTGAATCAACCTTAACACGAAAGCCGGAGTCGCTTAATTCTTTTTTTACTTTATCCACTTCCGTCATTACGATAGATTTTTCATCTTCGGTTTTAAAGATAGGCACTATTACAGTTTGGATTGGTGCAAGTCTTGGAGGAAGAATAAGTCCCTTGTCATCTCCATGAGTCATAATAATTGCGCCGATAAATCTTGTACTTAATCCCCAGGAAGTAGTATGGCAAAACTGCTGGATGTTATCAACGTCGAGATATTTTATATCGAATGCCTTTGCAAAATTTTGTCCAAGGTAATGTGAAGTACCAGATTGAAGCGCTTTACCGTCGCCCATCATTGCTTCGATAGTTAAAGTACGCTCTGCACCGGCAAACTTTTCTGATTCTGTCTTTTCACCGGGAATGACTGGAATTGCCGCTTCGTTTATTGCAAAGTTAGCATAGATATCAAGCATAATTTTTGTCCGCTCCCATGCCTCTGCCTCGGTTGCATGAGCAGTATGACCTTCCTGCCAGTAAAATTCAAGAGTACGAAGAAAAAGCTTTGTGTGAAGTTCCCACCGGACTACGCTGTTCCAGAGATTAATAAGAATAGGCAAGTCCCTGTGGCTTTGAATCCACTTTGCATAAGAATGACCGATTATTGTTTCGGAAGTAGGACGGATTGCAACCGGTTCGGTTAATTCTTTGCCGCCGCCGTGTGTAACAACTGCAAGCTCCGGCGCAAAGCCCTCAATATGATGAGCTTCCTTTTCCAAAAAGCTCATTGGAATTAGCATCGGGAATGCGGCATTCTCTATACCGGTGGCTTTGAATCTTTTATCCAGAGCGCTTTGAATATTTTCCCATAATGACCAGCCGTAAGGCTTAACTATCATTGTTCCTCTTACCGGGCCGTAGTCTGCAAGGTCTGCTCTCAGGACCAATGTATTGTACCATTCGTTAAAATCCTGGCTGCGCGGAATAATCTGATCTTCTTTACTCATCTTTGCAAATATTTTATTTATATTATGATTAAATAGAATTCAAAAATTGAAAGACAAAGATACAACTCAGGGGAAGAAAATTAAAATAGAATCATCGAAAGATAAGTTTTCAAGTTTTCCATTTGCCTATAAACATAACTGTAGGTATTATTGCACTGCGGATAATTTCAAAAAACTTTGCACGCTTTATAAAAATTTTCTTAAAATCAAGTATAACTTTTTATAGAGTTTTCTGAACCGGTAGTTTTAAAACATTAGGAGCTAAAATGAACATACCTGAAAAATACCAGCAGGTAATGCCGTATTTGATAGTCGAAAATGCAGCCGGGTTTATTTCTTTTACGCGGAAAGTTTTTGATGCCCAAGAAGAATGCAAGGCGATGCGCGATGAACAAACAATACAGCATGCCGAAATAATGATAGGCGAAAGTAAAATAATGTGTGCGGACGCTACCGAAAAATTTAAACCTCAGAATGCAGACTTTTTCATCTACGTTGAGAATGCGGATGATACTTTTGCAAAAACAATTGACACCGGTGCTAAAGTTGTTTCCGAGCTTGCGAACCAAACTTACGGACGAAGCGGAGGAGTTGTTGATCCTTTCGGAAATACGTGGTGGATTACCTCCCAGTTGTAAAAATTAGGTGAAACGAGATTTAAAATGAAAATTTCTTTTATAGAACCTCGTACAGAATTAAAAGCTTATATTAAAAGTATCTGGGTATTTGAAAGTCAGTTTGGTATGCCGTTAAAGGATATGAATCTTGCTGCGCCGAATGGCTGCCCGAAATTAATTATTAATTATGAAAATAATATTACTTCTTTTGTTGAAGGCAGATCAAGTGAAAGCAGGGAATGCGGTATATATTTTTCCGGGAACAGAGATATTCCAGTGCACATCAGTACATCGGAAAAGAAAACCGGATTTATAGGGATTGAATTTCTTCCGTACGGAGGTTATCCTATTCTCGGAATCCCAATGTTGGAAACAGCTAACCATCTTTTCACAATTGAAGAACTCTTGGGAAAAGTGGGTAGAAATCTGAGGGAAGTACTTTATAATTTAGAAAATACATATGATAAAATATGCTTCATACAGGCTAAGATGATAGAAATGATTTGTAAAAGAAATCTTCAAAGTGAAATTGTTAAATATTGTGTTGATACTTTAAAAATTACTAACGGATTATTTCCAATTTCTGAGCTGGAAAGAAAGACTGGATACAGCCGTCGTTATCTTGAAATGCTTTTTAAAAATCACGTAGGTTTTTCCCCAAAAGTTATTGCAAGCATTTTCAGGTTTCAAAAATTTTACAGCAATTGGGCAATGGGTAGATCATACGATGAATTTAAAGAAGAACTAAACAATTATTATTTCGATCAAGCTCATTTTTCAAAAGAGTTTAAAAAAATGACGGGTTTCTCTCCTCTTCAATATACTAATGAAGTTTCAAATGAATTCGGACGCAAACTTACTCTTCATTAGTAGTTCGCATTTTTACAATCCTTCTTTATAAATTTTAATTTGTTTCGCAGTGTAAATGTAAAACAAATGATTAAGAATATTTAAACTGAACGACATAGGATTTAAGTTAAATGAGCAACTCTGAAAAGAAATATTATTTTCTAAAACTAATTCCTAAGCGTTCTGATTTTTCACAGACTATGTCTGAAGAGGAACGGACAATAATGCAGCAGCATGTTGCATATTGGAAAAACTATTTGGATAGAGGCATGGTGGCGGTTTATGGTCCAGTGTTGGATCCGCGGGGTGTTTATGGTATCGGCGTTGTAGCTGTTGATAATGAAAATCAACTGGACGTGCTGATAAAAAATGACCCGGCAGTTAAGATTAATGATTATGAATTTTATCTGATGAAAGCTGTTGTACCGGTAATATAACTGGATCTTTAAATCCAGAGCATGAATTTCTTCTGAAGCTTAGAATAATAATAGTCAAACGGAGAGATAAAGAATAAATGTTTAAAGGTAAAGAACTTCTTTTTAGAAGAGTAATTGCTTATGTGCTTGACATAGTTCTTTTGTTTATAGTTTTAGCCCCAGCTGCTTTTCTTGCTGAAGCACTTTTGGGTTTACAACCAAGAACAAGCAGCCAGATTTGGTTTTCGGCTGTAATGAGTTTCTCAATTCCTGCATGGTCATATTTCCTTTTCAGCGATTTATCAGCCGGGGTAACAATTGGGAAAAAGATAATGAAGGTAAAAATTCATTCTACCAATGGAAGCAAAATTACTTTTGTACGCGCATTAGTTAGAACTTCAGTAAAACTTTTACCTTGGGAATTAGCTCATTTATTCGGGTTTGCATTGGTAAATCAAATAAACCAAATTGCTCAAGACATAGGCTTGATTTCAGCAAATCTATTAATAATTGTTTACTTGATAATTCTTATTGTTACTTCAGGCAAAAGAAGCTTGCATGATCTGATTGCCCAAACAGAAGTTAATTTTTTAGAAGCCGATTCCAACACTCTCGGAAATTATTAGAACAAAATATAAGTAGTTAATTAATAAATATGCATATTTCGCATTTTTACAATACTTCGCCCAGAGGAGATATTAGTTTTGCATTAGAAATAGAAAATTTATTGAAGATGAGTTCGGTCTAAAAAGCCAAAATATCTGGTATGTCATAGGTCGTCCAAAAAGTGGAATAGAAGTCATTGCGAGGAGTGAAACGATGAAGCAATCTTTTATTTTTAATTCAAAATTCAGATCACTTTGCTTATCTCGTGATGACAACATTACTTTTTGGACAACCCCATATTCTAAATAATATACTCTTTATAGATTCCTGTTTTTATGGGAATGACATTTTCAGATTAGACCCGTAGATGAATAACTGAAGAGCAATATTATGTCAAAAATAATTTTCGGAAATCATTCTGCTGTTAGAGTTCCACGAACAGAAAGAGACAGAATTCGTAAATTCTATTGTGATGTTTTAGGCGGGAAAATTGTGAGAGAATTTGACGGCAAGGACGATGTCAGAATTGGTGATGACTTCTATATTTCATTTCTTTACAGTGCCGGTGACGGAAGAGGAGCCGACAAAGGTGTAAATTATGCTGCACAAGATGCTTTGAGCGAAGATCAATTTTTAAGGGCGATATTTCTTGAATTGAAGTCTAATAATGTTGAAGAAATGAGGAAGAAAATTGTTGAATTCGGTGTAAAGGTGCTTGATGTTCCGGATCCTCATCTTTACTTTCAAGCTCCCGGAGGTCAGGTATTCCGACTGGTTGGGATTGATGAGGACCTATCCAAATATGAACGCCACGTTTGAATTAAAGTACGAGTCATTTAACGAAAGAAATTTAAGTCAAAAAAAATGGAAAAGAATAATTTTCAAAGCAGCATGTCAGCAAAAATTAGCACCGTCGAAGCTGTTAAAAAGATTAGTAATGTACCAGAGTGGTGGGGAATAACCTTCAGTGGAAATTCAGAAAAACAGAATGATAAGTTTGTAGTAAGGATGGGTGGTGATTCTTTCTTCAACTTTACTGTAACAGAATTAATCCCTGGTAAAAGAGTTGTTTGGCTGGTTACAGACTGCAATATGCCATGGTATGCAGGTAAGAAGGAATGGGTAAACACAAAATTGATTTTTGACCTTTCTGATGATAATGGATTTACCAATCTGAATTTCACGCATGAAGGTCTTACACCGAATGTTGAGTGTTATCGGGACTGTGAAATAGGATGGACTCACTGGATCAAGAAAAGTTTATTTTCCTATTTTACTACAGGTAAAGGTGATTTTAAAAAACCTTAAATAATTTATAACTCAAGTGAAATAATTTTTTAACAATTGGACTTTAAATTAGTTATGGCAAAGGTAATTATTGGAAACGCTTCGGCAATAACAGTTCCTCGAAAAGACCGTGAAAGCATTCGTAAATTTTACTCGGATGTCCTTGGCGGTAAGATTGTAAAAGAAGATAATGACAAAGACATTTTCCATCTTGATTATGAATTCTATATTCTTTTTCGTTACGCAGATGTTCCCGAAGAAACCGAATTCTTAAGTTCGCCAAGAGCTTTATGGCTGCAGATTAAATCGGACAATGTGGAAGAATTGTCACGGAAGATTATCGATTTCGGTGCAAAGAAGCTTGATATACCATCCGGCTTACCGGAGTCGGTTCCTTATCTTTATTTTCAAGCGCCCGGAGGACAGGTATTCCAGCTCCTTCCAATCGATGAGAACCAATCATATTACAAGGGAACTTCAGAAGGTAAGAATACAGAAAAAGAAGCCGAGGTACTCAAAGAAAATGCGTTGAGTGAATTGGCATCAAAACATCAACAGAAGAAATAAATTAAAACGGCAAACTATTAAGGAGTTAAAATGAAGAATCAAGATTACCAAAAAAGCTTTATTGCAGATGTTACAGCCAAAGAGGCATTTGAAAATATTATTGACGTAGGTGAATGGTGGACAAAAAGCTTTAAAGGAAGTGCAAAAAACGTAAATGACGTTTTTGATGTTACTTTCGGCAAAACTACTGTAAACTTCAAAGTGATCGAATCGATTCAGTATAAAAAATTGGTCTGGCTGGTCACTGATTGTTATTTGGATTGGCTTAATAACAAAACTGAATGGAAGGATACCAAAATAGTCTGGAAAATTTCCGAAGAAAATAAATCCGCTAAAGTAGAAATGACTCACATCGGGCTCGTGCCGGGCGTTGAATGCTACAATGATTGCCGCAAAGGCTGGGACTTTTATATAGAAAAAAGCTTGTACAAGTTTTTAACCGAAGGCAAAGGTCTTCCGGATCAGGGTTAAAGATAGCATCATTTTAAGAAATGTCTCTTTAAGATAGTATTGCAAAGTCAACTATCGAAGAAGCATGTATTAACGTTGTATCAAAAATCGGAACGGAACAATCTTCTTGTTTAATGAGAATAGGAATTTCAGTGCAGCCTAATACAATACCTTCTGCTCCATTGGAAATTAGTTTTTGAATAATTTCAAGATATCTTCGCTTAGTTTCTTCTTTGAAAATATCCTTTGCCATTTCATCCAGGATGGTAGAATGAATGAACTTTCGTTGTTCAAGTTCCGGTATTAATGTTTGAATTCCGAATCCCGATAATTTCTCTTTATAAAAAGATTGCTCCATAGTAATTCTCGTTCCAAGCAAACCGACCTTTTTAAAATTATTTTTGGAAACTACTTTTGCCGTCTCTTCTGCAATATTTATTATAGGGATTTTAATCATCATCTGAATTTCATCTGCAATAATATGCGGAGTGTTTGCACAGAAGGCAATGCATTCGGCGCCGGCTCTTTCTAAATTTTGTGCAATACCGGAGAACTTCTTTTTTAATTCTCCCCATTCATTCGGATCGATTGGCGGATTGAATTCAGCAAAGTTTACCGAATATAAAAGGATATTTGCGGAGTTTAATCCTCCCAGCTTTTTATTTATCTGCTTATTTATTAATCTGTAATAATCAACAGTCGATACCCATGTTGTCCCGCCGATTAATCCAATTGTTTTCATTGTTCAAATCAAGATATAATTTTATTACAGAATGCTTAATTTACTACCAAAATTTTCGCAGCCCAATCTCTATTAGATAAGTTTAATCCGCCAGGAAATTTTGGAATTCTAAGCGTACCTTTTCCATCCGATATTATTAGATTTTTTTTATTCCAAATTCCATTTATCGGGTTGTACCATTGAAAATAATATTTGGTGTTCGGCTTAAAATTCTTTAAAAGCGGAATCATAGATTTGTTTTCAAAATATAGTAGAGCAAAGTCTTTTGCTTCAGTTCGCATCATATAAGACCAGCCATCTAATCCTGCTTCCGGACTTCCAGGCGCTTTATTTGGCTCCACATCTTGCCGTGCAAGTTGAAGGTCTCGATATTTTATTCCTTCTGAAAGAACAAATTTTCTTAAGAGGTGCATATAATTTGCAGCTTCATATTTGAAGGCGCTCCAAATATGCGGACGTAATCCTGCGGGTTCACCGGTTGCTGTAAAATCATAACCGGCGGTTCCATAAACATGACCCGCCAATGCACCGGATAACACCGAACCATACATTTGTGCTCGCGAAAAGTAATTATCTCTTGCCGAATTAACTGGCGGTCGCTCTCCGTTTGGATTATTTATTGAAAAATCCCAGCCTACGTAATAGGGTTCCAAATTGATTACCGGATACGGAGGCTTAAGCTTAAATATAGTTTCAATTGAATCAGCAACTCTATGGTCTCGCGGAGTATTCCCAACGCTGTGCATCGTAAGCCAAGGACAATCATTCCCGTGTCCGAATACTCCATATGTAGAACTGCTAATAAGAGTTGTCACTGGCTGTCCAAATGGCATCGGACCGTATTTTTTCAAATGATATTTTAACGCATCATTAAATTCGGCTGCAGTAAGACTATATTCCTTCGGTATCCAGTCGAGATGAATCTCGCTGTAAATCATATTATAAGTGCTATACCTGGAAATAAGATATTGAACATATCTTGAATATGATTCGTTGAAATTAAAATAAGCTTTCCATGTTGGGCACATGTCGCGCCTTACAGTTTCAAGAATCGGAACAAATCCTTCATCTGATAAGTACTGCATTTTCTTATCGAGGCTTTTAAAATACTCTGGATTTATTCTGTCAAAATCCGCAACTCCCGGGTGCGCTTTCGACATTTTGAAAGGTCTGTTACCATACTCGTCGCGCATGTTCTTAGCTGTTAATTGTCCACCGGTAACATAATAGCCGAATTTTTCCCACGCATTCCTTACATAAATTCCGTTTGAATCTGCGTAAGTAGCCGGATTACAATCCGAATCCCAGTTTGGAAAAGATGCAATAATACTTACCGAATTAAAACCTTGCTGCTTCCTATAATTAACTGCGTCTTCAAATCCCATTCCCGGACCGGGGACATAATTTTTTGCGGGAGCCGCACCTCTAAAAGGAAGCCGCCAAGTAGATGCAGCCAACCATGTATCTCCGACTAAGAAAAAGGGGCTGCCGTCAGCATATTGAAGTGCATGCCCGTTTGCTGTTGGTCTTATAAATCCATGCCTGTTCGGATTTTCTTCTTTTTCTTTCTTCGTCCATGGAATAGCGATAAATGTTCCTTTATGATTGTTTAGACCATTATCATCCGGCTGGTTAGAACCGCTGATCCATTCCCATTTACCCGGATTTTCAGCAATAACTCTTACAACAAAATTATTATCGCCATTCCAGAATCCGTAAATTCGCTTATCAAATCCCGGACCCTTCAATTCTACCCAACAGGTAACGTCGGCATAATAATTCTTATATGTCTTCTCAGCTTTAAGTTTTATTTCTTTCATTTCCCAAACATGTATCTTAACAGTTTTAGCAAGTGTAATATTGCAGCTTGAGATAAATAAAGAAATTAATATTGAAAGATTTATTATAAATTTTGTTTGAACATTCATAATGGATTTCAACTTTAAGTAAAATCAAAAACTTATCCACAATGTGGATATTCTTAATTATAATTGCTCGACTTTGCGTACATCAATAATTATTTTAATTAAATAGCGTAAGATCAATCGCATTCGCCATTACCTGATAGCCTTTCTCGTTTGGATGAAGATGATCGCCTGAATCAAGTCCGGGAGAAAGATGTAAAGGATTTTTAGTATCGCGCATTGCAGCATCGAAATCAATCACTGCATCAAATTTTCCGCTGTTTCTAATCCAATCATTAACAGTCTTCCACGCAAATTCATGACCCGGTTTATCATAGAATGAACCACCGAATGGTGTCATTGTAGCACCGTAAACACGAATGCCTTTTGCGTGGGCGCTGTCTATCATATTTTGATAAGCTGCAATAAGTTCGGAAGCTACTTTAGCAGAATCTTCCGGTCGTGATCCGCCTATGTCATTTATTCCTTCAAGTATAATCAGCCACCTAACTCCGTTCTGATTCAACACGTCACGGTTAAAACGGCTTACGGCAGATGGACCAAGACATTTACGCAGTACACAGTTTCCGCCGATTCCCATATTTAAAACGGCAACATGTTTTGTATCGGAATTTTCCTGAAGCCGCTTGGCAAGATCATCAGTCCAGCGGTCTTGTTTATTTGTACCTGAGCCGCGTCCGTCTGTAATTGAATTTCCGAGCGCTACAACTGCTGCCGAAGATTTAGGCGCTAATACATCAATACCTTCAATAACATACCAGTGATCTGTCTTTACTGCATCTGAAAAATCAGCTTTGGAAACTTCATTCCCTTTCAAAAGATATGAAGTAGTGCGCGATCCCGGATGACCTGTTACGTCTGGAGAAGTTTCGCCGAAGTAAATTGTAATTGCAACATCGCTTTCAGGCATAAGATCAAATCCTAATGGATCTGAAGTAACAGCGGTTCCCGGTGCCATTGTTACATCCGGCTTCCCGTCAAATAAAATTTCTTTGTCGGCAGCCGTATTTATTAATCCGTTTCCTTCAGAGACTGCAATATGCACCGACTTCATTGTTACCGGACTTGTACTAAATTCATTTGAGAATCTAATTCGCAGACTGTCGCCTCCAATGGAAACTCTTACTATCTGCCTTAAAGTATTGCTGCTTAATCCAGGCTGAGGCGGCATATTGTACGGCTCAACAAGCTGTTCAGCAGTACCCCAGGTTCCAACCCAAACTTTATGCTGATCTTTTACGGCTGCTGTTGAAGATTCTTGATATAAAATAATAATGAATGTTAAAAGCAGCGCGGCATAAGTTCTTAAGGCAGAGGATATACGAAGAGATGAATTGTCTTTAGTAAGGTTATTCTTATACATGTTACAATCTCCAATCAAATGAATTAACCAAAGAAGATATTATAATGCAAATTACGCAAAGTACCGAAAAAAGACTACAAAATATTTTTTCATTTAATTCTAAGTATTGTTTTTTCAAGTGAAGAGGTCTCTATCACTTATTTACAAAAAACAATTAAACTTCTTTCCCGTGAAGTCGATAATACATTCAAATGCCATTTGGACAGCCCAAAAGCATATCATATCTAATTCATACCCTAAGGAGGTGATTATATTATGACAGTCGGATCGATTGGTCAATCCGGTAATATAGCTGCTGCTTCAGCATCTTATTCGCCTACAACACAAAAAGGTGGGTCTGTTTCTGTAAGTTCAAATAAAGATACGGCAATTCTTTCTCAAAAGGCTAAAGAACTTGCTGCTTCACAATCAGGCAAGTCCGCACAGGAGGAAGCTGCTGAATCGGCAAGTGAAAAGTTAACTGAACAAGTAAACAGCGGTAATTAACAAAGAAGAATAATTCTTTCATGAGCAGGAGGGAAGGTATATTATTTACCTTCCTTCTCTCATTATAATTTAATATTTATTTCAAAAAAATTAATTTACTCGTTGTGTGAATTAAGCGAGCGCATATTTAATATTATTAAGATTTCTATTGGTAATAAACTTCTTTATAAACTGTAAGATGGTAAGAGCAGTAATCTTACAAAGTACTCGGGTTTTAAGTCCTTGAAAAGATTTAGCATAATTTCTTCGAATCATAAATTGATTGCAAAACTAAGAGAAAAGAGTTTCGATTCTTTTCCTAACTTTTCTAATATGAAAGCTCTGCTTCTTAAAACAGTATTGATTAACTCTAGAAGGAGTTTCAAGTTTAATTCTTGAGGAAGAAAACAAATCGGCTTGTATTTCTTCCGACAGATAAGCTTTATCACCAAGAAGGAAAGAATTTTTAATTTGCTCTTTGACATCTTGTAGATAATTTATATCATGCACAGAAGCCTTGGTCATATCAAATGAAACGAAAATTCCATTTACCGTGCAGAACCCATGCAGTTTATATCCATAGTAAAAGGTCTTTTATGCAGCACAGTATCCTTTATCAGGTGCTGTTTCAAATGACTCTCTGCAAACTCTTAATCTTCCGGCACGCGATAATTTACAAATCTCAACTGGCATTGAATCAACAATATGAATGTATTCTTCTTGTATAATTTTTTAGCCATTAGCTTTCTGACTTCATCGATCTTATGAAAAAGTTTTCTTCGTCTGACATTATATTGGCTTCTGTCAATTAGGTTTGGAAAATCATTCATAAATTCTTTTTTCAATTTTCCAAATAAATAATTCTCACTATCTATACCAAGAGTTTCGCTAACAAGAGAAAAAGTAATTACTTCTATATCAGAGAACTTAGGTTTAACGCCGCAACGAATGAAATTACCTTCAGTGCTTATTTGATTTTGTAAAATATTTTGGACAATACTATAAAATTTGTCGAAATTAGTTTTTATATTGTGCATGAACAGTCTCCGAAATTTGTTTCGTTGTTTTTGGGTTAAAAACACTTTACAATTTTCAGACCCTTTCCTTTTTTAATTCACACAACTGATTAATAATTATTTTTATATACATCATCAAATTCTGTGGCTTTGAAGGATGTACTAGAAGCCTGAAGGCTGCTCTAGAATGATGCTAAATTTCACCAATAACTTCATTTTATTTATGTATATTACCGTCAAATTATTTTAAGATTTGACTGTACATTGCTTATAATTAAACCTCATATCTTTAGCAAATTCCCACAGATTATCTTCGGATTCAGTACTAAAATCGGTGCTGAAAGAAAAGCTCCATATTATTTTAATCTTTCGAATTCGGTCGGTGATGTTAAAGAAATTGTTAATGAAAACCGGAGGTTATTTTTTGAATCACTTAATTTGGAACCGGAAAACATTGCTCTTCAAAAACAAGTTCATGGTGATACAATAACCTATGTTTCATCAGGAGGAGAAATTGGCGAAAGCGATGCAATGATTACGGATAAATTTAATATTGCTCTTGGAATAAGTTCTGCGGACTGCGCTGCAATCTTTATTCTTGATACAAAGGAAAAAGTAATTGCGGCTGTCCATTCCGGGTGGAGAGGAACTGAGAAGAAAATTCTTTTTAAAACGCTTCAAAGGCTGAAAGTTGATTACAATTCCAGCCCCGAAAATTTAATCGCATATATCGGTCCTTCGATTAGCCAAAAGAATTATGAAGTTGGTAAAGAAGTCGTTGAGCTTTTTGATGAGAAATATTCTATTGCCTTGGGCGAAAAATATATTTTAAATGTATCTCAGGCTAATTACGACATGCTGCTGAATTTCGGATTATCGAAAAACAATATTCAAGTTTCTTCACTCTGTTCTTATGAATTGAACAATGTTCTTCATTCATACCGCAGGGACGGTCTTCATTCCGGCAGAGCTTTGGGTGTAATTGCAATGAAAAACATTTAAGCAAAAAATATTAAATTGTTTCCCGAATTATTTAATTTAATTTCTAGTTACAAATGTTAAACATTATTCGAATTAAAAAAGCCGTTTTCTATGCATATCACGGAGTTCTTTCGGAAGAGCAAAGTGTGGGCGGAAAATTTGAAGCTGATGTTGATATTTATACCAACTTCAAAAATGCGGCTACAAAAGACAGTTTGAAACAGACAATCGATTACGACAAAGCTTACAAGTATATGTACCAGCTTGCTCTTGAGCAGAAATATTACTTGATAGAAACACTGGCTACAAGGATTGCCGATGGACTGCTGAATCAATTCCAGCATATTGAAAAGGTTGCGGTGCGAATAAGAAAAAATAATCCTCCGCTTGGCGGCGTTGTTGACTGCGTTGAAGTTGAAGTTGTTAAATCCCGGGAAGATCTTGGTCAGTAACATTGCTTATATCGGGCTTGGTTCCAACAAGGGAGATAAATTAAATTATTTAAGGAAGGCAGTTATCAAATTGAATGAAGGCTCCGCTTCCAAGGTTGTAAAGTCTTCATCAGTATATGAAACAAAGCCATTCGGGTTAAAGAAACAGGATAATTTTTTAAATGCGGTTATTAAATTATCGACCGGTAAAAATTATCTTGAATTGATTTATCTACTAAAAAATATTGAAAAAGAACTTGGCAGGAAAGAATCGGTTAGATGGGGTCCTAGAGAAATTGATTTGGACCTTTTATTCTTTAATAATTTGATTTATTCTGATGACAAAGTTACTATTCCGCATAAAGGGATAGCAGATCGTGATTTTGTGCTTGACCCTTTATGCGAAATAGAGGGAGAATTAGTTCACCCTGCATTAAACAAAAAAATTTGTGATATTTGTTCTGGCGTTTCTGAAAAATTTATAATCAGAAAACTATCCGCAAAAATTTTATAAAAAAGTGTGAGATTAAATTGAGCGAAAATTCGGAAGTAAAATTCATCTCGATTGAAGGTGTAATAGGCGCAGGTAAAACTTCGCTTGCACGTAAATTAAAAGAGAGGCTTAATGCACAGTTGATTCTTGAGCAATTTGAGGTCAATCCGTTCCTTGAAAAATTTTATGGCGATAGAAGGCGATATGCATTCCAGACGCAAATGTTCTTTCTGATAAACCGCTTCAAGCAGCAGGAACAATTGAACCAAGAGAATCTATTTACCGAATATATTGTGTGCGATTACCTATTCGAGAAGGATAAAATTTTCGCTTACTTAAACTTAACCGGCGAGGAGCTGAAGCTTTACGAAGCGCTCTTTCCGCCGTTGGCGCGGAACCTCCGCAAACCTGATTTGGTTGTTTATTTGCAGTCAAGCGTTGATCGTCTAATGTACAACATAAAGAAAAGGAACAGGAAGATAGAGAGAAACCTTACGATGAATTACATAGAAGAGTTGAGCGAGGCGTACAACCATTTCTTCTTCAGGTACAATGAAACCCCGCTGCTGATAGTGAATTCTTCAGAGATTGATTTTGTAAACAGTGATGATGATTTTAATGAATTATTTAAGCAAATATTCAGAGAAGACCGCGGCTTTACTGAGTATTTTAAACCCGAAACGAGAAGGATAGAAAATTGATATTCGAATTCTTTTTTTGGCTAATTATATTTTACATTTTAATGAAGGCACTTGGTGTTTTTCTGCGGTTCTTTATGCCGGCTTACCGCGGCTCAGCTCCAAAGCAGTCTCAGCAAAAGCCTAAAACAAGCGAGTCCAAGTATAAGGATGCCGAAGAAGTTGATTTTATCGAGATAAAAGAGGATAAGAAAACCACGGAAAATAAAACTTAAGTAACTGTGTGCGGTGGAATGTCGAAGGTAATTTATTGGATAGTTCGGAAGCTGTTTTCGATTAAAGAAAACAAGAGCCGCGAAATCGGCAGACCTAAAAAAGTTCTTGTCGTTCGTCAGCATAACCAGCTTGGAGATTTGCTTGCAGGGGTGTCGCTTCTTCGTGCAATAAAAGAAACTTTTCCCAAATGCAGCATTACGCTTATCGTCAGTCCTTCAAACTACCACGGGGTTATAAAGAATAAATTCATCGACAGACTTTTTACTTTTGATAAGAAAAAAATATTTAGCCCGGTCTATCTTAAAAGTTTTTTCATCTTGCTACGCGAAGAATATGATTTAGCAATTGTGCCGGTAACGGTTTCGATTTCATTTACAAGCAACTTGATAGCAAGATTTTCAAATTGCAAGATTAGGATAGGTGCAAACAGCCTAGACGGTAAACCAAACAAGAGCGCTTTCCTTTTTGATAGAAGGGTGGATATTGATTGGAGGAAATATCCTGACTCTAACGTTGCTGAAAGAAGCCTGGACGTAGTAAGACCGTTTGGAATAACGACAAGTACTTTTAGTACTGAAATATCTTTTGATGAGAAAGATATTTCTTATGCAGAAAAATTCATCTCGGAATTGAAATTAAGTCCGGAAGAATATCTAATCGGATTCCATGTTGGAGCAGGAAAAATTCCCAACCGATGGTCGTTAAAAAAATATATTCAGCTAATGGAAATGCTGAAGGAGAATTTTCCGCTCAAGTTCTATTTAACCGGAAGTTCGGCTGATAAAGAGGAGATTGATTATATAAAAGCAAATTCAAAAATAGAATTTGGTCTTTTCATAAACAGGAAGATTCCGGAGGTGGCGGCATTGGTTTCATTATCAGATTTATTCATATCAAACGACACCGGTATAATGCATGTAGCAGGTTCGACAAAAACTCCGCAAGTGTCGCTGTTTGGTCCCACAAATCCATTTAACTGGGCACCGGTTGGGGATAATAAAAAATTTATCCGTAAATCCGAATTAATTGATGATATTACTGTGGAAGAAGTTTTTGATATGTGTACTTCATTATTGAAGAAGAAAGAAAAAGAAGAGCATGCCGCCTAAAAACATAGCCGCAATAGATATGGGGACAAATTCTTTTCATCTTGTTATAGCGGAGTTGAAAAAGAAAGATTCATTTAAGATAATTGACAGGGAAAAGGAAATCATTAGGCTCGGCTCGCACAAAGGTGAAGCGTTAAATTTAATTTCGAAAGAGGAAACATCGAAAGCAATTGAAGTTTTAAGAAGGTTTAAACAGCTTGCAAGCTACTACAATGCACCTATTAGAGCTGTTGCGACCAGCGCTGTAAGAGAAGCTTTTAACAGGAATGATTTCATAAGTGCAGTTAAAGAAAATACCGGTCTTCAAGTCGAAGTAATTGACGGACATAAAGAAGCGAATTTAATTTACTTGGGCACAAAGAAAGCTCTTGAAATATCCGATAAACGTGTACTTTGCATTGATATTGGCGGGGGAAGTACTGAGTTTGTTCTTGGCGATAACAGTCATCCGGCGTTTGCGGAGAGCATAAAAATAGGTGCGGTAAGATTGACAAGGAAATATTTCCCTGGGTACATTTTATTTTCTGAACATATTACTGAATGTACAAGTTATATTGAAGAAGCTATCTCTTCAAATAAAAATATTTGTTTGAATGAGCATATTGAACTTGCCGTAGGTTCATCCGGAACTGTTCAATCAATAGCTTCAATGGTTAGCTATTTAAGAGACGGATTTCAAATTAAAAATATCAATGGATTTTCTTTTACGGCAGAAGAATTTTTGCAAGTGGCAGAAATTGTGTTAAATAAAAGAACACCAAGAGAACGAATGACGATCGGCGGACTCGAAGCCAAGCGGGCAGATATAATCCCTGCCGGAGTCTTAATTCTTAAAAAGATATTTGAAATGTTTAAACTGAAAAGCATGACGGTTTCTGAATACGCTCTCCGGGAAGGAATTATACTGGATATGATTGCGAACAAGGAACAATACTTGAAATAAAAATTTATTGTTGATTTTGATACTAGATTCTGAATTCTAGGTGTAATTCCAACATCAAGTATTTGCTATACAAGTAAGTTTAATTTGTATTATTATTGAAAGCGGTTCCTATCTTGATTTAAGCTTAAATATTGAATCCAGCACGGTACCGTCAACCCACTTTACAATTGCAACAACTTTTTTAAAATCAAACTGCGGTTTTGCCGGCTTGCCGCAAATTGAATAAACTTCATCTTTAATTTCTCTAATTGATCTGATAGGAAGTGAAGATTTTGACATAGCTTTAATCAAATCTTTTCTTCGTGGATTTATTGCAATACCTCTTTCAGTGATTACGACGTCGATGAGTTCACCCGGTCCGCAAAGAGTTGTAACTTCATCGATAATAACAGGAATTCTATCGCGAAACGAAGGCACAGCCAGTATTGAGCACTTAGAGTAAAGGCAGTTTTGCCAACCTCCTATTCCATGAAGTAAGTAACCATCCGAATGGCTGACTACATTTGCATTAAAGTGCACATCAACTTCAGTAGCGCCAAGAACAGCTACATCAACTATAGATGCAAAATTACCTTTGCCGTGAAAGTTATAACTTGTAAACGGACTTGTGTTAACATGGTTAGGATTATCATGCATGCTTCTCACGCCTTCAAGGTCGAAAGTTTGTCCGTCAAGAATGTAATCGGTTAAACCTTCTTCAAGAAGCTGCACTAAATATTTTGTTGAGCCGCCTCTAACAAAACGTGCTTTAACTCCCTTTGCTTTCATTCTTTCTTTTAAGTAAAGAACGAAAGCGAGATTCGTTCCACCAGAGCCTGCCTGGAATGAAAATCCATTTTTCATAATGCCGGCTTCATCAATAAACTGGGCGACGTATTCTGCAATCAAAAGTCTGTCCGGAGATTTAGTAACTTGAGTAGTTCCGGAAACGATTTTAGATGAGTCTCCAAGCGAATCAACTTGGACAACATAATCGACATTGTTGCCCTGGATCTGCCACGGGATACAAGGGAAAGGAACAAGGTTATCGGTAACAACAATGACTTTATCTGCATACTCGGAATCTACAAGAGCAAAGCCGATAAGTCCGGATGCAGATTTTCCGTTTACACCATTTGCATTTCCAAAAGTGTCTGCTGTTGGGGCTGCGATTACTGCTATATCAATGTGCACTTCACCGTCTTGAACTGCCTGGTATCTTCCTCCATGAGAACGCAAAACTCCAATGCCTTTCATCTTTCCTTCTGAAGTATATCTGCCAAGCGGTCCATTCATGCTTCCTTCGATATGATGGATTGTTCCGTCCTCAAGATATTTTATCAAGTGTTCGTGTATAGGAAAAGAAGCACTTGGAAACCAGCGGATGTTTTTTATTCCTAACTCATGTATTACATCAAATAAATAATTTGTCAGCGCATCACCATCTCTCAAATGATGATGAGTCGAAATTGTCATTCCGTTTTTTATTCCGGCTTTCTTTAAAGCTTCTTTTAAATTTCTGACAATTTTGTTTCCGTCTTCAGGATAATTTACGCAGGATTTTATAGATGGTTTAGCTTTGGTGCCTTCCGGTTCGTACTTGTTTACTCCTTTGAAAGGGATTTGCTTATGGCCGTTGACTTCCGAAGGTACCAATCTGCCTGCTGCGTTCTTTATTAATTTCATTTATTTTTCTTTCCAGTCTTCATCCAACAAATTATTTAAGACAGCTAAATGAATTGTCCTCTGTGCTCGTTTAACAACCGGTGCGTCGATCATTTTTGTTCCAATTGAAACAACGCCTATTCCTTTACGTTCTGCCTCTTCAAAGGCGAGAACAATCTTTTTAGCTTTTTCTATTTCTTCCGCAGCCGGTTCAAAATATTTATGAACAACCGGAATTTGTCTTGGGTGAATGCAGCCCTTTCCTTCAAAGCCAAGTGACTTAGCTTCAATTACACTCTGTTTCAATCCTTCTATATCACCAACATCAGAAAAGACTGTATCTATGGCTTGAATACCAGCCGCCTTTGCTGCATTAACAATCATTGAACGAGCAAAGAAACTTTCTTTTCCTTCCAAAGTTCTTTGCGTTCCAATGTCGGCGGTATAATCTTCAAGTCCAATTGTAAGTGCACAGTTACTTTTAACTGCGGAGGCAATTTCATAAGCTTTAACGATTCCAAGTGCACTTTCGATAATCGGCATCAAGAATACTTCGCTCTTAATATTATTTTCATGCCGAATTCTTTTTATTTGATCATCGACTTCAATTACCTGCTCGGCGTTTTCGCACTTTGGAATAAGTATAACATGAACATTATGAGGAACGACGAATTCCAAATCTTCCAAGCCAAGCGGCAACTGGTTTATTCTTACCATTCTTTCTGAACTGTAAAAATCAACGCTGCGCAACGCATTCCTAACGAGAACTCTTGCAGCGTCTTTTTCAGAAGGAGCCACGCTATCTTCTAAGTCCAGAATTATTCCATCCGGTTTATGTAGACCGGCATTTAGAAAAAATTTTGGTTCATTACCCGGAAGATAAAGCCTGCTTCTTCGAAGCTTATCTTTGGAGGAGGTGTATAAATTATTTTTATTGAATGGAAGTAAAAATTCTTTTTCGTTTTCCGGGAACAATTTTTTTACGGCAAGTTCAAACCTTGAAGCAATAACAAATGGGAGAGCACCGTAATCTTCGAAAAAGACCTTTGCATTTTTTATTTCAAAGAACCTGCACATTTCATCTACTTGTTCTTTGATTGATCCCCCATAAAGAGAAGCAACTTTGCTCTTTAACTCTAATTTTATTCCGCCGGAGTTGGTTAGTTCAATTTCGAAATAACAATCGGAACGAATATTTTCCCCGCGATGCCCGGCTGAGGATTTTTGGTTCTGTGTTTTCATAATCATTTATCTAGAAGATTAATTTATCCATGAAATCTTTTGCTGTCTTCTTTTCACATTTGAAAATCAAGTTTTTGATTTCTTTTTGTCTTTGTTTGGAAATTAAGCCATCAGACAATGAGATAAATTTATTTTCTAGATCTTCAATAGTCATCGGCTCCCTGGGATCGCCTTTTGGAAATTCAATATATTCCGAAAATTCTTTCCCGTCTTTTGTTTTGATAGTTACTTTTGACGGCTGTTTGGCGGGGAACATTTTTTCAAATTCCGTTGATGCTTCTCCTTTAATTTTCTTAATCACTTCCCAGATTCTGGGATCTTTCAATTTTTCTTCTGAAAAAGATTGAGTTGTTATTTTATGATCAACAATTGCGGCGGCAATGCAGTAGGGAAGTGAATGATCTGCAGTCTCTCTTGATTCAGGATGATACTTATGAGGATCGAAGAGAATGTCGCAAGCTCGTGCAATTGTAGCTACTTTTATCGAATCAATTTGATCATAAGTAATATCATTGTTAATCACGGTTTTTAATGCAGCAGTAATGTGAGTATGTGTCAGAGCTTCTGTTGGAAATGCTTTCATGCTGCATTCAAGAATTTTAAAATCATTTCCAAGATTTCCAATTAATTTTTCAATATTCCATTTCCATTCTTCAGACATATCTCTTCCGTGCATCGTAATTGGATTTACTTTTTCGTTCTTAGTATCCCAGCCAAAAAAACAATCCATAAATCCTTCTTTACCTTCGAAGACTGCTTCTGTCCCGGTGTATCCTTGCTTAGCCATTAGAGCAGCGAAAACACCGGATTGAACAGCCATTGGATCGACAGTATTTTTCATCATCGTCAATTTACCCGCAGTTGGAGCGCCAATTGTGTAATTGTGGCTTCCGCTAATTCCAATTGCGTTTACCATTTGGTCTACGGTTAATCCTAGAAGTTTTCCTGCAACAACAGGAGAAACAAACTGAGTTAATGTAGCGTGATGCCATTTCCTTTCGCGGATTCCTGGAACGGCGAACTCGCAAAGCCTTTGTTCAAATTCATAACCAAGTACAATTGCGGTGATAACATCTTTCATTGAGGCATCAACAAGCTCACCAACCGCAAGGGCTGCAGGTATTAAATCCGAAGGATGTGAAGGATCTTCTTTCCAATAAACATCATTATAATCGAGAGCCCGAATCATTAAAGAATTTATTAAAGCAACGTTGACAGCCGGCAGCTTATCTCCAAAGCCAATTAATGTTGCTTCTTTACTCCCTCGTATTTTTTTATAAATATCTTTGAGGATTTTTACATCCTTAGTTTGACTGCCGCCGAAAGCACAGCCTATTGAATCATACAGAAATTTTTTTGCAGTCTCAACCACCTCTAAGGGCAGATCAATGTATTTCAGATTTACTGCGAATTCTGAAATTGTTCGAGAAATTGATTTATTCATAATCTGGATTTTATCCATCCTTCCAAACCACCCGCAACAATTAATTCCTGCGCGGCTTTGCCAACCGGATCAAAGTAATATTTTGAAGCGTTGCCATTTTTTAGCGGTTTATTCATTTTTATTTCTGAATTCTTAAAATTAATTGAAACATTAAAATTTGTTTTAACGGTAAGTTTTTCCTTTCCAAATTTTAATTTCAAATCCATAATCAATTGGGGACACTCAATCAACATAAATCCGTTATTAAATGCATTCCGCTTGTAGGTTTCATTGAATGATCCGGCAATGACAAGTTTAATTCCTTTATACTTTAATGCAGTTGCAGCTTGTTCGCGTGAACTTCCCGTCCCGAAATTAAAGCCTCCGGCAAGAACATTTCCTTCCTGAGCAATATTTACAAACTGCGGATCATAATTTTCCATTACAACTTGCGCTTGTTGTTCAGGTGAGATGTCATCAACATATGTATATTTTCCGGGATAAATTCCATCTGTGTTTAAGTTGTCCTGATGACAAAAGATAATTTCTCCTTCAATCGTTTCGGGGAATCCATTTATAATTTCAGTTTTAGAAATTTTCCCGTTCGTTTTTTTGTTTGATTTTATATCCGCAAAGATTTTTCCCGGACTGTATTCCCATGAGTAATCAATCTTACCTGAAATTGCCGAAGCAGCAACAACAGCCGGAGAAGCTAAATAAGTTGTTGCCATAGGCGATCCCATTCTACCCTTGAAATTTCTATTGGTTGCTGAAATACCTACTTCACCATCTTTCAGCAATCCTTCGCCTAATCCGATGCAAGGTCCGCAGCCTGGAGGCAAAGGAATAGCGCCTGCATGGATTAAAGCCTGCCAATCACCGCGTCTTTCACTCTCAGCCTGAACTTCGCTTGATGCTGCGGCAACATACAATTTTACATGGGATGCAATTTTCTTTCCTCTTACAACTGCGGCAGCTTCTGCTAAATCATTGACTCTGCTGTTTACACAGGAGAGTAGAAATGCCTTATCAATTCTAATTTCTTTTGATTTTAATTCTGACAAAGAAAATACATTTTTAACAGAATCAGGTCCGGCTACCGTAGGCTGTACAGAAGATAAATCAACAATTATTTCTTTATGATAAAATGCATCGTTATCTGCTTTGCAGATATTTTGTTCCAGTTTTGAGATCCTCTGTAAATTTAATCTTGGATGAACTACTTTATTATTTTCATTTGATGAAATAGGAAATTTCTTATTTGAAAGCTTTGCAGCTCTTTCCTTAAGCCATTGAATTGTTAATTCATCAATAGAGAAAACACCAGCAAGAGCGCCCCACTCCGTCGTCATGTTTGCAATTGTAAGGCGGTTCTCAATCGACAAAGATTTTACACCATCGCCGGTAAATTCAATTCCGCAGTTAAGAACTTCATCGTTATTGAAATGTCCGCAAAGGGAAATTATTAAATCTTTTCCAGATACGCCTTCTCTCAGTTTCCCTTTAAGAATTACGTTTACAATTGGAGGGACCTGCCACCATGTTTTTCCTGTAGCCCAAATAGCAGCAGCATCTGTTCTAACAACCGGAGTTCCGAGGCAGCCTAATCCTCCGTACATATTTGAGTGGCTATCTGATGCTACAACCATTTTACCCGGAAAAGCATAGCCTTCTTCGCATAGTATCTGATGTCCTATTCCTCTGCCTGCGGAATAAAAATCAGCTCCCATTGACTTGGCAAACTCTTCAATCTTTTTATACTTGTCCAGGTTCTTATCGCTTTTATTTTGAATATCATGATCAAGTGCGATAACTACTTGTTTTGGATCTGCCAATTTTTTTGCCCCAATACTTTTGAATTTTGGAATAACAGCACCGGTATTGTCGTGTGTCATTACATAAGCAGGTTTTATTGTTAAATAATCTCCGCTTCGGACTTCATGATTTTTATCTAAACCTGTAGCAAATCGTTGTGCGATTTTTTCAATCAATGTTTGTGACATATTCATTCTCCCATTGTCATTATGAATCACGATTTATCGTGATGTAACAATCTATAATTTTATTTGAATTTTAAAGTTCTCTTTATTCCTTGCTTAATGAATTTATCAAATCTTTATTATTTGAATAATCTGTAATTCTATTTGAACGATTCGAAACTGACAAAGTCTGCGTGATGAACAATTAAAGATTCTACGGTACGTTTTCCCAAATCTCCTTCATGTGAATGTGTTGCAATAATATGTTGAACCTCCGGCGGAATGCCGAATCTATCTGCAACAGCTAATCCGCTGAATGGATGACGAACTAGTTTACCAGCTTCACTTGTAGTGAGTTTTCCGTTTCTTATTTCGTATTCAAGAAGCTTCCCAATGTCAATTAAGATTGCGCCGGCAATCAGAACATCCATATCGATTTTCATTTCATCTCCAAAATTTTGTTTCATCACTTTTGCCATTTCCGCAGCTAGTTGAACAGTCGTCCGCTTATGGATAATAAATGAAATCTTACAATCTTTAACCAGTAAGGAAAAAGGAATCGTTTTCAAGTCATCAATAGTAAGGACGCTATTGTCTAATGCATAAATCCAGCAATTTAAAACTTTTTCCTTTAAGTCATTATTTTGAATCCAGTTTATTTCCGGCCAGATTTCTAATATTTCTTTTTTCATATTTAGCTCAAGAGATTAAATTTGCATTATTACCAATATGAAGTTTCAGATTGCTAAATTGCTTCATAATTAAAAGAACAATTTAACAATTGATCGGCTAAACAATTTTCTTAATAATTTCGTCCGTTATCTGTTGTGTTGTTGAAGCTCCTTTTGAAAAAACATCCGGACCTCCTTTTAACTTCATCATGTCGTAAGTTTTAACTTTTCCTTCTTCTATTACCTTTGCAACAGCGTTTCTTATTTTCTCCGCTTTTAAATTTTCTCCCAGATGATCAAGCATCATGCAGGCGCTGAGTATCATTGCAATTGGATTTACAATTGATGGATGAAGTTCCTGATATTTTGGTGCTGATCCGTGTGTAGGTTCAAATATTGCAACATCTTTGCCGATGTTTGCACTGCATGCAAATCCAAGTCCGCCTACAAGACCGGCGAAGCCGTCACTTATGATGTCGCCAAACATATTTTCTGCAACAATTACTCCGTAAATTTCAGGATTCTTTGTCAACCACATCATTTGTGCATCGATGTTGGTATCCCAGAGATCGATGTTGGGATATTCTTTAGATATTATTTTTGCTTCATTCAGCATCATACCAGAGGTTTCACGCAAGACGTTCGGCTTTTCACAGACTGTTACATTTTTATAGCCAAATCGTTTTGCATAATCAAAAGCTTCTCTTAGTATTCTTCTGCATGCTGGTCTGGATACTATTCTTGTGGATATTGCCAGGTCTTCACCGGGTACATCTTTAAATGCTTTCATCTTCGGATGAGTTTCCAACGCATCCCGAACAGTTTTCGGTGGATTTGTCCATTCCACGCCGGAGTAAAGACCTTCGGTATTCTGTCTGAAGATAACGACATTCACATCAGGTTCTTCGAAACTTTCATCTTTTCTTCTAATAAAATTAAGTGGGTTGCCTTTAAAGGATTTGCATGGACGAATACAAATATCAAGGTTGAAGTGCTGTCTCAGTCCCACTATCGGGCTGAAATAATTATATCCTTTTCCTTGCAGCGAAGCATCAAGCTCCTGACCTGCAGCATCTTTCGGCTTACTGGTTATTGCACCAAACAAACCGACTTTATGTTTTTCAAGAAGGTCAATCGTTCTTTGTGGAAGCGCATTTCCTTCTTTACACCAAAACTCCCAGCCGATATCAGCATGAACATATTCTGCTTCAAAACCAACTGCGGCTAGGATCTTCAATGCTTCCGGTAGAACAGTTTTTCCTATTCCATCACCGGGCATAGTAACAATAGTTTTCATGAGGTAGATCCCCAATGATTATGAACAAATAATTATTTGACTCAAACTTATGCTAAAAAGAAATTGAATTCAACAATAATTATGTTATTGAATTTAGATTCAATTTTTATAAATTAGCGAAAAAAATTTTGTGAATTATATTAACTTTCAAGTATTATATTCTATTGACTCATAATTTACTATCAGCTGTATTATTCAATTGAAAAAAAATATCAGCAACAATCAAAAATATAACGAGCGGGAGCTAGAAGAATTCGAAGGTCTTCTAAAAAAACTCATTGCCGAAAACAAGATTCCTGAAAGTTTTAACAGTATTGCTGAAAACCTTTCATCAATTGTTTCTTCATATAAAAAAGAATTTGAAACTCATAAACTAATTCTTGAAACTTCGGTTGATGTTATCTTTAAGATTACTCAAGCCGGCGAAATTATATCTATCGGAGAAAAGTGTAAGGATATTTTCGGATACGGTCCGGATGAATTAACAAACAAATTTATTACCAGTTTTATTCCTTCAACAGAATTAAAAAAAGCTTTAAAAATTTTCACAAAGCTTTTTAAGGAAAAGAAAGTAAAGAATGAGGTCGTTTCTTTAAAACATAAAAACGGGCAGTTAATTCCTATTGAACTGACTGCAATGGTAATTAAGCAGGACGGGAAATATATTGCCCAGGGAATATTGCATGAGCTAAGCGAGCGTTATAAAGTTGAAGCCAACACAGATATTTCGGATAGTATTTTCAAAAATGTTTGGGAAAAATCTTCAAACGGAATGTGCCTTGCCGATGAAAACGGTTATGTTTTTATGTGCAACACTGCTTATTCCAAAATCTTCAGTAAAGACAAAATTGAAATTGAACATCAACTTATTACAAATGTTTTATCCGATAGTACGGCTGATACTGTCTTAAGCGATTACACTAAAAATTTCAATGATCATTCTTTCCCAAGCAGTATTGAAAAAAAATATGAGTTGTGGAACGGCACTGCAGTAGATTTTGAAGTAAGCTATTCTTTTATTGAAGGTGTAGGAGATAAAACACTTTTACTTATAATTTTTAAAGATATTTCTCTCAGAAAAGCAAGCGAAATTCATGCAAAGAAGAGGGACAACTTGCTTCAAGGAATTGCAGCGGCTACACAAAGACTTATTTCTACAAATGATCCGGAAATCGGATTCTCTTCTGCCTTAAAAATACTTGGCGAAGCTGTCAAAGTAAACCGGGCTTACATTTATAAACATAAATCCGTAGAAGATACCGGCGAAATGTACGTTAGTTTGCTTTATGAATGGACGTCTGAAGATACGGAACATCAAATTGAAAATATTGAACTGCAGAAACTATCTTACTCCCGATTCGAATCTTTGAGATTCTACGATGCATTCTCCAACGGCAAGCCTCTTAGTTTTGTAATGAAAAATTTGTCCGAAGAAGAACGCCTTCTATTCATCGATAAAAATATTAAATCGATTATACTTGCACCGATCATGGTTGACGGACTTTATTGGGGCTTTCTTGGATTCGACGATTGTGAAACTGACAGGGAATGGACACCGAATGAAGGATCACTTTTGGTAACTATGGCTTCAATGCTTGGTGCTGTAATCAAGAGGAATAATATTCAGGACGAGCTAATAAAAAAGAATGCCGAACTTGACGCAGCAATAGTTAAAGCAGAAGCTGGAACTAAGGCTAAAAGCGAATTCCTTGCTTTGATGAGCCACGAAATTAGAACTCCAATGAACGGAGTAATCGGAATGACGGGGCTCCTTTTAGATACTGATTTAAGTGATGAGCAAAGAGAATATGTTGAAACAATCCGTCTCAGCGGTGATCATCTTTTAGTAATAATAAATGATATATTGGACTTCTCTAAGATCGAATCAGAAAAATTAGAACTTGAAATGCAGCCTTTCGATCTGAAAGATTGTGTCGAAGACTGCCTTGATTTATTGGCTTCAAAAGCGGGCGACAAAGGTCTTGATCTTGCTTACTTGATTGAAAATAATACTCCTCAAACTATTTTTGGCGATGTTACAAGGCTTAAACAAATTATTACCAATCTTCTTAACAATGCAATCAAGTTTACCGAAAAAGGCGAAGTCTTTCTTTCTGTTTCTTCCAAAGAGATTAACAATAATAAATTCGAAATTCAATTCTTTGTTAAAGATACCGGCATAGGAATTCCAGAGGATAGGATTGACAGATTATTCAAGGCGTTCAATCAGGTAGATGTTTCTACAACAAGAACACATGGCGGTACGGGACTTGGATTAGTAATTAGCAAACGACTTTCCGAGATGATGAGCGGAAAAATGTGGTTCGAAAGCAAGTACGGTGCAGGTTCTACTTTTTATTTTACAATTATTGCTGAGCAAGCTCCTTCCAAATCAAAAATATATTTGAAAGGTAAAGCAATCGAGCTTGAAGGCAAGAAAGCTTTAATAGTGGATGATAATGCTACGAACAGAAGAATCTTAAAAATGCAGACAGGCAACTGGGGTATGCAGCCCTATGTTGTTGAATCTCCGCTTGATGCAATTAGACTGATGAATAACGGAGAAGACTTTGACATAGCTATTTTAGATTATCATATGCCGGTTATGAACGGCGTGGAGCTTACAAAAGAAATCCGTAACACTCCAAAGGGAAAAAATCTTCCTGTTGTAATTTTAACATCGATAGGTAAAAGAGAAGCCGACGGAGATTTTAACAATTTGAATTTAGCCGCATTTATTACTAAGCCTGTTAAACAAGTTCAGCTTTATGATTGTCTTACTTCAATCTTATCCGGTAAAGAAAAAGTACAGTCCAATATTCCTAAGAATGAAGTAAAACTAGATACGGAATTGGGGCATCGAATGCCACTCAGAATTCTTTTAGCAGAAGACAATGTTGTAAATCAAAAGGTTGCTACTAGAATTTTGGAAAGGCTGGGATTCAGAGCAGATGTTGCTGCAAACGGGTTTGAGGTAATTGAGGCAATCAAAAGAATAAATTATGATATTATCTTTATGGATATTTTTATGCCCGAAATGGACGGCTATGAAGCTACAAAATATATCCTGGATAATTATAAAAATGATGAGAGACCAAAAATAATTGCAATGACGGCGAATGCTATGCAGGGTGATAAAGAAAAATGCCTTGAAGCCGGAATGGATGATTACATCGGTAAACCTGTGCGTGTTGAAGAGCTTCAGGCATCACTGCAGAAGTGGGGATTAATTATTTACGACGATAAAAATTCCAGGCTTGCTGTAGATGAAAGTAAGCAAACGTCTTTCAAATATGTTGATGAAGGTAAAATTGATTTAATCCAGGATATAAAATCCTCCGAAGATTTAAATTTCTTTATAGAGCTGCTCGATATTTATATTAAAGATTTGCCATTAAGCATTGCAAGAATTAAAAATGCTGTGGTTCAAAGAGATAAGAATCAGATCAGATTTTATGCACACAAACTGAAAGGAAGCAGTCTTACCTTTGGAATACGCGCAATATCAGATAAATGTATCAAGATAGAAGAAGCAGTTAAACAAGATATTGATAATCCTCGTACGGCTGATTTAGTTGAAGAGCTTATAGTAAAATTTGAAGTAGTTATAAAAGAACTGGAACAACTGAAAGAAAAATATAGTCACATGTCCTTCTCATAATTCTTCCTGCATTGTAACCTGAATGTTTGTTTTGTAATTTTGTTATTATTGTTTTTAACCTTATAGTTATCCCCGAGAAGATAGGAGTAAAATGTTCGAGAATGCAATAAAAAATAATGTGCTTCATTCATATTTTGAAAGGTTAGGCTACAAACCTGAAGAATCAAGCGGAAGTAAAAAGTTTAAAATATTTGATTCTTTTGAGGATGAATTAAATTCGCTAAATAACGGAGTTGGTCTAAGAGATATTTCCGACAGTGGTATATTTGAATTAAGCGGCAAAGATGTGTTGGACTATCTCCACCGCATCTCAACAAACTCTCTTAAAGATTTGGGAAAGGATTATGTAACTGAAACAATTTTTACTACTGAAAAAGGAAGAATTATTGATACTGCTACTATTTTAAATTTTGATGATCATCAGCTTTTAATTTGCAGTAATGCCTTTAAAGATAAAGTTAAAAGCTGGATAGAAAAGTATATCATTATGGATGATGTAAAAATAAGTGATACAAAAGGTAAATATTCTTTATTGGAATTATTAGGACCTCAAGCTGAATCATTCATGATGCTGGTTTGCGGCAATACTATAAATGAAATTGAACCAAATAAATTTAAATCAATTATGGGGGAAGGGATACTGTTTAATCTTATCAGAATAGTTGATAAATCCGGTAACCAAAAATTCTGGATTTTGTGCAGCCCCGAAAATTCAATTAGACTTGTTGATTATATGATAAACAACAAAGGGATATTTGATTTTAACCTTGTAGGAGAGGATGCCTACAATTGCTACCGTATAATTAAAGGAATACCTTCAGCTCCAAGCGAGCTTAACGACCAATTTAATCCGCATGAAGCTAATCTTTTAGATCTTGTTTGTTCTACTAAAGGCTGCTACATTGGTCAGGAAGTAATTGCAAGGCTTGAAACTTATGACAAAGTACAAAAGCATTTGAAAGGAATTTCATTTAATGAACCGATCAGTCGCAATGGTCAATTAAATTTGTTTGACAAAGACGGGAATGAAGCGGGTGTGGTAACTTCAACCGGTTATTCTATGAAATGCGGTAAACATGTTGGTTTGGCTTATGTTAAAAAATCTGTTGCTGAAAGCGGCAGTATATTGTTTGTAAAAGATGGCAATGGAAATAATTATCAGGCAATGGTAGAGAATTTACCTTTTAGAAAATGACAAAGATTTATACTAAAACCGGCGATAAAGGTGAAACCGGGCTTTTCGGCGGCGATAGAGTATCAAAAGATTCGATTCGAATTGAAGCTTATGGTACAGTTGACGAACTGAACTCATTTATCGGATTAGCAGTCGTAGAGGTAAAAGATATTGAGGTAAAGAATCTTCTAGTTAAAATTCAGAATGAATTATTTGTCGTTGGTTCAAACTTAGCAATTCCTGATAATCAAAAGGATAAGAAAAATATTATTCCAAAAATATCGGAAGATTTTTTCAATGAAGCTGAAAATGCAATCGACCATTATGAAGAGAAGCTTGAGCCGCTGAAAAATTTTATCCTTCCCGGAGGTACCAAAAGCAGTAGTATTTTAAACATTTGCAGAACAGTGTGCCGCCGGGCTGAAAGAAGAGTTGTGGCATTAAATAATGCAGAGAAAATTGACGAGAAAATAATTATTTTTCTTAACAGGTTATCGGATTTGTTTTTTGTGCTAGCAAGATATGAAAATCATGTTGCCGGTACCCAAGATATTATTTGGAAAGGCAATAGCCTCAAATAATTCGTTAAAATAAATTTTATATTTAAATTGCTCTTATAAAAATTATTGATCGATTAAACATATTATTTGTGTTTTAAATTCCATAGTCATTACTTCGTTCAATGTACCTAAAATTAAGGGGGTGAATTTTGGTTTCGACGGGGTTGAAGAGACATGGAACTGCGCACCGTGTTCCCCGAACACACGTTAAACAATTGGGAATAAAACAATAACTGGCGAATCTAATTACGCCTTAGCTGCTTAATTAAATAGCAGCCGTTCAATGGTTCTTCTCATACCGGGAATCAATTGAGCGTCGTTTAGGTATGATTGCTGAGTCTATCGCTCTTATAGATGAGGTGAAATTTTAATGAGCAGGCTTAAAGCGATCCTTGTTTGTTTGGTAACTTTAAGCTAAATAAAAACAAACTATGTGTGTAGACGTTCTGTGGTGCTTAACTTCGGACGCGGGTTCGACTCCCGCCACCTCCACCAGGCTTCGTATTAAGCGAGCTAACAGAATAGAAATTGCGGTTGCTTAGCAAAGCGAAACTGAATTAAATTGTATTGGGAATTTTATCTCCTTCCGTGCATTTTGCTTTTAAATTTAATTGAAAAAAGTGCAGTACAAAAAATGCGCCGGTTTTGTTGAAACGCATAAGTGATTTATTTTTCTTCAATTATTGAAAGATTCCTGTAAATTTTTATTGAAATCCAATTCATATTAAGTTAAATTTGAACTGTAATGGAAAAAGTTTTTTTTTACAAGATGAGCGGAGCGGGTAACGATTTTATCTTAATCGATAAAAATTCGAATCCCAGTTTTACTCTGGAATCGAAATCAATAAAAAAAATGTGCGACAGGCGCAACGGAATTGGTGCGGATGGAGTTATTACTATTACAAATTCAAAAACTTATGATTTTGAAATGCAATATTTTAACGCTGACGGCTCTACAGGCAGCCTTTGCGGCAATGGTGCAAGATGTGCAATAAGATTTGCCGAAATAAGCGGAAGAATTAAGAATAGGAATACAAATTTTCTTTCTAACGGGCTTACGTATTCCGGCGAGGTGTTGAACGGCAGTGAAATAAAGTTCTTTTTTAATTCTCCAAAAGGATTAAAGTACAACTTTAAAATTTTAGCTGCTAAGCAATTAATAAATGCATGCTTTGCAGATACCGGTTCGCCGCACGTAGTGATTAAGGTGGAAGATATTTTAAAAGATTCTGAGAATCCTTTATCTAAATATGAAACCCTCGATGAAGTTCCAGTATTTGAACTTGGCAGGGAAATCAGATATCATAAAGATTTTGCACCAGGTGGTACTAACGTGAATTTTATTAAACTTGTGGATAATAAAATTCACATTCGAACTTATGAACGAGGTGTTGAAGATGAAACTTTTGCTTGCGGCACCGGCGCAACTGCCTCAGCAATAATTGGCTATTACATTTTCGGATTAAAGCCTCCTATAAAGTTAATTACACGCGGCGGCGATGAATTAATTGTTGATTTTGAAATTGAAAATCAAAATGTAAAGGATCTATCTCTAACAGGTCCGGCTAAAGTGACCTTTACCGGTGAATTATTATTAAACCAGTATTTCTAAAATATTCGGAGAAAAAATGTCTAAAGTAATTTTTACAGTTCAATACGAGTTAAAACCTGATAAGAAAGAAGAATATCTTAGTGTTGTTAAGGAATTAAAGAATTTACTTAAGACCGACTTGCTTGAAAGCTATGCGGTTTATGAAGTAAAAGGAAAACCTAATCATTTTCAGGAAGTTTATACCTTCATCTCAGAAGAAGCTTATGATTCTTTTGACGACGACCAAAATGAAAGAATGAACATCTTAATAAGCAAACTTACCGAGATGACGGTTGAGAACTCGACCAAATATACTGTCCTAAATGAACTTCAGGTTAGTTAATTCCTTTACCTAAGTTTTAATTAGCCTGACTTATCTTATTAGTCATTGGAATAATTATTGAAGCGATTAGTCAAATAATCGCTTTCTTTTTTTAAAGCAATTACTTTTAATCATCATTAAAAAAAGATCCAATGACGAAAACTGTACATAGATTTTATATCGCTTCCTTTTTCCTAATAACAATTACAGCAACTCTAGTCCTTTCTATTGAAGGATTCAATTATTATAAAACTCCTCTTGTTGATAGATTCTTTTCACCTCTCGATACATTACTTAAGCCAAGCGGATTAATCGGGCACGGTCTCGGCATTATAGGCAGTCTGATGATGATTTTTGGGGTTGCAATCTATATGATACGAAAGCGAGTTAGATATTTCCATAAGTTCGGTTATCTTAAACATTGGCTGGAATTTCACATTTTCCTTTGCACACTGGGTCCAATCTTAATTTTATTTCACACCGCATTTAAGTTTGGCGGAATTGTAGCAGTAAGTTTTTGGAGCATGGTAGCAGTAGTAATTAGTGGTGCAATAGGAAAATTTATCTATACTCAAGTACCGCATACAATTCAAGGGCAAATGATTAGCTTGCACGAATTAAATTCGCTAAGTGAAAATCTTTCGCAAGAGCTCAAAAATGATTATGGACTGTCTGACAAAATTATATCTAAAATAGAGCAAATTTCTTCCTTAGACCGCTACAAAAGATTAAAATTTGGAGCGAGTATGGCACTTGTAATACAGGATTATTTTGGTACAAAAAATGTATTGAACATGCTGAAAAAAGAATTACGCGTTGCCAATGTTCATAAAATTCAAAGGAAGAAAATTTTAAAGACTGCTAAAGAAAAACTAGTTATTTCTAGGCGTATAGGATTATTAAATACAACGCAGAAGATACTAAAATACTGGCATGTAATTCATCTTCCTTTTGCGATCATAATGTTTATCATAATGTTCGTTCACATTGCGGTAGAAATTATATTCGGCTATACGTGGATCTTTAAGTGATTATTGGGATTTTATGGTGAGAAATAAAATGGGGAATTTTAGGGAGGGCAATTTAGATTACATATTTCATAAGTAAAGTGTGAGATAGATGGAAATATTATTGGAAAATCTCGCTACCTATCTGGTAGTCTTTATTGCCGCAACTGCTGTTTTGATATTATATATTAAAAAGCTTAGAAGAAATACTCGGGAAACCAAATCAAAGATTGAAGAGTCAATCCAATTTGGTCTTCATGAACCGGTTTCTTTGCATCCTGTAATAAATCATGATTTATGCTTTGGCTGCGGATCTTGCATTGAAGCTTGCCCCGAACAGGATGTGCTTGGTCTTATGGAAGCACAAGCTCATATAATACACGCTTCCAGGTGCGTTGGACATGGTGCATGCTTTAGGGCATGTCCGGTTGATGCAATAACATTATGTATAGGTACAGATCAGCGCGGTGTAGATCTTCCGCATGTTACACCTGAATATGAATCAAACATTCCCGGTTTATTTATTGCCGGCGAACTTGGAGGAATGGGATTAATTAAGAATGCAGTTGAGCAGGGGAAAATGGCTATAAATTTTCTTTCTAATAAAATTCCTTCGTCATCAAAAGCACAATATGACGTCATCATTGTCGGAGCTGGTCCTGCCGGCATAGCTGCATCTCTTGCTGCTGAAAAAAAGAAAATGAAATATCTAACCCTGGAACAGGATAGTCTTGGTGGAACAGTTTTCAATTTTCCACGTGCAAAAATTATTATGACTGCACCAATGGATTTACCTTTACATGGAAAAGTTAAGCTTAGAGAAACTTCAAAGAGTGCGCTTATTGAGTTATGGCGTGAGGTTTTAAGTAAGAATCGGATAGTCATTCATGAAAGTGAAAAAGTTGAATCAATAGAAAGAAAGGGGGATTATTTTTTTGAAGTCAAAACGAATAAAAGACAATATACTTCGCAAGGAATAATACTTGCAATCGGAAGAAGAGGAACACCGCGTAAACTAGGTGTCCCAGGTGAACAAAAAGAAAAAGTGGCTTATCGTTTAATTGAACCTGAATTAATATCTAATCAATCTATATTAATTGTCGGCGGAGGAGATTCTGCTGTAGAATCCGCAATGTTACTTATGAACAATAATAAAGTTACTATTTCTTACCGGAGTGAAAATTTCTCTCGCTTGAAGCCGAAGAATCTTGAATTAATTCAGAATTCGGAAAAAAGCGGTAAGGTCAAGATTTATTTCAATTCAAACGTTAAAGAAATTTTAGATGATAAAGTTATTCTTGTCGTTTCCGGTTTAGAAAATAATGTAACTATAAAGAATGACTTAGTATATATTTTCGCAGGCGGCTTACTGCCGACTGACTTTCTTCAGAAGATAGGCATACAAGTAATGAAGAAACACGGCGAAGCTGTTATAAAACCTGGACAATAATTTGTCGTTGATTCATAAGCGGTTGAAAGGAACAGAAATTTTTAAAGCGGTTTTTTTATTGAGGCATATTAAGTGCCGGGGTAATGTCTCGGCTTATTTTGTTATGAAGAAATTGACGAGCCTGTTTAGTCTTTCAATCATTATTATGATTATGGTGTCGATGAGAACAAATGCGCAAATATCACCTGGTAATCTTACTTTGGCGCATGCAAAGTTAGAAGGCTTAAGCAATTGTACAAAATGTCATGTTCTCGGAAAGCAGGTAGAAAATTTTAAGTGCCTCGATTGCCATACCGAGATTAAACAGCTTATAGATGAGGGTAAGGGATACCACGCAAGCAGCGATGTTAAAAATCAAAAGTGTTATAAGTGCCATAGTGAGCATCATGGAAGAAATTTTAGAATAATCAATTTCGATCCTAATAAATTTGACCATAACAAAACCGGATTTAGATTGGACGGCAAGCATACGCAGATAAAATGCGAAGACTGCCATCAAACCAAATTTATTATTAACACTACTCTATTTGATAAAAGAAGTGGAACTTATTTAGGTTTAAGTACAAAATGCGTTTCATGTCATGAAGATGTTCATCAAAATACTCTTGGAACCAACTGCTCTTCCTGCCACAACACAGTAAAATTTAATCCTGCTGTTTTCTTCAACCATAATAATGCAAAGTTTAAACTGACAGGCGCACACACCAAGGTTGAATGTATTAAGTGCCATGTTAAAGAAACTTTTAACGGTAAGACATTTCAGAAATTTGTAGGATTGGATTTTAAGAATTGCATGCCGTGTCATGCAGATGTTCATAAAGGGCAGTTAGGAAATAACTGCGTTAAATGCCATAATGATGAATCCTTCCTAGTAGTCAACCGTAACTCATTTGATCATGATAAGACGAGATATCCATTAAGAGGTGCCCACGTAGAAGTTTCTTGTAAAAGCTGCCACGGTAATATTCCTCTTTCTAAACCGAAGTTTGCAAAATGTACCGACTGCCATAAGGACGAACACTTCGGTGAATTTACTGTAAATCATGTTGTTGAAGACTGCAAGAACTGCCACACGGTAGAAAGTTTTAAGTCAACAATATTTACTATTCAAGAACATAATAAAGGTAATTTTGAATTAACCGACGCTCATTTAGCAGTGCCGTGTCAGTCATGTCATTATAAATCAAATGAAAAGCAATGGCACTTTAAAAATACAGGGACTAGATGCATCGACTGCCATAATAATGTTCATGGTTCGGAATTAACGGCAAAGTTTTTACCGGATAACAAATGTCAGTCTTGTCATGTAACCGATGATTGGAATAAAATTAATTTCAATCACGATCTGACGAGCTTCAAGTTAGAAGGTAAGCATGCAGAAATATCATGCGCCGACTGCCACGAACAGAAAAGTGCCGGTGGAAAAATAATTTTCAAATTTGCGTCAACGAAATCTGATTGCGTAACATGTCATAATGATGTTCACTTCGGACAGTTCAATTCCGAAAAAACAGACGATATCCCGGTCTGCGAAAAATGTCACGGCTTTGATAATTGGAAGCCGGTGAAGTTTGATCATGAAAAGACAGCATTCGCGTTAAAGGGTGCTCACGAAAAAGTGAAATGTTCAGATTGTCATAAGAAAGTTACTGTAGATGGAAATGAATTTATACAATATAAGCTGAAAGATTTTAAATGCGCTGCGTGTCATTCATAATTGTTTTATTACTGGGGGTAGTGAATGTCTTTGCACAATCACCTCATGGCAAAGATTTGAAGATGGATTGTTCGGACTGTCATATGTCTACAAACTGGAATATTGTTCCGGCTAAGATAAAATTTAATCATAATACTATGACTTCATTTAAATTGACTGGACAGCATACAACGGTAAGCTGTCAGTCGTGTCATAAAAGTCTAATTTTTTCTGAGGCAAAATCGAATTGTATATCTTGCCACAAAGATATTCATAAAAATTCTTTAGGACCTAATTGCGTTGAATGCCACAATACTCAGTCTTGGATTGCAGTTAATATTTTAAAATTGCATCAGGACAGCAGGTTTTCGCTGGTTGGTGTTCATCAAAATGTTGATTGTCAAAGTTGCCACTCAGGTTTTGCTGATTTATATTTTCCGACTCAAAGTACATCGTGTTATAGCTGCCATAAAACGCAATTCGCCGCAGCCACCGCACCAAATCATGTTCAAGCAAATTTTTCCACCGACTGCCGGCAATGCCACAGTGTAACAGATTTTTCATGGGGGACAAGCAATTTTAATCATAATTTCTTCCCGCTTGTAGGCGGGCATAATATTCAGAACTGTTTTGCCTGCCATGCAGCGGGAAGTAATTTCCAGGGATTGACAACTGCTTGCTATCCATGTCATAAACAGGATTATGCAAATGCAAAAAATCCCGATCATGTTGCGGCTAAGTTTCCAATTGAATGTCAGGATTGCCATACTTCTACAGCTACAAGTTTTGCTCAGGCATCAACTTTTAATCATAGTACTACCGGTTTTCCATTGACCGGTGCACACACTACTGTTTTATGCCAGTCTTGCCATAATGGAAATTATACAAGCACGCCATCGGATTGCAACTCATGCCATAATAAAGATTATGCAGGTACAACAAATCCGAATCATGCTGCTATTGGATTGGCGACTACGTGTCAAGATTGTCATAATACAACAACCTTTACTACAACCACTTTTAATCATTCTACAACTTCATTTGGGCTAACAGGTGCACACACAACTATTTCATGTCAATCATGCCATAAGGGAAATGTTGCCTCAACACCGACAGATTGTTATAGCTGCCATGCAACCCAATATAATAACACAACAGATCCGAACCATGCACAGCAAGGTTTCTCGCATGATTGTTCTCAGTGTCATAGTACAACTAGTTTTGGTGATGCAAATTTCAATCATAGCAATACCGGTTTCCCATTGACTGGAGCACACACTACCGTCTCCTGCCAGTCTTGTCATAATGGAAATTATACAAGCACGCCGTCTGATTGCAACTCGTGCCATAATAAAGATTATACGGCAACTACTAATCCAAATCATTCTGCGATTGGTCTGCCGACGACATGTCAGGATTGTCATACAACAACAGACTTTACAACATCGACATTTAATCACTCGACAACACCATTCCCATTAACTGGTGCGCATACATCTGTAACCTGTCAGTCATGTCATACAGGTAATGTAGCTTCAACACCGACAGATTGTTATAGCTGCCATGCAACCCAATATAACAACACAACAGATCCGAACCATGCACAGCAGGGATTCTCACATGATTGTTCTCAGTGCCATAGTACAACAAGTTTCGGCGATTCAAATTTCAATCATAGTACTACCGGTTTTCCTTTGACTGGTGCACATACAACAGTTTCATGTCAGTCATGCCATAATGGAAATTATACAAGCACGCCGTCTGATTGCAACTCGTGCCATAATAAAGATTATACGGCAACTACTAATCCAAATCATTCTGCGATTGGTCTGCCGACGACATGTCAGGATTGTCATACAACAACAGACTTTACAACATCGACATTTAATCACTCGACAACACCATTCCCATTAACTGGTGCGCATACATCTGTAACCTGTCAGTCATGTCATACAGGTAATGTAGCTTCAACACCGACAGATTGTTATAGCTGCCATGCAACCCAATATAACAACACAACAGATCCGAACCATGCACAGCAGGGATTCTCACATGATTGTTCTCAGTGCCATAGTACAACAAGTTTCGGCGATGCAAATTTCAATCATAGCAATACCGGTTTCCCATTGACTGGAGCACATACTACCGTCTCCTGCCAGTCTTGTCATAATGGAAATTATACAAGCACGCCTTCTGATTGCAACTCATGCCATAATAAAGATTATGTTGCAACTACAAATCCTAATCATGCTGCAATAGGATTGGCAACAACCTGTCAGGATTGCCACACAACAACAGACTTTACAACATCGACATTTAATCACTCGACAACACCATTCCCATTAACTGGTGCGCATACGTCTGTAACCTGTCAGTCATGTCATACAGGTAATGTAGCTTCAACACCTACTGATTGCTATAGCTGTCATGCAACCCAATATAACAACACAACAGATCCAAACCATGTACAGCAAGGATTCTCGCATGACTGCTCTCAGTGTCATTCAACGACAAGTTTCGGCGATGCATCATTCAATCATAATAATACCGGATTTCCATTGACAGGTGCGCATACAACTGTCTCCTGCCAGTCATGCCATAATGGGAATTATACAAGCATACCTACTACTTGTTATTCATGCCATCAAACAGATTATAATAATACAACAAATCCTGCTCATCAAACTGCAGGGTTTCCCACGGACTGCACCCCTTGCCATACGACAACCGGTTGGACACCGTCGACTTTTAATCATACAACATATTTCCCATTGACGGGCAACCATGATATTTCTACTTGCAATACATGCCATATAAATGCTTCAAACTTCGGAACATTTTCTTGCACTAATACATGTCACAGTCAGGCAAGTACAGATCCGCATCATACCGGGGTAAATGGATATGTTTACAGCCCAACATCATGCTACAGTTGCCATCCAACAGGGCAGGGAGATTAGTATTTATGAATTATGATAGGTATGAGATGAAATTGTATCGGAGAATATTAAATAACCAATTGAAAAAGTTGTTTGAAATATTTTTGCTAATTATATTATTTTTTGGTGCTGCCTTAGCTCAAGAATCAAATACCGTTAGAAAAAGCGGAACTGTATCATTCGTTACTCCGCAAAATATTTATGTTAAGTTCGAGAATACAGAAGGAATATCCGCCGGCGATACTCTTTATTTTCAAATAAGAAATAAAGTACTGCCTGCAATGATTGTAAAATTTATTTCTTCTATTTCAGTTGCCGGACAGAAGATAACCGATATCAATATTAAAGTTGGGGACCGGCTTTTTACAACGATAAAGAATAGCAAATCCGAAGTAGCCCAAATATCAAAAGCCGGAACTGAAAAGGACACTAATCTTGTTAATGACCATAGTAAGATTGTAAAAGCCGATAAGTTCAATATCCCCGAATACAGATCAAATTTTTATGGAAGCATAAGTGCAAATTCGTTTTCTAATTACGCCAACTATGTTAACAGTGTAGGCATCCAGCGCTGGAATTACACTTTAAATCTTAATGCAAGAAATATAGGCGGCGGTCCGTTTTATTTTACAAATTATATGAACTTAAATTACATGAGCTCAGAATGGACGGATGTAAAAGCAAACGTATTTAATAATTTAAGAGTGTATGATTTTTCACTCGGTTATAAAGTGCATGGATTTAATGCCTGGATAGGCAGACACACAAATTATAATATTTCAAGTCTTGGTCCGGTTGACGGGATTGAATTGGAAAAATCTTTCTTGAATAACTTTGCTGTAGGTGGAGTAATTGGCTCAAGGCCGGATTTTTATAACATGGGAATTAACGGAAAGCTGTTTGAGTACGGCGGTTATTTAACAAGAAAGGATTCTGCAAACAATGGAGTTATGCAAAATACAGTTGCCTTATTCCAGCAAACCAATTCAGGTATGACTGACAGAAGATATTTATACTTCCAGCATACAAATACTATTATTCCGAATGTATATCTATTTGCTTCCACGGAAGTTGATTTATATAAGGAACAAAACAACGTTCCGCAGAATACATTTTCTCTTACAAGCCTTTTTGTCAATACTCAGTATTCGCCTGTAAACTTTCTTTCAATTAACCTTTCATACGACGCCAGAAAGAATGTTGTTTATTATCAAACATTTAAAAGCTTCCTAGATAGTCTGTTTACAAATGAAATGAGACAAGGCGTTCAAGGCGGATTTTTTATAAGACCCGGCGGCGGGTTGTTCTTTAATATTTCAGGCGGTTACAGCTATCAGAAAGGCGACGTTAAGCCAGCGCGTAATTTAAATTTTGCTGTTACTGAAGCCGAGCTTCCTTTTATTGATATTTCTGCTACGGTAAATTATAATAAGATTTTTGGAAGCTACCAGAGCGGAACAATGTATGGGCTGCTGCTTACCAAATTTATTAACTTTAATGTTACTACTCTTTCTTTAGGATTTTCAAATATTAATTACAATTTTGGCAATGCATTAGCCGATTTTATACAGAAGTCAGTTACCGCCGAAATTGATACAAGAATATTCGGTCCGCTCTTCTTCAATTTTTATTATGAAGGAGATTTTGACGGTGTAACCACATATAACCGTTTTATGACGGGCTTCAATTACAGATTTAGATAATTAACTAAATTATAACTAAAAATTTCTTTAACTATGTTTGGAAAAATAAAACCCTTATATATTTATTTGGTCGCAATATTTTTAGGTATAGTAGGACTTTTCATCTTTAATAAAATTCATAATAAAACCTCTGCGGAGATGAATGCACCGCCTATTGATGTAAACGGTCAAGCCGTTCCTAATGATGCAATTCATAAAGGATTGGTAAATCCAGTTGCACAAAAGCCGAACAAGAACAACGTAATGCCGAGCATTATGCAGCATATGGAAACATTAAAGAAGGCGGTTATTGATCATCCGAGAGATACTTTAAAGTTAAGAGAATATGCCGACTTTCTTGCTGAAGCTCAAATGAATGATAAAGCTTTGAATTATTATCAGAAGATTCTTCGCATAAATCCCAGAAGAACCGACGTCATGACTTCAATGGTTTACATTTATTTTGCTGAAAAAAATTTTAAAGAAGCCGAGAGATACTTGAATAAAATTTTATTTGTAAATAGAAACGACGTTAATGCTTTGTACAACCTTGGCGCAGTTTCGGCTAATGAGGGAAACAGAGTGAAAGCTAAACAGTTGTGGACAAAAATTGTTAAGGAGTTTCCAAACTCACCTCTTGCAAAAGAAGCAAGGGCTTCATTAAGCCAACTATAGATTTTTTTTCTGTGCAAATTTGTTATAGTTAATAAACATCAAAATGATCGATTCTATTTACGTCATATCAAAATTCGAATAAACATTCGCTAACGGGTAAATCTTAATCTCTTCTTATACTTCTTCTTTCCTATTGATGAGAAAAATACAATCATATTTTATCAATTCAGAAACGAAAACTTTTCTTATCAATTTATTTCAATCAAAAATCAAGATTTTTTCATCTTCATCAGTTCTTAAAAAATTGGTATAGAAACTGCCAATTACGGCAACTGAAATTTAGGAATCTGAAGATGAAAAACATTAAACCTATTTACATATACGGAATCGGTGTAATATTAAGTGCACTGGTATTTATTTTCCTTTCACAAAAAGATGAGACAAGCTATCCTGGTAAGACAGGAAACATGACTAACGAGCAAATGCCGAATGATAATATCCATAAAGGATTAACAAATCCGTTGCAGCTTCCAAATAAAAATAATGTTGCTGAAGCTATTATGCAGCGGATGCAAATGCTTAAGCAGGCTGCTGAATCTAATCCGAAAGACACTGCAAAACTTAAAGCCTATGCGGATTTTCTTTCAGCGGCGCATCAGCCTGACGAAGCATTGGTTTACTACAACAAAATATTAAGTATGTATCCAAGGCGGATCGATGTTCTTTTCTCGGTTGCTTATCTAAATTATACAAAAAGAAATTTTACCGAAGCGGAAAAGATTCTGAAAAAAGTTATTTCTTATGATAGGAATAATCTTCAGGCATATTATAATTTAGGTGCAATTGCTGCAAGCGAAGGTAACAAGGAAAAAGCAAAAGAAATCTGGACAAAATTGATTAAAGATCATCCAACTGCACAGATTGCTGCTACAGCTAGAAAATCTTTAGGTGAGATTTAAACATCATTTTTATTTATATCGTGCTTGATGTTGATTAGGCTGGTTTGTTCCTCGCTTAAATCAGCTTCAAGCTGGATTGTAGGATGATCGATATTAAATTTTTCTTTTAGTTCTCTTTCAAGCTTGGCGATTATTAAATAGCCTTTGCTTAATAGCTGATCTTCCACAACCACATGTACCGAAAGCGCATACATCTTTGATGACAGTGACCAGATATGGAGGTGATGAATTTCTTTTACTTCAGGAAATGAAGAAATATAATTTGAGACTTGATTCAAATCTATTTTCCTCGGTGTACCTTCACTTAAAATATTTACCGTCTCAAGAATTACATCCCAGCCGCTCTTAATGATGAATAATCCTATGACGATTGAAAATATTGGGTCAAGTATAACCCAATTGAAAAAGTAGATGAAGATTCCCGCAAGTATTACAAGCAATGAATTGAGTGCATCATAAAACATATGAAGGTAAGCAGATTTCATGTTAAGGTCTTCATGTGAATTTTTATGAAGCAGGTAAGATGATAAAGCGTTTGTGGCAAATCCGAGAGCGGCAACTATTATTATCCACGGTGCTTTTATATGTTCCGGTGTAATCAATCGTTGAGCGGCTTCATAAATAATATAAACGCCGATAATTACCAGCGCGGATGAATTTATAAAAGCTACAATTATTTCAGCCCTGATATAACCGAAAGATTTATCAGGTGTAGCTTTCCACTTAGACATTCTTACCGCGGCAAGGCTAAGAATAAGCGACAGTAAATCTCCGAAATTATGTAGTGCATCGGAAATAAGAGCAAGGCTGTTGCTTATTATACCAGCTATAAGTTCACCAGCCACGATCAAAGAATTTAACAGGATAGAAACAATTAAATTCCTTTGAGCTGTCGGTTTATGCTGATGCGCCATGATTTACGCCTTGTTTTTCGCTTTTCAATTTTTCTTCTGGTGAAATAATTTTAATTTTGAAATTCAAATTATGATTTTGTTTTATCATCACGACAAATTTAAACTTATTTTCAGAAATATTATGTTCAGATTGGCTAGCTATGGATTGTTACTTGTTCTTATAGTAATATTGTTTCCCAATACAATTAAGGCTCAAAACAATTCAAATGTGGAAGTTAAAAAGACATTTTATCCGAATGGTGCGTTAAAGACTCAAGGCGATTATGTTAACGGTAAGCTGAATGGCGAGTATATAGAATATTATCCCGATGGTCATCTTTGGAAAGTATGGAATTTTTCAAACGGCAAGGAAGAAGGAAAATCAAACTGGTATTTTGAAAATGGTCTTTTAAGTATTGAATGGAATTACCACAATGGAGTGAAGCAGGGAATCTCTAAATGGTATTATGAAACAGGTGAACTCTGGGCGGTTCAAAATTATGTAAATGGAAAACTCGAAGATACAACACATACTTATTATAAAACCGGTGAGCTTGAAGGTGATTGGGTTTATGTGAACGGCAAATTAAACGGAGTATGCAAAACTTATTTCAAAAACGGCAAAGTGGAAGTACTTAGAACTTATGTAAACGGCTTGAGAGAAGGTCCGGCTATTGTTTACAATGATAATAATACTATGGCGCTACAGGCAAATTATAAGGATGATAAATTAGATGGTGAAGTGAAGATTTTTGATCTTGCCGGTGATCTGCGTGTAAAAGATTTTTATGTTAATGGCGAGTTGAAAAATAGAATTAAATATTCTTTACTTGGTAAACTGGAATCCGAAGAAAGAAACGATAGAAGCTATCACTCCGATGGTTCAATAAAGAATGAAATACATTACAAGAACGGCATAAAGAACGGACTAGTTAGAGATTATTACGAAGATGGTTTTCTGAAAGATGAGTGGAAATACCGGAATGATACTCTGCACGGGACTTCGAATTCCTACTATGAAGGTGGTATTTTAAAATCTTCTATTGATTATATAAATGGCGTTCAACAAGGAATAACACGTACTTATTACCCTGATGGTACGCTTGAATCAGAGACGAACTACGAGAACAATAAAAAAAACGGGATTGAAATTATTTATTATAAAAACCATAATCTAAAAGATTATTTTTACAATAGAAATAATCTTCCTAATGGCGATTATAAAACATTCTATGACGATGGCATGCTTGAATCCGAGGCGAAATATGAAAACGGAAAAATTAGAGGGACTAAAAAATATTATTACAAATATGGGCAACTAAAGAAGATAGAACCATATTGGGACGGCAAAGTTGACGGATATGTGAAAACTTATTTTGTAGATGGGAAATTAAAGAAAGAAGAATATTTTGTCTCAGGCAAAATGTTTACTAGTAAAGAATACAATGAGGATGGAAAGATAATTTCGACAGTCGGATATTAATCTAATAAATAAAAATTGCATATAAATTTCTATTAAGTAAAATGAAGAATAAAAAATTTGTAGTGGGATTGGTTCAGATGTCTATGGGGAAAAATCCTAATGATAATTTGAAAAAAGCGGTATCGTGGATAGACAAAGCCTCAAAAAAGCGTGCAGATGTAATTTGTCTGCCTGAGTTGTTCCGCTCGCAGTATTTCTGCCAGGTGGAAGATATAAAAAACTTTGAATTAGCTGAGACAATTCCAGGCGAGACTACAGAAGTAATAGGCAAGACAGCCAAGAAAAACGGAGTAGTTGTAATTGTTCCATTATTTGAAAAACGTGCTGCTGGTGTTTATCATAACAGTTCTGTTATAATTGATGACAAAGGGAAGATAACAGGACTTTATCGTAAGATGCACATTCCTGATGATCCAGCTTATTATGAAAAATTTTATTTTACTCCAGGTGATCTTGGTTTTAAATCTTTTAAGACACGCTTTGGAAATATCGGGACACTTATCTGCTGGGATCAATGGTATCCGGAAGGCGCAAGAATTACGGCTTTGCAAGGTGCTGAAGTATTATTTTACCCGACTGCTATCGGCTGGCATCCTCATGAAAAAAAAGAACACGGTAAAGCCCAATTTGAATCCTGGATGACGGTACAGAGAGGTCACGCAATCGCAAACGGAGTTTATGTAGCGGCTGTGAACCGTGTCGGCACAGAAAAACAAATTAAAGATTCGGCAGGCATTCAGTTCTGGGGCTCATCTTTTATTGCTGATCCGCAAGGCGTAATATTAGCTCAGGCTTCGGTTGATAAAGAAGAAATTTTGCTTGCAGAAATAAACTCATCAAGAGTTGAATATATAAGACAGAATTGGCCGTTCTTACGTGACAGACGAGTTGATGCATACAGCGGTATAGAAGAAAGATTTTTAGACGGGAAGTAAATGGCAAAAGAATCTACTGCTTCAAACATTTCGACAAATAAAGATTTTCGTTTACCGGCAGAGTGGGAAAAGCATGAAGCCACATGGCTTGGCTGGGCGCATAATAAAGAAGATTGGCCCGGCAAGTTTACTCCGATTCCCTGGGTATATGCAGAAATAGTTAAGAATCTTTATCCCGGTGAGATTGTTCGCATTGTTTCTGAATCAAAAGAACACGTAAAAAAAATAAAAAGCGTTTTAGCTGCCGCTAATGTTGAATCTAAAAATGTTGAGTTCTTTATTCTTAAGACTGACCGGGGATGGATGCGGGATTCTGGTCCTGCTTTTGTTAAGGAAGGTGAAGATACTATTCTTATAAATTTTAGATTTAACGGCTGGGCAAAATATTCTAATTATAAGAAGGATGAGAAGTTTCCGAAGTTTGTAGCAGATAAGCTTGGATTAAAAAGAATAAAAGCAGAACATAATGGAAGAGATGTCGTTCTCGAAGGCGGCTCAATTGATATCAACGGCTGCGGAACTTTAATTACAACTGAAGAATGTCTGCTTGATGAGAAAATTCAGACAAGGAACCTGGGATTTTCTAAAAAAGATTATGGAGAAGTTTTTAAGAAATATCTCGGCATTACAAATACGATCTGGCTAGGGAAGGGGATCGCCGGCGACGATACACACGGTCATGTTGATGACCTTTGCAGGTTTGTAAACAAAAATACTGTTGTGCTTGTGCAGGAAAAAAAACAAGCAGATGAAAATTATAAACCATTGAAAGAGAATAAAGAACGCCTTCAGGATGTTATTCTTGAAGATGGTTCTTCAATCGAAGTGGTCGACTTTCCAATGCCAAAGCCAGTAATATTTAAAGGACAAAGACTTCCCGCAAGCTATGCAAATTTTTATATTTCAAATGCTGCCGTTCTTGTTCCAACTTTCAACGATGCCAATGACAGAATTGCTCTAGGCATCCTTTCAGAACTGATAACTGATAGACCGGTAATAGGTATTCATGCTGTAGATTTAGTATGGGGGTTAGGAACTCTGCATTGTCTTACGCATGAACAGCCAGCTTGAATTATTTTTTCTTTGATACCCATGCATCCACACTCCAAGGTCCGGAACCGTATGCAATTGTATATAAGAAGAAAAGAAAATAAAGCACTGCCAGTTCACCTCCGTTCTCAATCGGCCATGTACCGCGCGGAAAGTGAACTGTCAAATAAGCATAGATCATTTCACATGCAGTAACAATTGCAGCATATCTTGCACGAATTCCCAACGCTATTGCTATTCCGCCTATGACTTCGATTATGCCAGCCAATAACATTTCGCTGCTTCCCATTGTACCGTGTCCGCCAAAAGCCCCGAATAACTTTTGCGCACCATGACTAAAAAATAGAAATCCGAAAAAAAATCTAATGATAGAAAATATTATATGAGATTGTTTGCTCAAGAACCGTTCGAATGTATTCACTGTTATATCTCCGTAATAGTTTTTCTGATTGTAAAGCTAAAGATAAGAATAGGAATAGATTTGAAGAAGACATAAAAGCCGGCTTATGATGCAGCCGGCTTAATAAATTAATTGTGATATACCTAAAAAATCATTTTTCTTTTTTGTGCTAAGTAAATCAAAGAATATTTCGTCTCTTCAATTTTAGTAGCAACATGATAAGATCATTGTTGAATCAGGGACTGAGTCGCTATAACTGACTGTGTAATCGGGATAACCATACTTTGAGCACCTGAAGTTGCCATAGTCATATTATTATCCATATTTGATTCTTGATAGACAAGTAAACCGTCCTCAGCATCGAAATAAATTGTCCCGGTAGCCTTTCCGGTTCCATTAATATATAATTCCATTCCTTGCATATTTCCATTCCCAGATAACTTAAGGTTTGAAGTGAATGGGATTTTTACGCAGCTATGACCAAGTTTATTTTCTTTACCAGCGATAGTATAGACATAATCTGTAGTATCAATTATAGCGCCGCCGAAGTTTTTTATAGTATCGATGACTGTACCGTTCCAGGAATCTCCGGTCTTTATTTCTTTTCCTGCAAGCCTTGCAAAAAAGCTGTTTACTACCTGTGAGATAGAAACAAATCTATTTTGAACAGAAACAGAATCTACCTCTTCAAAATTTTTAACTTCACCTAATGGTGTAATAGTTGCTTTTACTCTTTTGCCTAAGAGTGCTGAAACGTCTAGAGTAGTGTCTCTTCCCATCATTGAAGTTTTTACAACCGCTGAATCAAGTGAGAAGGTTAAATCAGCATCGCCGTTTGAGGCGACATCATTTACTAAGAAACGAACAACGTCATTTGAAATGTTGTCAAATTTCATTTCTCTTCCCATTACCTCCTGTGTCATGTTGGAAGTAGTTTCATTCTTATAAAGATATGTTTTTCCTTTTGTGAACTTATAATTTAAGTTAAAGGATTCCTGTGCGAACAGACTGGAAGCAGATAGAAAAGCAACTGTAAATACGGCAGCTAAAAAGTAAATATATTTTTTCATGTTCTTCCTTTTAATTATTTATGTTATTTATTAATTGAAAAATAATTATAACCATTTCGACGGCTATATTAAGAATAATACTTTAACTTTCATGAGGCAGCCCCAAAACTATAATTATTGTATTATAAAGTTAGAGATAAATTTAGTTATATACCAGAAGAAAATGTAGACAAGACTAAGTTCTCATTTTTTTGAATTCCTCTTCCTTATTATACTATTATGGAATGGTGCAGGCTGATTTATGTATCTCCAACTAAAGTTACCATCCTTGCAGATACTGCTTAGAAAACCGAAAATATTATAGAAGAATTATAAAAAGATAAAGCGTATTATGCTTGATTTTCTCCCTGAGATAAGATTTTTTTTTGATGTTACACGTATATACTGCGAAGTTATAAGCTGCATTTACGAAGTTGTTATAACTAGCTTAGGACTTGATCGCAATCATTTAGGAGTTGGTCGCTGTTACTTCAGGGTTAGTCGCAGTCATTTCGGAGTTAGTCGAATGTGCTGCGGACTCATACATTTCAACTTCTCTGTTATGAAACTTAATTCCGGAGTTGATCGTAAAGATTTCGGAATCGTTAGGATGTGCTTCGGACTCATAAAAATCAATTTTTCTCGAGCAAAAAGCGATTTCGAAATTCAAGGGTTGAATTAGCATAAATAAATAGGTACTTAACCTAGCCGCGCATTCATATTATTAAATACATTAAAAATATATTAAAGACCCCAATCTTATAATTATTATGTATCGCATCAAGGACTAGTTTTATTTTCTACAAATTTTTTTGATTCGAAACGGCTTCTTGCTTCCTTAAAATTTTTTCCATAAGTTTCTGTCAACAACTTCATAAGGGATAAATTGGTGCTCAGATTTTCTTTCCTTGTATTGTTTTTTTCTCTCCTCGCATTGCAGGCTTTCAGCCAGACTCCGAAAGTTGTTATCATTACCTTAAACGGCGCAATAAACCCAGCAGCGGCAGATTATATTCATTACGGAATTGAGCAGGCAGTTAAGCAAAATGCAGAGTGCCTTATTCTTCGATTAAATACTCCCGGCGGATTGCTTGAATCCACCAGATCAATAGTATCAAATATTCTTCAATCTCCGGTACCGGTTGTTGTTTATGTTTCACCTCCAGGTTCAAGAGCCGCTTCGGCAGGAGTGTTTGTTACAATGTCTGCGAATATAGCTGCTATGGCTCCGGGAACAAACATAGGTGCTGCTCACCCGGTTTCACTTCAAGGACAAATGGATTCAACAATGACTGAAAAAGTTACTAATGATGCTGCCGCATTCATTAGGTCAATCAGCGAGAAACGAAATAGAAATGTAAAATGGGCTGAGGAAGCAGTCAGGAAAAGTTTTTCAATAACTGAAACAGAAGCATTAAAAGATAGTGTTATTGATTTAATAGCTTCCAATATGCAGGATCTTCTAAATAAAATAAATGATAGAAAAGTTCAGACTATAAGCGGGGAATTTGTTTTATCAACAAAAAATGCTAAAGTAATTTATTTAGATATGAGCTTCCAGCAAAAGCTTCTTAGTTTACTTAGCGATCCAAATATTGCTTATATCTTGATGATGCTTGGATTTTACGGATTGCTATTTGAACTTTATAATCCCGGCTCTATCTTCCCCGGAGTAATTGGCGTAATTAGTCTTGTACTTGCTTTTTATTCAATGCAGACTCTTCCAATAAATTACGCGGGCTTAGCACTCATTATTTTCGGAGTTGTTCTTTTCGTAATAGAACTTAAAGTACCAAGCCACGGGCTGCTCACAGTTGGAGGAATTGTTTCTCTTTTATTGGGCTCGCTGATGTTAATTAAAACCGATTCAGGATTTAATGTGTTAAGAGTATCCTGGGGTGTAATAGCAACTGTGGTAATTCTAACTGTTTTGTTCTTTTCATTTGCCATCGGACTTGGAATAAAAGCACAGACACGAAAGCCTACAACAGGCTCGGAAGGTTTGGTAAATGAAACCGGAGAAGCAATTACAGATCTGAATCCTAACGGATCGGTTAAAGTTCACGGTGAAATATGGAAAGCCGAAAGCATTGAAGGCGAAATACCAAGCGGAAGTAAAATTATTGTTACGGGAGTTTCTAATTTAAAACTAAAAATAAAGAAAGCTTAATTCATCTTAATCTCAAAGGAAAAAGTTATGCAAGAAGTATCTGTTTACATTTTCATTCTTGTTCTGTTTGTAATTTTTATCTTAGCTAATGCCATAAAGATTTTGCGGGAATACGAGCGCGGAGTTATTTTCCGACTTGGAAGGCTCATAAGTACAAAGGGCCCGGGCATCATCTTTTTAATTCCGATTGTTGATCGGATGATTAAGATAAGTCTCCGTACAGTTGTAATGGATGTTCCGCCGCAGGACATCATTACAAAAGATAACGTTTCGTTAAAAGTTAACGCGGTAGTTTATTTTAGAGTTGTCCAGGCTGAGAAAGCAGTTGTTGAGGTTGCAGATTACTTGTTTGCCACTTCGCAGATTTCGCAGACAACTTTGAGAAGCATTCTCGGTCAGTCTCAGTTGGATGAAATACTTGCCGAGCGAGAAAAGATAAACCGTGAGCTTCAAAAAATTATTGATGAACAGACCGAACCATGGGGAGTTAAAGTTACTGCCGTAGAAGTAAAGCAGGTTGATCTTCCGATTGAGATGCAGCGTGCCATTGCTATTCAAGCCCAGGCAGAACGAGAGAGACGTGCAAAGATTATAAATGCTGAAGGCGAGTTCCAGGCAAGCCAGAAGCTTTCTGAAGCTGCGGCAGTTATTCAAAAATATCCGGTTGCAATTCAGTTAAGGTTCTTACAAACTTTAACCGAAATTTCATCTGATAAAAATTCAACCATCTTATTCCCGATTCCGATTGATTTGATAACACCATTTATCGAAAAGATGAAGAAGGAGTAAACTCTGCTAAAAGCTCGATACTGGATACTCGATACCGGATGGGGAATCGAGTATCCATATTCTTAAAATAGCTAGTAAGAATTTAATAATTACATCTTTAGTTTTAACAAAATAATCAGCGTGATTTTATCTTAGCAGAATTAACTGCTTCAACTTTATTGAATTAAATTTCAAATTTTTAAAGCAACCGCTTAAAAATATAAGGTACTTTTATAAAGTATATTTCAGATAGAATTACTATTGACGATAAATTACTTAATGGTAAACCGGCAATAAGAGGGAAAAGGATTGCAGTATCTACAATCCTGGAGTTTTTAAGTGCAGGAGATCCCAAAGAGGATATACTTAAAGCATATCATTTTTTAGAAATAGAAGATATAAACACATGCTTAAAATATGCTGCTGAAATTATGAATAGAGACCATACCTTTAATGGCGCAGCTTAGTGCTTAAGTTTTAAATCGATGTCAATCTTCCATAATATTTTCCTTTATGGAATAATGAGAAGTGTGTTCATCTTAAAGATATAAATCAAGATTGGTCGGACGAAGAAGTTTGGAAGTATGCTGCAAAAAATAATTTAACTAAAATATTCAAGGACATTTATCTCATACTATTATCAATTAAATACTGTTCTCCATCTTAATCGAAAGCTTCATCATCTTTCTGTAGAGAGTTGAAGTATCAATTCCCAGCACCTTAGCGGCTTCGGCTCGGTTCCAGTTTACTTTATTTAGAACATTAGTGATATGCTGCTTTTCAAAAGATTCAAGAGCATCCGATAAATTACCGGGAAAATTTTCCGGCTGTTTTATAGAATCATCTTCAGTTTTAAAATAGGAAGGCAGATCGTTAATTGAAATGTAATCAGATGTGCATAGAAGAATGGCGCGCTCAATAATATTTTCAAGCTCGCGAAGGTTGCCTTTCCAACTGTAATTAAGCAAAGCCTTCATTGCAATGTTGTCCACGCCTTTGATCTTCCGCTTCAAGTCCTCATTATATTTTTGGATGAAGAAATTTACGAGCAGCGGAATATCATCTTTCCTTTCAGAAAGTGGAGGCAGCTTCAACTCAACAACATTCAAGCGGTAGTATAGATCTTCCCTAAACCGTCCTTCATTAACTTCTTCTAAAAGGTTCTTGTTTGTAGCAGCAAGAACTCTGACATCAACTTTTATTGATGAGGTTGAACCAACCGGACGAATTTCTTTTTCCTGTAGAACACGAAGAAGTTTTACCTGAACATGCTCGGGAAGGTCGGCAATCTCATCTAAGAATAGTGTACCTGTGTTAGCAGCTTTGAACAATCCATCGTGGTCTGAGTTTGCACCTGTGAAAGCTCCTTTTTTGTAACCGAAGAATTCCGATTCATAAAGATTTTCCGGTATAGCTCCGCAGTTAACAGGAATGAAAGGTTTGTCAGCTCTATCGCTGTTTGAATGAATTGCACGTGCAATTAATTCCTTGCCGGTTCCTGATGGACCGGTGATAAGAACGTTAGTTGGTGCAGAGCTAATTTGTTTTACCATATCGTAAATGCTCTGCATTGATTTGCTCTGTCCGATTATATTATTAAAATTGTACCTCTTGTCAATCTGCTGACGAAGGAGTTTGTTTTCAAGCAGCAGTTGTTTCTGATTTAAAAGATGTTTGATACGGATAAGAACTTCATCGAATTCTATCGGCTTTAGAATATAATCTGATGCACCTTTTCTTAATGCACTTACTGCGGTTTCAATTGAAGCAAATGCAGTCATTATGATAACAAGTGTTTGCGGTGAAAATTGAATTGTCGTTTCCAGAAGCTTCATGCCGTCCATTTTCGGCATGAGTATGTCTGTAATCAGAAGGTCGAAGTTGCTGTTTTTTAATTGATCAACAGCCTCAATTCCGTTTTGGACGATTGTAACATTGTATCCTTCGCTTTCTAGTATAAAAGAAAGCGACTCGCGGATATCCTTTTCATCCTCAGCAATTAATATGTGTTCGTGCATTACTCATAAAGATTTTGAAAAATAAAATTAATATCCTTTATCAAAATCTTTAATGATCTTATTCACTTCATCTTCGGTTAATCCGCTTCCGTAAACAATTGATTTTTTTTGTTTGAATGGATTTTCTGCCGATACCGTTGTTTTCTTAGGCAGATAAGAATCTTTTAATGGGAAGTTTCCTGCTCTCGCTTTTAGCCGTTCTTCAATCTCCAACATAAAATTGCCTTTTTCAGATGGAGAAGAAATATTGGCTGAAGGCTTAAACGAGGATACCGTTTGACCATGATTTATCGGATTGGTCTCGAATGCAAGACTTTTAATATTCATCAAATGTTTAGCAGTAACGTTATCAGAAATAATTGAGCCTCCGATTGTTCCCGGACCCAAAGTCATTGATGGCGATAATGCAGTTGTATATCCGACTGCACCGACCGACGCAACTGTGTTTACCAAAATTCTAAATGCAGGTTTCTCAAGTGCAAACTTCATAATTATGTCGGGATCGTTGGAGTGAATTACCATTGTATGTCCGATGCCCCCGAACTGTAGAAGCTCTATGCTACGGTGGCATCCTTCCAGCCAGCCGTCAACAGTATAAAATGCCAATACCGGAGAAAGCTTTTCCATAGACAGCGGCTCTTGTCTGCCGACAAGATTGCATTCAGCAATAAGTACTTTTGTTTCTTCGGGAACGTTGAAACCTGCATACTTTGCGATAAACAATGCAGGCTGTCCGACGATATCCGGATTTATTCTGAAGTCTTTTTGAATAGCACCGGAAAGTTTTTTCTTTTCTTCTTCATTTAAGAAATAACAACCGCGGGTTTTAGCTTCGTCAATTACTTTTTCCCGAAGAGGTCGATCAACAATCATTGCTTGCTCTGAGGAACATAAAGTTCCGTTGTCGAAAGTAGTTCCGTAAATTATATCTGCGACCGCTTTCTTGTAATCGGCAGTTTTCTCGATGAAAGCCGGAACGTTACCTGACCCGACACCGTATGCTGGTTTGCCCGCGCTGTAAGCTGCTTTAACCATAGGATTGCTTCCGGTTGCAAGTATGATGGCAATGTTTTTGTCCTTCATTAAAGTATCTGTACCTTCAATTGTAGATGTGCTCATACATTGGATTAAGCCTTTAGGAGCGCCTGCTTTCTCTGCTGCATCAGAAAGAATGCGAAGTGCTTCAGCAGTACACTTTGGCGTACGTGGGTGAGGGCTTGCGACAATTCCATTTCGGCATTTAAGTGAAATCAATGCTTTAAACATTGCGGTTGATGTAGGATTGGTTGAAGGGATCAGTGCACAGACTACTCCCATCGGAACTGCAATCTTTATTACTTTCCCGTTGGCTTCAGATGCTATTACTCCAACCGTTTTCAAATCTTTAATTGATTCGTAAACATTTTTAGTTGCAAACTGATTCTTGATTACTTTATCCTGCCATTTACCGAAGCCGCTCTCTTCGCAAGCCATTTTAGCCAGATGTTCAGATTCGCTGTAACCTGCTTCCGCCATTGCTTTAATAATGCGGTCGACTTGTCCCTGATTGAAATGCTGGAATTCAAGCTGTGCTTCCTTAGCCGCTTTTGCTAAGTTGCGGGCTTCCTGCATCGATTGAAGATCTTTATCCAAATTCATTCTGATCCCTTTGTTAAGAATTATTGGGCAAATATATTCTTTGACATGATAAGTTTCAAACAAAATTTAAAATTACTTGTAGTTCGTCAGCCATGCAAGGGATATACAGTATAAAGATATAAGGGTATAAAGATATAAGTTATATAGTGAAAATTCATATACCATATACCTCTATACCTTTATACCAGGTATTATTGAAGTAATGCAATTATATCTGATCAGATGCTTTCTTTCTTAATTTTCTTCGGAATCAAATATGCAGCGATTACTCCCAGAACCACAATGGCAAGTAGAAAATAATAAGAATTATGAACTGCACCAGCCAAAATATCTCTAAGCTCTTCAATATAAGATGGAGATAACTCTGCACGCTGTACAGGATCAATCAACATTTTAATTATATCCAAATTTTTCTTAGACTGCGGCAGGTTGCTTTTCATATAATCATTTAAAAGACCTCCGAATAAAGTAGCTCCAAAAGTACCTCCTATCATTCGCATAAATGCATTTGAACTTGTGGCTACTCCTCGTTTGGACCATGATACCGCGCGTTGAACAGCAACAATTGAAGTGGTAGATGTTAGCCCTAATCCAAGTCCAATAATAAAAATAAACACAGCCGCTGAAAAATAATTTGAATTCTTAGTTACAAGCAAAAGAAGAACAGAACCAATAATAAGTATGAGAGCGCCTGCAACCCCGGTAAACCTAAAGCCTTTTTTTAGAATCAACTTGCCGGACTGGCTTGAAGCTATGGGCCAGCCAATTGACATCGCGGCAAGAAGAAATCCTGCAGCCATTGGAGTAGCACCTAACACTCCTTGAGCAAACATTGGAATAATGGAACTAATTGATATTGTGGTTATTCCGACAATCATCGATAAAATATCCGGGAATAATATTACTGGCATCTTCAACAGATCGAAATGTATTACCGGATCTTCAGCACGCTTTTCAACAAATCCTAATATTATGAATAGTATGATAGAGGAGATGATCATCCCGATAAATTTTATATCCGTTAATTTCCATTGACTGCCAACTTCAAGAAGAGCTACAAGCAGAAAAGAAATTGCCAGCATCATAAGAATTGAACCGGCATAATCAATCCTGATTTGATTTTGCCGATCTGAAAATTCACTTTTTAATTTGAAGCGGACTGTTTCTTTCAGCTTTATTAAATCTTCATGTAAATAAAAGGAAGTCATGAAAGCAGCAATAATACCGATAGGTATGTTGATAAAGAATATCCATGCCCAAGCGAAGTTTTGAACAATTATTCCGCCGATAGCCGGACCTATGACCGCAGAAATTCCCCAGACACTACTTAAGTAGCCTTGAATTTTGGCTTGTTCCTCAAGGTTATAAATATCTCCAATAATCGTTTGACTCACAGGCAGAACTGCACCAGCGCCTAATCCCTGGATAGCGCGAAATAAAATTAGAATGTACATATTACCGGCAAAACCGCATAATGCAGAACCAAGTATAAAAAGTACTGTACCGAATGCAAAAATTTTTTTTCTTCCGTATATGTCAGATAATTTTCCGTATATTGGAATAGTAATCCCCTGAGTAAGAAGGAAAGCGGAGAATACCCAGCTAAAAAGTCTAAAACCGCCAAGATCACTTACTATAGTAGGAATTGCGGTTGCTACTATAGTCACTTCCACTGCAGACATAAAATTTGCAAGCATCATAGCGGACAAGATAAACTGTCTTTTGGATTTAACGGATGATTTATTTAATGATGCGAATAAAGCTTTCCCCATTATGTTTCCTTTTGTTTTTAATAATCTTTTCAAAGATAAAAAAGAAAATTTTTAAGAAGAAATATTCTTAATCTGATTTTAATCAGAAATTATTCTTGCCAGCATTGTTATCTTTGTAAAACTGAAAATATAAATGTTGAGTAATGAACAGACCTTCAGAAATTTTAGAAAAGTATTTTGGATTCGATTCCTTCCGCGGTAAGCAGGAAGAAATAATAAACCGTATTGTAAACGAAAGAAAGCATGCGCTTGTTCTGATGCCTACCGGTGGGGGAAAGTCGCTGTGCTATCAAGTTCCAGCTCTCTGTTTTGACGGCGGAACGATTGTAATCAGTCCGCTTATTGCTTTAATGCAGGATCAGGTAGATGCGCTGAGAAAGAAAAATATTCCAGCGGGATTTGTCAATTCTACTTTGAGTAAGCAGGAACGTGAAAGCCGTCTTGAAAATTTTCTTAAAGGAAAGTTAAAGCTGCTTTATGTAACACCGGAGAGATTCAGAAAACCGGAGTTTATTGAGAAGATAAGAGAAATGAAAATAGATTTGCTTGCAGTGGATGAAGCTCACTGTATCTCGGAATGGGGGCATGATTTCCGTCCGGATTATTCACGCCTTGCTGAGTTTAGAAACCTAATGGGAAACCCATTGACAATTGCGTTAACGGCAACAGCAGCGTCCGAAGTGCAGAAGGATATAATCAGCAAGCTGAATATACCGAATGATGAAATAAAAATATTTCATGAAGGTATCAATCGTCCCAACCTGCGGCTTGAAGCGTTAGATATATTTGATAATAAGGAAAAATATGCCGCTATAATTTCGGTACTTAAAAATTATGAAGGCTCCGGTATAATTTATTTTGCTTTAATTCAAACGCTTGAAAAGTTTTCTCAGATTCTTTCCGATAACGGTTTTAGTCACGGCGTTTATCACGGTAAGCTTGAAGATAAGCAGCGTAAGCAAATGCAACGGGACTTCTTAAACGGAAAACAAAAACTCATCCTTGCAACTAATGCCTTCGGTATGGGAATAGATAAGCCGGACATAAGGTTTGTCATTCATGCTGAAGTTCCGTCTTCAATTGAGGCTTATTACCAGGAGATTGGAAGAGCGGGAAGAGATGGAAAAGATTCTTTATGCCTCCTTCTATATAACCAGGAGGATTTGTATACGCAGATGGAATTTATTAAGTGGTCTAATCCCGGTGCCGATTTTTATTCCGCACTCTTTGATTTGTTGAAGAGAGATATTCATGCGGTAAATTCAGTTGACGGTATTGAGTATCTCCGTGAACAGATGAATTTTAAGAACCGTAAAGATTTCAGAATTGAAACTGCGCTGGGGATGCTCGACAGATACGGAGTTACTGAAGGCTCAATCGACAGCCGCGATTTAAAAATAGTTGATGAACTTTCAGATATTCTACTTGACGAGGATTATCTAAAAGAAAAATTAATGAACGATAATAAAAAGCTTCTTTCGGTTGTAAATTATTTTAGAGGCGAGAAGTGCCGGAGAGTTTTTATCTCTGAATATTTTGGTTTTAAAGATGAGAAGCCATGCGGGAACTGTGATAATTGTATATAGTTTGTAGTTTGTTGTTGGTTGGATGGTAAGTGGTCAATTTTGCTTTGCCCATCATTCATGGTCATTCAATCATTTAAAATAAAAGATAATTATAAAGTTATGAATGACACGAAGTGAATGACCTTTGAATGATGCTCCAATTTCTTAAAGAAAATTATTTCTTACTTTTTGATGACTTCAAGAATTGTTTTTTACTGACAAATATTCTTTTCCAGAAGTCAGCTTTCTTACCGTCGAAATATGTATTATTAAATTGAGTTGATGTAATTGCCATGTCGGAAGTATCAGCAAAGGCGGAGACGTTAATTGCACCAAGAGATGAAGTCTGGATGGTCAATGTATAAAGCGACTTCCTGAACATTGACTGGTTGGGATTATCCAGGAAGTTCGGGTCTTCAATTTGCGATAGAGTTGAAAGATAATTTACAACATTTGCGGAATCGGCTTGGATTCCATTTAACTCCCAGCGGTTATTTTCCTTTATCAATTGGAATGAACTATCAGCCGGGTAAGTAAAAGTAAGCTTGTTCCAATTATGGTAATCATCATTTATAACATGATCATCGCGAAAATAATCAGCGTCGTGGTTAAAAGAATAAGTTAGGAAGCCGTTGGTTTGATAAACATTCGGGTCATCTTCAACACGAACGTAGGTACTCATTGTTCTTGGCTGCTGGTAAGTAAATTTACCGATTGTTATATCGAGTGTCTTGTTATTGCCTTGATAAACTTTCACTCTTGTTCCCGTGGAATCAACTTGAAATTCTTTCCACTGACTTTCATTCTGTCCAGCAACACTTTCAGGTTTAATATTTAAAAGCTGAACAAACAAATCCTGAACTTTAGAATAAGGAACTGAAGCCGTCTTTCCGTTAGACAGATTAACGTTCCAGTAATTTCCTTCCTTGAAAATTTTTACTTCCTTATGCCCAGTAGCCTGGGGATAGAGGCTAATGGAAGTAACCTTTGCCGTATCAATCGAAACAAGAGTACTCCTGAATGAGCGCTCATTCTTGCCAGCATTGAAAATATAACGCCAGGCAACGATGATTAAAAGTAATACAAAAATAATTCCGAGAATCTTAATCGAAAATTTATTAACCATAAGTTTCGTTCATCCATTTGTTTCTTATTGTTCTTCTTCTCTTATAACGGAAAATTCCATAGCCGATAATCAGAAGTATTGGAAGAAGGAAGTTCAAATACTTCACAAGAGTTTTAGTGTTTTCAGAGATATTTGCATTCAAAGGTCTGGAAGTAATACCTTTTGTCCGCAGAGCAATTAAGCCGGTATCATCGGAAAGCCAGTCAATCGCATTAGCCATTAAGTTGATATTATCCGGATTCAGTCTCTGAGCATTTTGCCCTGAGCCGTTTGTAGCAAAGTCTCCGCTGCCGAATACAACCATCTTTGAAAAAGTGTTGTTGACAATTTTTCCGTCCACAGCAACTGCAACCGGAAGAGAAGAAACAGGAAAATCATTTTTTGTCCACTGCTGTGCTGCGTTAAAATACACTGGTGGCTTTTGAATACCAGCTCTGTCAGAAGTTGTTGCCAGGGTAACAATTTGAACCGAAGGATTTTTTGCAGAGTATTTAATCGGGCTGGCGAACGGAAACATAACTTGCTCGATTCCTTTTGTAATTGGGTGGTCAGCAAAGTTTGTAATCATAGGCAGGTAAGGAAATCTTACCGGTGTATTCATTACAAACATTCCCTCCTGCTGACGCACCATAATACTTCCGCAACTTGCATCGACAATAAAAGCATCTTCAACATCAATCCCTTTTTGCTTCAGCCAGCTATCAAGTCCGGTATTAAGACTTTCACCGGTTGCATTTGATAAGTTGCCTTTCACACGATCGAGTGCAATTAAAATTCTTCCGCCGTTCGAAAGGTAATTATCAAGCTGAGTTAAGTATTCAGGTTTAATAGTATCCTGCGGAGAGATAATTATTAGAGTTTTGTAGTCACTTGGGATTGTAGTTGAATCAGTTAAAGTAACTGTGTTAATATCATAAAGAACTGAAAGCTGACCTTCAAGCTGCTGCAATTCAGAAAGAGCCGGTTCTCCGTTTCCCTGGAGAAAAGCAATCTTGGTTTTATTCTTCAAGGATAATTTTTTAATCGTCGAAGAAAGAGCATATTCCATTGCAGAGCCTGGCTGAATCAACGGTATAATTTCTTTCTTTCCTTCGTAGGATAATACGGCGCCTAAGTAGGCACGCTGCTGTTTCATCTGGTCACGCTCACGGACGTTAATCATCACCGGCTGAATTCCAGCTTGCTGTGCCTTCATTTCCGATTCCTGGTTCTTATTCGGATTAATAAAATCATAAACTACTTTACCGTTGGAATTATCGTTGTATTCGATCAGCATATCTTTAAAATCATTTCTTACCTGCGCAATGTCCGGCGGAAGATTTTCGGAAAAGTATGCTGTAACAGTTACCGGTGCATCAAGCGAATTCAAAATATTTTTGGTGGCTTGACTTAGTGTGTATTGATGACCTTGGGTAAAATCCAGGCGAACGAAAAAATTATCGGATACAATATTCAGAAGAACTATTATTCCGAAAATCAAGAGGATTGAATAAAGTACTTTTTGTTTTGTCAGCATAATTTTTATTCTACAATATTTCTTTTAGATAAAGAAGCTTCGGCTAAAATTAATCCTAACACGGTAATGCTTAGGAAAAAGATTACGTCTCTCGAATCAACAACACCGCGTGAGATGGAATCGAAATGTGTCGAGAGGCTGAGGAAACTTAAAAGCTCGCCTAAGAAGCCGGTTAAGTTCGAAGCAAGTACATTAAATATTATTAAGAAGAAAACTCCAATGAACAATGAAAGCAAGAAAGCAACAATCTGGTTATTTGTAATACTGCTTGCAAACAAGCCAATGCCGATGAAAGACATACTCATCAATATCAAGCCGAGATAACCGCACCAGACTGCGCCGTGGTCAACCGGTCCCATAGCCCAGACACTAATGTAGTAGGGAAGTGTAAGAAGCAGTGCAATACCAATTAGCTCTAGGCAAGCGAGAAATTTTCCTAAGATGACATCCCAGTCAGTAACTGCTTTGGTTAGCAGAAGCTCAATCGTTCCGGTTTTATTTTCTTCAGCAAGCATTCGCATAGTAAGTGCCGGAGTGAAGAAAAATAAAGTCCAGTATGCAACCGAGAAAAACGGCTGGAGGCTTGCTTGCCCAATGAAGAAAATGTCTGAACCGGAAAGCCATGTAAAAAATCCGCTCAATCCTAAGAATGCTATAATAAGAATGTAAGCGGTAAGTGAATCGAAAAATGATCTAAGTTCACGTAAAGAAATAATCCAAATTTTTCTCATGATTATTCTGTAGTTAGTTCTCTAAAAATATCTTCAAGTTTAGTCTCTATTGGAGTCATCTCCGAAAGGAACCATTTGTTTTGAACACAAAGATTAAAAACATTTCGCCTTGATGAAGCGCCGGGTTTACTCTGCAGCATAAAAATTCCATTATTATCTTTAGCTGGATCAACCATCTGGATTGTCTCGATCTTCTGAAGCTCCGAAATAACGTAGTCTTTGCTGTCGTAATCCTGGATTTCTATCCGCAGCATTTCGTTTCCTTGAGCTTGCTTGCGTAAAGTTTCTGAAGTTCCGTCCGCAACAATCTTTCCATTATTTATGATTAAGATGCGGTCGCAAGTTGCTTCAACTTCCGGCAGGATATGAGTGCTTAGGATAACAGTCTTCTCTTTTCCAATATGCCTGATGAGTTTCCTAATTTCTATTATTTGGTTCGGATCAAGACCGGTTGTAGGTTCATCAAGAATTAAAATTTCCGGATCGTGAATCATTGCCTGTGCCAATCCGACTCTCTGCCTGTAGCCTTTTGAAAGCTCACCAATCTTTTTATGCTTCTCTGCATTTAAACCGCAGACATGCACCATCTCAACAATTCTATTCTGAATTTTATTTTTCTCAATACCCTGAAGCTCTCCGACAAAATCGAGATATTCAAGTACCGGCATGTCTAAATATAATGGATTATTTTCCGGCAGGTATCCGATTTTCTTTTTAATTTCTTCTTGGTTTGAATGGATTGAAACATCATTTACCTTTACATCCCCGTTTGTAGGCGCCATAAAACAAGTAATGATTTTCATTGTGGTCGTTTTTCCTGCACCGTTAGGACCTAGAAATCCTAAAATCTCGCCGGTGTTTACTTTAAATGATATGTCGTCGACAGCTTTTTGCAGTCCGTATTGCTTGGTAAGATTCTCAACAATAATGCTCATTTTTCCTTGTGGTAGTTTAAATGAAAAATGTTCGTACCAAAATTATTCATCTTACAATTTTGATAATTCTAAATGAAATACTTTTCTAAAAAGAATTTTTTTAGACGGAGGCGGAATTAAAAGGTTCCGTACTAAAAAAAATTTTTAATTTTCCATTAAAATAGTAAGATGAATCGGAGAATGTTATATTCTCCGGAACAATTTTTAAATTTTCGAAATTCGATGAAAATAAAGTCTGATTCCCTTGAGCGAAGTCTTGGACTGCTTCACGCAACTGCTTCCAACATGGCGACAATGGTCGGTATTGGTCCGTTTATTACGATCCCTTTAATAATTTCTGCGATGGGCGGACCGCAGGCAATGCTTGGCTGGGCGGCAGGCGCTATCATTGCAATCTCGGACGGGCAGGTCTGGGCGGAACTTAGTACTTCTCTTCCAGGCGAAGGCGGTTCATACATCTATCTTCGTGAAGCTTATAAAAAATATTTCGGCAAGCTGATTGCCTTTCTCTTTATCTGGTCATTTCTTTTAAGCGGTCCATTTGAAATTGCTTCCGGTTTTGTTGGAATGATGGAATATCTTTCATTTATTTTTCCGTGGATGACAGGAATAAACCTGCGGCTTATTGCTTTTGCTGCCGGGGTCGTTACTATAATTCTTCATTATAATAAGATTAAGTTTGTCGGAGTGGTGACAGTCGTTCTTTGGGTAGTAATGCTTTTGACTGTCGGGATTACAATTGTTGTTGGTGTAATTCATTTCAAACCTGAAATTGCTTTTAATTTTCCTAAAGGCTGGTTTACTTTTTCATGGGGATTTATTTTTGGATTAGGCAGCGCTACAATGATTGCAATGTATGATTTGATGGGCTATTACAATATCTGCTATGTTGAAGAGGAGGTAAGAAATCCCGGCTACGTTTTTCCCCGAGCAATACTTTGGTCGGTTATCGGCGTAACAATTTTGTATGCCGTGATGAACTTTTCCATTATTGGTGTTTTGCCATGGCATGAAGTAGCAAAGTCAAAGCATATCGTCTCTGATATTTTTGAAAATTTTTACGGAAGGACTCCGGCAGTTCTAATAACAATTCTTGTCGCAGTTACCGCTTATGGTTCAATCTATTCGCTTATGATGAGCTACTCGCGGCTTCCGTTTGCAGCGGCTCGCGACGGTTTTTTCTTTGACTGGCTTAAAGCTGTTCATCCGACAAAACATTTCCCGAATTATTCTCTCCTTTTGGTCGGCGGAATAACCTGCATTGCAAGTCTCTTCAATCTTGATTTTATTATAGCAGCAACTTTATCCAGCCGGATTTTAATTCAATTTTTAGGACAGATTATCGGTTTAACAGTCTTGAGAAAAACACAACCGGAATTGAAACGACCATTTAAAATGTGGCTGTATCCAATTCCTTCAATCGTGGCTTTTATAGGCTTCACTTATATTTTTATCAGTTCGGGAGTCGAAGCCATCAGTCTTGGGCTTGTATGGCTGATTGTAGGTGCAATTTTCTTTTTTTCCTGGGCAAAGAAAATGCATGAGTGGCCGTTCAGACTAAATGAATTTGCTGCAAAATAAAATTACTGGTGAGCTTTCAAGCTATCTTTTGTAATATCAAAGTGGCTGGCTGTCCATTTTACTTTTGAGTTTCCGTCAATCCAAATTAACTGCGGCGATTGATGCAGTACTTTCAGGTCAGCAGCAATTTTAAGGCTTACTTCTCGTTTGTCGATAACATTTACCTTAGCAAGTTTCAAATTAGAATTTTCTTCTAAGTTTGAACGCCATGAAGAGAAGTCTTCCTCAACCATCGCGCTGATTGAACAGACCGGGCTGAACTTGAAAATTACAAGCTCTTCTTTTTCGGTTAGATTATTTCTTAGTTTCTCCCACTGATCAATATTTTTTAATTCGATTATATCTTGCATTATTTTCTTTTGTCGCTAAAAAGTTTCTTAAAATATTCTTGATTGTTTATTGATTCAATTCTTTTGTCTTCCTCATTGGAATCATCCTTGCTTTTAATATGCGAAGCAAACTCTTCACTCAGAATTGTTTCGCATCCGCATTTCTTTGCAAACTCTTTCAAAGCATCGTCAGAAGAAACAACAATTAGATTCCGCCGGTTCTTTACGGATTCAATTTCATTTCGAATATTTTCGTCAGCAGTTTTTTGATTGCTGTAAAAGATTTTAATCTTTTCTGTTTGAATCGGCAAGTTTTGAAAGCCGTCAAAGTGAAGAGAAACTTTTATATCCTTACCGCCGGAAAATCGCTCGATCATAAATGAAAGCTTTTCTCGCGGAGCCTGTTTATCCTTTTTCAACATCGCTTCAAGATTTCTGATTTTATGAAGTAAATTATTTCCGTCGATGATGTAATGTTTCATGTTAATTTACTTTCCGTTGTAAAATTCTCCGCGCTTTTCAACTTTTAAGTCCTGAAGCTGCGGTGCCTTAACTCTGATTTCAAAATAATAACCGGCAAATGTACCAACCGGATTCCACGTAAAATCCATTAGCCAGCACTCGAGGTCGCGTGAAATTCTTATTTGCGGCGCTGCAAATTCTTTATGAGTAAAATCATAACTGCCCGTCATAGAAATTTTCCACTTAGGAGTTAAATTAAAATTCAAGCTTGCACTCATGTTAGACGAAATAGATTTATTAAAAGGATCAGTCTGAGAATAAGAATAATTGTAACTAAGTGACAGGCTCCACGGTATACTGAAGTCCGCTTCCTGATTGTTGTAAATTCCCTGGTAATTATTCCGGTTAGGCATAAAAGCCTCACTTTGAATTCTATTTGTATCCTTCTTGCTTTCGGCGGATTTTAATTTTTCACCTGAGAGACTTGTGGAAATTGAAAAGTTAAAATTCTGCAGCCGTAACAATCCTTTGCCTTCATTAATTAAAAATTTATTTATTACTCCTTTGTAAGTCGAATTGGGATCGTAATTATAATCATATAAAGTAAATCCGGAAGAACCTGAAAAGTTGAACCAATCTCCAACTTGGGTTCTATAGCTAAGATTAAGATTTGAAAATCTTAAACTATCGGCAGCAAAATTATAGCTGATTCCGGCGTTCAAATTAAGAAGCTGAATTTTATGTTCCTTGGATGTTGTGTCGGTCGGATCGGCGGCGGTCTTCATTTCAAAAACATTTCCTACATTAAAAGAAAGACTTTGCTGTTCTCCTGAAGGAGTACCGCTGAAAGGCTCAACTGCTTGACTGAATTTGTCGTACTTTATTTTGTTTCCCAGATAATCTGTGTAAGAAGAATAATAGCCCCAACTGGGTTTGGAAAAATCAGGAGTAAAATTGTATGAAACAGAAGGTGTAACAATATGTCTGATTGCGCTAATGCCAAACATATTCGGCTGGAACATTCCGAAAAATTTGGTTGATGCAGAAATTCCAAGATTAAAAGTCCTAACTGCAGCCAGCTTATGAATAATATCCGTAACAACAGAGTCTCCGGTACCTTCCGAATTTATTCCTACCGAATGCAATGCAGCTTGTTTGTTGTACCAATCTTCCGTGTAAGAAAAACTTGGAGAAATATTAAAGTACCCAATCTTTGGCGAAGCGCTGACATTGAAATTATGCTGGATTCCACCTTTGATTGTTAATTGTCCTCCGGCTTTATTCCTGTCATTTAAAAAATAACCGGTATAATTATAACCTATCAACTCATACCACTTCTGGTCGGTATAATTTCCTTGCCGTCTGAACGGATACTGCTGAGGAATATTAAATGTTAAACTTGGCAGTACTTCGGAAATGTCTCCTGATTCAAGATTTTGACTTCTAATATAACCGAGTGAAAGACTGTTGCCGGATTCATCCCAGGTTTTTGTAAGAGTAGCATTCGAATAGATATTATTAGTTAGCGCTTCATTTAAATTTGTTGTAGTTGACTGAATATAATTCTTGCCGGAAAGGAATTGGAGGTTTGCATCAAGTCTTAAAGTCGGAGTAAAATCTTCATGGTGATTTAAAGAGAGGCTCCAATTTTTTGAAAGAGAAAATCCAGTAATTGGGTTACCAGCTTTCAAAAGCTTGTAGCCTGCTTCGATACTTCCGTTAAAGTCGTAACGTTTGTTGTACCTAAAGCGGCTGTAAATGCCGTAGCTTCCTCGTGTATAATAATCGCCGGTCAAATTCAAATCAACATAATCATTGATTGCCCAGAAATATCCGAAGTGAGAAAAGTAATATCCATAAGTTGCATCCTGCCCGAATGCCGGTGTAATAATTCCAGACCTTCTTCCGGATTCAAGCGGGAATACACCGAATGGAAGCGGCATGGGAAACGGCACTCCGCCTATAAAAAGCCAAATCCATTTTGCAATAATTTCCTTCTTCTGGATTACTTTCATCTCCGGAGAATAGAAATAATAATCCGGCGGATTTTCAGTGCATGTTGTGTAGATGCCGTCCTTAATGAAATAAGTATTTCTGTCAACCTTTTTAATTTTTTCACCGGAATATTTTGAATCTTGACCTTTGGTACTTGCTTGTGTAATAAAACCTTGAGTGGTTTTAAAATTATAAATCATTGATTCGCCATCGTATGATTCGCCGCCTTGAGTAAGTACAGGCGTATCTTTAAACTTTCCGGGAAGTGAGTCGTTTGGAACTCCCTTTGCATCGACGAGGTGAGTGTTGAAGTCAACAAAAATATCGGCGCTTCTTAAATCTGTGTCTTTGTATTTCAGATCGCTTCCGCCGTAAAGATCCATCTTCTTTTGATTAACATAAAAGAAAAGTGAGTCTTTTGAGTTTGCATATATTACCGTATCAACATCATAAGTTTTTTTCTTTGCTGTAGTATCGGCAGCAAGCGAATCCGGCGCAGCAAGTTTTAATGAATCAGGCTTAATAAAAGAAGAGTCGGCAATCTGGGCTTCAGTAAGATTGAAGAAAATTAGAAGTGAGATTATTATAAAATAAAATTTCATATCTAATGTCAGTTAATTCCCAGCCGCCTGTTTAATGAAAATAAAAATTACGATTTATAAAATACCAGTGCTGAAGCTCCTTTTATTCCGGCGTCGTTCTTCAGCTTTGCCGGAAGCACCTTTATCCTTTTTCGGATCGGTGTAAGTACTCTTGATTCTACGGTTGTCTGGATTGAGTCGAATAGCGGTTTACCAAATCCAGCAACTCCGCCGCCGATTATGAATGTGCCGATATCTAGTGCATTTGCAACTGAAGCGAGTGTTGCGCCTAGATACATCCCCATATTTTTTACTACTGATTTTGCGTATTCATCGCCAGATGTTGCCGCTTCATCAATTATGAGCGGAGTAAGCAGATTAAGATCATTTTTTAGAATCTGCCAAATCTTTGATTCGCGGTGTTCATTCAATTCATTCTTAACTCTTTTAACGAGATAGTTGTTGCCCACGTAAGCTTCAATGCAGCCGAATGAGCCGCAATTGCATTTGGGCCCGTTCAAATCAACTGACATATGTCCAATCTCTCCGGCAGCGCCGTATTCACCTCTGAATAATTTTCCTTTAAAAATTATTCCTCCGCCTACACCGGTTCCGAGAGTAATCATAATAAATGAGTCCAGCTTTTTCCCAGCGCCGAAAATCATCTCGCCGATTGCTGCCGCATTGGCATCATTCTCAACATAGATATTGATATCAAATTCTTTATGAAGAATCTTTCCGAGGTTTATTTTATTCCATCCCGGAAAGTTCGGAGGATTTTCAACAGTGCCTTTCTTAGGAGATACAACTCCTGGAGAACCGATCCCGATGCCGCGTATCTTTAGTTTATTACCGGATAGAATTTGCCCGACTCCTTTTTTTATCTGTGCAATTACTTCATCGGGACCTATATTTGCAAATGTTTCCAGCGAAAGTTTTTTTACTATTTTACCTTCTTGCGAGACAATTCCCACTTTTACATTAGTACCGCCAAGATCAACACCAATTGCATACTTTTCCGATTTCGGCATATTATGTCCTTTTAGCTTCATTTATAGTTACTGTTTTTTCTTTATAAAATAATTTTAGAAATCCGGTTATGAATTTAACACTAAACAAGGTCTTTATAAAATAAAAAGGAGATATTCTAGTGATTAATGAATGGGTCTTTTAGAATTATTTTCAGCTTCAAGAGGATTAAAAAAAATCCGCAGCCTGATGAGAACCAGCTGCGGATATCTAACCGTATAGTTATTTAGGAGCGAGCTAATTATTTCTATCCGGTCGATTTCCCATTCTTCCTCTTGGTTGAGAAAGAATTTTTTCATATTCTGCTTTTTGTGTATCGGTTAAAATCTTTTTAATATCGCTATGTGCTTTAGCCATTATTTGCTGCATCGCCTCGCGTCTTTCCGATCCGTAAGTTGTAATTGATTTAGCACTTTCCTGTGCTGCTGTTAAAATTGATTCAACCTTTGCAGCTTGTTGATCTGTCAAAGAAAGCATTGCTTTTAAGCGTTCAACTCTGTCTTGAACCGACGGACGATTTTGAGCAACGGAAATCGCAATAAATGAAAATGCGATAATTGCTGTCAACAATAAATGTTTCATATCTTTCCCTTTCATTAGTTATATGTTTAATCGTTTGAAAGATTTGACAAAAAATTACCATCTCAAGTTTAATTGCCTGGAAATTTTTTGTAAGAATGAGCGTTGTGAAAACGAAGGCAGGATAGGGAAATAAGAATGTAAAAAGTATATAGAGGTATAAAGGTATAAATTCTAACTGTTATTTGAATTATTGATAATTAGAATTTTAAGTTATTTAATAGATATTCAAATTCGTAATTATGCCACTTTAAATTGATTCTGAATATTGAAACTTAACCTTATACCTTTATACCAGACAAATTCCTCAATTCGTAAATTGAGTACTTACAATTTTTAGCTCAGAAGGATAGGTAATATTACCAAGCATCGTTGAGATGGTTGGTTGTGCATAAAGTGCAAGACTTGATGAATATCCCTTATCACCTGCGATTGCGAATACCAAATTAATTAAAGATTTATAATCTTGACCTCCGAAAAATTTCATTAGATCTATATTCACTCTAAGCGGAATATTAGTTACTTCCCCGACTCCGGGAACATCAACAGGATTATTTATATTCCCTGATATGGTCTCTTTACCGTCGACATATAATTTCCATGGAAATGATGCGAGCCCAATATTAGTGCTTGGATATCCACCTGTACCATCATTCGGATTTTTAGCTTCAACATTTATAATAAATGAAACCGGTAATGAACCTTTTCCAACAGCACTAGTAAGCTGTAATAATTCAAAAGGTGAGAAGTCGCTTAAACTTGTCTTACCTTGAATTGAAATTCCGTTTACCTGAACTTGATTAACGGTACCAAGCTTAAATTGAAGTCTTGAGATATTAGATATGGTATTTAGAACACTGCAGCTTATGTTTGATAAAGCAAATAAAATTGCAAAAGCGTAAATTAACTTTTTCATATATTTAGTTTCCTCCTTGATTCATCTATTTTTTCCATTATATGTTTAGCTACTTTGAGAGCGCGAAGACCGTCTTCACCGGAAACTACCGGTGGTTCTTTTTTCAAAATTGATTTAACAAAAAGATCAAGCTCATATTTCAGTGCGTTTATTTCTTTTATCTCCGGTTGCTCGTAAACAACCATCTTCTTATTTTCACCGATTCCTATTTCACCAAATGAAATAAATCCTGAATTTAATTTTTCATCTGTAGACACCAGCCGGTACACTTCCGAAACACCGGTTATAAAATCAAGAGCGATGTAATTATCTCTCTGGAAAATTCTCATCTTTCTCATTTTCTTTTGAGAGATGCGGCTTGCTGTTACATTTGCTACCGCGCCGTTCTCAAACTCTATCCTTGCATTTGCAATGTCGATTGAATTTGATACAACCGCAACACCGCTTGCTTGAATTTCTTTCACTTCGCTCTTAATCAGACTTAAAATAATATCAATATCGTGAATCATCAAGTCGAGTACAACAGCAACATCGGTGCCGCGTGGATTAAACTGCGCAAGCCTGTCTGTCTGGATGAACATTGGCTTTATTAAATACTTCTCAAGTGAAATCAATGCCGGGTTAAAGCGTTCAATATGTCCAACCTGCAGGTTTAAATTTTTCTCCTTTGCAATTTTGACAAGTTCTTCAGCATGAATAATGTCTGCGGTTATCGGCTTTTCGATAAAAGTATGAAGATTATTCTCTAAGCATCTTTTAGCAACCTCATGGTGAGTTCCTGTTATTGTGGCTATAGAAACCGCTTCGACATTACCTAAAAGTTCTTCAAGAGAATTAAATACTTTTACTCGAAACTCATCGCCGGCGCTTTTAGCTGCCGAAGAATCCACATCATATATACCTATTAGTTCACAGTTATCAATCTGCTTTAACATTTTAATATGAAACTTACCGAGGTGACCGGTTCCAATGACTGCAATTTTTAATTTATCCATTCTTATTTACTCACTTTCTGTCTATACCCGATGATTCTATCATAACCGCCGTAATTTGGATCGTTATAATAAACAAAAATATTATAAAGGTCTGTTGTTTCCCAATTGTTGCCTTCCAGCGTTACCCAATCCGCTTTGGAAAAGGTTCCGTTTGCATAATCTGAAATTACATATTGGTAATCATAAATTCCTCTTTTAAGCGGAACCGTAATAGAATAAAGACCGTAGTTATTAATCATTTTGTATTTGTCTGAAATCTTCCAATTATTAAAAGCGCCGACTAAAAAAATTCCTTCTGAAAGTGAATTTGGCGGACGAAACGAAAAGGTTACATTTAAATATGTTGCATAGTCGTTATTATAATTTGTTAAAATAGAACCTCCGTTCAAATCCGGTTCTCCTTCAGTATAAAATCTGGAATAATCAATCTTATCCAGATGTGCATTAACATCTTTTGCTATGTAGATATCTGTATTTCGAAGATCAACTTGTCGGTACTCGTTACCTGGAAGAATATCACGGGCACTAAATGAAAATGTTCTATTTGCATCCCAATGATAATATCTTGTATTCGTATTAAACTTTCTATCGATTATAACAGGATAATCAATTTTATGGTTTTCAATAATTTCAACTTGATCAACATCCTGTGGATAGAATCGCTGTGGCAGATTAAAATTTGTCTTTATGTTAAAAACCTTTGCCAGATCAGTAGGGAAGTAAATCTTATCTTCAAGCTTTTCATCTTTAATTGTATCTTGAACATCCATTTCCGGGTAGACAACGTAAAACTTACCACTGGCGTAAACAATAGAAGTATCACGCGAGTCTGTTACATAGAACATCCATTTACCGGAAAACGGAAACTCTACATATCCTTTTAAATCTGGGTAGGTTCCGATAAAATGAAAATCTGCATCCTTCACAGTATGAGGCAGCCTGTAAAAGCCGAGATCGTGATCTATATTTTTCCCTAGGTTCAAGAGGAAAATATTTTTGTACGGTACCCAGTTCCTGTCGCAAAATCTAAAAACAATATTCATGTATGGAATATAAGCTGCTTTGACATCGAACTCGATGGTAATGTACTGTTGAGAGTTGCTGCCCAAAACTATTACGGGAAAAGAAGTCTCATCATTTCCCGCATAAACTTTAAGGCTCTTTACTTCAATCGATTGAGAAAAGATTTTTACAGTACTAAAAAGAAACAGCATAAATAGAATCTTTTTCACAGTAGTTCCCGCTATTTAAAAGTTAAATATTTCAACGCATTTAATTGATGAATATGGAATATAAATTTCTATTTTTTCCTTTTCTCTTTCGGCTTCAATAAGAATTGCATCATCGTAAACTCCGGTTAGCTTGCCGGTCTTAAATACAATTTCAAAAATCGGTGTGTTTGATTTTGTATCCATTGCCAGACCGAAATGCTCCTGCATGGTTACGTTTAAGGTTTTCCCAAGGTATTGGTTCCAGTCGAATTTCATAAAGTACCTTTTAAGAGTTTATTTATATTTTGTTTGAAAGTTTCTGTGTCAGTACAATGATAATACTTCTTTAGAAATTGAGCTGCAAGAATTTTATCGCCTGCAGATAAATAATTTGCGTATGCCGCAGCAATTGCAGCCTTAATTTTATTTGTCGAAGTACAGTCATCGCTATTCTCGCTGTAATAAGAATCGATGATATCCAGCAAAGTATCGTTTTCCGAAATAAAAACATTATATACTTCATCGTTCACTAAAAAAACTTCACCGTTTTCATACTTCCAACAGTTTATCGGGATAAAAGACTCGCTGGTGTCTGTATTCAAAGAATCAAATTTGGGATTGCCAGTTACAATTATAGTCCCGCCTGCTTCCTCTGAAGCTGCCTGATATGGTTCAAGATAACCTGACGGAATAGAATCGGCAACATAAAATGAATCGATTGTATTAAAGATATAAAGAGTAAAAAAATTACCGTGGACTTGTTTGGTAATATCAACTACCAGATATTCATTAACTCCGTCGCCGTCAAGATCAGCAGTATAATCACTCGGATCATTAAATTTTTTATCCAGAATTACCTTGTTGTTATTATCAAATTCTTGAAGTGTGTTGTTTTCAATCTTTACCGAAAACGAGTTGAAGTTGTAAATCTTCCCCTGGCAATAACCGTCGTAATAATAGAGCAATATAAAAATAAAAAAAAGTGCTGTCTTCATTAAACAATAATATCTGAAAAATGTGCTCAAAATATAAGTCAATAAATCGAATTTAACAGCAATTTATTTTTCTAATCAGTTTCTGAATAATCAGTAAATGTTAAAATCAATTTTCCATTTGAATTTGTTTGTTCAGATTGAATAACCATGCCGATAATTTTTATTAAAATTTTTTTATTTCAACAAAACTCCTTTGGGCTTTCTTGGAAACAACATAGGCGTTCTTCATTTGTACTCCTGGTAAGATGCACCGAATCGAATTCCCACTTCTCGTTCTTCAAAGACTTTCACAAAAACAAGCAATGCCGGCGCAAACAGAATAAGGTCCCAGAGAATAAACAATATTGATTGAAACCAGATTCCAAGTGAGATTCCAAAAGCTAGTACTGAAAGCACCATTGGATTACGCGTCCATGCATACATCCAATCAATTGCTAATTTTCTGCTAAGTGAAATTGCAAAAGGTGCACCGAATCCTTTCACGGCAAGATTTATTACTGCCAGCAGCGATGCAACCCCAGTAGCTATAACCAACACTAAGCCGATTTCTGCCGGGATTGGAAGTAAAACGTCAGACCAATCTTGATGGGTCTTTATTGATCGAATGATGGATGTACCGGCTAGAATTACCACAGAATAATGTACAATTGTCGTTGTATTAGCAGTACGACTCATGGTTGGATTTTTATCAAGCATTTTGCGTCCAAGCCAGGCGATTGGATATATCAATAAAATTCTCCAACAATGATTGTTATATCCACGATGTTTGAAAACTTTTGATTGAGCAGCCACAACCAGAAAATTATGATAATAGCGAAAAGAGTAATCCGGATAAATGAATCACTAATATGTTTCATAGTGAATACAACCTCCTTTTATTCGTTGAAGAAGCCGCTCGTCCGCTTTGCTATTCTTTTAGTAAAAATTTATCCTTATCCTCAAATCCCGTATGAGAATGATAGGCTTTACTGGAAAAACACTGTTACAAATATTATTTATAAACTAAAATGATAACCAATTCTAAAAGCACCATTAAATCTTTTTGTATTAACTTGATTAAACTCTTCTCTCGTGTTATTATATCCGGCTTCTATTGATAATGTCAATCCTTTGTAAACATACCACTCAACGCCAATAGGTATGTAAAATCCAATTGTACTGGAACTGCTTGAAGTGCTGGTATTGAATATATTTATTTTAAATTCATTAATCATTTCACTAAACAATCCTACATATGGAAAAAGGTTACAAGCAACTTTATCTCCGAATGGAAAATATCTTATTCCTAATTGTAAATCGCCATCGATACCGAAACCAAAATCGCCGTCAAATAGATTACTAAAATGATAGTTTAAGTTGAGACCCATTACAGTTGGTCCAAATAATTGTAAGTAAACGCCGACAGGTCTTTCTTCTCTGATTGATTTAGGTTGTGCGTAAAGAGATGTATTTAAATTTAAGAGAATAATAAGCATAAAAGAAAAAATTATTACTAAATTTTTTTTGTAAAAATTCATTTCAGTTACTCCATAATATTAATGCTTAACTTAAGCTGTTTTCATTGTTCGAATTGTATCTTTTTCATCTGCTTCTTGTAAAAAAACAATCGTTAAACCGTAGCCAACAAATCATATAAAAATGTAAATATCTTTCCAAAGATTATTCCTATCTTTAAGTATTTTATCCGAAGTTGATGCAAAAAATATATAACTCTTTGAGTACACTACGATTTCTAGTCCTTAATTGAGTAACATCTATTATTGCCTCAATTTCAAATAAAATATTGTTGTGCGAAGCCACTGCCTTAATGGGTATTTATTCGCCTCAGCCTCTTATCTATTTTTGTTTTATTTCCATTTATTTGAATTCAGCATTTCGTTTTTTATTTATGATTCTCTGGCCGTAATATTTCCTCAATTACCGCTGTTCTTTTTCTACAATTAAACGTATCTATCTATCGCCGGTATATAAATTATTATTGTCTTTCAGTTAATTTCATCTTTATGGTCCTTGAACTAAATATTAAGCCGATTTGTCCTCAACTTATTTGGTGTGTCAAGCCGATTCCTATTTCCTCTTGACACTCCAATCGGAATTTCGCCTAATTCTTTATGACTCATTTTTTTTATTTGCGTTAAATTTAATTTCTATTTCCTTTATATAAACTGCTTAGACGGAATTATCTTTCCACCTAATTTTACTAAATTATTTTTTCCCTAATAAAAATCTCATGCTAAGGACTTAGTCTTAAGCATAAATTCTAAAAATAAATTTTAACTGCTTTTATAATTTTTCGGTTTGTACTCATCAGAAGCTTTGCTTTTTCACCCTACGACTTCTTATTTTATTTAATGTCTTTTGTTTCTGCGTTCAATTTAATCAAAATTCTTTTTAAATACATCTGACTCGTGGAAAATATTTTGTTCGAAATCTGAAGAGCAGTAAATAAAGATCGGAAGACAGTGATCAGAGTTCAATGTCTGATCTTTCTAATTTTTTTTGTAAATATCCTTTATGAAAGTTGATTTGAACAAAGATGTGATTTTTGTACGTAGCAAATTACATAACTAGATTCCTAAACTGGAAAAACCTCAATTTCAATTTTTAAATCAAATTTACAAAATGTTTCTTGTCCCTTCTTTAATAAAGATAGTATTTTCGCTTTCACAGATTTATCCTGGACAGCAATGATAAATTATTTGCAATTTAAAATAAGCACTGCCCTATTACATAGGATATTAAAGAAACTTAAAATTAAATTTAATAAGTAAAATCTATACATACATTTATTCCGGAGAAATTTTTCCCGCGTTTAATTAAAGTGTTTAACAGCATAATAAAATTATTGCAGGTTAGAAATATTTGTTTGATATGAAAGTCTTTCTAAAAAAATCTTCTTAAGAAGAACTTAAATGTGAGCAAGATTATAGTAATAAAAACTTAGTTGAGTTAGATTCATATATACTTTATTAACTAAAAAGTAGAAACTTAATAGTGGTATCATACATTAACTAATTATTGGAGGTTAGATGAAAATGATTAAGTATCTTGTTCCGCTGGCGATGATTATGTTTGCGTCGTGTACTTCTCTTGTTTTGAAGCCTGCGGATTTCTCATGGCCCGTTGAGTCTGTTTTAAAAGCCGATAACGATGGGAATGTAAACATACAGCGTTACTCAATTACATTTAATGTTAAGCCGTTGTTCTTAAAAGAAACCGGTGACTCGACTGCCTACCAGAATGAACCAATTAGAGTTATCAGAAGTGTGAAAGGTTATTATTTTATGGTAGCTAATAATTTCAAGAACGTTTATGTATTTAATGTTAAGGACGGAGGCTTTAGTCTGGATAAGACAATTGAGATATCTAAAAATTCCGGAATTGAAGATCCGGCTTTCAACCAGAGATCTCCTTATATTGAACTTGTGTACGGAAAGAATGATAATCAGAAACTTAACCTTACTGAAAACGGAATTGTAAAACAGGAGGGCAAATAATGAAAAAGATAATTTTATTTGCGGCATCTATTTCTTTTTTGCTTTTGCTAAGCAGCCAGAACTTTGCCCAGCAGGATTATGAGATAGTTCAGAAATTCAGATCGACGGAGAAACAGATTGAGCAGTCTATTAAAAGTGCTCAAACCTTAGCTGACATTGATTCGATTCAAACGCATATAAATCAGCTTCAGGCAAGTTTTCTTGCTCATAAAAATTTGCTTGATAAAAGCCTATATCCGGACAACTTCAACAGCTCTATTCAAAAACTTAACGATGATTTGTCATTAAGGAAGGAAGACTTCAATCAGGTAAGCAGTCTGCAAACCCAGGTTTCACAAATGCAGACAGAGATTGATTCGCTTAATACTAAAAATGCTTCTTTACTAAGTCAGATTGAGCAGATGCAGGAACAAAATAAAAAGGATATCGCCAAGCTTGAACAAACTATTCGCGAGCTGAGGTATTCTTTGCTTAGACGAGATAAGCTTATAAGTTCGATGCTCGGCAGCCTGCTTCCACCTTCATATGAAAAGAATGGAGAGTTGTCTCCAAACGACAAAGAAAAAATTTATTCAAAAGCCAAACATGAGGATCTTCTTTCGAATCTTGAGAGATCGATAGATGACAACATTAAATTTCTCCAGGTAACAACTCTTAATCCTCAAGATTTGAATACTATTAGAAATCAGGAGAGCAGCCTTGAGACAATGTGGAATAAATCCGGTCCGGAGATAATTAAGATTTACTCTGAAAGAAGACAGGAAGTAAAGAATGCGAAGGAAATTGATTCAGCATTTATTTCATGGAAGAGTGCAATCAATCAGCAGGCATGGTGTTCAATTAGGCAAAAATTTGTTGATCATGGTGTTGCGTTAAATAACTTTTCTAACCAGCAGGAATTTACTCAAGCGCTTACTTCATACATCGATACTCAAATGAATGATGCAAGCGGAAGCAGTTCAAAAAAAGCTTATAAAGTTTTTGCAGATACTATCTGGTACAGCAGTATTAAACCTGATTGGGTTCCATATCTGACCTCCAATAATCAACTGAGTGAAGGGAATCTTGGAGTTATTGAGGCAAAGATTGGTCAATGGCAAACCTCCGTTGGTTCCAGTAATATGATTTGGCTGTACATTGTAATTGCTGTTGTGATAATTGGAATTATTTTGTTCTTGGTTAAATCCAAATCGTCCAAAAATCAGAGCACAAAAACCGAAGAAGCTTAATTTCATCATATTAAAAGAATTTGTAAGGCGTAGGATATACGGCATAAGGGCAGCTGGTTTTATATCCTACACCATATATTTTCTTTAATCAGTCTAAGAGTTTCCGTTTTTTTATACATTCCTATTTTGGATTCATGCGAAAGCAGACAATCATCGTCTTCTTATTTGCTGTTTAGCTTAAAAATAAATTTTGTTTTGAAGCAAAATATTTAATTCTAATATTGATTATATCATTTACAAGTTTTAATTTCAAAACGGCGTTCTTATTTCTACGGATCAAATCTAAACTTTTTAATTAATCTTTTTTATAAATTATTAAATCGTAGGGAAACAATAATGTCTGAACTAAATTTAACCGGAGAAGTATTCTATCCGTCAAATGAAATTGTAAAGCACGCACATGCAAAGTGCGATGAAATGTACAGGTCAGCCGAAGAAGACCTCGAAGGCTTCTGGGCAAAGGAAGCAAAAGAGCTTCACT
>JAKAGV010000008.1 GCA_021815405.1 Bacteroidota bacterium
ACTAGCATTATTCCTTTTGAACACTCACCCTCATCCCATATGAGTCGCTTCAAGGTCGCTTTAATTGAAGATTTGAAGCGATTAAGTAGCGACTCATATTTGGTTTGAATAGTTCCATTGTGTGTTTATTGCTTATAACATAATTATGACATCCGGAAGCTGCCTCTTAGTGGCTACCGATTTATTTTTTCATCGGTCAGTAGTGTAATTTTTTATTTTCCTTCGCTTACCTTTTATTATGACCCAACACGATCACAAAAAAAGTCAATTGACAAAATATTAGTTTGCTTTTTCAAAATTAGTTTATTACGTTGTTGCCGGATTAATTAACGACATTCATCTTACATAAAAACCTATTGAACCCGCTGCATCTTGCTACCTCTTGGTTCTCTAGTTCTGATTTTTCCCTGGTTAAAATTGATTCTTGAAAAAAGTCATTATTGATTTATCAGCAAATTTTTAGGTTTCATTATTTTAATAAATTATAGGAAAAAGAATGGATAACAGCAAACTAAAATTTCTCATTGCCGAAGATGACTTTATTGCTGCGTTAGAAATCAAGCAGATTCTGGAAGACCTCGGCTTTGAAGTTGTATCAATGGTAAGCACTGCTCTCGAAACTATTACAAGAGCGGTTTTTGACAAGCCTAATATTATTTTGATGGATGTTCTATTAAGCGGTTCACTTGACGGTATAGAGGCTGCTAAAATAATTTCATATAAAAATAACATGCCTGTAATTTTCCTTTCTGATGATTCTAGCCGAGAATTACTTGCAAAGAAAAAGCCGGAAGTCCCTTTTACGATTGTTCATAAACCTGTTACTCGCGGATCACTTTCTGAAGCGATAAATAATGTTAGAATGTTGGTTAATTTTCAAGAAACAGGTTCAACTAATATTCCAAATTCACGCCCGTATACTTTTTAATTTCTTCAAAGAAAGAAATTACTAATTCTTGACGCCTTTCATCGGTTAAATGTGCTTATTCGGCGAATAATAAAATCTGTAATCTGTATTCTGTTTACATCTTATCTTTTAAAAATTAAATTGTCGTTACTTAAAAGTAGTTAATATAACATCTATTTTCTCAGAGATTACAAATGGCGTTATCCGATCTGGTGGTTACAGCAGTTACGATAGTATTCAGTGTTTTGTTTCTGATTATTGGTGTTTCATATCTGGTTTACAAAGTCAAAAATAGATCCAAGTATAACATTTAATCTTTTTACTCTATTGCTATAGCCAAAATGAATATTTATAAAATACTCCTGCCATTTTTAGGAGTGATAATTATTATCTCCCTTCTGATTGCAGGTATTTCTTATTTTATTTATAGGATAAGAAAAAAGACTATGTAATTGGTCTTAACCTGAAATTAGAAAACTATTTCTATTTCAGTGTTCTGTCTCTCTTGAACAAACTTTATAGACAACTGGTAAAATTCGTCTTCTTTCTTTAGCGCCCAATTAGATTTTAATTCTTTCCCATTTATAAATATTTTTCTAGGAAGCAAAGGTGTGGTAATCTTTGTCATATCAATATGCCCCGAAAAACCAGTAAGTGAGGCTTTCAATATCTTATTACCTGAATCATAAGAACAATCTTTTAGAATTGAGTTAGTTGAAGAAATGTAAGGACTCGTTCCGCTTCCAAGCGTTAGTATAATCTCTCTACCAGTATAATCTTCAGGAACTACTAATGATGGAATTCCCTTACCATCATATTTAATTGAAGTAACAAATTTTCCTTTTCCACTGATATTTACTTTGATTTTCTTACCATTGATTTCCTCAGTAAAAGTACAGTTACTCAGACTGCTGCTTAGGTAGGGACTCAAAATTATATTCCATGAGCTTTCATCAATACCGAATAGATGGTATAAATCATAAATATACCAGCCAGCCGCCCATAAAAATTCCGGTTTATCAATCTTTCCATAAACTGCAGGATCAGCATAATCTCCAATTCTATATTCATACATTGCAGGCTGACCGTTAGGACTGTTAATAATACCGTCTAGCGTCATTGTCTTTTTAATAAAATTAAGTGCTTCATCTCTCTTCTTATCAGCAATTAATGCAAGTGCAAACCAGGCATTTGCATTTGCCCAAATACCTCCGTTCGCATAATAAAACGGATTGCCGGCTTCATTATCCTTAAGCTTAAGAAAATCTTTCAGCTTACCGAGATCCATCGGGTAGATGCTGTAAATTCCAATCTTAGGATCGAATAAGCGGTAGAATGTCGAACCAACTAGCGCATCGGTTCTTTCCTCATCCAATAATTTGAAATGCGGGGCAATCAGTGCACCGGTATAATAATGATCATCCAGCTTACCATCTGCGTAATAATTAATTAAATACCTGAGTTTATCGCTCCATAATTTATCATTCAAAGCTTTCTTCATTTCTTCAGCAATGTTTTCATATTTTATTAATTCATCATTACCTTTACCAAGAATTGTAGAAATGTAAACGTACTCTTTAATGGCTTTCACAGCCATCGAAGTCATATATGCTCTTGGTCCATAACTGTCACCAAGATCGGAATCGTCTAGATGAGCCTCCCACATTAAATTATCTTGTTTTTTATTTGTCAAGGTCTGAGAAACACACTTAGACAAATATGGATAAAGCCTTCTTAGAAACTCAACATCACCTGAGTGTTTAAGATAGCTTCCTGCAACTATGATAAACCAGAAATTATTCCAATTGTCGGATGTTGCATATTCTGTTGTGTATGTACTATCCTTCCAGTAATATGCATGAGGAATAATATAATCTTTATTAGCATGATTGATTATAAAAGTAAAATCATCTTTTACTCTTTTAAGGTCAAAATTTACAGCAGCATAATCAGTGACCAAAATATCATGCGTAAAATAAAAATTATATTCTGCCGGGCAAGGCATCGGCTCAATGCTGCCGTCAATATAGTGTCTGTTTACAGTTAGAATTGCCTTTGCCCATTTATAAGATTTATCAAGAACTGAATCTCCGGTTACAAATTCACTTTCATTCACTTTATCAATGACACTTTTTTCATAGCTCTCAATTTCACGTTCATAATTTTCTTCAAGATATGAAACGATTTTTCTCCCCTCTCCCTGCTTAGACGAACCGATTATCTGGATCACCTTCATAGATCTTCCGGGAGACAATTCTTTCTTGTAAAGAAATTCGGCTGCGGGAATACCTGGATTATTTTCTTTAAGCATTAATTCTGGAAGTGACGAATAATTTCTATACCACCAGTCTTGATCATTAGGATAATTTTTCAAAGTACCGGTCGTATTATAACTGTCGGGAGTTAATCCTGCATTAGCCACAAATACCTGAGCATGTTGTGTCTCGCTGTCATCAAAATTAGTATAGATAGTTGACGAGCTGCTATCGTATTCAGTCCATGCCCTATCCTTCAACGCATAAGTATGGCATGTTTTCAATGAAGTTTCAAGATGGGTATAAAATTCAAACGGCAATGTTTCTGTTCCGTTGTTTGTTATTTCGTATGTTAAAACCATTGCCGGCTTATCTTTGCAGAATCGATAAGAAATTTTTATGCCTTTTGATTTATCCTCTTTAAAATACATAACTCCATATGGCGTTAAATTAAATTCAAAAGGAGTTATCCCAATCCATTCTTTTGGTCCATACCCGACACGAACGCCGGCAGTCATAACTAATGTTGAACCTCTTTTCCAATAATCTGTGCTTAGATCAATACTGTTAGCGACAGGATAATAAAAGCTTATTCTTTGCGGCATCGGTGAACTATGATGGAATTCTACTCCAACGTAAGGTCCGCCTACTTCAACTTGAGCATTACCATTAAAAGTAACTTCAAGAGATTTATCCAGCTTCAATTCATCTTTTTTTTGGCAAGATGAAAATGAAAACAACACTATTAAAGCGAACAATAATAAGGAATATTTGTTCCGATATTTAACATTCATGTAGTTCCCCAGCAACTATAATTTAGAAATAATTATTTAAGGCATGAACAGTTATCATATTTCCCGGACTTTTTACTTTTTCTGTTTCTTTGTAACCGGTCGTAATCTTTTCTCCAGGAAGAATAATAAAGCCATTGTCTTCGAATATTTTTCCATTCGAGCTTAGATTGACAAAAAGTGCAAGCTTGTCGGAAGAAACTGTTACTATGCTGTTCTTTTTGTTTTCTTTCACTTCAATTTTAGCTTTTTGAAGTTTAAGATATTTAAATTCTAATCCCGCCAAGAAATTTCTATGAACTATCTTTTTATTTTTATCCATAAGAGTAACTATGACAATGCTCTGTCCACTTTTTATCTTTTCAATATTATCAATCAAATTCACTATCACCTGTGAGACCGCCTCTACTTTTACTTTTTTCTCTTTGCTTTGTTCTACCTTCCCTTTTAATAAAGATATAAAATCAACTTTAAAGCTTCCGTTAAATTGATTATAGGTGTCATTCTGAACTACGATTTTTACTGAATCTTCATTTTCAATGAACCCGGCAAAAATGTTCTTAAAAGAATTCTTTACCAGATAAAATGGAAGCTTTGGTATTAATCCCGAATCGATTAAAGACCAGCTAGTGACTTGCCAGCAGTCATTTAACTGCCAGATGATTGCACCGTTTGTTATAGGAAATCTTAAGCGCCAATGCTGCAAACATTCTCTTAAGGCAAGCCCATGATTTAGCTGCGACAGATAAATAAAATCATTCAGTTCAGTTCTAACTGGAAGATGACCAGATAGAAATTTAAATATTCTCTCAGGTCCTTCTACTTGTTTATTATGAAATTCAAAAATTTTGCTTTGACTATTTTTTTGATCCTCCGGCAATACTTCGATTATTGTTTGCAGGTTTGCCGGACTCTGAAAGCCGAATTCCGTAACAAACAAACTTTCATCATCTTTAACTTTTTTGTAATCAGTCCATGCGCTCCACATATCCCATTGATGCCGATTACCTGACGCTTGAGAATTTGGATCTTCATTAACTCCAAATGGAGTTGATTCCCAGTAAGGTCTTGTTCGGTCCAAATTCTTTATTATTCCTGGAAGCAGATCATGATAGATTCTATATCCAGGCATATTTGTGAATGAGTCGTTTTGTTCTTTATACCAGATCCATTCGTTCTCATTGTTGCCGCACCATATGCCGATACAAGGATGATACTGAAGGCGTAAAACATTCTGAGCAGCTTCTTCGGCAACATTTTCCAAAAACTCTTCATGTTCCGGGTAAGCTGCACATGCAAACATAAAATCCTGCCAGACCAGCAGCCCAAGCTCGTCGCAGATTTTATAAAAGATATCACTTTCATATGTTCCGCCACCCCAAACTCGAATGACATTCATACCCGCATTTTTAGCGGCTGTTAGGAGCGCCCGGTATTTTTCTTCACTTACTCTTGGAAGAAAAGAATCTGCTGGAATCCAATTGACTCCTTTTAAAAATACTTGTTTATTATTTATAATAAATTTGAATGTATACTTGTCATCCTCAAATAACTTTAGGTAAACAGTTCTAATGCCAACTTTTTCTTTTAACTCGTCAAGGACGATTCCATTTTTTTTAATTTTAATATCCAATTCATAAAGATGAGGCTCCCCAAGTTCGTTCAACTGCCAAAGAATTGGATTTTTTATTTCAATTTCCTTATCCAGTTCACTCAATCCGGATTGAAGTTTTTCTTCATACTTTATTTCCTGCTTTCCATCGGTTAGAGTAATCTGGACATAAAAAGTCGGGTCAACATTTCCGGCAAAGTTGACTTTTAGTTTAGCTAAAGCTTTTCCCTTCACAATGGATAATGTTTCAAAAGTAAAATCTTCAATTGCTGCTTCATCCTGCTGCAGCAAATACACCGGTCTCCATATTCCTGCTGTTATAAAGGTTGGTCCCCAATCCCATCCGAATGAATATTGAGCCTTTCTTATATATATCCTTTCGGATCTCAAAGCGACTGGCAATTTACCGTATTTAGCTTCCTGTACTTTCCCGTATTTTACCGCGGAAGTAAAAATTATTTCGAGTGAATTGCTTCTCTCTTTTATTATTCCGGTTACGTCAAACTTGTACCGCCGGAACATATTCTTTGTATCACCAATCTTTTGATCATTTAAGATAATTTCAGCAATGGTATCCAGACCCTCAAATACCAGAAAAGTTTTTTTATCTTTTGAAAATTTTTTAGGTAAGTTAAAAGTTGTTCTGTATTTCCAGTCAACATCACCAATCCATTGAAGCCGAGTTTCATTATCTGAATAAAAAGGCTCGGAGATTAATTCCGCTTTTAACAAATCTGTGTGAATTGTCCCCGGAACTACTGCCCGGTACAAACTACCGGGCTTAAATATTCCTTTAGGAACTTTATCAAAATCATTTTTATTATATAAGGAAAATTTCCAATCATCATGCAAAAAGAATTTCTGTTTCAATTTATTCTCCTTTAACTACTCTTTACTTTAATAAAACCATTTTACGATATTCAATTTTCGAATCCGTTTTCAATTCGTAAAAATAAATTCCGCTGGCAAAGCTATCAGCATTCCAAACAACATCATGCCTACCAGCTCTTAGGTTATTATCTATCAGCTTAGTTATAACTTGTCCGAGCGAATTAAATATTTCCAAAGTAACATGCGAATTATTCTTTAAATAGAATGAAATGTTTGTGCTTGGATTGAATGGATTAGGATAATTCTGCATCAACATATCGTCTTTTGGAATGAAAGCAGAATTATCATTTTTAATGTCCGTAGTAAATTCTCCAAGTTTTTCAATCTCTGAAAGCGGAAGTGCATAGTTGTAAATCCTAATATCATCCAGAATCCCTCTGTAATTATAGCTTGAATTATTCGGAAGCATTTCACCGAACATTAAAGGAATAGTTGTAGTTAACAAAGTTCCTGAGTAATAATCAAATGAATCAAGGTTACCGTTAATGTATATTTCAATGTCAGAGCCATTGTAATCCACAGTAACGTTGTAAAGACTGTCCTGCACAAGCTTTGTTTCGGAATCTAAATCTTTAATGCCTGTTGTAGTTTTTATCGTCCATCTTAATTTATTCTCCGGTTGAATAATAGAAATCTTTAACCGGTTATCATAACTTCCCTGCGAAATAACATATTCTTCTTGCCCAGTAGATGTTCCGGGCTTCATCCAAAAATTAATTGTAATTGAATTTTGGAAATTCAAACTCGAACTGCTTGGGATCTGTACATAACTTGAAGTACCATCAAACGAATATGCACCATTCGGATTTCCGAATCTATCAGGTACCGGAGTTGTATTAAATGCGATTCCGTTGTTGTTATTACCGCTCAGATCGTTTGCATTTCCATCAAACGGATAATACGCAACAAGTTGTCCTGTTTGATTCACCGACAAATCTCTTACTTCCAGATCTATACTGTCGTTTACAGTCCCGCCATTTCCATCATCTGCTGTACATTTTACATAATAATTTCCGGCAGTATTCGGAGCGGTCCAGGTAATGCTTGAATCACTTCCTGATATTATTCCAAAAGCTGCACTCCAATTATATTTCAATGTATCGCCGTCTGAATCATAAATCATAAAAGTAATAGTTGAAGAAGAACCTAAATTAATTTTTCTCGGCTGCGCAGTCATTCCGATTATTACTGGGACTTGATTTATTCGCTTAACAGTTCTTACTGTATCGGTAAATTGTGTTTGTGCACCAGCACTGTCACTAACAATACAGGTAATTTCAAAAAGTCCTTCTGAATCCGGAGATATCCAAGTAACTTGACTTCCACTGCCTAAAATTATTCCTCCGGAGGAAGTCCATTTATATGAAAGCTGATCATTGTCTTCATCTACCGCTGTACAATAAACCTGTATAGAATCTTTCATAGTTACGACTGAATCTGTCGAAGACAGACTTTTTATTCTAGGCAGATAATTAGCAACGCTTCTGCCTGAATGATAATCAACAATAACACCGTTTATTAAAAACTTATCGAGAACATAATTTTGCGTACCACCGGAAGGTGTAATTACAGCTAATATTGAGGAGTTAGCCGGAATTGTAATAGATGTAATGCCAGAAGAAGCCCGTATCAAAAATGTTTTTGAAACGACATCATAAACATCATGAGTTCCTATACCAAGATCGATCTGAACTGACTGTGCTGTATTGTAAGGATTATAATAAAGATAAGTCGGATAAGCAGTATCATGAAAATAATCTGTCTTTAAAACATTGAGTTGAAGAATACCCGGAATATTTGTCGTATCGATTATTCCCGCAAGAATTCCAACATGCGAAGCTCCATACAAAGCGAGATTGGTATTTCCCCAGCCTCCGCTTTCAGCATCGCCCATAGCATACGGACTTACTGCAAAGTTCGAAGGATTGTATTGATGCATAGACTCATGTGCTATGTATGAGTTTGTATCATATTGGCTAGCCCATTGCCAGCTTGGCTGATCTTGGTTTGCAGCAGGTAAATACTTTGGATAAAAAAGTCTTGATGCATTTGCAAGATTTAGAACCCACTTTCCAATCGCCGTCGCAAACCTAGAATCATATCTTACCATTGGAACAAGATCACCCGCTAATTCAAATCCGTTCATTGCAAAAGGATAATTATTTGTTCCATTGACTTCGCCGATTAATCCATCACAGTCTAAGCCTCCCCAGTTTGCGTTTGCCATTGCTCCCCAGTTTCTAATATTATCAGTATTAAAACACCAATTAAGCATTTTATTTACATCGTAATTTGTTCCTAACTCGGCATTCATTCGTGCAGCAATATAAACTCCATATCCAAGCTGAAGTTCATAAGCCGGATTTGAAGTCAAGCTGTTTAAATATTCCATTGAAAGCTCTGCACCGATTCTGTATTTTGGATTTCCTGTAACCTTGTATGCATTATAAAGCAGCCAGGCAATTGCGCCTGCAGCTTCCGGTTCATCATGCTGATGTAATGGAGAAGGCTGCATTGTAGAAAAATCCCATCCTTGATATTTCATGTATGGAACCTTCCATGGAGTAGTACTTCCGCCCATTACATAAACTGCTTTAAGCCATTGATCAGCAACGCTTATAAATTGATCATGAAAATCTCCGGTATTTGGATAGAGCGAATACAACTGGTAGAAAAAAACATTTGGCATAACTTCATACCACCAGTCATCAGTTGTGGTAATATCATCCGGATGGTTCATATAAACCATAGCTCCATTTTGTTTATTGAACCATTCCTGACACATCGAAACCCAGTTGTATTCATTTTGATTGCTTTTATCGATGCCGGCAAGCGTAGCACCAACAACTGCAGGTATACAATTTATCGCTTCATTTGTTTTTGAGTCTGGCGTTCCAACCACAGTCGATAAGCCAAACCTTGGACCGGAATAATTTATTGAAGCATTATCTACCCACACCAAAGGCAGGTACTCACCTTTTGCATTTAAATCGAATACCAATGAATCATAACCAAAGGCAACTTTTTTCCAATCTCTCATTAAATAAGGAGATGGCATATTAGGCATTGAATCGATTCTGGGAATACTTATTTGCTGCTGTGAAAATGATTTAGATGACATAATCAGAACCATTACAATTAGAATACTTACTTCACTTAGATTAAACTTATGTAGTTTTGGAATGATAGAGTAATGCCTGCAAAACAAATCCGAATTTTGATTGAATCCTGATGAATGTAAATCTACTGAATCCATTACTCTACTGCTCCATTGTTGCGGGGAACCGAATAGAGATTATGATAGTGTATCAGTTCCGACTTTGCAAACTGATTTTGTTCTACAGCTAGAAGCGTAAGCAATGCTTCTATCGTTGACTCAGCACCTGAGTTTTTATTTAGCGATACTGCGTTTTCAATTCCATCAAAACAAACACCGGTATTTGGATTGTACATTGGTTTGCCAATTATATTTTTCCCCAAAAGCCATGCAGCAATTTTGCCTGCTAACCTAGCAGTTTTAATATCATGATCCGCAGAATATGCCCTTATACATGCATATACCATTGGTCTTATGCCGTATGCAATTTGAGAATACCTAGAGCTGTCCTTTATTGAAATACTACCAGATTTTTTTTCAACAACAAAAGTGTTAAGATAATTCATCTTCATAAGAGTGGGATAAAAGTTATGAATTTCTTTTAATGCACAATTGATATATTCTGATTTATGCAGCAGTTGTCCTGCTTCAATCAATGCATCGGACTGGCTGTTCCCCCACATATGCCATGTATTTTGCCAGCTTAAGAATGCGTAATTAGGAAAATTATTTCCATCACCTGCCTGCATCTTCATTATACCTCGACAAAGATTTTCAATTTCTTTTTTAACTTCCGGATTTTTATTTAATTGATAATAAATTGAAAAACCTTTTACTAGAATTGCAGCTTGATCTGCTGCTGTCTCGTAAGGAAGCCAATCTGGTAAAATAAAACCTCCGTAGTTCGAGGTCGAATCATCCTCAAATTTTTTCAACCAATGCTGGGTAACACTTACAGCTCTATCTAGCTGAGGTTTTATTGTTTGAGAAAATTTCTTATCTTTTTTTAGAAAAAATCTTTGCGATTCTGAAAGTGCCCAGATTGCACGCCAAGTCCACCAGTTAGGCTCTGCAACACTTGTTCGGAATGTTGTGTCTCTCGAATAATCTTTCCAGATAAAATTGTAAAAGAAACCGTTATCTGCCTGCATGTAAAGCAAGAAATTGGTCAACATTCTGATTTTATCAAGTTCCGCTTTTCCCTTAGTTACTCCATAATACTTGATATAAAAGACCAGAGCTCTTGCAGCATCATCAACACAAGCAATTCCTTCACCTTTAGCTTCAACATATTTGTAATCCGGATAATCAGCATAAATATGAATTATTCCGAATTCTTTCCCATTAACTTTTACTTTTTGATAAAGATAATCCAGATGCGAGGTATTGATGAAAGAGAACTCTTTTGTTGTTTGAGCCTGAGTTTTATTATGCGGAATAAAAACAAAAGCAATGAAGACAATAAACAATATTTTATAGGAAAGGTTAGTCATAAAAGTACTTTAAATAATTATTATGATTTTAATAGAATGATGAAATAATGTATTAAATTTATTTCCATCATTTTAAAATTCTATTTTATCTTTAGCTTTATAAAAACTATTTGCAAATTGACAGTAGATAATCGACAGTAGTTGTAGCAAGGCAAATATTGGTATCAGCGCCTGAATAATAAATTTTCACATCCCCATTATTCTCAATTATCCATCCGTTGCAGAAAACTACATTTCCAACATCGCCTATTCTTTCATAATCAAGTTCTGGTGCAAGTATTGGCTCTGCACTTCTTCCAATAATTTTCAAAGGATTGTGCAGATCAAGTAGCATTACACCTAACTTATAAAGTGAACTGCTAACTCCATATCCTCTGACACCATGATAAAGTACAAGCCAGCCTTCCTTTGTTTTAAACGGTTGCGTTGAAATGCCGATTTTATCTGCTTCCCATGTTCCTGCTACAGGCTCAGTTAAAAATTCAAAACTGCCCCAATGAATAAGATCAGGACTTTTTGAGATCCATATATCATGTCTGCTACCTGCAGATGGTCTATCAATCTTCCAATAATAACCATTAATCTGCTCAGGAAACAAAGAACAATCTTTATTCAATGGCTCGCTAATCGGACCAAGCACATTAAACTTCTCAAAGTCTTCAGTTTCAGTTAAAACTACAAGAGGTTGATGTTTTGAATATCCGGTGTAAGTCAAATAATATTTGGCTCCGATTTTTGTTACACGTGCATCTTCGATTCCCCATTCCGTATATTTGTTAAATACACCATGATCAGACGGAGTTAAACACAGCTCATCATCAGCTTTAAAATTAATACCGTCTTTACTTCTTGCAATCAAAAAGGATGATCTTCCGGTCGGCATTTCTACACGGCAGACGAGCAGATATTCATTTTTAAATTTTACAGCGCCTGCATTGAATACGCTGTTAACTTTAAATGAAATGCTCTCTTTAGTCAGAATTGGATTTTGGTTAAATCTGGTTATACCCATTAATGAACCCCCATAAAATGGTTATTAAAATAATTTAAGTTGATTAATTTCATTTTTATTTTCCTTCGAGTAATTTTGATAATAAACCTGTAAGCGAAACCTTAGCGAAACCACAGTAAGCATCTGACATTGCATATGGAATAAATAGCTCATTATTATGAACCATAGAGCCGCAAGAATAAACTACATTCGGAACATATCCATCTCTTTCATCTTCAATAGGTTCAATCAACGGAGTTTTCAACTTACTTATCACCTTAGAAGGATTTTCAAGGTCCAGCAACATAGCACCCATACTGTACCTTCTGAAATATCCAACTGCATGTGTTATTAAGAGCCAGCCGTATTTAGTTTCAATTGGAGAACCACAGTTACCTAGTTGAACAAACTCCCATGGCTCAACCGGTATTTGAAGCTGTTCAAACTTCTCCCAATTGAACAGATCATCTGAAAACATTATTTGTAAATTTTCGCCGCCTTGCCTTGATGTAATAACATATTTCCCTTTTATCTTACGTGGAAACAGAGCCATGCCTTTGTCCTGAACGGCACTTCCCCGCATAGTATGAATCTTGAATTTTAAAAAATCTTTTGTCTCAATCAGTTGAGTTCCAAAATTTCTGCCGTTGTATGCAGTATAAGTTGCGTAATAATTACTTGTCCCGTCATCTTCAGTAAATTTTACAAAGCGAGCATCTTCCATACCATTAGATTCATTTACTGAATTTGGAAAAATAATTCTCTCTGATAACGAAGTTGACTCATTAAATTCAATTACATAATTGGAGTCAACATAGCTGTAAATCTTATCGAAGATTTTTATTGAATTATCCGGTAATTCCTTATTGAAAATGATATCTCTTTCCTTTTTTAAATTCTCACTTGAAAATGCTTCCGGTAAAGATTGTAAAATATTTTGCTCTTCATTGCTTTCAAGTTTAAGAATTTCAGCAACATACTTCCTTTCAAAATTTCTTTTAGAATCTTTAATAGGCAATTCACAAAACCTGGAGGTTTCATCAAAGTAAATTTCACCATTCTCGTCAATTATGCCGCTTCTAAATTCAATTGATGAAATGTGACCCTCACCTGTAGCTCTAAGACTTAAAATAAATCTAACTAATCCCGGTTTCAAAAAACTCTGATCAGGATGCATGACTAAAGAAGGATTAAATAACGCTGCTGCTTCGATTGAATATTCTTTTGAAAAATACGCACCTAATAGAAGTTTACGTTCTTTGCTAAGTTTGTTTGCGGTCGGAATGTAATTTTCTATCTGACTGTAATTCTTCATCAACTTGTGTTTAAAACTCAAGTGCCGTGAAGAAAAATCGTGTGTAATTTTTTCAAGCTGTCGAACAACCTCAATTTCTGACAGAGACATTATTCGCTCAATTACATTTAAAATCCGATTAGTACCGCCCGGATTGAATAATTGAAGAATCACCCGTTCGGGATTTGAATTAAGCTTTTTCGTTAATCGTGTCGCAAACATAATTTCTCTTTCTATTCTTTTATTCCAGTTGAAGCCATGCTTTCAATAAAATACTTTTGGAAGAACAAATACGCCAGAACAATAGGCAGTGCAAGCATTGTTGCTGCTGCAAGTTTTACTCCGAGCTGCGATTCCGCTGCTCCTCCAACAGCAAACAGTGTTACTAGCTGAGGCATCGTCATAAGATGATCATTTCTAATTACAATTAAAGGCCAGAGGACTTCGTTCCATGAAGCCATGAAAGTTATAATTCCTATGGTTACCAATGCGGGAACAGAGTTCGGCCAGAGAATCTTAAAAATAATTTTTAATTCACCGCAGCCGTCAAGTCTTGCCGCATCAAGTAAATCTTGAGGTATACTTTTAAAATATTGCCTAAACATTATTATGCCAAGCGCATTCATCAGGTAAGGAACAATTAGAGCCCAGTAAGTATCAACCCAACCAAACTTAACCATAAGAATATACTGCGGAATTAATGTAATCTGGAAAGGTAAAGTCATCGTAAATATTATAATATAAAAAATAAGATCACGACCTTTGAACTCTAACCTCGATAAAGCGTAACCCACCATTGAGCCGAACACCAGCACTCCAAACGTAATTACTGATGAAACAAATAAGCTATTAAAAAATGCTCTACCTATCGGAATTTTGCTTAACATCTGTTTGTAGCTGCTTAATGTAAGAGCAGTCGGCAAGAAGGTAAGATTGCCTATTTGGTTCTCAGGTGAGATTGAAGCAATAATCATCCAGAGAAATGGGTAAAGAAAAATCAAAGCTCCTAATGTCAGCAATATGTAGAATAAAATTCTTTTCATCGAAAATTATTTCTCTTTCTCGATAAACTTTTTTTGGATTGCTACGACTGATAATATCAAAAGAGCAAAGAATAACCCAAGTGTTGCTGAATAACCCATGTGGTAGTAGAAAAATCCTTGCTTATAAATGTAAAGCACAGCAGACAATGTACTGTTTAACGGACCTCCGCCGGTCATAATGTACGGTTCAATAAATAAAGAGAAACCGCCAATTGTTGAGAGAACAACTACCATAAAGATCGTCGGATTTATCATAGGCAAAGTTATATTCTTAAACTTCTGCCAGTGGTTTGCGCCTTCAAGGTCCGCAGCTTCATAATAATGTTTTGGAACCGTTTGAAGCCCGACGAGAAACAAAATTATATAGAGTCCGACATTTTTCCATGTAGCCATTATAGCAATTGAAGGCATTGCCCAAGACGGATCCACAAGCCAGCCAATTCTTCCTAAGCCTAAAAAGATCAATACTCGATTCAGCAAACCGGTCTCAAATCCATAAAGCTGCTGCCAGAGAATGGTAACAACAACACCGGAGACAATTACCGGAAGAAAAAATGCCGCTCTAAAAAAACCGCGGAACTTAATCTTTTGATTTAATATTTCGGCTAAGAAAAGCGCAACTATTATTTGCAGCGGAATATGTATAACCAGGAAAATTAATGTGTTGGTAATTGATTTAAAGAAAAATACATCTTTAAAAAGATGGCGGTAATTTGTAAGTCCGATAAATTTCATCGGAGAAATTATGTTCCACTTATTAAAAGTTAGAATAACCGAGAAGACTACTGGATATGCCACAAACAGCAAGAAGTACAGAATGTACGGAGACACTAAAAGATACGGAATATACTTTTTTGTTTTCATTCTCACTTCATGTAAAGTAGATTGACTTGCTTCGCAGCCTCATGAATAGCCTCTGCAGGTGACTTCTTTCCGTATATTACACTCGCCTCATACTCCTGAGAAATTATATCGAACACCTCCGTCATATTCGGATATTGATCAATACCACGAACATATTTCGACTGCTTTGCAAACTCAATCATCTTTGGCTTTTTCTTAAAATACTCTGCAAACATTGGATCCGTTTCCAGATTTTTTCTTCTCGGAAGCTGATCAGTATATTCGAGCAGCTTCAAGTCATTCTGTTTCTCAATCATAAAACGGATAAACTGCCAAGCAAGTTCGGGATTCGGACAAGTCTTAAATATTACTATATTCTTAGGGTCGCAGTAAGTATAAATTGGACCTTTGTGATCATCTGGAACAGGGACATGAGTAAAATTGAATTTGAATCCCGCCGGCTTAAATTTATTAGCATGAGCAATTTCCCAGGGACCGGTAAATCTTGTTGCGATTGTACCGGAAAGGAAAACATCCTCTCTTGCAGAAAGTCTTTCCTTCGCAAAATAATTATGAGCATAAAGATTCCGGAGAAAAGAAAAAACCTCAACTGCGTATTTGTTATCAAATGCAGCCTTGTTATCTTTTACAAGCGGCGCTCCGTTTGAGGCGGCAAGGTATAATGGATAAAAATCAAAAAACCTTTGCCACCATGTTACCAGCACTTCTGAATATCCGAACCATTTTGTAACATAACCATGTGGACCAATATTTTCATCTTTAAACTTTTCAGATGCTGAGTCAAACTCACTATAGTCTGACGGCGGTGCATCTAATCCAAGCTGCTTAATTATATTTTCATTGTACATCAGCATGATAGGATTTATCTTCCACGGTATCTGATAAATATGCCCATCCTCGCTTGTTACTTCTTTAACAACCGAACTGTCGCATCTTGAATAAATAAAATCCTTGAAACCTTTTAAAGTGTCAAGAGCAACTAGAACTCCGGCTTTAGCATAATCTTCCACATCACCCTGCCACATGTTGGAATAAATGTCAGGTGTTGTTTTCCCGACAACAGCAGCTAAAATAATTTCTTCACTTGACTGTCCTTCCGGTACCGGTTGAAAAGATATTTTTTGACCTGGATGGTTCTGATTCCATTTATCTACTATATATTTTGCAAAAGATATTTCCTGAGTATTATTGCTCGACCAGTAAATCAAATGGTTTGGGTCCCTATCTCTCCTTGTTGAGCAAGAGAATTGTACAATGGCTAATAATAAAAGGAAAAAGTATTTCGGTAAAAATCTTTTCATGAATAAACTTAATTAACTCAAGTTAGATAACCCATTGATGAAATGGATCACTGGAACGATGAATCTGATACGATAAAATAGTTCTGTTTATCGGGCTAATGTTTAATTTTGAATTTTTCATTTTTAATTGATCACTCCCAATTCTGCCAGGCATAATCTATTGAAGGGAATACCGGATGCGGAAAAGTTCCTCCCTTCCTTACCATATAAACATCGATTGCTCTTGGATCGTTTCTATCCTGGACTTGAATTTCTTTCAGAACATTTTCATTTATGTGAATCTTATATTCCTTTTTTAATTGCTGCAATGTTCTGAATATCTTCGTTATCATTTCCTGGTTTTTATCTTCGATATTTTTTGCTTTAACGGAAGGCGGCAATTCAATGTTTAATCCAACAGATTTTCCGATTTGATCTCTAACAACAGCATAAACAATTTTATCCTGCCACCAGTTTACCTGCTGTTTAACAATATCAAGATTTTGATAACCTCTCTTGTAGGCTCTCTGTACAAGCAAATGATCTCTTACCATTTGCCAGATCATTTGTTCAAGCGAAGCAGAAAAAGGATCGAACCCGGTTTCGTTAAACTTTAAATACTCATCTCGCATTTTATACCAATTTATAAAATCGCTTAAAGAAATATCACCACCGGTTAATGTAACGAGTGTAATATTTTTAAAGTCAGAATTGCCGAGAGAATCATAATGTGCAATTTCGCTGTGCATTCTCTCATCTAGTTTCCAGGCTTTAAATTTATTTTCCGGTAATACATAGTTCCCCATATAAGAGCGAAGAATATCAAAAGCTCTTGCTTGAATTACAGGATTATGTTCAAGCATCATTGATCTAACATATTTATCAGAGAGAGTATCGGCAATATTCATAGTTAGAGCCTGGCGAGCATCATATTTTTCTTTTTCGAATTGTGTCTGAGTTGTAATCATATTTTTCCAGACATCGACAAGTTTAATCATATACCAGCCGTCAGGTCCTTCAATTGGTTCTGTAATAGAACCGGCTTTCATATTATCGATATCTTTGAACATTGGAAGGTTGCGCATTCTAAGCTTAAATTTAGTTTCTTTCAAAGAACGCTGATCAGCAAAAACAGAATCTTTTAATTGCATTTTGAATAATGAATCGAAAGGAACGCCTTTACCTAATTCATCAACATAAAAATACATGCTGTCTTTAGTTGGCGTATAAATCCATTTTAACTGATATGTGATTTTACTTTCTTCTATTGCCCTGTTGAGCATGATTGTCGGAATTTTTACTTTCTTAAGAATATCGTCTTTGTACATTTCTTTCGAAGCTAAATCGCCTTTTATAGCACCAAGAAGATCCTTTACTCGTGAGGAATCAGCATAGCCTTTTTTATAACCATCCAACGCTAAAAGCTTCTCATCAATCATGTATTTTAGATACTTTTTTCTGGAGTCTTTATCTCTTTTTACAAATGCAGGTCCGAATTCATAGCCGCATAAAAACTCTCTTACCGTTATATTTTTATTTCCGATTCTTGCCAGAACGGTATTTCCAAGCGGAGTATTGTATGCCGTATCGTAATTGATTTTTTCATTTTTAATTTGTTTACCTCCAGCATAACTCTTGTAACCTGCAAGTAAAGCAATTATGAAAAAGCACACTAATAAGTGTCCTAGTTTATCAAGCCGTTTCATCATCTAAAAAATATTAATCAAAATTCAATACCGACGGAAAAATAATTGACTCCATCAAGTACACCAAAGTTTCGATAAGCGTAATCAAACCTAACTACATTCGAACTAAAAAGCATTTTAGAATTTACTCCAATACCCAAAGATAATCCGCCTTCACCTGTATAAAGAGGCTGTTTAAAGAAACTTCTGTCAGCAGTACCAGTGTTTGGATCAACAAAATAAAGAGATTGAAAACCTGCACGCAAGAATAAAAATTCCTTATATGCGAATTCGGTTCCGACATTGAAAGTTTCGTAATTGTCATTAGGATGTAAAGCATCGAGTGCGACAGTCCAACGGTAATCCTGCGTCTTAATTGCATTAGTTGAAACACCTATTCTGAACAGCAGCGGAAGTCCCCATGAATCAAGATCAATGCTGTATGGTATTTGGTCATTTGATCCGTATACCGAAGGATCAACCTGAGCAAAAGTTCGCGTATCAATTCCAGATAGTTTCATCGGTGTACCGAAGTTAGAAATGGAAGCGCCAATCACCATTCCACCGAACAAGTCTGTCCTAAATAAAGTTCCAATATCGAAAGCAAACGCACTACTCGACATATGCCAGATTGTTTCCTGAATATATTTACCTGTGAATCCTATTGAGAATCGATCAGTCAAGTTTCTTGCATAAGATACTCCAATTGCAATATCTCCCGCACTAAAATATTCTCCGGTTCCTTCAGGTTGTTGAACTGTTCTAACTTTTTCATCAGGCATCGAAAGCGAGGTAAAACTGAAGCCGATATTTCCAAACTCACCGAGTGGAAGTACAAGTCCAGCCCAATCAAGGTTTGTTGCCGCAATCCAGTTTGCATGAACAACTACTGCATCGTTATTAACAAGCTGCGCAATACCTGCTGGGTTCCAGTAAAGCGATGTTGCATCGGTTGCCCGGCTGACAAAAGCAGCACCCATTCCGTTGGCTTCAGCACCAATACCAATTTCCAAGAATGTTGCTGCAGTTGTTCCCGTTTTTGAAACATTTATACTTTGCGCAAATGATGAAGTTAAAAATGTAAATGTTAATAAAATGATAATAAGTAAAAATTTGATATTCATAAAAGCCTCTTATCCAAATTTATCTGCATAATGAGCTCACTTAATTACAGCAAATCTGCCGATTTTCTTTCCGTACTGAGACTCAACCACATAGACATAAACACCAAAAGAAATATCCATTCCATCTTTGGAAACCAGATTCCATGGCTCCTGTCCATTTGCCAAACTACTCTGATGGTGTAGTGTCTGCACAAGATTTCCACTTATAGTGTAAATTTTAATGGTGCATACGTTAGGAAGATGAATAAAATATACCAGCCTTTCTCCTCTTCCTACTTGTTGAGTTGCAGGTTCCCAGGAAGCTGCACCTGCATATGGATTAGGTACAACAGCGATATCGCTCATGTCCTGCATTAGTTTTGATTTATCAAAGTACGATGATTTAGTTGTGAACTGATAGTATTCTCCCGTTCTAAACGGTTTTGTAGTTACAATCTTATAAACATCTCCTGGCTGCGGAGCTATTTGTTTATCGGCAGCAATCGATGTATCCTGTATTAAAGAAATTGACCAGCCAACATGACGGTTCGAGTTGCTTGTAACTTTGCCGCCCAATGAATCTCCGGCAATTATAAAGATAGCATCACCGGCATCAAATTTCTGATCGTTATTATTATCAAAGAACATGAATTGCATATGAGGTACATTATCAGTAACATCTTTAATAATAACATTAGATGGTATAGGTTGAGAGAAAACTCCAGTTGGATATGATGTATCTCCTTGTCCTGGCTGAGTAAAAGTAATCTCAAAATCAGCCGGGAAGTTTACACGCTGTCCTGAATAACTATTAGCATATCTGGAATCAAAACCAAGCTGAACTATGTAGTTACTGTTTCCTTTTTCCCATCCTGAATTAGCTTGATCGATTGTAACACTGGTATCGTTGGTTAATGTCAGACTCATTCCGTCGATTACTGGCGTGGTAACCTGGTTGCCGTTGAATTGAGTAAAGTTAATTAACGTATCATTATCAGAGTAATCTATTATTGCATAGAAAGGATTAGGATCGGTATGGAATTGTGAATTATCCTTATACACAACTCGATAAGTATTATAATTTTTAATCGAATCAGGATCAAGAATCTGGATGGATTCAGTACCAGTTCCGGGACCGCTGTTAATTACCGAAGAAATTTCAGGAGGCACATATCCTGCAGCCGGTGCAGTTGGAATTACAACTGCAGTATTAACGTCAGTCTTATAATGTCCTGCTGCATCTTCTTTAATAATACTTGTAGTTTCAGACGGCGGAATTCCTTCCTGCACTCCATTTATATTTGTAGTTAAGAATCCTTTATCATAAGCGCACACTGCATAAAAATAAGTTTGTCCGTTTTCAACAGTAGTATCTACAAAAGAATGCTGAAGACCTGAATCATCACCGAGATAAAACATAGCGCCGTTTACAGAGATCGGAAACAATCCAGTTACACCATCTTTCAAATCGAATTGAGCGATAGGCTGTCTGAAAGTTGCCTTACCGTATGCATCAGTAATGATCTGATCTTCCAGGAAGTTAGGATCTGTAGCACGATATATTCTATAGCCTTCAAAATTTACTCTCTGATAAAATGCATCGAAGGTATGCTCGGCTCTATCGTCCCAATACAAAGTTACTTTATGATCTCCTGCAATAGCTTTAACAATCGGTTTATCAGGGGGCTTAGCAAAATTGTAAGTAGCATTATATATAGATTGAACAGTGTTTTTTCTTCTAAATAAATCATCGACGTTAATGCCAAATATTAATGCCATTGAGAAACGCTGCGTGCTGCCTGTTTCTTCTAATTGACCTTGCTGCTGAGAATAAGTATTTCTCCCATCCATATGAAACATATAACTTGAGAAAAAGTTTGCAAGGTTAACTCCAACAAGCGTCTGTCCGTGTGGAGATGGCAGAGCTGATAACATGCCCCAGTTTCTTTCATCATTATTTAAATCGTAAGTATGAACAGCAGCTATTAAAAATCCTGTTAAGCCAAGCTGATCTGATTCATCTTTATCCAAAATTCCGAAATGGGGCTCGCCTTGATCCGGTCTTAAATTTCCTTCAGTTCCGTTTGCATCTGGTCCTGTATAATTAGGATCATACGGTCCAATACCATCGCTGCCGACATCATCGTATTGTGGATTCCAGTTTCCGTTTTCATCTCCAGGCCACCACAATTTATTTTGTATAGCCGGCACATCATCAAGAGATTGGTAATTATAAAATCTCTTAAAAGCTGCAGTGTCATGTGTAGCAATAAATGCAGCCTTAACACCGCCAGGTGCAACCGGCGGAACACCGTATAATTTTTCCAACTTTGCAGCATACGGTGATGAAGCCTCATAAATGGGACCGTGCAGTTGGGGATATCTCGGCCACGTTGCAGCAGGATCAGATCTGCTTTCGTCAATCATTCCATCGTGGTCATTATCTATACCATCATCAGATATTCCAGGACTTTCCAGAAATGCATAACCAGCCATGCCAACCGGGCTCCAATGTCCAGGGCTTCCAAATGCTACAGTAGACCAAGCATAAGAAATATTTAAAAGCTGATCATAATCTCCCGCATTGTTTGAGGAGTTATCGTGCCCGCCTATTCCCCAATCAACATATTGAGCGAACAAAGTTTTGGGATAATCTGTCGTTCCCATATTTGTAATTTCATAATACCAAAAGATTACATCCTCAGCCAGAACTTGAGACCATTGGAAACCTCTTCCATGAACTTGCATTCCCAATCCGCCTCGTGTGGTGTCATCAGCATCAGGATAAAAACCATATTTGTTAATGTAATCGCGGTCTTCATTATCATCGAAAACAAAATATGATTCAAGGTCGGCATTCCTTACTCCCTTTCCAAAGAATCCGTCCCATAGCCCGTTCCAATCGCTTGGTCTATCGGGCCAGGTTGAAGGCCAGGTAGTTGGATCGTCGCTTCGTGCAACGCTGGATTGATTTGGATTGGCATAACCAGGTAATGGCCACCAGCCATAAGTTACTCCAGTTGCAGGATTGTACCTTGTGTACTCATAATAATTAGTTTCCAATGGATGAAAGGTATTTCCGTTTTTATGCGCTTCAGCTTGAACTATGATTGCAACACCGTCAACATAAGTATGGTTCGTACCTTTAGGCCACACTCCGCTAATAGTCGGCTGATTCTGCCAATCCGCTATTTCACCAAAATTATAAAAGCAAGTCTCTACAAGATTGCCATCCATAATCCCCATTTTAGTATAGTTATGATTACCTTTATTCTTATCGACAATCACTTGCGCAAAAATATTTGCGGAGTATAAAAATAGTAATCCAATTAAAAGAAAATAAAAATTTGACAACCATTTATTTTTCACGGCAGCCTACCTCAAAATTCTAAATTAAAAATCCATTGACATTCCAAGCAATATTTGTCTTGGAGCTGAATAAAAATCAGGTCTTGTAAAAAATTCTTGAATAGTATTGATACCTCTCGGCGGAGCCTGCGGTCTGGTCTCATCAAGCGTGTAACCAGCTCTGCCGGTATCCGTAAATACATTAAGCTCATTAGGAGTATCAAATAGGTTATAAATTTTTGCAAAGATAGAAAAATTCATTCCCATCAGTTTTAAATATTTAGTAATATAAAGATCGACATTAAAGAAGGTCGGTTTATTAGCACTGTTCTCCAAACCTGTTCTTTGATTCTGATAGGAAGGAGTATAAGGTAAACCTGAACCTAATTGACCTACAGCGCTTGCAATAAAGTCATCCGGGATTCCAGCAGTAAGTGTAAAATTTAAAGAATGCCTTCTGTCCCAATCAAGCGGTACTAATTGTTTGTTAGCTTCAATAGGTGGTGATGCCTGCGCAAGATTATATACTTCATTAGGATCTGATGCATCACCTTTTGCAACCTGGAAAGTATAATCTATACTCGCACCAATGCCATGACTAAATCTTTTATCGAATGAAATTGTAAATCCGCTGACATCGCCATAGTCTGTATTAATATACTCTGCAAACTTCTTAAAATTATTCTTTACGAAAAGCTCAACACCTAAAAGATTACGAATATCTTTATAATATGCAGTAACATTTAATCCAATATCATCTGTTAATGCCTGCTGCAAGCCTATTTCGTACATTACCGTTTCCTGTGGTTTCAAATCTGCATTACCAATCATATTGCCAATCAGATTCGGATAATTTCCAGTGAGCGGAATCCTAAAGTTCGGATTATCATACAAGTATTGAAATGGTGGAACCTGGAAGAAATGTCCGTATGAAATATGAATTGCTCCATTACTGCCCATTGGATAGGAAATGCCAAGCCTTGGGCTCCACTGGTATTTTGCACTGGCTCTATGAAAATATTGACTTGGGAAAGGAGGCAGCAATGTATCAAGTACTGCGATATTATTAGGATCATTAAGTACGTTAGCATCCGGCTGGAAGTAATCAAATCTTAATCCGACGTTTACAATTAAATAATCTAATTCAATTTTATCTTGTATGTAAGCCGCTAACTGGTATGGATGATTATCATAAATATTATAATCAAAAGCCCCAACCTGTGGAAGTTCCGGTTTATAACCAGTTGATGCATCGACTAATACTTGAAAGTCCTGATAGTTTAGTGTATTTAAATCAGCTTCAACTCCTGTCTTCAGTTCATGAATATCATTTAACTGATCAGTTAAATCAGCTTTCAGCGTATATGTTTTAGTATTGTGCATAAAATGCCAATTCTGAGTTCCGCCGACATAAAGTGCATTACCGCTAACCTGACTAAATCTATCTTGAGTTACATACCGCGGATCATACGGGTTAGCAAATGCATATTGTTTATAATCTGAAGTATAATTCGAAGCTAGTAAATCTAAAAAGGCTGAGCGGCTAAATACATGCGTGTAACTTATGCTAGCAAGATAACTATATTCATAGTTCTTATAATTTCCATCCGGATCATAAATGAACATATGATCATAGTTTTCATAATCATGCTTTTGATATAGACCTTCTAGGACGATTCCTTTTCCCTGCCCAACTTTAAAAACTAATTTACCCTGAAGAGTTAATTGTCTGGAAAAATTCATCGGCACATCTTTTCCATCTCCTGTAGCACCGATATACCATTGGCTCGGATTGTTTGAAGAAAAGTTAGAAGAATCATCCGGATTAAAAATTCTTTTTCCATAAAGATAACCATCATCGCTAAGATATCTTGCCGAAGTAAAAAATTTAACAAACTTATTTGTTGCTGGAATCGGTCCGCTTAAGCTACCTTGAATATTATAAGTTCTTGCAGGATTGAATCCACCCATATATTGAAAGAGATTTGTTCTTGATGTAGCATAATCTCCTGAATATACCGAGAAACTGCCACTGTAATGGTCCTCCGGTATTTTGGTTATTTGGTTAACAACTCCCGACATTGCCTGACCATATTCAGCATTAAATGTTCCGGTTATTACTTGAAGTTCCTGGATACTGTTTGTTGAGGCTTCCATAGTCGCATCACCGGAGTAAACATCATTAACGGAAACGCCATCGATTAGATATTTTACTTCGCCTAATCTGCCGCCTCTAAAGTGACCATCAACTACGCCAGCTTGTAGATTAACTACAGACTGCACATCCTCCACCGGAAGCATTGAAATGCTGCTGCCTGATATGTTCGATTGAGTTGAAGTTAAATCTTTTTGAACTAACGGTTTGGATGCTGTAACAACTACAGTTTGAACCTGCACAGCTTCTTCACTTAATTCAAAATTAATCTTAGTAGTTTGGTCTACAGATACACGGACATCTTTTACTTCAACAGATCCATATCCTACTGTAGATGCTTTTAAAGTATAAACTCCGGGAGGGATATTGATAATAAAATAATTTCCGTTCACATCTGTTGCAGCGCCCATTGACGTACCAACAATAAGTACATTAACGCCAATCATTGGCTCCTTAGTTTTTGCGTCAATTACTCTGCCGGCTATTTTTCCAGTTGTTCCGGCAAATAGATCGCAAGATACTAAAACCGCAATTACTAATAATTTAAAAAGATTATTTAAAACTTTGTAAAAATTGTTCATGTTTTTTTACCCTTGCCGGTTAATTTGTTTTAAGCAAGAGACTCGTCTGCTCAATTAGAAAAGTGAGACTCATCCCTATCAAATCAGGATGAGTCTCACTAAAGTAGTTATTTCAAGAATAGCATTTTCTTTACTTGAACATTATCGCCTGCTTTTACTCTATAAATATAGGTACCGCTTGCGACTTGCTGTCCATCATTATTCAATCCATTCCATACAATGTTATGCACTCCGCTTTGCTGTTCGCTATTTACAAGCGTTCTAACTTCGCGACCGAGTATATCATAGATTACTATTCTAACCTGTGAAGGATTCGGCAATGCATAGCTGATTGTTGTTGTTGGGTTAAACGGATTAGGATAATTCTGGAAAACCTGGAACTTTGCCGGGACTAGTTTACCAAGGTCAGTAACAGCAGTTGTTCCAGATGTTTTTTGAACCGTAAGATCGTCAAAGTAGACTGTTCCGGTAAACAACGAATATATGTGAAGTCTAAATTCTGCACCAGAGTAATTCTTATCAGTTGGGACCTGGAAATCAACAAAGAATTGTGTCCAATCGAAATTAGTAACTGATGGTAATGTAAATACAGAGTCCGGACCTGTTCCGTCAAAACCAGAGTTATTCCCAAGTGTAGTAAAGAATTGAGGTGTAATTCCAACGCCCCATTGACCTGGATGTGCTGCGGCAGAGTCAGGTAAAAGGTTGCTGGCTTTAATCCAGACACCTACTTTTATAAAGTCACCGGGATGAATTGTAGAATCAATTAAACTAAAAGGCATACGATGTGTACTGACAAATCCATCTCTTGAGTCTCTGCCAAACGGCATATTAAATTCTAAAGAGTAATTTCCACTATGAGCAGTTGAATTTGTTACTAAGGTATTTTCAAAACCGGCATTAAGCTGACCATCGTTTCCACCGTTTGGAGGCAGCCAGTAATACCATCCGGTTGGAACGCCTAACTGAGTATTCCAATCCTGCCCAGCCCATGCGCCGCGTCTTCCGGTAAAGATAAAATTATCAGCCCAAACGGTACCGGTAGCATTTCTACCGCCAACAAAACTGATTATCATCTTATAAGCATCTTTTGGTAATGAGACTTGTCCAACTGCGGTAGTATCAGCCATCCATCCTGAGCTTGTTGCCTGCGATTGATCTATTGGAAGTTGAACTGATCCAATTAAATTTCCGGTTGTATCATAAAAAGTATAAGCAATATACCATCTCTGATCATCTGAAGTTGGATTGGTATTTACTCCTTGAGTCTTTACATAGGCACCGAAAAGAAGATCAACATTAGCCGGAACATTAGGTGACCAAATATCGCACATGTTCTCAGATACCCAAGCAGCGGAATCACTAGTTACCTCTTTTTGAATTTTGAGTGAGTGTCCCATCGACATATATTGGTCGGTTGCCCAGCTCATTATGCTTCCGCCGGGGTTATTTCCCATGTACCAGAAAGAGGGTTCATCGCCTTCAAAGCCTGCAATTTGTGCAAGAGTTGGATTCGAAATTTTCGTAACACTTACGTCATCAAAATAAATTGTACCGACAAAAGTTGAATAAACGTGAAGCCGGATTTCCATTCCTGATGTAGCCGGATTTGTTGGAACTTGAACATCAACAGAATATTTTGTCCAATTAAATGAAGTTGCATTCGGTAAAGTAAATTGATAGTCATTTCCTGTACCGTCCCAGCCGTCATTATTTCCAAGTTTGGTGAAGAATTGAGGAGTAATACCAACAGCCCAGGTAGTTGGATGAGCTGCCGCAGAATCTGGTTGCAAATTGCTTCCTTTAACCCAAACACTAAGTTGAATTATGTCTCCTGGTTTTATTGTAGGATCAATTGCACTAAAAGGCAGACGATGCGTGCTGATAAAACCATCTCTCGAGTCCCTGCCTGCGGGCATATTAAATTCCAGAGAGTAATTTCCTGAATGTGAAGTTGTATTTGTTACTAAGGTGTTTTCAAAACCGGCATTAAGCTGACCATCGTTTCCTCCGTTTGGCGGCATCCAGTAATACCAACCGGTTGGTACTCCTAACTGAGTATCCCAGTCTTGTCCTGCCCAGGCACCGTTTCTTCCGATAAATATAAAATTATCAGCCCAAACTGTACCTGTTGCGTTCTTACCGCCTACAAAGCTAATAATCATTTTCCATGCATCTTTGGGAAGTGTAACTTGCCCAACAGCAGTTGTATCTGCCATCCAACCGGTGCTTGTTGCTTGGGACTGATCAATAGGAAGTTTAACTGTTCCAATTAAAGCGCCGGCACTATCATAGAAGGTATAAGCAATATACCATCTCTGATCATCTGAAGTAGGATTTGTATTTACGCCGGAAGTTTTAATCCAAGCACCAAAGAGAAGATCAACATTTGCAGGAATTGTTGGTGACCATAGGTCGCACATGTTATCCGAGATCCATGCAGCAGAATCTGATGTTGCACTCTTTTGAATTTCGATAGAATGTCCCATCGAAATATATTGGTCGGTAGCCCAGGTTAAAGTGCTGCCTGTAGGTTGGTTGCCTATATTCCAGTATGAAGGTAATGTCCCTTCAAAACCGGCAATTTGATTTAATGTGTAATTTGTTTGACCCAAAAGTAACATAGGACTAAACAAAATACCCATCAGTATCATTAGGAACCAATAAGATTGTCTATTTTTTTTCATATAGTGCTCCTTTTTAATTTGGTGTTATTTGATATTTTATGACAGATGATTTACGTGGTTCAGATAAAATCTTTTTCAAATCTATAAGCGGCATAATTTCCGGTTGAAGTCTATCCGGTTTAACTTTTCCGGTAACCAAGAGTTCTACCGCCCTTGAAAATGTAAATGGATTAAGTAACGATCCTTTAATTGAAAGTTCTTTAAGAAAAAAATCCTGGAGATTAATATTCAGCATATCCTTTTTTCCAGAAAGACCGAATAAAACAACTCTGCCTCCGCGCTTAGGGAGATTAACAGCTAAATTAGCTGCCGTACTGTTTCCAGCGCATTCAATAACTACATCCGGTCCGCCTTGAGTTAAATCCGAAATATTTCTTAGCATTTCTGATGAATTAGGATCGGACACAAAATCAGCGCCCAGGCTTGCGGCTAATTTTCTTTTTTCTTCAACCGGCTCAATCAATATTATTTTACCGGCGCCGCTTAAGTTTACAAGTTGAAGCATTAAAAGTCCGATTGTTCCTCCGCCGATAATTACAACACTTTCTCCAAGCTTAATCGAAGCATTGTCCATACCGCGAACACAACATGAGAGTGGTTCTGCGAAAGCTGCAGATTTAAATGAAAATTCTGTTGGAATTAAATAAGCTTGAGAAACTGGCACAATTGAATATTCGGCAAAGCCTCCGTTTAGACTTACACCCAGAGCTTTAAGATTGGAACAAAAATTTATTTTACCTTCTCGGCAGTACTGACATTCACCGCAATAAATATTGGGATCTACTGCTACGTGATCATCAATATTAAAGTTGTAAACACCTTCACCTTTATCCACAACAATTCCTGTAAATTCATGTCCAGGAATTACTGGAGGCTTGGAATACGATTCACCGGCATAAATATGAAAGTCAGTACCGCATATTCCGCATGCTTCAACTTTAATCAGAATTTCTTTACTCTTCAATTTAGGAAGAGAATAATCTTTAATTTCGAGGCTGTAAGGCTTATCGAATATTGCTGCTCGCATTTTAATTTTCGAAAATAGACTTAAATTTTTTGAGTAGACTGGCGTACTACTAATTCTACAGGCATCATAATTTTTTTAGGATAAAATTCATATTCTTTTAAGAGAGTAGAAATTAATTTCATAGCTTCCATTCCCATCTCCATAGTCGGTACTCTAACTGTACATAACGGTGGATCTACTGAACTCTCAGATACAACATCATCAAAACCCATGACAGATACATCTTGCGGTACTCTTTTACCTTGATCTTTTAAATATTGAATAACTCCTAATGCCATGGCATCATTACATGCAAATATTGCCGTGATATTTTTATTTACCGATAATAATTTTCTTGCTGCGTTATATCCGTTTGTTCTTGCCGGATAATTTTCAGACGTTTCGATTAAATCTGGAGATATCGGAAGATTTGCCGATTCAATTGCTTTCATATATCCAGTCAATCTATCACTAATACTTGGATGTCCTATATCTCCGCCAATGAATGCAATGTTTTTATGTCCAAGATCAATCAAATGATTAGTAGCTAACCTACCGCCCATTACATTATCAACTAATACAGTAGAATAATTTTTATTTGCTGGTATGAAATCAATATAAACTACCGGAAAGTTGTAATGACTTAATTTTTCCATCAATAATTGAGGTACTTTACCAGCTATTATTACACCATCAATGTTTCTGTCTAAAATAAACCTGGGCAGTTGATCTCTTTCATTAAAATCAGAATTTATTGTATTAAGAAGTACATAGAAATCATTCTCTCTAGCTTCTATTTCAGTACCGATAAAAATATGAGTGTAAAAAGGTTCTGTTCTTAAGAAGTGATCATTAGTGAGTATAAAACCAATATTGCCCGTGCGTCTTGAAACCAAACCTCTAGCTGAGCGCGAAGGACGGTAATTCATCTGTTCTATAATTTCAAGGACTTTAACTTTAGTTTCCTTAGAAATTCGTCTATGGTTATGCATTACTAGCGAAACCGTAGCTATAGAAACATTTGCTGCTTTTGCGACATCTTTTATTGTTATTGCCATTTTAAGTTAAACGTTTAACTGGTCGCAAATATATCCTAACTTTTTATATTTGTCAATAGCAAACGAAAAAAATCTGCAGCGCATAAATTTTTCAGAATTTTAGTTCTATGCTTATCTAGTATCTCCAAAGACGGATTGATCAATAATCCTTACTAATTGATCTTAAGAAATAATAATGAATCTTGTCAGAATGATTATATGATTTCGAAATGTGATTTAAGATTTTTTTTACAAATTTTCTATGTTTCTTATAATATTAATTTTTAGATTACTGAATCAAATTCATAAATTTATTTTTGCTGATATGAAAACATCACTCTACTGCTTCTTGATTCTATTTGTGTTTATATGCTTTTCAAGACAAGATTTCTCCCAAGAAAAATCAAAATACGATCCCAACCAAACATTTGATCCCCTTTTCGATAGCCAGCCAGGAACTTATTACCGTGATGGCAGTGGTAAGCCCGGTCCAGGCTATTGGCAAAATAGAGCTGATTATAAAATTGATGCTCAACTCGATGACAAAAATAATCTCATTCAGGGCAATGTAAGTATTACATATACTAACAATAGTCCTAATACACTTCATTATGTCTGGCTTCAATTAGATCAAAATAGATTTCGCGACAGTTCAAGAAGCGCTCTTACTTCCCCGCCGAATTTATCTACCAATCAAAAATTCATCGGCGGCGATGAAATAAAGAGTGTCACCATTGAACTTAATGGTAAAACTTATAAGCCTGATTATTTAATCACCGACACAAGGATGCAAATAAGATTGCCGGAAGGGTTAAAATCCAAAGGAGGAGAGTTAATCATCAATATTGAGTATTCATTTAAAGTACCCCCTGAAAACTTGGGACGATGTGGATGGATGGATACAAAAAATGGAAAGATTTTCGATATTGCTCAGTGGTATCCTAGAATGGAAGTTTATGATGATTTGATTGGATGGAATTCTTTACCATTTCTAGGCGCAGGAGAATTTTATTGCGACTATGGAAATTATGACTACACCGTTAGCGTTCCTTGGTATATGATTGTTGTTGGTTCTGGTGAATTAATCAATCCTCAGCAGACCTTGACTAAAACTGAAACTGAGAGACTTCAGAAAGCACATCAAAGCGATAAAACTGTATTTATCGTAAGTCCCTCAGAGGTAGCACAAGAATCAAACAGACCGGTTCACAGTGGAACAGTGACATGGCATTTTAAAATGGAAAACACACGTGATGTTTCCTGGGCTGCATCCAAAGCATTTATTTGGGATGCTGCTAAAATAAATCTGCCAAGCGGTAAGAAATCTTTAGCAATGTCTGTTTATCCAATAGAAAGTTCAGGAGATAGCGCATGGGGACGCTCAACTGAATATCTAAAAAGAAGCGTAGAAATATTTTCAAAACATTGGTATGAATATCCGTATCCATATGCGATTAACGTTGGCGGACCGGTTGGAGGAATGGAATATCCCGGAATAGTATTTTGCTACTGGAAGGCTAAACGTAAAAATTTGTGGATGGTTACCAATCATGAAATTGGACATAATTGGTTTCCAATGATTGTTGGATCAGATGAGCGAGAAAATGCTTGGATGGATGAAGGCTTTAATACTTTCATAGATGTTCTAAGTTATAAGGATTTTAATAATGGAGAATATTATCCTAAGCGTGACGGTGAATTTGCACCTAAAGGCGGCGATCCAGCTAGAGAAATTGTAAGCTACCTAACTAATCCAGCTGCCCAGCCAATATTAACATACGCCGATAATATACCATGGCAATACACTCATACTTTGGAATATTACAAAACCGCTTTAGGATTGGTTATGCTACGGAATCTTGTTCTTGGTCATAAGAGATTTGACTTCGCTTTCCAAACTTATATAAAACGCTGGGCTTACAAACATCCATCTCCAATTGATTTTTTCAGAACAATGAACGACGCCTCCGGTGAAGACTTAAACTGGTTCTGGAAAGAATGGTTTGTAAAGAAATGGACTTTAGATCAAGCCGTAAAAGATGTGAAATATATTGATGGTGATCCGTCTAAAGGTTCACTGATAACGATTACGAATAATGATAAAATGGTCATGCCTGTTGTTGTTGAAGTAAAAGAATCGAATGGACATACTGGTCGCATTCATTTACCTGTTGAGATCTGGGAGCGATCAGGCAAATGGACATTCAAATATAATTCTACAAGCATAATTGATTCAGTTATAATAGATCCTGATAAAGAACTGCCTGACATAAATCCCGAAAACAACATTTGGACTTCGGGTACTGCAAAAGGTAAATAATTTCTTGTTGATAGACCAACCGGGATAGCGGATTTCATATCTATTAGTATACTGGTTTGAATTTTTTATGAAATGATTCTTCGGAAAGAATAATGGGACAAGACTTTTAATTTCTTGTTCCATTATTTCATTATTTAAATTTTCCCAGCATCAAAAAAATTATAGATAAGTTAAAATACAGGAGCCGTCATGAAACTAAAATTTTTCTTTTTTTCATTATTTATTCTTCAACTTAGTGGCATATCTTTCTCCCAACAGCAAAGTAAATACAATCCATATCAGACCTTTGATCCTAATTTTCTTAGCTCGCCAGGAACAATTTATAGAAGCGGAAGTGGCGCTCCTGGTCCAGCATACTGGACAAATGAAGCAGATTATGTAATTCACGCTTCTCTTGATACTGCTAAAAAAGAAATCACCGGTAACGTGATAATCACTTACACAAACAACAGTCCAAATAGATTGAGTTATCTCTGGCTGCAACTCGATCAAAATATATTTAAAAAGACATCCCGAGGTACCGCAACTACCCCGGTTAACGGATATAGGTTTGGCGGACAAAGTTATACCGATGGATACATTCTTAAATCTGTAAAATTAATTCAAAACGGAAATACTTCTAACGCTGATTACATTGTAACGGATACAAGAATGCAGATTAGATTATCGAAGCCTATGGAACCCAAAGGCAGCAAAGTACAAATCAATATTGATTATAGCTATACCATTCCAATGCATGGATCTGACCGAACCGGTTATCTCCCAACTAAAAACGGAACTATTTATGAGATAGCACAATGGTATCCGAGAATGGAAGTCTACGATGACATTATTGGCTGGAATACTCTGCCCTACTTAGGTTCAGGAGAATTTTATTTAGATTATGGAAACTTCGATTATTATATTACTGTTCCTGCCGACCAAATAGTAGTTGGTTCAGGTAAGCTGCAAAATCCCGAACAAGTTCTAACTTCAGAAGAAATAAAAAGATTGGACAAAGCATCTAAAAGCGATAAGACCGTTTACATCATTAAACCAGTAGAAGTAAATACACCTCAAATGAGACCTAAGAGCAGCGGTACTTTAACCTGGCATTTCAAAATGGAAAATTCAAGAGATGTTTCATGGGCAAGCTCAACTGCTTTCGTATGGGACGCTGCTAGAGTAAATCTTAAAAACAAAGAAGCGCTTGCAATGTCCGTTTATCCTGTCGAAGTTGATTCAGATTCCGCATGGGGAAGATCAACAGAATATACAAAAGGCACCTTGGAAATAAATTCAAAACTCTGGTATGAATATCCTTATCCTGTAGCCGTTAATGTCGCTGGAATAGTTAATGGTATGGAATATCCGGGAATTGTTTTTTGCGGTTGGCGTGCTAAAACATCCAGTTTATGGAATGTAACAACACACGAGTTTGGTCATACATGGTTCCCCATGATTGTAGGATCAGATGAACGTGAATATGCCTGGATGGACGAAGGTTTTAATACTTTTATAAATATATACTCATCAAAATATTTTAATCATGGGGAATACCAATATCCTGAACATCCGGATTTTCTTGCAAGAGCAATTGAAAGAAAAAATATGCAGCCGATTATGACTTACCCGGATGATTATCGGGTTAGTAATTGGGGCGTTGAATCTTATTTCAAACCTGCTTTTGGGCTCTATTTATTGCGCAATTATATTCTTGATTCTACAAGATTCGATTATGCCTTTCGCACTTATATTAGAAGATGGGCATACAAACATCCTACTCCAAAAGATTTCTTCAGAACAATGAATGATGCTGCAGGCGAAGATCTGAATTGGTTTTGGAAAGAGTGGTTTTATAAAGATTGGACTTTAGATCAAGCAGTTAAGGATGTAAAATATATTGCAGACAATCCGAAAGATGGAGCATTAATTACTATCGAGAATTTACAAAAAATGGTAATGCCCGTTACTGTTGAAGTTAAAGAATCTAATGGTCATACAGGTAGAGTGAAACTTCCAGTAGAAATTTGGCAGCGCTCCGGCGAATGGACATTTAAATATAATTCAACAAGCTTGATAGATTCAGTTATAATTGATCCGGATAAATTACTTCCGGATGAGAATCGGAACAATAATATCTGGACTTCAGGAACGACAAGTGCAGCAGAATAAATTTCTTTAAATACTTGGGAAAGGAGTAATAGAAAATAGAATCCCAATTTATTCGAAATTTTATTACTCCAAGTTATCATTGCTTCATACTGTTAAATTTTATCAGAGAAGAATAATTAAATTTTTCTTTTTCCTTTTTAAATATTTATATTTGTTTTCAAATATATTTTTCAAGTAATTTAGGGTTAAAGCGCTAAGGTATTAGATGCAAAGTTCTAAAATTGAATTTCTAGCCAAGAATAACGAACTGTTAAAGTTGGCAATTGAAACTTCGCAAAACCTTCCTGATAAAATATGCGAATTGTTGGTTAGCGAATACGAACTTCAAGCAGTTGCTTTGTTCAAAATAAATGAAAACAACAGTCTTACCTTAATCGGAAAAGCAGGTGAGACAAAAAAAAGCATAGTTAAAAATTCAACTACAGAATGTAAAGAGTGCAAACTCCTTAAAAGCAATGCAACAACTACGGCACTAAGTATACAGCCCGATTGTGAAATAAAGATAGCAGAATACCTTGTTTATGAAGGGTGCCTTTTTGTTAAGCTTAATGGAAAAAACAATGCAATGTTTAAGATAGCAAAGAAAACTCCATTTATAAATAGCGATAGAGATAATCTTCAAAATATTGGCGATGCTGCAAAAAACTTATTAAACATTTGGATGGGAAATAACAAAAGTACCTCACTTTCCACAAGCCAAATAATTTCGGAAATTGCCCACGAGCTCAGAACGCCTACAAACAGTATTATGGGTTTTGCTTCCCTACTTAATGAAGACAATCTTACTTCCTCGCAAGCCGAATATGTTTCAACTTTAAAGGACAGTGCTTTCAATCTGCTTGCCTTAATAAATGATCTTATCGATCTTGCTAAAATTGAATCTGGTGCTACAAAAGAGGCACTTTCAAATATAAACATTAAAGCTTTTGTTAATGAAGTAATTAAACTTTTTACAGATAAAATAAACCGGAATAAAATTGATTTTATTGTAAATATTGATAAAGAAATTCCGGATAATATTAAGCTTGATGTACCTAAGCTTCGTTATATTTTAATTAATATAATCACTACTTCATTACGGCTCACGGACCGAGGAAAAATATCTGTCTTAGTTTCAGCACCTTTTCCGAATAAATTGATTTTTAAAATCTCTGATTCAAGCAACGGTATTTCATCTTCAAAATTGAATGAGATATTTAAGCCTTTTGCTTTAGCTGAACTCGGTAATTTTAAGTTTGGCAATTCAACAGGACTTGGATTGATCCTGACTAAAAAATATATCGAACTTCTTAAAGGCAATATCGAAATTACTAGCATAGTTGGCAAAGGAACCACTTATAATTTTACAATTGGAGTAGAACAGTTATCCGGAATTGAGTCTCAGATAATGTCTTTGCCGAAGCCGGGAAAGAAAAATAAAGTTTTGGTGGTTGAAGACGATTATGCAACTTCGAAACTGCTGAGCAATTACTTAAATAAATGGGGATACGAACCGACAATTGTTAATTCAGCAGATCAGGCGATGAAAGCAATAGATAAGGAAATCTATCTTGCTATATTGATGGATATTGTATTGCCTGATTCAAATGGTTTTGAGCTTCTCAAAAGAATTCGTGAACATAAGAATGCTAAGAATTCACCTGTCATAGTTTGTTCGGTTGAAGCTGAGCAGCAGAAAGCCTTCCTAATGGGGGCAGTTGAATACTTTGTAAAGCCGATAAATTACAAATACCTTGTTGAAGTTTTGACAAGTTACCGGTTGAAGAAAGATTCCAATATTTTAATTGTTGATGATGATCTTCCTACCTTAAACTTAGTTAAAGAGGCAATAGAACAAGTCGGATTTAATGCGATTGCCGAATCACATTCGAGCCGAGTTCCGGCAATGATAGATTCACTAAATCTTGATCTTGCTATCGTTGATCTAGATATGCCCGAACTTAACGGATTTGACTTAATTAAAATAATAAAATCAAAACCGAACTTTGCCAAACTACCTATAATCATTTATACCGGTAAGGAAAATTACAAAGAAGACTTAAAGAAAATTGACGGTATGTTTGCTGATCTACTTGAAAAGAGTTCTACAAACATTGAAGAATTATCCGAGACTATAACTCAAATGATCAACAGGTTCGATGAGCCGCCTCCGGTTGAAGAGGTAGTTTTGCAAAAAGACACAGTAAAGATTCTTCTTGTTGAAGACTACAAGCACTCGCAAATAATTGTAACCAGGTTGTTGAAGAAGAATAATTTTGAATCAATTGTTGTCGTTGAAAATGGAGCTGAGGCAGTAGAGGCAGTTAAGACTCAACATTTCGACTTGATTTTAATGGACATGCAGATGCCTGTTATGAACGGATTTGAAGCGACCGAAAAAATTAGACAGTTTCCTGAATATAAAGAAACACCGATTATTGCATTAACTGCATTTGCAATGAAAGGTGATAGAGAAAAGTGTCTTGATGCTGGCGCTACAGATTATATTCCGAAACCGATTGACAGCCAGGAATTTATTGAGAAAGTAAAATACTACACTGACACTAAAATTAAAGTTTAATTGTTGACCTGTCTCATTGGAAAAAGATCCCATCTGATAAGTGATTATCCAGTTCAACGATTACTCGTCTAGCCATGTTACTAAATCATTTTATTCAACATCAGTATTTCCAATTAACAAACCAATTTATAATTTGCAATCTTTAATTTTAATTTTTTAATTGTTAAATGATAAACGAAACACCTAGAGTAAGATTTGCACCAAGCCCGACAGGCTATCTTCATGTTGGCGGTTTAAGGACAGCTTTATATAATTATCTTTTTGCCCGCCGTAATAAGGGCAAATTCATCCTTCGCATTGAAGACACTGATAGAAAACGTTTTGTGGAAGGGGCAGTTGAGAATTTAATTACTTCACTAAAATGGTGCGGACTAGAATTTGACGAAGGCCCTGATTCTGGCGGTGAGCTTGGTCCTTATTTGCAATCTCAGCGGCTTCATATTTATGATCATCATGTACAAGAACTAATAAAAAGCGGACATGCCTATTATTGCTTCTGCACATCTGAAAGGCTAAATGCTTTGCGTGAAGAGCAACAAAGACAAAAGCTTCCTCAGGCAAAATATGATAAACACTGTCTTCACTTAAGCAAAGATGAAATAGAAAATAACCTTGCAAGCGGTATTGAAAAAGTAATTCGCCTTAATGTTGAATCTAATATGAAAATTATTTTTGACGATATTATACGAGGCAGAGTTGAATTCGATAGCAACAACATTGATGATCAGATTCTAATTAAGAGTGATGGCTATCCTACTTATCACCTTGCGAACGTAGTAGATGATCATCTTATGAAAATTACACATGTCATCCGAGGTGAGGAATGGCTTTCATCTACTCCGAAACATGTTCTTCTCTATGATTTTTTCAATTGGGAAAAGCCTCAGTTTGCTCACCTCCCTCTTCTTCTTAATCCTGATAGATCGAAATTAAGCAAACGTCAAGGTGATGTTGCTGTAGAAGATTATCGCGCAAAAGGATATTTGAAAGAGGCACTTGTTAACTTTGTTGCTTTGCTTGGATGGAACGCTGGAGACGACAAAGAATTTTATTACTTGGATGAGTTGATTGAAAAGTTTTCTCTCGAACGCGTTAATAAATCCGGCGCTGTCTTCGATCTTGAAAAGCTCAACTGGCTGAATGCTGAACATCTCCGCAAAAAATCTGATGAGGAAATCCTTCAATTGCTTAAGGAAGAAGTTCGTCAATCATCATTCGCCGATATCCAATATTCAGATGAGTATTTATTAAAGGTTATTTCATCGATGAAAGAACGCGTATCTTTTGTTCACGAGTATTTATCAAAGAGTCCGTATTTCTTTAAAGAGCCAAATGAATATGAACAAGCAGCAGTAGCAAAAAGCTGGAAACCCGAAACTCCCGATCAATTAAAAAAGTTATGTGAAACTTTTGCTCAATTAGATAATCCAACAAAAGAAGATTTCGAGCATGCTTTTATAAAAACGGTAGATGAATTGAATATCGGGAAGGGTAAACTAATTCATCCACTTCGCTTAGCTGTTTCAGGTTTAAGCACGGGTCCAGGAATGTTTGATATTCTTTTTATTCTCGGCAAAGATGAGGTAATTAGAAGAATTAATAAGGCTATTGATACACTTAAGAATTAATTATTACTCACGTTACGCACATGTCATGCTGAACTTGATTCAGCATCCCAAAAATGCTGAAAAATGAGATCCCGAATCAAGTTCGGAATGACAAAGTAAATTAGATCCTTAATTGTGCGTAACGTAAGTATTATTGTTATTGTCTTACTGTTTATTATTTTTCACTGCCAATAACAACCGTCCACGGTCTTACTTCCCACTTAGTTATTAATCCATTTAAAACGTACGGATCATTTTTTGCAAATTTTTCAGCAACTGATGAATTATCTCCCTTAAAAATCAGGACAGCTTTATCAGCTGGATTATCAAGTGCACCGGCAAGAATTAGCTCGCCTCTATCGTTGGCTGCTTGTGCATAGGCAAGATGCTTTTCCCGAAAGTGAATTCTTCGTTCCAGATAATTTTCCACAAGTTGATAAAATAAGATGAAATACATCTCTTCCTCCAAAATACAAAACTAGAAGTTTTTATCGGTTAAAAATTAAATTTTCTTATCCTGAAATCTTTGACAAATTAATATATCGCTTCTCTAATTTTCGCACTGATGTAATCCATAATCCATACTACAAACGCTATCATTATGACGATTAAACCAACCTCCCGCCATCGAGCAAGTCCTTGATATTGCATCAGCATTGTACCAATACCGCCGCCTCCAACAAGACCTATTATAGTTGCCATTCTTACGTTTATATCCCAGCGGTAAATTGTAAATGATAAAAATGGCAAAACAATCTGAGGTACTACTGCATGCCAAACAACTTGAACCTTATTAGCACCTGTTGCAGAAATAGCTTCAACCGGACCTTGTTCTATGCTTTCAATTGCTTCAGAATAAAGTTTGGCATTTGAGGCTATCGTATGAACGAGTAAAGCAATCATTCCGGCAAAAGGACCAATACCAACCCAGACTGAAAAAATTATCGCCCAAATCAGCGGCTCAATGGAACGTACAAAGTTTAGGATTATCCTTAAGACATAATAAATGGCAAAAGTAATTTTGTTTTCTCTCATCAAGTTTCTTGCCGTAAAAAAGCTAATGATGAGAGTTGGAGGAATTGAAATCAGAGTTGCTACCAATGCAATATATATTGTCTCGATCATTGCGAAAAGCGCGTCATCAAAAATTCCGAACTGTGGATGAAAGAGTGCACTGAACAACCTGCCGGCGCCATTCAAGCCATCACTACTAAACAAACTAACGATGGAAATCTTAGTTACAATCCATCCTGCAATAAAAGTAATATCAAAAAGAAACCAGCCGAAAAGTTCTGTTGTCCATTTAGTTGTTTTATTTTCATTAGCAACCCCAAACAGTTTACAAGAAAGAGAAGTTCTAGTAAGTGCCCAGGAAGTTCCTATAACAATGCTTATAAAAAAGATGATGATAATTTGGGTCCAAGAAAACGGAAGGTCTCTTAAATCAAGAAAATATTTGTAATAGATTGCCCGTTGGACTACAAGGATACTATAGAAGACGAAAAAAATATCAAGCAGGATTGCTTGAAGAAGCCCATACTTGTGTTCTCTTCTCCTGTTTTCTTCGATAAAACTTTTAAGCTGTGCTTCAACTTCTAATTGTTTGCTCATCTTATTTCCACCTCTTCGGCTTCTTCACCGTAAATTGTTTTAAACCAGTTTTCATCAATGTCACGCGGCGAACCTTCGTAAATAATCTCGCCTGCTCTTAATGCAATTACACGTGTGGCATATCTCCTTACCAGACTTAGAAAATGCAAATTGCATATTACTGTAGTACCTAATTCTTTATTAATCTTTTCAAAATATTGCATAATTGAATTCGAAGTAGCCGGATCAAGAGATGCCACAGGCTCGTCTGCTAAAAGAAGTTTGGGGTTCTGCATTAGGCTCCGTGCAATTGCTACTCGCTGCTGCTGCCCGCCGCTTAAAGCATCTGCACGTACTTTGGCTTTATCTGAAATACCGACGGTCTCCAAACATTTGTATGCTTCACTGTAAACTTCATCAGAATATTTTTCAATAATAGATTCGAATGTCTTTAACGATCCAAGCTTGCCGTTAATTACATTTGATAAAACTGTCTTCCTCTTTATTAGATTGAATTGCTGGAAAACCATACCGATTTGCATTTTTACTTTGCGGAGTTCCTCACCTTTAATATGTGTAATATCTTTGCCATTGAACTCGACAATACCTGAAGTAGGTTCAATAAGTCTGTTGATGCATCTTAACAAAGTTGATTTTCCTGAACCACTTAAGCCAATTACAACTAAAAATTCGCCTTCTTCAACTTCGAAACTTACGCCTTTCAATGCATGAGTTCCGGATTTATATATTTTATGCAGGTTTTGGACTTTTAATAACATTATTTCTTCATTAAATCTTCAAAGTTAATATGCTGTTTTTCTAATAATTTTCTAAGCTGGTCATAATCACTGTCCTTCGTTCGAACAAGCCCGGTTATGTCATAAATATCGAACAATGATTTTTGCCCTTCGGGTGTTTTAACAAAATCCAGTAGAGCGTTTATGATTTTGTTTTTCATTTTTTTGCTCATATCTTTTCTAAATACCCATGGATCATTTGGAATATCCTGTGTAAAACCGATAATCTTCACTTTCTTAGCAACGTCAGGGAATTGTTTCAGCACTCTCATTCGCGCATCCATTATTTCTCCTGTCTTTGGATCGGGCGGAGCGTAATAAGTTGCACCAGCATCGGCTTGTCTTTCATAAACCATGGTTACAACATTATCGTGCCTCATTGCAAAAACGGTTTCGCTGGGTTTTACGCCTAGACTGTCAAGCATTGCTTTTGGCAAAATATAGCCTGATGTTGATGAAGGATCAACATAAGCCATAGTTCTTCCGTTTATATCTTTAATTGAATTTATCCCGGAATCATAACGGGTTATAAATTGACCTTTATACGATGTCTGATTACCTTCCCTAACTACTCTGAGCTTTGCCTCAGCACCGTATTTTGCATGCGCCATCAAATATGAAAAAGTATTTATAGCAGCAACGTCCACCTTATCAGAGCCGAAAGCTTCCACAACTGCCACGTAACTTGCTGGAACTGCTGTAGTGTAATAATAACCGGTTTCTTTGTGAAGAAAATCAGTCAAGGATGTTGCGTTAAACGAAATTCTTTTTGCATCAACAGAAGGAGTGAAATAAATTCTAATCGGGTTGGAATAGGAACCCAGTGAGCCCTCGTTAAGTTGTCTTATCGAAATGGCTGCAATAAATATTAGAATTGGTGCGAGATAAAGTAAATATTTTGCAATTTTCATAAAGCGATAAATTAATACCGGCAAATATGCGAATTACAGATAAATCATTCAAACATAATCAATGTTAAATTAATATTAATTTTACATTAAAATGATGACCACAAATATTCCTTAGTAATTTCAATTCGCAAAATACCCGATTGATTGATATAAGATGTGAAATGGTCAAAAATTATCCTCCTTATAAGGTTTCATGAAAATTGTGCTAACTATCATTTCTTTTATTATTTGGTTCATCTAAATTTTAATCGAGTCTTTAATCAATAATAATATGAAGGAGCAAATAATTTAATAAGGAAAAAATGATACCGTCACGGAAAATTTAAGAACATTAAAATTTGTGATTCCGTAAAGAATTTTAATAATTAACCAGCTACGCTCAGAAAGGAAATCATTATGGAAAACACAAGAGAATTCACGATTGCAGTTTTAAGAGAGTTAATCCAAAGCTGCGAAGAAGAAGAATCTTTATTTAATAGGGCATCAAAAAGAATTACGGATCCGAAGTTAATTCAGATGTTAAAAAATTATTCAAGGGAAAAGGCGGAATATATTCACAAACTTGAATCTGAAATTAAAAGGCTAGGCGGAAAATTAGATGACTGCAATAGCGATTTGATCTCCACTGAAAAAACTTATGATACCACAACCGATTATGACAACAACAAGATTTTATTAGAGTGTGTTAATCAAGATGTTATGACATTAAACCGTTATTCAAGTGCAATAAAGGAAGAAATTTTGTGGGAAGTAATACCACTGGTGGCAAAACAATATTTTGAATCTCAAAACATGCATGAAAAATTGATGCATTCGTTCGGTAAGTACCAGCAAACTCAATACCACATTGCATAAGCTATGATGTATAAATATGTCTAATTGCTAAATTGTTTTAATATTTTAAATCCGTTTAGCAATTAGACAGTTTAACAATCTTTCAGTTGTAATTTTTTAAACTACAATCAAGATGACTAACTAAAGAGAGAAACATCATTATCGAGTTCAAATTTAGTTTTACCAAACCGCTTATAAGCTAAGTCAGTTGCTTCCCTGCCGCGTGGAGTGCGATGGATAAAACCCTGCTGTATTAGAAAAGGCTCGTAAACTTCTTCAATTGTTCCGGGATCTTCATTGACGGCAACTGCTAAAGTTCCCAAACCGACTGGTCCCCCTTTATATTTATCTATAATGGTAAGAATAATTTCTTTATCCATTTCATCGAGACCGTATTCATCAACTTCGAGTGCTGATAAAGCTTTTTTGGAAACAGCAATATCAATTGATTTTTTATCCTCATAATCTGCAAAGTCGCGTGTACGTCTTAAAAGTCTGTTTGCAATTCTCGGAGTTCCTCTTGAACGTTTTGCAATTTCTAAAGCTGCGTCGCTGTTAATTTTTAAATTCAAAATCATTGCAGAACGAGATACAATTTTATGAAGGACTTCAGAATCATAATAATCCAGCCTGAACTTGATTCCAAACCTATCACGCAAAGGCGAAGTAAGCATGCCAGCTCTCGTAGTTGCACCAATTAAAGTATATTTAGGCAAACTTATTTGAACAGATCTCGCATTCGGTCCACTGTCAATCATAATATCAAGTTTGTAATCTTCCATCGCTGAATATAAATATTCTTCTACCACTGGGCTTAAACGGTGAATCTCATCAATAAATAAAACCGATTTTTCTTCCAATGTGGTTAAAAGTCCTGCAAGGTCTCCGGGCTTTTCAAGTACAGGTCCTGATGTTATTTTTAACTTAACTCCCATTTCCTGAGCAATTATATATGCTAGGGTAGTTTTACCTAATCCTGGAGGTCCTGTAAGCAGTACATGGTCAAGTGCATCTCCGCGTTTTAAAGCAGCAGAGATAAAAACATTTAAGTTTTCTGTAATTCTTAATTGACCGAGAAAGTCCGAGATTCTTAACGGACGAAGCGATTGTTCATACTGCTTCTCTTCTTCTGTAACTTCTGAAGTTGTAGATGCCGATTTTCTCATTTAATCAAAAACTGTTTTTAAATATTCCTAAAACTAAATTACTCTAAATAATATTAAGAAACATAACTCCGGTGAAAGTAATTTTTCTTTGCATCAAATCTCCGGATTAGAATATGGAACATCAGGCTATGCTTCAACTTGCTTAAATCTTAGCTTGAATTTGTGAATAATAATAACCATGAGTGTCATTGCAGTAATCATTGCTAATGCCATGCTAATTGTTGGAAAAACACTTAGACTTCTATCCAAAATTGTAATTAGCCCTGGATTCCAAGCGCTGCCGTACAGAATAGTAAGATGTACCACATAAATCAAAAGCGTATTTCTTCCAAGAAGAATAAATATTCTTGGTATAGATTGAATTTTCAAAGCAATAATAGAAACTGCGGAGTTTAACATTAGAACTATTCCTAGTCTGAACAAGATCAGGTTTGGGCTTGTAGTCCAAAAATTTGATTTACCATATAATATCAAGTCAATTTCATTACCGGCAACTGAAAGTAGGATAAAGAAAATTCCTGCACCGGCAAGCCAATAACTAAACTTAATTGATTTAAAAACATTGGGATGCTTCGCAAGATAACTTCCTAAAACACCGCCGGCAATTACATAGCCTGCCCATGGGAATAATGGAAAGTTGGATCCGCTTCCGTTATAAAAATATCCGGCTAAAAATTCCGGAACAATCTTAGTCCAATTAATTACCGAGAATGGCTGATACAAACCGAAGAAAATCAGTGCTGTAATAGAAAAGACTTGGTAGTCGCTTAGTTTAAACTTTTCGGCAATGTAAGCAGAAATCATTAAGAAAAGAATTCCGAAGCCGATTAAATGAAGAACATCTACAGCATAAAACGTCTTCCATTCTTCAGGTGTTACATTAGAAAAGTTTATTAGGGTAGGAGTCGGATAACGGAGAAGATAGCCCAGAAATACAAGCAATAAAAATCTTTTAATTCCTTTTTTCACTCTTGGATTAGTTTCGAAAGGTTCGTTAACAAGTCGTAAAAGATAAGTAAACACTGTACCTGCTGTAAATAGGAAAATCGGCGCTGTCATGCCTCTCATGAAAAACCAGAAATTAAAAATCGGGGAATCCATGTTCCTGTAATTATTAGATAAAAGAACGTCAACCGTATGCCCCTGAACCATTTGGAGAACCGCAAAAGCACGCATCAAATCAATAAATATGATTCTATTCTTTTTAGGACTTTGTGTCATTACCTCAATCTATTCAAAAATAATTTTTTCCGGCGCTAAAAATAATTAAATCTGAAATAAAAATTACTATTTTTTTGTTTCCTGAATTTTAATTGATTTTGTACGAAATAAAAAGTGCAAATAAGTACCTTACCGATTTAACTTCGAAAACACTCCGTTATTTAGATTAGAAAATTGTCTTTCACGCAGATATAATCCAGGTTGTTAGTTCCGAAAAGAATAATGTTCAAATCATGTCAAAAGTTGATGTAAACAATTTTAATTTTGTTCTTCCAGAAATTGAATTTCAATTCTTATATTAGAGTAGATAATTGTTAAACTTATTTTCGCAGGAAATGCTCGAAGTAAAAAATCTAACAAAGATCTTTAAGGATACTGTAGCAGTAGATAATATATCCTTTAAGATTGAACCAGGGAAAATTTTCGGGTTGTTAGGACCTAATGGTGCCGGTAAAACAACAACAATCCGAACCGTGCTGAATATAATTAAGCCATCCTTCGGGAAGATTTTGTTTGATAGCAAGCCGACAGCAAAAACGTTTTTTAACCTTACCGGATATCTTCCGGAAGAACGAGGTTTATATAAAAAGGGTAAGGTAATCGATACCATTATGTACTTTGCGCAGTTAAAAAATATGGAAAGAAAAACTGCCTATGCAGAAGCACATAAATGGTTCAAGAAAATGGAGATTGAAAAATATGAGGATAAAAAAATCGAAGAGCTTTCCAAAGGCAACCAGCAGAAAGTGCAGTTCATTTCTGCTGTAATTCATAATCCGAAACTTCTTATCCTTGATGAACCATTCAGCGGCTTCGACCCGATAAATCAACAGCTAATTAAGGAAGTGCTTCTTTCTTTTGTAATTTCTGGAAAAATCATAATGCTCTCTACTCATCAAATGGATACAGCCGAAAAACTATGTTCTGATATTCTATTGATAAACAACGGCAAAGAAGTTTGCAGCGGAAACCTATCGCAAATAAAAAAAAGTTACGGCACCAACTTTGTTAAAATAGAATTTGACGGTGACTCTTCAATTATTAGCTCTCATCCTTCAATTTTGCATATTGATAATTACAGCAATTATGCGGAGATCCAGTTAAAAGAGGATGCGCTGCCTTACGAGTTCCTGAGAGATATAGCATCAAAGATAAATGTAACTCACTTTTCAATTGTTGAGCCCACATTGAATAAAATATTTATTGATTCGATTAAACAAAGTTCAAATTAGTAAATGAAAAAAGCATTGATAATAGCTCGCTGGGAATTCTGGGAGAAGGTAAAAACTAAAACTTTCTTAATTTCCCTTATTGTTACGCCGATTATAATAATTGGATTTGCAATGGCTCCAACTATGCTTTCTTCACAAGAAGACAATACAACAAAAGCGATTGGAGTAATCGATACTTCTAATATATATTTCAATGCTTTAAGAAGAAGTTCGGAAAAGATAAAGCTGCCTAATGGACAACCTAATTTTATACTTGTTAATTTAAACAGTAAAGATGAAAGTCTTTCTACTGTAAAACGAACAGCAGATGATTATTCACTTTCAGGTAAAATTGAAGGATATTTATATATTATTAACGGCGGAACAGATTCTGTTAAAGTTGAATACCGCAGTAAAAATTCCGGAAATTTTAATGATGTTAACAGACTTGAAGAAGCGTTTAATAATGCAAGGATAGAAATAAAATTACTGCATGAGAACATCAACCCTTCTATAATGAAATATATCTCCAGCAATGTACCGGTTACTCCTATAAAAATTCTGGAAGGCGGCGGAGCTGAGAAATCGGATTTCCTTTTCTTATTCTTCACTTCATTCATCTTTATTCTTTTATTAATGATGATGATACTTTCTTCCGGCGGTATGCTGATAAGAAGTCTTGTAGAAGAAAAATCAAACAGGCTCATTGAGATTCTCGTTTCAAGTTGTACTCCGGACGAATTGCTAGCTGGTAAAGTTTTAGGCTTAAGTTTGTTGGGCTTGGCTCAGGTATTTATTTGGCTTTTAATCGGGGCTGCATTAGTAGGAACATCAGCAGTGCCGGTATATGCATTCAACAACATTGTTCCGGTAATGTTCTACTTTGCACTGGGATTTATATTTTATACTTCAATATTTGTCGGTGTAGGTTCAATAGTGACTACCGAACAGGAAGCTCAGCAAATTACCAGCTACTTAAGTATGATTATAATTTTACCGATAGTAATAGCAGTGCCGGCAATTGAAAATCCGGATTCGATTCTTGTTCATGCATTTTCTTATATACCATTCACAATACCGGCAATAATGATTTTGAGGTTTAACATTGGACCGGTTCCTTTATGGGAAGTTATTGTTTCAACCGCATTGATGATTGCATCAATTTATTTATCTGTTTCTATAGCGGCAAAAATTTTTAAGATTGGAATTTTATCTTACGGAAAGAGACCTTCAATTAAAGAATTGATTGAATGGATTAGTGAAAAATGAATTCGATAATTAATAAAATAATTATACAGCGGTTATCTTTAATTTTGTGTGCATTAAGATAGGTTTAGATTGATCATTAAATTCCAGATACAATTTCTAAAATAATAGATGATTTATTTCGCGTCGGCAGCTGCAGCAATTTTACCGATGCTTATCTATCTAATTTTGATTTGGAGATTTGATAGATATGACAGAGAACCGTTTGGTCTGGTGCTTCTTAATTATTTGTGGGGAGCGCTTGGGGCAATATTCTTTGCAATAATCGGAAGCGGAATTATAGGAGCTGTTCTGTCGTATTTCATTTCAAGCCAATTGCAGCTCGAACATACTGAAACTATTCTTATCGCACCTTTGGTTGAGGAAACTACTAAAGGAATTTTCCTATTACTTACTTACATGAATAAAAAGTTTGACAACATGACCGATGGAATTGTGTACGGTGGTGCAATCGGTCTTGGTTTTGGAATGACTGAAAACTTTCTATACTTCATAGCATTCGGAAATACTTTTAATGAATGGATGACAATTGTAATTATTCGGACTTTATTTTCAGGGATAATGCATTGTGTTTCAACCGCTACTTTCGGTGCATTACTTGGTTATTCAAAATTTAAGAGCATCGGGTACAAGATTTTACTACCTATCATTGGATGGATAGCAGCGATGTTCATACACTTTGCATGGAATTTTACTGTAAGCTTCGAGTCTACAACCTTAATCGGATTCATTTTTATGTTCTTCACGGTCATAATTTTTATTACCGTTTTTTCAATCGCAGTATTAAGCGAACGAAGGATTATTTATCATGAACTTCTGGAGGAGGTTTTAAACGGAGTAATTCCGGTTGAGCATTTAGAAATATTGAACTCATCAAAGAGAAATAAATTCGGCTGGGTTGATGAAAGTATTAGGAAGTTATATATTAGGGCAGCAACAACTTTAGCTTTTAGGAAAATGGAACTTAGAAATTCATTTGGTTCAAGCAGAACTTTTTATGAGAACGATGTTGAGTATTACCGGTCATTTATCCAAAATTTGCTTGCTCAGAGACAAACAAATTAACCTATGAAATCAAATTCTACTGTTTTTTTATTAGCAGTATCATCTTTATTTAACAAGGAAGAATTATTAAAGTTTGAAGACTTTGATACCGATAATTCATATTTACTTTATTCATCGCTTTTAATGAATCACAAAGAAATATTAGAGCAGACAAGTAATACAAACTTGGTTTTCTGCTTTGACGAGAAAGATAAGAATTTACTTCCTGAAGAAATATTAAAAGGCAGCGCTGAAATAATGTTTGGGAATACCGGCAGCAAACCGGAATTTCTAAAAATTATTTCCGATAAATATTTTGAAAAGAGTGCAAATAATCTTTTGGTCTTTTCAAATTCAATAGGCTACACAAAAAATGATATTCAAAAGGCATTTGATCTTCTTGCAATTGAAGATGAAGCAATCGTTATAGGCAAAGCAGGCAGCCATAATATCGCGTTCATAGGATTCAATTCGTTTAATCATGATTTGTTTGTTGATATTGCCTGGGAGGGATTAAATTACGATCATCTGTTATCCAAAGTAAGTAAACATGAAAACTACCTGCACGTAATGGAAAATTTTATGTCGATAAAAAAAGTAGAAGATTTTAAAAATCTTTATGTTGAGCTATCTAAAAAAGAAAGTCTTTCTTATTGCAGTCAGTCAGTTCATGAAAGATTTACTAACTTGTTTATAGAATACAAGGAGCTTCTAAAATGAAACCGGTCGGAATCTTCGGGGGTACTTTCGACCCGATACATTTAGGGCATTTAATAACGGCTCAAGCTGTTTTGGAATTAAGAGGACTAGAGAAAATTATTTTTATACCAGCTTTCATTTCACCGCACAAAATTGAAATCAGAAATCTGGAAGCTGAACATCGTCTGAATATGGTAAAAAATGCAATCAGTGGAATCTCATACTTTGAATTTTCAGATATCGAAGTAAAGAGAGAATCTGTTTCTTACACAATTGATACTCTTCGCCAATTGAAAAAAGAATACCAAGAATTAGAATTGATAATAGGTTATGATAATATCTTTGACTTTAGCACATGGAAAGATCCGGATGAAATTCTAAAGTTGGCAAAATTAATTGTATTAAGAAGAAGAACTTCAATTGAGCCGGCTCAGAAAGATAAGTATTTTAAGTCGGCAATTTTTGTAGATACGCCAACTATCGAAATAAGTTCAAGCGAAATTCGACAGCGCATTTTGAATGATCTGCCCATAGATTTTCTTGTTCCGACTACAGTAAAAGATTATATTTTTAAATTCAATTTATATAAGGAGAAAAATAGGTGAAAATATTAGTAACCGGTGGTGCCGGATTTATAGCATCTCAAGTCGCTGACGCTTTTATAAATGAAGGACACGAAGTATTTATACTTGATAACCTTGCTACTGGATTTGAAAAGAACATTAATCCTAAAGCAAAGTTTATTAAGGATGATATTACCAATAAACAGTTAGCTTCCCTTTTTGAAAAAGAAAAATTTGATGTTGTAAACCATCATGCTGCACAAATGGATGTGCGGCGTTCTGTTGTTGACCCTGCGTTCGACGCTAATACAAATATTATCGGCACCATTAACCTTTTACAGAACTGCATTAAAACCGGTGTGAAAAAATTTATGTTTGCCTCTACCGGCGGAGCTGTTTACGGCGAGCAGAGTTATTTTCCTGCTGACGAAAATCATCCAACTTCCCCGCTCTCTCCTTACGGAATTTCGAAACTGGCAGTTGAGAAATATTTATACTTTTATCATGTTCAATATAAATTGAATTATACCATACTTCGTTACGCAAATATTTATGGTCCAAGACAGAATCCGTTTGGCGAAGCCGGAGTTGTCGCCATCTTTTCAAGCAAACTTTTAAAAGGTGAACAGCCCGTAATAAACGGCAGCGGATTGCAGACCAGAGATTATGTCTTTGTCGGTGATGTTGTTAAAGCCAATCTTACAGCTTTGAAAGATGAGCATAGCGACGTTTATAATATCGGTACCGGTAAAGAAACAAATGTAAATGATCTTTATGGTATTTTAAATAATTTAGTCGGAAAAGGTCAAATTGAAAAGCATGGACCGGCTGCACCCGGCGAACAAATGAGAAGCGTTATTACTTCCGATAAATTCTATAAGAAATTCGGATGGAGACCATCAACTACTCTTGAAGAAGGTCTGAAAAAAACAGTGGAATATTTTAAGGCGCAAGTTTGAAAGAAAATCAAATTAATAATTCATTCCTGGAAAATTTAATTAACAACAACCGCAGAACTGTTGCCAGATCAATTTCAATTGTTGAATCAGACAATTCCAGTTCTTCGGAACTTCTTAAAAACGTATATGCAAAAGTTGGGAATGCATACCGCATTGGAATAACCGGACCTCCAGGCGCAGGTAAAAGTACAATAACAAATCAACTGACAAAATATTTTAGAAAACAAAATAAAAAGGTCGGTATAATTGCTGTTGATCCGACGAGCCCGTTTACCGGCGGCGCATTACTTGGAGACAGAATCAGAATGTCTGAAGTTGGTCAGGATGCCGGAGTGTTTATTCGAAGTATGGCTACGCGAGGAAGTCTTGGCGGGCTAAGTAAAAAGGCAAACGATGCTGCAGATATACTCGATGCTGCCGGTTATGATTATATAATTTTGGAAACGGTCGGCGTTGGTCAATCGGAATTAGATATTGTCGAAGCCGCTGATACAACCATTGTTGTTCTTGTTCCCGAATCTGGAGATGCGGTACAGGCAATGAAAGCAGGCTTGATGGAGATTGCCGATTTCTTTGTAGTTAATAAAAGCGACCGACCAGGTTCGCAGCAGGCAATATCCGCGCTTAAAACAATTTTGATGATGAAAGATCATGATATCAATTCATGGATGCCCAGCATTATTTCTTCAGTTGCAAGTGAGAATAAAGGAATTTCCGAAATAGCCGATGAAATTGAGCGTCATCGTAATTATCTAATTAGTACAAAGAAATTTTTAGAGCGACGAGAACACCGGACAAAAATCAGAATAAAAGAAATTGTTGAAGATAAAATCAGAGACTTACTTTGGAATGAATCCGGGAAAAATTCATTAAATTCATCTTTAGAAAAGGTTGTTCTTGGAAATTTGTCTCCCTATCACATTGCAGAAGAAATCATAGATAATTTCAAGAATCAATTTTAATTTCCGATTGAGAATATTACAAGATAAAAATCCAAAAGATTTTTTTATCGATTGAGTTATATAAGTTACAAACTAAATATAAACCTTAGCTGAAAGGAAACTCCAATGGAAGAAGTAGTTAATGCTTACCTAATGGAACTGAGTGAAAACCAAATCATTATCCGTGATACTGTCCGAGACTTTGCGGATAAAAACATTCGCCCGCATATAATGGAATTCGATGAGTCCCAAAATTTTCCAATGGAAATAATGAAGAAGCTCGGCGAGCTTGGTTTTCTTGGAGTTGTAATTCCGGAAGAATATGGAGGTGCCGGATTAGGCTACGTAGAGTTTGTAATGATTATCGAGGAACTGGCAAAAGTAGATCCATCAATTGCACTTTCGGTAGCTGCTCATAACGGACTTTGTACCAATCATATTTACCGCTTCGGAAATGAAAGCCAGCGGAAAAAATATCTTCCCGATTTAACTTCCGGCAAAAAAATTGGCGCTTGGGGACTAACCGAATCTGCATCAGGCAGCGATGCAGCGGGTCTCAAATCCATTGCTGAGAAAAAGAACGGCTATTATATTCTAAACGGCAGTAAAACTTTTACAACTCACGGAACTGTCGGTGAAACTGCAGTAATTATGGCAATAACAGATAAGAATAAAGGCAAGAAAGGAATCTCGGCATTTATTCTGGAAAAAGGATGGGAAGGATTTATTGCGGGCAAGAAGGAAAATAAACTTGGAATGCGTGCAAGCGATACCACACAATTAACTTTTGAAAATGTAAAAATTCCGGAAGAAAATTTAATCGGCAATGAAGGTGAAGGCTTTATTCAAGCAATGCAAATTCTGGAAGGCGGAAGAATTTCTATTGCGGCACTCAGTATCGGATTAGCTCAAGGAGCCTTTGCAGCAGCATCAAAATACAGTAAAGAAAGGAAACAATTTGGTCAGCCATTAGCAGATTTCGAGGCAATTCAATTTAAGCTGGCTGACATGCATACCAATATTGAAGCTGCAAGATTATTAACTTACCGCGCAGCTTTTTTGAAAGACAAAGGTTTGCCGAATAAAAAAGAAGCTGCCATCGCAAAGCTTTTCTCCAGCGAGACTGCTGAAAAAGCCGCTAATGATGCAGTTCAAATATTCGGCGGATATGGATTCATAAAAGACTTCCCTGTTGAAAAGTTTTACCGCGATGTAAAATTGCTAACTATCGGCGAAGGAACATCGGAAATCCAAAGAATTGTAATTGCAAGAGAATTACTGAAGGATTAAAATAATCTGAAAACAATACATTCTTACTCGAAATCTTGCTTTCAATCTTTGTCAGATTTAATTCGAGAAGGATTACGATACGAATAAGAGCCCGAATAAATAATTTATTTATCATTTAAAGCTGTAAAAATATTTATGTCAAAAATTGGTACTTCAATTAAGAAAGATGAAACTTTTTTGCGGAAAGAGGATTATTACAAAAATTTAATTCGAAAACTTGAAGCTGAAAAAGAAAAAGTAAAGTTAGGCGGCGGCAAAAAGTCAATTGAGAAGCATAAAGCTAAAGGAAAACTAACTGCTCGAGAAAGAATTAAGAAGCTATTGGATAACGAAAAAGATTTTTTTGAACTAAGTACGTTTGCAGCTTTCGACATGTACAAAGAATACGGCGGCGCCCCATCTTCCGGAACTATTTATGGAATCGGGAAAATAAATGGCAAATACCATATCATCGTAGCTAATGACGCAACTGTAAAAGCAGGCGCGTGGTTCCCTATTACTGCAAAGAAAAATCTTAGAGCGCAGGAAATTGCGATGGAGAATAATCTGCCCATAATTTACCTTGTGGATAGTGCTGGAGTTTTCCTTCCTCTTCAAGATGAAATATTTCCTGACAAGGAACATTTTGGAAGAGTGTTCAGAAATAACGCTGTCATGTCGGCGAAAGGAATTCCACAGATAGCAGCAATTATGGGTCCTTGCGTTGCCGGCGGTGCCTACCTTCCAATCATGAGTGACGAGGCTTTAATAGTTGAAGGAGAAGGCTCGGTATTTCTCGCAGGCTCTCATCTTGTTAGGGCAGCAATAGGAGAAGTTATTGATAATGAAAGTCTCGGCGGTGCAAAAGTTCAATCAAATATTTCCGGAGTTACTGATTATGTAATGAAGAATGACGAAGAATGTCTTCTGCAAATTAGAAAGCTTACTGAAAAAATTGGAGAACAGCTCAAAGCCGGATTTAACAGAACTGAAAGTAAACCGCCGTTTTATTCACCAAAAGAAATTTATGGCATTCTGCCGGAAGACCAAATTAAGCCTTATGATATGTATGAGTTGATTGCAAGAATTGTTGATAATTCAGAGATTGATGAATATAAAGCGGGCTATGGCAAAACTTTGATTACAGCATATGCAAGGATTGATGGCTGGGCTGTAGGAATAATAGCAAATCAAAGGAGTGTAGTAAAAACCGATTCCGGCGAAATGCAAGTAGGCGGAGTAATCTATTCGGATAGCGCGGATAAAGCGACAAGATTTATTATGAACTGCAACCAGAGAAAAATTCCTCTTATGTTTTTACAGGATGTTACTGGCTTTATGGTTGGTAGCCGTGCTGAACATGGCGGCATTATAAAAGACGGCGCAAAGATGGTTAATGCAGTTGCTAATTCGGTTGTTCCCAAAATTACTATAATTGTCGGCAATAGTTTTGGTGCCGGTAATTATGCTATGTGCGGAAAAGCTTACGACCCGAGATTTATTTTTGCATATCCGAATGCAAAGATTGCAGTAATGGGCGGAGCGCAGGCAAGCAGTGTTTTATTGGATATAAAAATAAAACAATCCGCTAACGGTGAAGGAAACAGCGGCAAAGAATTCTCCGAAGAAGAAAAGAAAAAGCTTTTGAATGAAATAATTAAATCCTATGATGAAAGCAGTACACCGTTATATGCCGCAGCACGGTTGTGGATAGATGAAATAATTGATCCGGCGCTTACTCGTGAGTATGTTTCAATGGCAATTGAAGTTGCAAATAATAATCCGGAGATTCCTAAATTTAATGTAGGGGTTATTCAGACTTAAATAAGTTGTACGTTAAGCGATAGGTATTTCTAATCGATTCCGATTTCCAATGTTCAAATTTCAATATCTAAAAGATCTTTCATCTAATAATTGAACTTTACTCCTAGAAAAAGAGTTCTTCCGGGCATGGGATAACCATCATCAATTTGGTAGTCTTTATCCAATAAATTTTTACCGATTAAAAATAAACCAAACAGATTCGTCAATTTATAATTTATCGTTCCGTCAATTATAAAATAATTTTGCTGAAGAGATTTTGTTATACTTGAATATAAACCCGAGACTTCTTCAAAATTAAGATTGATATCCAATGGATTATCGCTGTAGTTAAACTGAAGATCTAATTTATGTTTAGGCGCATATAATACCGGCTGGCTGCAATCGAGATAAGAATAATTTACCGAGATATTTAAATTTTCATTCAACAAATATTTTCCGGTAAACTCAATTCCTTTGTGAATGAAACTTCCAGAGTTTTCATTTATCATAAAAGGCGGAACTGAAACTGTCTGAATTAAATTATCTCCCTGATCATAATAAGCGGTCAATTCTAATTCAAGTAGATTGTTTAACAAGAGCTTGTCATAACTAAATTCATAATCCCACACATGCTCAGGCTTTAAATTAGAATTTGCAACCGGGAATAGAAAAAGCTCGGCTATTGTTGGGCTGCGAAATGCTTTGCTTACCGATCCTTTTAAATTTGAATTTGACGATAAGGAATATGTAAAACCAAAGTCAGGAGTGGCATCATTTCCAAATAAAGAATTTTTAGTAAATCGCAATCCGGCTTCCAAATTCAACTTAGTGAGAAGTAAATAATTTAATAATCCGTAAACCGCAGTTTCGTCGCTTGAATGATAAACACCTAATCCTTTTGCAGCAAATGGAGGCAAACCAGGCTGATTTCCTGTGCCGCCATAATTTTTATAATCTACTCCGATGGTAAACTCATTATTGCCCAAGTACTTTATGTTTTGGTAAAAAGTAATCCCCTTCATTTCATCAAATGAATCCCATCCGTCAAAGAAATTATGCTTGCCGGAACTGTAATAAAATTTTATTGCTCCTTGAACATCATCAAAATTATTTTCAATTGACAAAGCACCTCTTGAGCGAAGATAGTTGTAATAGTTGTTTCTTCTAATATCATAAGTCGGACCCGGATCATAAAATTTTGATTTTGAAATATCGCCGTCAAGACTAAATTTAAATGAACCTAACGGTGTTAAAGATAATTTCAAATAGCCGGCGTTTGTATTAAAGCCGTCCTGCGTTTCAGTTCTATTGCCGTCGGTATTTATATTATTGAAAGAAGCATAAATTCCATACAGATTATTTTTATATCCTGCAGACCCTGTAAAGTTTAAAGTTTTATAACTTCCATAAAAAGTTCTCGCATTAAATTGAAAACGGTCATTCTGCAGCTCTTTGGTAATTATATTTACAGCTCCACCCATCGCATTGGATCCGTAAAGAATGGAACTTGCGCCGCGTATAATTTCAACTCTTTGAATATCCGAAGTGTTTAGAGCATCCACAATCGGATGACCGAAAATTCCCATAAATTGAGGCTGACCATCAATTAAAATCAAAACATCCGAATTGGGATTGCTTCCTATTCCCCTCATATTTATCATTCCGGATGCATCAGGACCAACGCCATAGCCCGCCACATTTCTATTATCTATAAAAAGTCCGGGTACATTTGAATTTAAAACATCCAGGATGTTTGGCTGGTTACTTTGAGAAATTTCTCCATTATTAATTATAGAAATACTCGCCGGTATTTTTCTAATTTCACTTTTGATTCTTGTTCCGGTTATTACAATTTCTTTTAAATTGAATGACCTTAAAGAATCCTGTTTGGTACCTTTGGCAAAAGCTGAAGAAATAAAAAAGATTAATAGACAACTAATCTTGATTGCAAGTCTGTAATTTTTAGAGTAGTACAAAATATTCCGCTGTATTTTATCTGAAAGTTTAGAAAGTATTAGGCTTAAATTTTCCAGGGCCAATTTACACAGGATGCAATTTCCGGAAAAAGAACAATATCCGCCTTGCCTTTCAACACCAGAGTTGTAATATCATTCCCATGGAAAATATTTTTTGCCGAATCAAGAGTTTTTCCAGAAACAGAAACATCATCGACAATTAAAATTTTTTTGCCTGAGATTTTAATTGATTTGTCATCTAGTAATTTTGGATTTTCATACCGGGGATGATTTTCATCATCCCGGTAATTTATTTTGATTGTATTAAGTTCAACTCCAAGTTTGTATGCAATTAGACTTGCCGGAACTATTCCGCCAGTTGCAATACCAATTACAAAATCAAATTTTGGAATAATTATTTTATTTATTCTATCTCCAATTTCAATGAAGGATAAATCTACCATAACAAATTCGATTTAATCCTTTTGGAATTTTTTAATTGTAAAATCGACTGCAATCAGTAAAGCAACTCCTGGAAGTGCATTCAATAAAGATGTTAATAAGAATAATCCTGGCAGTGTGCCTGGAAGAATTGATGGTACAACCAGCAAGAGGACGAATGATACCGCGATACAAAAGATATAAGCAATTAAAGAGCTAACCGGAAGAGTGCTTTTAAATTTACCAAGTAGATTTAATCCGGCTACAAAGACAACTAACTGGATAATCATAATCGGGAGAAGAATTGCTTTTGGATTTCCGGTTATCGAAAAGTTGATTAACGGAGAAAAAAATGCTATAAGCAATCCGACATGCAATTTATAAAATCTTACTGCAATCAACGGTGCAAAGAACATCGCTAATAATATTGCACCCATAGGTATTCCTTTTAATTCGGGAAGAAGATGAACTAGAAACGGAAGCAGCACAGATAAGCTTAAAAGTAAAAGTGTTTCCTTAACCTGAAGTCTGGAAAAAATCTTCTCTTCAACAAGTATTGAATTTGAAACCGACATATAATCTCCATTTGGTTTAATAACAAAAATCAGAAATTTCAATTTCAAAAGTGAGGAGTAGAGATGAGAAAGTCAATTCATTTTAAAAAATAATTATTATTTCCCATCCCGAGCTAAAACGTTGTATTACTACTTTCTTACAAAATAATTATCTTTCACGCGATGATTTCAATTAAAAATAAATGACCAACAACAGCACTAAAGTATTTCTATCCTTTGTAATAAGTCTGTTTTTCTTAAATAGTTGCAATGTCTTCTGCCAGAGATCAAAACTTGGAATTGAGGTTGATAAATTAACCTGTTACATAGCCTCCAAACATTTTGCCGAGCTAAAATTTAAGATGGATGATCCTGCTCGAACGGATTCGATTTTTAAGGAAGCATTGATTATAACTCATAATAATAATACCGAAGCACTTTTTGCTTTAATTTTTGCCGTACTACCATACAACAAAGTACCGATAAAGATACCGCTGCTGCCCATTGTTCTTAAATATCCGCTTATATCGGCAGGCGATTCATTATACAATTTAAAAAATAAAAATCTGCCTAAGTATCTTTTCTTTACTTCACCGAAGGATAATTTTGGAGATAAGGACAAGCTCGCGCATTTCTTCGGTGCTGCGTTTTTATCTTACTCAGGAAATATTTTTGATTTATCTGATCTTATTGGTTATTTTGTGGAAGTTTTTGAGCAAGATTTTGTAGTTCAGTCTTCAATCGATCCGAGAGATTTACATGCAGATACTCTCGGAGATATCTTTGGAAGACTTCTAAAAAAGAACAAAGAGGTTTTACCTTCTCAAGTAATGCTGATGAAGACTTTATTTTATTGCAGATACAATCTCCCGTAGGATTTAGCATGAACTCAATTTTAATTATAGACGACGAAAAAGAAATTTGTGAAAGTATAAAGATGATCCTCGAATATGAGGATTATCCGGTCGAATATTCAAACAGTTCCAAAGAAGGATTAGAAAAATTTTTCGAGGATGAATTTGCCTGTCTTCTTCTTGATATCCAAATGCCGGAGATGAACGGTTTTGAAGTTCTTAAAAGAATAAAAGAAAGCAGCTCAAACTCTCCGGTAATTATTATCTCTGCTCACGGAAGCATTGAGAACGCAATTAAAGCTACAAAACTCGGTGCTTTTGATTTCATCGAAAAGCCGATCGACCGAGATAAGCTTTTGATCAGCGTAAGAAATGCAGTTGACCAATTCAAACTTCTTTCCGAAAATAAAGAAATAAAAAAAACTTTTCAGTCCGATGGTGAAATTCTCGGTTCTAGTAAATCAATAAAAAATATTTTGGAAATAATAGACCGTGTTGCACCAATAGATACACGCGTACTGATCACCGGTGAAAACGGAACCGGTAAAGAACTAGTCGCAAGAGCAATTCACAATAAAAGTCTGCGTAAGGATAAGCCTTTCATCGAAGTAAATTGCGCCGCAATTCCGAACGAATTGATTGAATCGGAATTGTTCGGACATGAGAAAGGTTCTTTTACCGGGGCAATCCAGCAAAGGATCGGAAAGTTTGAGCTTGCAAATAAAGGAACAATTTTTTTGGATGAAGTCGGCGACATGAGCCTTCAAGCCCAGGCAAAAGTTTTACGCGCAATTGAAGACGGGAAAATTGAACGGGTCGGCGGTACTAAAAAGATTGAAGTGGATGTAAGAATAATTTCTGCAACGAATAAAAATCTTAAAGAAGAAATTGAAAAGGGCAACTTTAGGGAAGATCTTTTCCACCGGCTTAATGTTATCCCGATTCAGATTCCGCCACTGCGGGAAAGAATTGAAGACATCCAGATTCTTATTAGCCATTTTGCAAATGACATTACTTCCCGGCATAAGAAGACAACCGTAAAGTTTTCGGAAGATGCAGTAAAGTTCTTGCAGTCATTCCCTTGGACCGGCAACGTTAGAGAGCTTCGCAATGCGATTGAAAGAATAATTATTTTAATTGATAAAAAAGAAATTGCAAAAAAAGATATTGAGTTCTTATTTACTTCAGGAAAAACTTCAATCGGTGACATTATCGATACAAGCAATTCATTCCAGGAGTTTAAAGACAAAGCCGAAAAAGCTTTTATCATCAAGCAGCTAAAGGCAAACGACTGGAACATCAGCAAGACGGCTGAGGTACTTGATATTCAGCGCAGCCATTTATATAATAAGATGAAGAAATTCGGAATAGAGAAGGAAGATTAATTATGGCAGATACAATCTTTTCCAAAATAATTAAGCGCGAAATTCCCGCGGACATTGTTTACGAGAATGACAGCGTTCTCGCCTTTAGAGATATCAACCCGCAGGCGCCTGTACATATTCTAATTATTCCAAAAGTTGAAATCCCTAAAGTAACCGAAATTGAAGGCAAGAAGCACGCACAGCTTCTCGGCGAATTATTTGATGCCGCAAACAAACTTGCCAAAGAAATGAAGATAGACAAAGACGGCTTTAGATTGGTCTTCAATTGCGGAGATAACGCCGGACAGGAAGTTTACCATCTCCACATGCATTTGCTTGGCGGAAGGAAGATGACCTGGCCTCCGGGATGAGGTTGCTCATAATTTATTATTAATGCATTATTATCATCTGTCGAATACTAATCGTATTCTTTTGCTCGAATGAATATCCGATTTGGAGTAAGAGCAAGGTTAAGATTACGATAAAGGGCAAAAATTGACAGCTTAACATGAGTAAGTGAAAAATAATCTCTGACAACAGAAAGTCTCATTACATTAAAGATAAAAAATTTTCATTTGAGAAAAGTGCTTTTATAAATGAACATTCCTAATTTGTCATTTTTCAAAATGCTTTTGTTATTCATAAAAGCGGTATTTTAAATTGAAATAGTAGTATTTCAATTTGAAAAAGTGGAATTTTGAATGAAAAGTGATAATATTAAAATTCCAATACCAATAACGAATTATTCACATTCCAGCTAAAGATATTATTCACCAATATTAAGTCTTATCCCCGCAGTTATCCATCTTCCCGGTAGAGGTACGCCGCTGACTTCATAATAAGATTTGTTTAAAAGATTTGTCGCTTTCAAAAATATTTTCCATCCATTAAAGCTCCGGAAAAGCTGTGTATCGACAAGAAAATTATCTTCGGCATTAACGCGGCTTTCATAGCGCAGTTCCCAGTTTTGCTGTATACCTGCCCACCAGTTATTTTCAATATTTATAATTAACTGATGACGGAGATATTGAAGCAGATACTGAGATTGAAATTCATTTGCAACTCTGCTGGAATTTAAATAAGTGTAATCTATACCAACTCGATAAACCGGGAAATTATTTATCAAATCCGACGGATTTATTTCAAAGTCTAATTCCAAACCGGCAGTATTTATATTAGTAATGTTTTGCGCAGTCCACGGCTGGGAATCATTTGATCTTACCCAATCAATCAAGTTCTTCCCCTGCTTATAAAATACGCTTGCTCTTGCAGTGTATGAATGATGCAATGAATTAATTCCAAGTTCGTAATCCACAGTTTCTTCTGTCCGTAAATTTGGATTTCCAACACTCGCCGGAGAAGAATAATATAGTTCTGTATATGTTGGGATCCGGAATGCTTCACCTACTGAGCCGAATAGCCTAACATTCTTTGCAATGTTGTATCCAAGATTTATACCCGGCCAAATCTTCCAGCCGATGTCGGAATAATCATAGGCATAGGCATCTGCAATGACGGTAAAATTATCAATCGGAGAAATTTTCTGCTCGGCGAAAATTCCTTTTTTAACTCTCGAATGATTTCCGAGATTGTTGCTTACAATCTTATCTGTGTTATATTCACCTCCAAAAGAAGTAATGCCGATTTCGGTTGCAACGGAAGCCTGAACTTCAGCACCGTAAACATCTGTGTGGTGATTGTTTTCGTAAAACGAAGGATCAGTGTAATCGAGGATATAATTATCGTCGTTATGGCGCCAATATAACTTTGGAGAAATCTGAAAGGATTGGGTTCCAAAATTGCCATTTAAATCAAAAAGTTTTGTAGTTGTATGTTCCCATTGATTAGGGAAAAATGTTGAGTAAAAACTATTTGCACCAAACTTTTTATCGTTATAACCGAACAGCAAATTTATATTGCTGTTGCTGCTGGTAATGGATGCACCGTATGTGAAATCGGTTATGTCAAATTCAGTGTTGTGCATGTAACCATCAGACTTCTGCCTTAAAAAAGAAATATGATTACTAAATATGCCAATCGGCATTGAAGCATGAATTAAACCGTCATAATATCCATTCTGTCCCCCGCTTGCTTCAAGAGAAAGTGACTTGGTACTACCCTTCTTTGTAATGATATTTATAATTCCACTGAATGCATTTGCACCATAAACACTTGAACCGGGACTTTTTAGGATTTCTATTCTCTGTATGTCATCCAAAGTTACAGGTAAATTTAAATTATGATGACCTGTCTGAGGATCACTCATGGGAACGCCATCAATCATAATTAAAGTTTCTTCGAAAGTGCCGCCTCTGATACTTACATCCCCTTGAACGCCGTCAACTCCGCGCTGTTCGAAATCAACTCCCCCAGTATATTGAAGCAAACCCTGAACGCTGTTTACCGGCGCATCTTTAATTTCTTGCGGACCAATTACAATAACATCACTTGTTAAGTCAGACAAAGTCATTGGAGTTCTGCTTGCCGTGACTATTACATCGTTCAACTGATATTCCGGCAAGACTTGTGCTTTAGTAAAAGCATTCGAATAAAAAAGTATAAGGATAAATAAATAAAAGAATTTTATCTTGAAAGAATTAGAATTGAGAAAAGACTTTTTAGGTAACCGACTAATCATATTGTTAGTAATCTTTGTTGAATAGATTCCCAACAATAAACATAACTTTTTATCGGTTATGCGATCTGGCTAACAAAATTTTAAATATAATATTACTGTAAGCTAAGATTTGTAAATGTATCTAACTTAAGGAATAAAAATACATAAGATTAATTACATTTGAAGAGTAAATATCCTATCCAAAGAATCCATCATCTTCTCACGGAATATCGGTTTCGAAATAAAATCCGTGAAGCCGGTGGCGATAAACTTTTCTTTATCTCCAGGAAGCACATAAGCCGTTACAGCAATGATAGGAATGTTTTCATAATTCGGCATTTTGTGAATTATCTTAAGCGCATCAAGACCGTTGTATTCTCCCTGAAGATTTATGTCCATGACGATAAAATCAAAATGATCACTATCAAGTAATGGTAAGGCTTCTTCAAAACTGACTGCAAACTTAATTTCCTTAAGCTCTTTCATCTGAACTTTAAAAAGAATTTGAGAATCAACTTGGTCTTCAATATATAGGCAGGATAATGATGAAATGTTTAATCGTTCATTTGTTGAAGCAGTCAACTTAACATTTACAGGCGGCTGAGTATCTTCTAAATTATTTGATTCCTTTTCTTCAAAATTTAAAGGTGCAGACTCTTCAGTTATTTTTGCTTCTATTGGTTCGAAATCATCTTTCAGATCCTCCATACTATTTTCTTTGACTTGCTCAAAGTCCATAGTATTTAATTTGGTTTCTTCCGGAATTACTTCTTCAGGCTCTTCTTCCTTTACTAATGAAGTGATGTCTATGGGGAAAAGGAAACCATAATCCATTTTTTCGTTTGATTGAATAAAAACCTGGAACTTACCTTTTAAAATAGACAGCAGGTTTCTTATTAAGCGTAAGGTCAGTTTGGAAATTCCGTAATTTTTTGAAACAGCATCATTTTCTTGTTCAAATATTGCTTTCAAACTATCAAGCAAATATTTAGAAACACCAGAATAATTATCTTTGCAGGAAATGATAAAAGTTCCGTCATCATTTTGATAGGCAGAAAAATAAATTTTCTTCTCTTTATTTAATTGAATAACCGTCCTCATTACCAGAGAAACCAGATTCTGGAATTTCTGTTTATCGGAATTAAATTTAAGTGATGATGAGATTTTCCCATAAGCGAACTCAATATTTTTAGCACTTGGAATTTCCTTAAATTCATTATGCAATTGATCAATCACTTCAGTAATACTTATCTCTTCAGGTTTCAATTCATAATTATTTTCTTTTATGCTTGAATATTCGATGATCGAGTTCATTATATTCAGCAGCCTTGAGCGGTTCTGATTTATTATATCTACGGCTTCTTTTTGATCTTGTGTAGGTACAGTTATGCTATCTGCTATTTCCTGAACAAAGCCAAGGATAACATTTATAGGAGTTAATATCTCATGAAATAAATTCGGGAGGATGCTAAATTCCTGCTGCTCTATCTGCGGCTCTACTGCTGGATTTGGTTGTTGAATATAAACTTCCTTAATGACTTCTTTTACTTTTTCTGTAACATGCGGAGTTTTTTCAGGCTTGCATATAATGCTAAACTCTTCAACTTCACCCTTATAGTTCATTACCGGATAAGCAGTAAGCTCTACAGAAATAAATTCACCGTTTTGCTTCTTTAACTCTGTACTAATAGTAACTGCTTCTTTTAAATATGATTGAAATACCGAAGAGTTTACAGTCCCCCGGTCATCATTTTTAACAAGAGCATTAAACGAGGAATTTTCAATTTCTTCTTTAGAATAACCAAGTATCTTTTTTACAGAAGGATTTACAAAAGTAATCAGCCCGATATTGTCTGTAACAAACAGGAGATCATCAGTATTATCAAAAGCAATTCTGAAAAGCTGGTTTTTCGTTTCAAGTTCTAAATTATGTGTAACATCCCGGATAATATTAAAATGTGCATCTTTTTCTTTATACTTAAAATTAATCTTGCTCAATTCTACAAAAATATATGAGCCGTCTTTTTTCTTATGTTTATAAGGACCAGAGAATTTTCCTACTCGTGCAGCAAGCTTGGAAGAATCAAGCAACGTTTGAATATCTTCAGGTGTATATAAATCAGTCAAATCCATTTGAAGGAATTCATCTTTTCTGTAGCCGTAAAGGTTTAATGCTGCATTATTAACCTCAATGAACCTAAGATTTTCTGTGTAATATATGAACATAGGTTCAGGATTATTTTCAATTAGTATCTCAAACATTCTTCCTCTAGAATTAATTATATTTTCTAAATTTTCCTCTGTTTTAATATTTTCAATCAGGACTGCAAAACCTTTTGGCTCACCATTATTGTCGGAAATTTTATTTAATGTTATTTCTTGTTTTCCTATGCCGGTTTTGTTCAGATTATTTTGGATTTCAATCTCAAACTTTTCCGAAGCAGATTGTTGATCCAAAAATTGCCGGATTTTTTCTATTATGCTAAAAGAAAATATCTGTCCATAATTGAAATTCCTGAAATCAGAAATTTCACTTAAAAATAATTTACTAAATTCTTTGCTTTGATGCTGTATTATTCCTTCGTTATCGAAAACTGCCACAGCTTTCGGAAAATTATCTAAAAGATTATAAAATTGCACATTCAAGTCTTTATCGGAATGATTTGCCGTAGACTTTTCTTTAGGCTGCGCAATACCTACTAATGCGATAACATTATTATCAGAATCGCTTAGCGGGATTTCAATAGTTTGATATTTCTTCGGATCAGCAATACCTGCAAATGGAAATCCTTCGAGAACAATACAATTAAGAGTCCCGATTATATATTTTTCGATTGAATTATAAAACTCAACAAGATAAGCAGGCAAAAACGATTTTGCCGGTTTGCCTTCAATTTGGAAAGGCTTTACTCCAAGATTTTCAGCCAGCTTATTATTTGCAAGCACATAAATATCATTGTTATCCTTCAGCCAGAACATCTCTTCGAGTTTGTTTATCTCTTTTGTTATCTTTTCTTTGCCAATAAAAGTAAACGGATATAGAGATTTTATTTGTTCAATAATCTCAATTAATAATTTGTCAGAAATAATATCTTGAGGTTTTAAAGTCTCTACTTTTATATTTGTAACTTCCCTGATGTCTAACTTAAATTCTTGTTTACGAAATGTACAAAAGATGAAGACTTCGTTTTCTTCACTATAAGAATTAATAATAACAAAAGCATTAAATTCAGCCCCGCTTTTAAGGTCCAAATGTACATTTTCTGAAACTGGATTATTTCCTGTAAAAACTTTTTCAATTAGGTCACTCAGTCTTCCGATAGATTGATCGGTGAAAAGATCAAAAATATTCTTTGAAGGAGATTTGATTGAAAAAAGTACTTCAGCATTCTTGTTTAGCGATAGGATTTCCCCATTGTGATCGATTACTATAAACGGATCAGATATGTTGGAATTCAGAGAATTAAAAAGTGCATTATTTATTTTGCGAACCTGTTTCAACTTTTTCCCATAAATACTTTTTTCTTTTATAGACAAATTTAAGCAATTTGCTTTTCATAAATACATCCAATACAAAATTATTGAGACGGAGTTTGGACATAAACTTCATTCGACCACGATGAGTCAATTCCGGAAATTGCTTTTACTCTATAATAATATCCTGTTGAAGGAGTAAGCCCGTTAGCACTGTCAACAAATTGATTTGCATTCTTATTTGCCAAACCGGCAGTTATGTAATTTGACCAGGTATATCGTCTTTCAATCTTAAAATAATTTTCTCCGATAACATCATCATTCCATGATAAAACAATTTTTGTGGAGCCGGCGGCAACCGCCTTTAATGCAGTCGGAGGCGCAATTGAATGAGTGGCGCCGTCGCCATAAGTATTTATTTCATAACTAAAGTTAGAAGTTCCGTATTTATTCAGCGAACGGATTTTATAATAATAAACAGTTGTATCGGCAGCATCATCGTCGTTAATGTTATAAGTCCCTGGAGGGGCAACCAACTTAAGCATATAACCTCCGTAGAAACCGCGTTTTCTCCAAATTTCATAGCCTGTTTGACCAGCGGCAGTAGAATCTTTCCACGATAAATTTAATACATTGTTATCTACCCTTAACAGAGAAAAATTATATGGAGTAACAGGCGGAACTCCGGTTATCAAAACATTCTTAATAGTGTCGCTTCTTGCTGATGAGCCATCTTTGTCATAATAGATTAGGAAATAGCTTATACGACTGTTTATGTATGTTGAATCGAGTGTAAGCGGAATTGTAGGTTTTGAACCGTCGCTATTTGCAGGAGTCCATTTATTAATTGCTCCGTTAATATAAAGTTCAACAGCGTATACTCCCATATCGGTAGAAACATTATAGGAAATATCTGTTCCAGCATAAGCGACCGTATCATTCGACTTCGGGCTGCTTATCTTAACCGCCAGTTTACTGGATGAGGAAGAAGAAGAGCTGGATGGATTTAGAAACAGATCGGTACAGCCGGAAATGAAAACAAGCATCGTAGAAAACAAGAGTGCAATATAATAAGACTTCTTTCCCATTGTTTTTACCGCTTAAACATTTGGGACTAAGTAATCGAAATAATAAGTACGGGATTCTCCAGATTGAAGGTCATTCAGGTAAACATAAATGGTTTTCTTTGCCTTATTGTATTCATACTTAGCAGGCAATGTACCTATTATTTCGGTACTAAGAGTAATATCTTTTGCAGGCTCGCTCATTTCAACTTCTACAACCAGATTGTTAATAACGTGCTTACCAGGATTTGAAACTGTTAAAGCTATTCTCGTTGTACCTCGTTGATTTACTCTTACCTCAACATAATTTCTGCGAGCCCACCAATTTTCTACCTGAGATAAAGTAGTTATCCAAAAACCTTTTCTCTTAAGATCATCAACTACTTTTTTTACCACCCCTACATTCGAAGGCAAACACTGGTATTCAGTATGAAGCTTGAATGTGTACAAGCCGCCTTCAAATAAGATACGATCGATATCTTCCTGATAAGTATAATATTGAAAATCCGGCTCTGTTAATCCAAAATCTCTAATAACTTCATAATCATCTCTTCCGGTTTTAGAAATTGAAACAATCAGACTATCGCCTCTAATAATAGTCTTTGGGACTGATCTATCTGAAAGAGAGTCCGTAAAAATGTATTTATAATTTCCTTTAATTGCAGAATTAATCGTGTTGGCATCATAAATTCCATAATAAGGCATAACTCCGATCACTGATTGCCCTACTGCGGTTTCAAGAATATTTTTTGCGCTAGTCAGTTTTTCAAGTTGTGTATCATAATCATTTAATTTATTTACCGTATCATTTATCGAAGCTAAATAACCAATATCTACTAATGCACCAATTTCTCCGTATCGAGCAAGCGGTCTCACCAATCCTTTGTCTGACTGAGCTAATGAAGGATCCACAAAAAATGTAGCAGGAATTCTTTCTGCATTAAGAATTGGTAAAAGGTTATCTATATTCTGCGGGCTTTTCGAAAGCTCTGGTATTACAACGGCTGCAGCAGTATAATTTGAAGGCCAATCTCTTACAATTGCAATTGGCTGGAAAGATAGCCAACTAAGACTGTTATCAAACAGTCTTTCAAAATAAATATAATCTTCCTGTGCACCGATTACGGAATTGATTTCAAAGCCCATCCAAACAAATCTTCCTTTGCCATAAGTTCCGTATGCAATGCCTGCACTTTTTCTAATTTCGTCTCTTGAAAGTCCATTCTGAAGCTTGTAGTTATACCAAAAGCTTGCCTGTGTTGTTCGCGGATCTAAAACTTCAACAGACATAGGTCTATCCCAAGTAGCAACTCTTAATGGAAAACCTGCTGGAATATTAGCTGTAATAGGCAAACCTCCGCGAAGTGTGTGAATTTTTGTAATCTCATCCCTTGAAATTTCTTTTGAAAACTTTAGACCAAATACTTCGGATAAAAATTCCCAACCTCTCCATTTACCATCGTCTGTATACGACGCAGTTCCACTCGTTGCAAATACACTTCCACCATTCTTAAGATATTTCTTAAGCTCAATAATTTCTTTGTTACTCAAAGACTTTGAGCCCGGCAAGATAATCAACTTATATTTTTTTTCTAATCCGAGTTCAATTGTTGAATCTGCTATTATATCATAAGAATAACCTGCAGTAGAAAGAAATTTTTTCCATGTTGATATATTATCTGCAAGCCAAGTACTTCCTTGAGGAAGCATATTCTCGGTATACTTTGAATATAATATCGCAATAGTGGGTTTTTCGCCATAGAAAATCTCTTTTATTGCTTTCGTATCCGGAAGTAATTCGGCTGTACTAAACCTTCCGTAAACACCACGAAGAATAAAGAGGTAGATTAATACTGCTCCTATAAGTATTATACCACCAAGCAAAATTATTAGACCTTGATTAACTCCCCCGGTCTTTTTAGTTGCTACCGCCACCTTAAAGCTCCAACTTCCTTATCTTCTTTTGCAGGCACATAACCCTCAGAGGTATATTTCATAAACTTGGAATCAACCGCTGATTTTTCTTCCGCGGTTAATGGAGTATATGCACTTGGTACTTGCTGCTGCCGGACTTGTTGGCTTTGCGATCTTTGATACCCGGCAGTAGTTGGCTGCCCATAAAGTGTATAAGGCTGCGGCTTTGGTGTAAATCGCGGCTGCATTGGTCTTTGCGCTTCCTGCTGTTGAATAATAATTGGCTGACGTTCTATGTATACCGGTTGAGAAGCAGCTTTTTGCGGTTCGGTTTGTTTTACTGAAGGTGCTGCTGCCGGTGTTACAAGCTCTGCTTTAACTTCTGTTGCCTGGGGAACAACCGCAGCCTGTCCTTTCCTCTCTCTTACTTTATAGAGAATATAAGCGCCAATTGCCAGAAGAAAGGTGCTTATAGTCGCTACCAGAATTATAGTTGACAAAATAGGAATAAGTTCCATTACTTACCTCATAATGATTATTAAAATTTATGCTTTTGCTGAGCCAACTCTCTCGAGTTTTCCCCATGACATTCTTATACCAATGAACTCTTCGATAGTTGACATAGCTTTACAAATATCTATAATAAGAATAAAAAACATTCTATAAATTATTGAATATCCGACTAGACGAAATTCTTCCTTCTCAACAGCTATACAATAAAGTGCAGTAACTAAATCAAGAAGAGCCAATCCCGCCCACCAGAAGAAAATCAATGATGAAAAACCGAAAGCAATAGCAGCAATTATAAAGAACAGATTTGCAGCAATGTTCATTGCCGGCCAAATTAAAGCTTCATAGAACATTGTCCACAAAATAAAGGTATCACCAAAATTTATGCTCGGATTAAACATTAGCTTTTTATGTTTTCTTATTGATTGGATAATACCTCTTGTCCATCTATATCTTTGCTTTAACAACTGCTGCAATTTTGCCGGTGCTTCTGTAAACGAAATTGAATTCGGTTCGTAATAAATTTTCCATCCGTTAGCAAGAATTTTAAGCGTTAGATCGGCATCTTCAGCAAAGGTATCGCTTGAATAATATCCTGCTTCTTCAATAGCCTTTTTTCTAAAGAATCCAATAGGTCCAGGAATTATATTAACAAGGCGTACAAAACTCTGAGCGCTTCTTGCCATATTAAGACCTTCAATATATTCCAGTGCCTGAAGATCTGTAAATAATTTTCCTCTGTTAAGAACCTTAACATTACCTGCAACTGCACCGATCTCTCTATTTGCAAAATGACGAACTGCAAGCTTTACTGAATCAGGCGATAACTGCGAATCGCCATCCATACAAAGAACTATTTCAGCCTTTGACAATTTTATTCCAGCATTAAGTGCTTTGGCTTTACCGCCATTAGGTTTGTTAATTAGTGAAACCTTAACATCAGAGTATTTGCCTTTCTGATATCCCACCATAGTTTCGGCAACTTTTTTAGTTTTGTCGGTCGAGCCGTCGTTAATAACAATAATTTCATAATTCGGATAATTAAGCTCTAGAAGCGATTTAATGGAATCGAGAACAACTTTCTCTTCATTATAAACAGGAACAAGAATGGAAACAAATGGAAAGTATCCGCCTAATGGAACATCATAAGTATACTGATTGATATAGAGATAAGCCATCAAAAGAATGGCAAAATATCTGAATAGGAGGATGAACAAGAATATAACTAGTGCAACGATTGTAGAATATTCTAAAAGAGATTTTACATCTAAAACTGTTTTCGGCAAAGTATAAATTATTACAAGAATCAGGAAAAGAGAGATAGCACCATTAATGAGAATCCTCCGTAAATATCTCTGAGAGCTCCCGTTAGTTTGAGATTCGGCTTCGCCGTTTTCCAGGAGAATTTCGGTTCGTTTTATTTCTTGATTTAATTCCATTATGCATTAGATTATTATTGAACCCGGTAAAACAATTATAATGCCATTTGAAGCATTATTTTACAGCATATAAAAGGCTTTTTCTAATTAACTAATGTTACACTTTAAGATTAAATAAAAGTCTGTATCAAATTAACTCAAATGAAAAATACCCTTGTAAAAGTAATTTCAATAGGATAATTGATTCATAAAATTTTATTGAAAATGCAGCATTCTCGGCACCGGGTTTTCGGCACAAGTAAAACAAAAAATAGTTTTAATTAGAGTTTAAAAAATATAATGAAATAATAAAAAATCATATCCCGTATGTCGTGCAACAACTCTAGGATAATGAATTAAAATCAATCTGCCTAATCAAAAAAATTTATTGTCTAAAGAGACTGAGTTTTATAAATAAACTCGAATTGCATTGTGATATGAAATTAGCTGGTTAAAAATTAATTATAACGACCAATAGGCTGAGAACCTAATCATATAAGAGCTATAACCTGCATAATTGAAGACACTGCTTCCACCGATAATGCTGCCTTGTAATGTAAGTCCGTCTAAAATTCTATAAGTAGCGTTCAAGTATGCCTGCCTTATGATGTAGCTGCTGTTCGCAACAAAGCCTATCAAACCGCCAATGGTAACAGTTGCTGAAGAATCTCTTACGATATCCCAGTCAGCAAATAAGTTATGTGTTGAATAGCCGCTCGGAGAAAAATAAAGTGGTGACGTGAATTGGAAACCGGAACCGAAGTATGCATACCCTAACATAAAATGAGGGTAGAAATATTTTCCGAGTCTAAATCCTAAAGTGTAACCTCTATTTCCATCAGCAAAACTCATACTAGCTAAATCGAGAGTTGCTCTAAGCCCGGATTTAGTTTGATAATAACCACCTGCTCTAAAAAGATCGGCGTTGAGTCGATAGCCTATTAAATATGGAGAATAGATTACCTGAGAAGCATCCATCTTGGAATAGGAACCGTAAATAGAGTATGAATTAGCAACTTCAGATCGTGCATAAATTTCAGCGACTGGTTGAGTATAAGAGGTGCCATAGTATGCATTCCCAAAATTTACTCCAAGAATCAAATTTTCCAGCAGCCTTAAAGTAATATCCCATCGATAAGTATTTGAATTGACAATAACCGATCCCGAAGACAATGTAGTTCTAAAACCCTCTGCACCAACCGAAAGAAATGAAGTAACGCCTAAGTCTAATCTAAGTCCTTCAATAGAATTTCTCACTCCCTGGTTATCTCCATAATAAGAAGCTGTAGGAGTGACTAAAGCGTATGTCGGGAAAGTTGAAAGGAAACCATTGAAGCCTGTAACGGGCATCCACTTATATCTTTGATCTACCATTGCTACCTGAGATGAATCCAGTTTCAAATTTTCTTTCATATTATCATAAACGTCTCTTGCCTTGTTAAATTCATGCATTCGAATGTAAGAATCTCCAAGATACAAGTTTACGTTGAAATTGTCCGGATTACTTTTTGCAAGCCTTTGAAATTCTTCGAGTGCCTTTACAGTATCCCCCATCGCAAAGTAAGTTGTTGCACGTGAGTAATCTGCATTAAAATCATAACCCTGGCTCAAAACATTATTGTAAGTATCTATCGCTTTCTGATAATCGCCGGCACAGGCAAGGATATCTGCATATTCTTTTTCCATTATAGTATTTGGAGCTGAGTTTGCCAGGAAGACTTTAAACTTGGCTGCAGCTTCATCGCACTTATGTTGGGCATAAAGATCTTCAGCTTCCTGTAATATAGCGTAATTTTGTTCCTCTTTGTACCTGAACTTGTTCATCGTAAGAGATGACTGGAGTGCCTTCACATCAGGGCTGTTCGGCTCGATTGCTTTTATTTTATCCATATAATTTTCAGCAACCTCAAAATTATTTTGCCTCATGCTCAGAGAACTCATTGCAACCATTGCGGCAATATTATGCGGATCCTTTGTCAAAACGTTATTCAAATAAATTTTTGCAGTATCGAGGTTTTGTCCTATCCACACATCCAACTGAGCAACAAACAATTGATACTCAAGATTATTGGGATCAGAACTAAGCAGCTTTTGCATTCTATCAAAGGCTCTGAAATAGTTACGGTTGTTTGCTTCAGCCTTAGCATATTTAAAAAGAACTTCTTTATCTCCGGGATGTCTTTCTAAGTAAGCGTTGTACACCATCATAGTAGAATCATACTCCTGAAGCCTTGAATAATACTGACCGAGCTGAAGGGCAATTTTCTTATCGGAAGAATCAGCCGCAAACTTAGTTTTATAATCGGCAACTTGACTTTGATAATATTCTTGGCTTAGAGAATCGGTCTGTGCAGAAATTGCTGCCACCTTGGCAGAATCATACTTATCATTCTGGAGAATACTCAACTGCTGATAAACTTCCTCAAATCGGTTTGCTTTTATCAGAGCATCAATTAATTTAAGCCTTGTATCATCGTCTGAAGGTCTCCTTTTAAGTATACTATAATACTTATCAATCGGATAAACAAAGGCTGGTCTTACAGGAGGCATACCGTAATTGAAATGTTTAACTGAAGTGTCATTAACAGTAAAAATGTATCCCTTGCCTTTAGCCTCGTCTAGACCGTCCATAGCTTCTTTAAAGAAAGGCTTAATGGCGAGAGAATTTTCAAAAGCTTGAATTGCTATTTTTGTTTTACCCAACCATAAAGAAAAATAACCAAACCTGGACCATATTCTTTGATCATTAGGATATTCTTCAGTATATTTTTTTAAGATAGGCCAGCCTTTCGCAATATGATTGTCCTTTGCTAAAATTTCTGTATAGCGGATGATTTCATCCGGTGAAGCATGCGCCATTGTCAAATATTTATCATACCACTCTTCTGCTACCAGCCATTGACCCAGGTTTTTGTAATCCTTTCCTATCGCCAGATAGTTTTCTGGATCTTTTGGATTTATTGCAATTTCTCTTTTGTATCCTTCTATATCATTATAAATAAGTGAATACCAGCTTTTAGTTGCACGTGCTAAATTTGCATTAATCTCTTTATTATTGGGCTCCAGTTTTCTTGCAGATCTATAATCGTATACAGCATATTCATACTGTTTCCTTTTTTCGTAACAAAGACCTCTTAAGTTATATCCGTCTGCCTGCTGCGGATGTGCTGAAATATATTTGTTTAGCAAGTCAATTGCTTCACCATATCTGCCTGATTGCATTTCGTGGAGAGCTTCGTTTTTTTCTTCTTGAGTAACTGACTGTGCAGTAATTCTTATTGAAGAAAAGAAAGCAATGAAAAGTATAATTGAAGTGACAAATATCTTCTTCATACAGGATATATTTTAATAGAAGCCTAATTTATTAGTTTCCTTTTGGACATCGGTGTTGATTTGCTGAAAGATGTCGTCTGCGCTCTGCACATTCTCATCAACTCTTACAGTAAATACTGATATATATGGAACAACATTCTTTAAGTAATTAGGATCGTTATTGGGCAGGTTGCTTTTTACTTTAGCAATTATGCTTGTAATATTTTTAGGATCGTCCTTAGTTACAAGAAGAATGACCTTGTTGCTAAGAACGCAAATCTTATCTTTTCTATCGGTAGATAACCTTACAGCATTTTGAAGCTGAGTAATTGTCAGCAGCCCTAATTTTTCAGCTGCTGGATCTAATCGGAAAGATATTATGGTAAATATCTGACCAGTGCTTTTAAATAATGCAATCTGATTATTTAAGATTAAATAAAAATCATTTATCGAATAGAAATTTGTAAAAGTAATATTCTCTTCAGGTAGTTCAATATCAGCCAAAGACTTATATTTTAGATTTTGAGAAGGAGATGACTCTGCCGGTTTTGTTGTATACGTAGTTTTAGGTTTCGGGGGCTTATATTCAACAGTTATGCCTTTGTATGGTTCAATGAAATAGTTTGCACTGAATTGACCCTCGGTATGACCGATGTTGGGAGTTATCGTCATTACTCCGCCATGAGCTTTACTGATTTCCTCTTCACCCTTCTGCAGATAAATTATTCCAGTAGAATATGCAGCAAGCGCATCAACAATTGAGTTGGCAAGCGGTGTGGCTGGATCGCCTATAATAAACAAACTTGATATTCCGTTGTCTTCAATTGCTTCAATGGTATTTACAAAAACATCTTGAAGTAAATTAATATTGTTAAAACCGATGAAAGGCGTAAGTTCATCAAAAACAATTTTGTTCGGCTGGTATTGTTCAACAACAGTTACAATATCTTTGAGATATTCAACTAAAAAATCGTCAGGATTGCCTACTTCATAAAGATCGGAAGGAGGTGCTACTCTTACAACAATAATAAGATTTTGATTCATGTAATGCTGAAGATCAAAATCAATAGATGCAGCCTGAATCATTAAATCCTTAGGTCTCATGCTGGTAAAGTACAAACAGACTTCTTTCTGACTTGCACATTCCATCGCATACTGCAAACCTAACAATGTTCGCCCAGATTTTCTGGGTCCAATCAGCAAATAAGAACCTCCTCGATAAAATCCGCCCCAAGCACTATCAACGAGTGAGATTCCAGACGGTAAAAGTTGAATTTTCTTTTTCATAGAATTATTGTGTTTTTTACGTTTTGACCAATTATTATGCCGGAAAAAATTATCCATATATGTGAATTTAACAAATATCCGGCTTATTAACTTGATTTAAATAGAGACAAACAAAATGTTTTGTTGCAGAATGCTACAAATCATCAGAATAATAACCATATACAAATACTGCCGTGGCATTTCCTATGATTGTCGGTTCATTTGTTATATAATTTGACCAATCATCAAAATATTCTACTTCACTTGTATTGAACTGATTGTATCGGCTTTTCATATCTTTCATTTTGAATTGTTTTAATGAACTGGCAGGCGCTGGACCAGCAGCCAAAGCACCCGGCAAATATCCGCCATGGAAATAAGCAACTTGTGAATGCAAATGCCTTGGAAAACTCGAACCGATATTGTAAATAAAGCTTATTCCCCAGGGATTTCTTCCAAGTACATAATCTCTCTGATCAATAGCTAAGGAATCATACCTGTTGTTTCCGGTTGCGTCCTTATAAAGAATTGCCTGCAACGCAGCACCTAAAAAAGAATTTGTACTACCCCAGGAGTATGCCATGGCTTCATTGAATAAAGATGAATCTTTTTTAGTGTTGAAGAAGATCAGGTTATTTAAAATATATTGAGAATATCTTGGGAATATTTTTGCCAATCTGTAATCAGCAAGCGAATTGATATTACCATAACTCCACCAATAATCTGATTTTGCACTATCGGCATAAGCCATTGCTTCGTCTAGATACTTTTGATTCTTAGTAGTTAAGTATAATTCAATTGCACCCAAAGCAAGTTTGCCTTTATAAGTTACATCTCTATACATGCCGGTTCCGCTAGTGTCGATATCCGGAACATCATTTCTTATTGCATAAAAATTTTCTGCCGCATCTAAGCACTTTTTGGCGAGATCATAATTATAAAATTTTTCTGCCCAAATACGCGAAGCCAGAGCCATTACTGCGGCATAAATTCCAATTGTGTTCTTCCCAATGCCTACAAAACCAACTCGATCATATCTAAGAGAGTCATCTTCAGGCATTCGCCAACCGACTTCATGGTCTCTTAAATCCTGAACTTGAGTAACAAGCTTGTATTTGCTAATCGACTCTCCGCTTTTGGGATTATTATAATTACATCTTAGCAGCCAATCAATTCCAATCTTAGCTTCTTCCAGAACATCCGGAACGCCGTTATGATTATAATCGAAGCCGTATTTTGCTTTGTCAAAATCATACGAAAAAATCAACATGTAAGTAGTAAAAGCAGTAGTACTTAGAAACTTGATATAATCTCCTGCATCGTGCCATCCGCCGGTTACATCAACACCGCCGGGATGACTGTTATCGCCAATCAACCTTGAAACATCATATAAATGGCAGACGCCGTGCAAAATTGGATCTGTAGGTCCGCATCTTTGTTCTCTGAAAAACTGCATTAAAGAGTCAACGACATTGTTATAAATATTCTTTCCAATTTTGAATGGAAAAGAATCAGATCCATCAACAGAAATTAGATATTTACCTGGTCTTACTATTTTAGAGAAGTCAGCAATGTAACCATATTTGAAGTCGCCGTAATTAAAGTCTGATTTTTGCAGTTCGTCAATCAGTACTACTTTACCGCCATTAAAATCTTTAACTGAAAATTTCTTAGCATAGATTGGATTTTCTGAAAACACCACAGCAGTCTTCATATCATCCGGCAAATATCCAACTTGATTAGCACGTATATAAATTTTATTTGAAGGAATTGTTGCCGCACAATTATAAAATACAAAAGGAATAAAAATTATAGGTAATAGAAATTTTCTAAAATGAGTAATTTCGTTAAGAAATGTATTAATCCAGGACTTTCTTATAACCACCAGAAGCTTGCTTTCTCTTATTCAGCAGTAAATTAAATGTTTCTCACTAATAATTTACAACTATTATACCATTACTTACTGAATAAAGAAAAAACATGTGAGTTGAATTAGATGGAAATTAATATCTTGAATTAATTCTTAATCCAATTTTGAGGCTGATAAAGTTTCATCATTTCGGATTGTGGTGTTCCCGGTGATGCTATATAATTATAAATGAATTTTACTTTGGGAGGAAGCGACATTAAAATGGATTCAATTCTGCCTCCGGTTTTTAGTCCAAATAATGTTCCCCTATCATAAATTAAATTGAACTCAGCATATCTTCCTCTTCGAATTAATTGAAACAGTTTATCTTCTTCGGTAAATTTTTCAGATTTTCTTCTTTTAATTAATGGAAGATAAGCTTGTAAAAAAGAATTGCCAATAGATTTAACCAAAGAAAAATATTTTGTTTCAGAACCATCTTTGTAATCGAAAAAGATTCCTCCGATACCGCGCATTTCATTACGGTGTTTTATAGTAAAATATTCATCGCACTCTTTTTTAAATTCTTTATAATAGCCGGGGAAAATTTTATCGCAGGCATCTTTCATTACAGAATGGAAAAAACGAAAGTCGTCCGGATATGGATAATAGGGTGTCAAATCAATGCCTCCGCCAAACCAGGATTTTCCATTTTCCATTTCAAAATATCTAACATTCATATGAATTGTCGGAATCTTCGGTGAAAATGGATGGATAACGACTGAAATCCCGCAAGCACCAAAATTCATTTTCTGAACTTTCAATTTTGCAGCAATTTCTTCTTGGAGTAAGCCACTGACAGAGGATATATTTACTCCGCCTTTTTCAAACACCTTACCATTCTGAATTATGCGTGTTATTCCGCCGCCGCCTTCTTTGTGAGTCCAATTATCCTCGACAAATTTTATTTTATCGAGGCTCTCAAGATTAGAACAAATAATATCCTGCAAACCAGCAATATACTTTTCCATTTCATAGAATTGATTTGTGAATATCATTTTATACTTTTTTAATTTAAGATTTTTAATGCTTACTAAAAATAAAGTAGATTCGGATATCCAGTCAAATTAAAATATCACTCAAGAACTATGGACTATGTTCAAAATGTTTATTAGATTGAATTGAGACAAATCCAAATTAACAAATTAAAAGGTGCGCCAATGTTAAAACAAATAATTCAGAAGATGCTGAACCAACAGTTGAATGCCGAACTATATTCTTCCTATGAATATTTAGCAATGTCGGCATATTTTGAATCGGAGAATCTTAGTGGATTTTCAAGATGGATGCGTGTACAATCTCAGGAGGAATACGGACACGCAATGAAGTTTTATAATTATCTTCTCGATGCACGTGGAGAAATTTCATTTTTACAGATAGAGCCTCCAAAAGTTGGATGGCATTCTGTAGAGGAAGTGTTCCAGGATACTTTCAAACATGAGCAGAAAGTTACTGAGTCAATTTACAAATTAGTTGATCAATCTATAACGGAAAAAGATCACGCAACTAATATTTTTCTTCAGTGGTTTGTAACGGAACAAGTTGAGGAAGAAGCTTCAGCACAAAAAATTCTTGATAAGGTCAAGCTGATTGGTGATAATAAAAGTGGTCTACTGTTTCTTGATCATGAGTTAGGACAGCGGGCATCAGCTAAATAATTTTATTTCTGATGAGACTCATCCATTGGGTGAGTCTCGATAATTGCTATTCTACTCTTTAATCTCAGCCAGTGGAAATGCAGTATGACGCATTGAATGAACTTTGTTTGCAACCGGCAATGTAACTTCTTTTTTCACACGCTGCTCAAAATAATCTCTGAAGCGAGTAACCATATATCTGACCGGCCAGGCAGCAGCCTCACCTAAAGCGCAGATTGTATTGCCTTCAATATTGCTTGCAACTGAAACTAATAAATCAAGATCATGTGTAGAGCCTTCACCGGCAACAAGTCTATTTAAGATTTTCAGCATCCATCCTGTTCCCTCTCGGCATGGTGTACACTGTCCGCAGCTTTCATGGTAATAGAACTTTGCAATCCTTGCAAGCACTTTAACAAGATCAGTATCTTCATCCATTACCATAATTCCGGCAGTACCGATTGAAGTTCCGACAGCCTTAAGCGACTCCGCATCCATCTTAACACCTTCAATTTGATCACCACGTAATGGAGGCATTGATGAACCACCGGGAATTATACATAATATTTTTTTGTCGCCTGGAACTCCTCCGGCATATTTGTAAATTAAATCAGTTAACAGCATACCTGTTGGTAATTCGTAAACGCCGGGCTTGTTAACGTGTCCGCTAATTCCATAAAGAAGTGTTCCGGGATGTTTTGGTTCGCCGATTTTTGAAAACCATTCCCAGCCTTTGTTTATTATGGCAGGAACGTTTGTAATTGTTTCAACATTGTTGATTGTAGTTGGACACCCCCACAAACCGTTTTGTGCAGGAAACGGCGGCTTTACTCTCGGATATCCACGTTTGCCTTCGATTGAATTCATCAAAGCTGATTCTTCACCACAGATGTAGGCACCGGCTCCTTTATGAATATAAATCTCGCAAGAAAAATCTGTTCCGAATTTCTCTTTCATCATTTCGCCAACGTAACCGTGAGCATAAGCGTCGTCTAAGGCTTTCTGAAGCAGCTTAATCCATTTATGATATTCACCGCGAATATAAATGTATGCAACCTTTGCACCGATTGCATAAGCAGTAATTATAATTCCTTCGATCAATTGATGAGGATTAAATTCAAAAATTTGTCTGTCTTTGAATGAGCCCGGTTCGCTTTCATCTCCGTTGATGCATAGATACTTTGGTTTATCGGTAGTCTTTGGCATAAAACTCCACTTTAAGCCGGCAGAGAATGCAGCACCGCCTCGCCCGCGCAATCCCGATTTCTTTACCTGATCGATAATTTCATCCGGCTTTTGACCGAAAGCTTTTTTAGCGGAAGTATAACCACCATTCTGTTCATAAACATTTATATGATGAATATCTTTTATATCTGGTAAAACAATTTTTTCCATTTTAATAGGCTTTAAACTATTTAATTTCTGTTTTTAAAGGATTCAATAATTTGATCAGCTTTTTCGACGTCAAGATTTTCAAAGAAGTCTTCGTTCACCGCAATCATCGGCGCTGTACCGCATGATCCCATGCATTCAACTTCTTCAAGCGAGAAGACTGCATCTTCAGTAACACCGCCGTTCGCAATATTTAGCTTATCTTTTATGTAATCATAAATTTTGTATGCACCGCGAAGCATGCAAGAAACATTTGTGCAAACTTGGAGATGATATTTTCCCATTGGCTTCTGATGATACATAGTATAAAATGTAACTACGCCAAGCACTTCATCAGAGGGCATTCCAAGTAAAGAAGCAACTTCTTTCATTACTTCTCCGGATATCCAGCCGTTCTGCTCTTGAGCCACGTAAAGTACCGGCATAACGGCAGCCTTCTTTGTTGGATACCTTTTGAGAATATCTTCTATCTTCTTTGAATTTTCTTCAGTGAATTTGAATTCCATAGTAATTTTTAATTTTGAGTTTATAATTTTTAATTGCCGCTACTTGTCCGCCTCGCCCATTACCGGATCTAAGCTTCCGACAATCGCAACAACATCCGAGATCATATGCCCTTTTACAAGCTGCGGCACAGCCTGCAGGTTTACAAACGAGGGCGAACGGATTTTACACTTCCACGGCTTTCCATCGCCTTTGCTTACAAGATAAAATCCTAATTCTCCTTTCGAGCTTTCAACTGCATGGTATATTTCTCCCGGCTCCGGATTTATGCCAAAGTTGACTATCATAAAATCATGTATCAGCTCTTCCATCTTGGAATAAATCTCCGCTTTCTTCGGAAGAACTTTTTTCGGTTGATTAAGCAAAGTATCTCCCTGCGGCATTTTCTCAAGAGCCTGCCGGATTATCTTAATGCTTTCTCGTGTTTCATCTGCACGGACAAAGTAACGCGCAAGTGAGTCTCCATCTGGATAAGTCACAACTTTAAAATCCATTTCATTATAGAAAAGATACGGCTGTGCTCTTCTTAAATCGAATTCTACACCGCTGCCGCGCAAACTTGGACCGGTTAAACCAATATCGATTGCTTCGTCTGCTGAAATTACACCTATTCCATCGAGTCTTTCTACAAAAATTCTATTTGTATTTATCAAACGCTCACATTCATCAAGATTAGGGAGATACTGATCGATGAACCATTTTACTTTCGCTAGTGCTTCCGGCTGTGCATCATTTGCAACTCCGCCAATGCGTGTGTATGAGTTTGTAAATCTTGCACCGCAAAGAATATCCCAAACATCCAAAATTTTTTCTCGCTCACGTAAAGTCCAAAGGAAAACCGTAAGTGCACCAACATCCATAGCTAATGATCCAATTGCAACAAGATGAGAAGCAATTCTTGCAAGCTCAGAAATTATCATTCTTATATATTGAGCTCTAGGAGGAGCTTCAATGCCGGCAAGTTTTTCGACTGCAAGAGCCCATGCAACATTGTTTGACATTGGCGACAGATAATCCAGCCTGTCTGTATGAGGAATAAACTCATAATAACTCATGTTCTCTGCAAGCTTTTCATAACCGCGATGGAGATATCCGAGTTCAGGAACACAGCCCATTAAAGTTTCACCGTCTAGTCGTAAAAGTAAACGAAGAACTCCATGAGTTGCCGGATGCTGCGGTCCCATGTTAAGAATCATTTCGTTCTCAAGAGCATCTTCAACTGAAATATTTGTATCAGCTAGAAGCGCTTCTAAAATTTTTGGATGGACATCATCTTTTGTAAGTTTTTCCATAATCAATTTTTCTTCTTAATCAATTTTTATTTTTAGGAAGAGAAAGCGAACCCGGGATTCCCATCAAGGGAAAATCCTTTCGCAGCGGATGATATTCAAACTCTTCCGGCATGTACATTCTTCTTAAATCAGGATGGTTGTTGAAGTGAATACCATACATATCGAAAGTTTCCCGTTCATGCCAGTTTGCTGTTTTCCAAACAGAAGATACAGAATCTATATTGCAGTCAGATTCATCTACATCCGCTTTTAATGTAAGTCTGAAATTCTGCTTAATCGAGAAAATATGATAAACGACGGTGAACCTGTTTTTCCTTTTCGCCCAATCGATTGCCGTAATATCTTCGCATAATTTAAAAGCAAGTTGATCCTCTTCTTTAAGATACTTGCAGAGTGCTGCTATATTCTTTTTATCTAAAGAAACTGTTAATTCATTTCTGTGCTCAGTAAATACAAAACTCTCACCGCTAAATTTTTCATTCAGCTTTTGTTCAATTAATTCTTTTGATAAAGGCATATTAATTTGTTTCTGGTTTGATTAATTATTTTGGATGACCGTTAATTCAGGAAGTGGTTTATCCTGGAAATCTCTTGCTTTTGTTCTGCCTATTTTATCCTGAATCTGCATAAGAGCATTTAGAAGATTATCTGGGCGAGGCGGACAACCTGCAACGTAAATATCAACCGGTAAAAATTGGTCAATCCCTTGTACAACCGGATAAGACCGGTACATTCCACCAGAAGAAGTACAAGCTCCCATTGCTATAACCCATTTAGGGTCAGGCATCTGATCATAAATCTTTCTAACTACATGTGACATCTTATAAGTAACAGTACCGGCAACAATCATCAAGTCGCATTGCCGCGGCGTAAAGCGCATTACTTCAGAGCCAAAACGCGCAATATCGTATTTCGGATCTCCTGATGCCATCATCTCGATAGCACAACAGGAAATACCCATTGGCATCGGCCAAACGGAATTCTTACGAGCCCATTCTGTTAATGCATCTACCGTAGTTGTAAAAAAACTATCACCGTTTAATCTAGCTTCTAATCCCATCTAAAACCGCCTTTCTTATACACGTATAAATATCCCAGCTCAAGTACTATTAAAAATATCAACATAGAAATAAAAACAGATACTCCAAACTCATCAAACATTTTTTTGAACTGCACAGCCCATGGATAAACGAAAATAACTTCAAGATCAAAAATTATAAAAAGCATAGCAACTAGATAATATTTAATGGATATCCGTTCATTGGTTGTACCGATCGGCTTCATTCCACTTTCGTATGTTGATTTTTTATCCGGAGTAGGTCTTTGGGGTCCGAAAATGTTTGATGAAAATACCGTAGCCAAAGCAAATACCGCTGCGACAACGATTACTAAAAAAACAGGAATATATTGGTCAATCATTTGAACTTACTTTTAAATATTTGATCGTGCAAAACTATCATAAAATTGAAAGATTGTCAATTTATCGAATTAATTTTGGTCATTTGCACTTTTCAATATTAAATTGAAGTGACGTGAGCGCTATGATTACTTTTTCAGTCATAACAAGATCTCCATACGTTTGTTATTTATCACTATCAACCGACTAAAATTCAATTTATGTAGAAAAGTTTATAAAAGGGAAAATATTCAAGCAAGATCTCGCATTATCAAAAGCAGACCTCCTCAAGTTATATTGGCAATAGGCTTGGTGTTAGTTTATCTGATTTCTTTTTCTAATAAATTCTTTCAAGGCTTCACCCCCAAGATCAAATTTGTAGAATTTTGAAAGCACATGCAGGATGTGATCGGTTAAATAGCATTATTCCTTTTGAACACTCACCCTCATCCCATATGAGTCGCTTCAAGGTCGCTTTAATTGAAGATTTGAAGCGATTAAGTAGCGACTCATATTTGGTTTGAATAGTTCCCTTGTGTGTTTATTGCTTATAACATATTTATGACATCCGAAAGCTGCCTCTTAGTGGTTACCGATTTATTTTTTTATCGGTCAGTAGTGGTTATTTATATTAAAATTAGTAATTTCTGGGAAATGTAATTTATTTATATAAAGAAGAAGATTACCTTTAATCGATGAAGTTTACCACTAATCGTAACAATTTACACTACAGAGAATTTTGCTAAACACATTTGATTTCTTTTATTAGGTTTTACGTGGTTTTTTGCACGCTTTATGTTTAAAGCGTATTTTTTATTTTCATTAATGTTCATTTGAAATAAAGTATAGGAATTAGACTGAGAATAAAAATTGGTCTCAATCCTAAATTTTAATTTTTTCATTTGTTAATAATCTGCGGAGATTAAATTAACAAGTGAGTTATCCCTGGCGTTTAAACGGGATGCAGAAGAGGTGGGCTGCTTGAGTGAAAAACTGTATACTTATCATTTAGAGATTTAGAGAAAAAATATTATTGGTATTGTAAATCAATACTGCCGTTGATTATTCCGGCATTCTATTTTGCATTTTAGCAGCTATTATTAATAATAGAAAGGCAAAGTAAAAGATGGAGGATTCTATTGTACTGAAAAGGGGCGAAACATTAGTAGATAAGTGGTATTATTTTGCTGAAAATTACCCAGATAAGGAAGCAATAGTCCATTGGGCTGCCGGTGAAGAACCTTTCAGGTGGACTTATAGAGAACTTATCGAATGCGCGGAAAATTTCGCAGTTATATTAAGAGAAAACGGAATTAGAAAAAACGATGTCTGTGCAACTCTAATAAAACACAACAAATACTTTTATCCTATTTATCTGGCTGTATCTCTCTTAGGCGCCCTCCCTGCTGTTTTAGCTTACCCTAACTCAAGGCTGCATCCAATAAAATTTAGAGAAGGACTAGAGGGAATGGCTAAGCGTTCCGGTTTGGATTTTATATTGACAGAAAAAAGTCTTGAACCCGTAATAAGACCTCTGGTAGAAAAAGATGACAGTACAATAAAGCAATTGCTCTTTCCATTAGAATGGAATCTTGAGGAAGCAGCCAAAAACTCTTCAGATGAAAAAATTAAAATAAGAAAAATAATTAAGGGATTCTCCCCTCTTGATACCGTTATACTTCAACACTCTTCTGGAACTACAGGTTTACAGAAGCCAACAATATTTTCCCACAAGGCAGTACTCGATCATATAGAAATTTATTCAAGAGCTATAGCATTAAATCGAAATGACAAGATTGTTTCCTGGCTGCCTCTTTACCATGATATGGGATTGATCGCCGCATTTCATATGCCGTTAGCCAGCGGCATTACTTCAGTACAAATTGATACGTTTGAATGGGTTATGGTTCCATCAATACTTTTAGAAGCTATCTCAAAGGAAAAAGGAACTTTAATGTGGCTGCCTAACTTTGCGTATAATATGCTTGTAGATAAAGTATCTGACGAAGACCTCAAGGATATTTCACTTAAGAGTCTTAGAATGTCTATAAACTGCAGTGAGCCAATAAGGCACGAAAGCCATCAGAAATTTTTCTCAAGATTTTCAAACTACGGTTTGAAAGCGAAATCACTATCTACCTCTTACGGTATGACTGAAAATACTTTTGCTGTAACCCAATCAGAACCAAATAAAGAACCTTTAGTACTGCCTGTTTATACAGCAGATTTAGCCAACGGCAAAGCAGTTATAACAGATAGAATTAAGATATCAAATACAAGACTTTGTGTTTCTTCAGGAAAAGCTGTTGATGGTTGCAGAATTAGAATTGTCGATGAGGAAAGAGGTGATTTACCTGATTTATATGTTGGAGAAATTGCAATTGCTTCAGAAACTTTATTTGACGGTTATAAAAACTATCCTGAAAAAAATGCACAAGTACTTAGAGAAGGTTGGTATTATACCGGAGATTTGGGTTTTAGATACGGCGAAGACTACTTCATAATCGGAAGAAAGAGCGATACGATCATAGTCGGCGGTAATAATTTGTATCCCGAAGATATTGAAGACATCGTTAGTGATGTCGAAGGTGCTATTCCCGGACGCGTTATTGCGTTCGGCGAGTTTGATGAGCAAATCGGAAGTGAACAAGTAAGCGTAATTGTGGAAACAAAAATTGAGGATGAACAGGCTAGGAAAAATTTGAGAATGGCGATAGTTAAAGCATGCATGGGCATAGATGTCACGGTGAGAAAAGTCTACTTTGTTCCTCCGCGGTGGCTTATAAAAAGCTCTGCGGGTAAGCCCGGAAGAAAAACTAACAGAGAAAGAATATTAACAGATGAACCGAGGAAGGCTCTTCAATTACAAGTGCAATAATCAGTTCATCATTATTAAAATATTTTTTTAGAACTAAAACTATTTTCAAATTTCAACGGAGGGATCGTTATGCGGACTAAATTGTACAATTTCATTTTAGTTGGTATAGTTTTACTGGCTTCCATGGCAACTTGTTTCGGACAAGTTCCCAATACAAAGCAAAAAAGTGCTAATAATTTGTTACTTCCGGTTCATATTAAAATGCACATTCTGCTTTCAAACAAATCTAAAACAATTCAATCGAATATATCTAGGAAAACAACAGCAATTGGTAATCCGGTCGATTTTAATTCTGCATTAATTGCCGGGGCAAATTATCTTAAAAACGCTCAATCAAGTACTGATGGCGGATGGGACTGGATTCTTAAAGCACCTAATTTCACTCATTCTGGTTCACCGAGCGCAGATAATCTGTATGGAGTAACCGCACTTGGTCTCTATTATGCATTTCTTCGTACAAATGATGCATCCTATAAAACCGCAATGACGAACGCAGCAAATGCAATGATTGCTAACAATAATGTAAAAGATGCATCTGCAATCAAATTTCTGCTACTTTATAATGCTCTACCAGGAATAAGCGGTACCACCTATCAAGATGCTGCAAAGTCAATATATGATGCTCAAGTAGCCGCGCATGGTGGGACTGCAACTTCATTGGCAGAATATATAAGGGATCAGCGAGGTATTGTACAAGGATATCACGATGGTATTATTGGCTGGGATTTAGGCGCTTGGGCTGTTGCAGCTCAGATGCTTTATCAAAAGTTTGGGGGGACATATAATAACGATGCTGCATCAATTGCAGAGGTCGCCTACTATGCTTCGTTTGTTTCAAATACAGATTATTTTGATCTTACGCGGTGCGCTGGTTGGGATCCAACTTACAGCAATGAGGATTATTGGTGGTATAATCTTGGCATCAGCGGATTGATAGATGCATTTAATGCTTCAGGCGCACACACGAATGAAATTCCCGGCTTGATAACAAAGCTTGAAAACAGCCAAGCACCTTCTGGAGGTTTTTGCAGTAGCTACGGTGTTCATACTGATGATGAAGATTGGCAAACAACAGCTTACGTAATTATGAGCCTCTCAAATCTGGATCCAACTTCATATAAAAATGAAATTAATCATGGCGTATATTATCTTGCTTCTACTCAGGATGCAAGCGGTGGATGGGTATATAATGATAATACTAATTATCCGGAAATTGCTGGAGAATGTACAAATGCAATTTACTTTGGACAAAATGCAAATACTGTTTGGGTTGATGCTTCATTTACTTCAAGTTCTTGCGCCGGTCATTTTTGGGGGTATGATGCTTTTTCAAATATTACAGATGGAATAAATGGTGTAATTTCAGGAGGAACTGTTAATGTAGCAGCAGGTATTTATAAAGAACAACTAAATATAACAAAAGGATTAACTCTCACTGGAGATGTATCGCATCCGGATAACGTTATTATTGATGGGGAAAATAAAACAAATTTAACAAATGACGGACAAGTACGAATATATAATCCAACAGGGTCGGTAATTTTTGAAGGTTTCAAAATTATTAATACCGGAACTCATGGCGGTGAATATTTTGCAGTCTTAACAAAGGGTGATGTTGCAAGAACTATCCAGGATTGTAAGATAATTGGTCACGGTGCAAGTGTGGGATTAGGTGACGATTATGGTATGTGGGCTAATGGAGGCAGCGGCGAATTAACAATTAAGGATAATTATTTTAATAACACTTACCATGGTATTCTACTTGAAAGACAATCCGGAGCATCAACTATCAGTGGTAATACCTTTGACAACCTATTTACAGGGACTCTGAATGGAGTAAAATATGGGGGAAGAGCAATTGAGGCAATTAATTATGGTACTTCAGATATTACAAGTCTCCAAAAAATATCTAATAATCAATTCATTAATTTCAAATCTACCGGTGTTCAAATTTCTGGTGGATTTTCCGGTCAGACATCCAAAAAATTCACAAATGTTTTAATAGAAAATAATGATTTCGATTTTTCTACAACAGATATTACAAATCTTAATGGTGCAATTTATCTTACTAATCCATTAAATAATGATGTAAATGGCGGTGTTACAGCCGTAATCAAGGATAATACTTTTCATGTTCCGAGTGGTAATGGTTTACAAGTATACGGATTAAACGGTACTATTACCTGCAATAATAATTCTTTTGAAGGAAATGGTAAGTACGGAGTAAAAGCAGATCAGTCACTTGGGACAGCAATAGATGCTACTCTGAATTGGTGGAACAATGCATCTGGACCATATAATGCTGCTACTAATCCTTTGGGAACGGGAGATTCTGTTACCAATAATGTTGTTTATTCTCCGTGGTTAGGCAATAAAACGGATGCGCCGCACGATGCAAATCATCCATGGACTTGGTATATTAACAGCGGCAGCATAGATAATGTTGTTAATACCGCTTTGGCTGGAGATACAATTATTGTCCTCCCTGGGACTTATGATGCATTTACAATTGAAAAACCTCTTGTATTGAATGGCTCCGGAAATGTTTTTATAAATCATGGTTCACCGGCAATTACTGTAAGTTCTACAGGAGTTACCATCATCGGATTTACCTTTAATTTTGACGCAGCATTTTATGCTATTCGCATTAATAATGGTGCATATAATGTAACAATTCATAATTGCAAATTCATGAACCTTAATGGTTCCGGAGCTACCGGTTATGGAGTTGTTAATCAAGGTTCCGGCATAGTAGATGCTACTTATAACTATTGGAACAGTTCTACCGGACCAACAATAGCATCAAATGCAAATGGAACTGGCAGTATTGCAAGTGTTACCGGTAGTGGTAAATTATATTATTTCCCGTGGTATAAAGATGCTGGTCTTACAACTTTATCTGCACCAGCTTTAGTATCGCCATCAAATGGACTAACCGGCGTATCAGTAGTTCCAACATTAAGCTGGACGTCAATAGGTGCCGCATCGTACAAGCTCTATGTTTCCACGGTAAGTGATTTTAGCAGTTCAGTATATACATCAGCCGGACCTGGATATGAAGGTACAAATACTTCTAAGATATTCGATCCGACAATTGCAAATTTCCCGTTAGCAAATGCAACAAAATATTATTGGAAAATCGGTGCTTTCGATCAGGATGGCAATGAATATACATCAGATACTTATCACTTTACCACAATAATTGCAGCAATGCCAACTTTGCTTTTACCGGCAAATGGAGTTGAACTTGGCGGAGCTTCCACAATATTTAGCTGGTACACACTGGTAAGCGGGATACAATTTGAACTTCAAATTTCAACTTCTTCTGATTTTAATTCTTTCGTAATAGACACAACTACGGCAAACACTTTCGTTTCAGTTGATAACACCAATTTTGCGCTGGGAACAACTTATTACTGGAAAGTAATCTCTAAGACAATTCCGGTTTCCGGCAATCCTGTAATAATTAATTATTCAGGCACACGAAAGTTCAGTATGGAAGGATTACCTAAGCCTATCGCTTATTACCCGGTAAATAATGCTTCGGTCATTTCCAATCCCCCGACAATGAACTGGTATGTTCTCAGTATAAATCCAAAGGTAACTGAATACCACGTTAAATATAGTACAACTCCTAATGACGGTTCATTAACTTTTCCGACAACTTGCACTGACACAAAAGGTGAATTCAGTACCGGAACTACTGATTCATATTCGGTTATACCTCATGCATTAAAACCCGGCACAAAATATTATTGGTCGGTAGCTTCCTCTGACGGAACACATGAATCGGCATATTCCGATGAGACAAGCTTTACGGTTTTTGGAAATGTTCAATTTGCTGTCTGCTATCCATCATATCCAACTGGCGGCGCCCAATTGTTTACCAATCAACCGACTTTGTATTGGTTTACAAATATGTTTGCGCCTGGGCTTCAATATCAAGTAAGATATAGTACAGACCAAAGTACATGGACAAAAACGAAAGCTAATAAAATTTTTACAACATCATATACTTTCCCCGATGAACTTACTGCTAACAGCCATTATTACTGGCAAGTACGCGCTTCATTTGATGGATCGAATTGGGGACCGTGGTCTGCATCAGGAGACTTCTTAACTCCTGCAGCAAGCTCAAATGCTTCTGTACCTGTACCGCTGCCGATGTTTCCATCATGGGGAAATGTTGTAAGTACTGTAAGCCCTACCCTGTCATGGCTAGCTTTTTCTTTTAGTCCTTTAGAATATCAGGTAATATGGTCTACAGATCCGACACTAACTGGTGGAGTATTATCCGTAGCAGTTGACTCGAGTGCATGGACAAGCTCGGATAGTTATGCGTTATCCGGTTTAACTCAAGGAAGTCCGTATTACTGGCAGGTAAGGTCTAGATCAGCAAGCGATAACAGTTTGGTATCTGCATGGTCAACTCTAGCATGGTTCATGACTTCACCTGGAGCCTCAACAGCAGTTGTTCCAATTGCAGGAAATCCAATCGGCGGAAGTCCAATACAGAGTAATTCAACTACATTATCATGGGTAATAGCAGCTCCAAGTTCATCAGCATTGACTTATGATGTGCAGTATTCAAAAAATAAAGATTTCAGTGATGCAGTTACAATTACTAGTCTGAAAGAAAATAATGTAACGATTAATAATCTTGCGAACGAAACAACATATTATTGGAGAGCATTGTCGAAGACAGACAGCGGCAACGCCTCTACTTATTCAGCACCGGCTACATTTAAAACCACAAACGTAACTGCAGTTGAAAAGGAAAATGTTGTTCCGAAAGAATTTTCGATCAGCCAGAACTATCCTAATCCGTTTAATCCAACGACTGCAATTGTGTATGCAATACCCAAAAATACTTTCGTCAGCATCAAGATATATAACATGCTGGGACAGGAAGTGAAGACACTTGTGAATAGTCAAATGCAAGCCGGTACTTATACTATCCAGTGGAACGGCGATAATGAAGCTGGTCAGCATGTTACCAGCGGCGCGTACATTTACAGGATAGTAGCTGGAAATAATATAGCGGTAAGGAAAATGCTTTTAATCAAATAATAATTCTTGATTATTCCCGATCCCGGAAATTCGGGATTGGGAGTTCTTACTATCTAAAAAATTATTTGTTTATTAAGCTTTGAAGGAGATTAAAATGTCTTTACAGTCAATTATTTTAAGCTCAGTAGTAATGTTCAGTGCCACTGCTGTGGTAACTATTTTGGGCTCTTATGTTGCCTATTTAATAAAGAAATCAAAAAGAAGTTGATAAATTATTTATCAGAATAATTGGAAACTACATATAACATATAAAAAAGTTTTTTTGAAATAATCAATAAATTTAACTCAACTTTTGGTTGAGTCTGGTTTTAATACTTATTCATCACAAGCCATTCTGGTATTTCCGGAATGGCTTTTTATTTTACTTTAATTTATCAACTAAATCACGCATTTTTATTATTCTTATTTTTAATATTATTTGGTTTATTAAAAAGTTACTAAAATTATGATAAAAGAGACTAAAGGATATCATCTAATTCTGCTTTTTATTGTATTTTACTTTTCCGCAAACTTGTTTGCACAAGATAGTACTAAACTCCGCTTCATTGGAAACAGCAATGACTATCCTTACGAATTTATTAATAGTGAGGGTAAACCTGATGGTTTCAGTATAGATTTAATCAAAGCAATTGCCAAGGTAATGAATACCGGAATTGATATTAAGCTTGAACCTTTAAAAAAAGTTAATAATGAAATTTTGTATGGAAACAACTTTGATATTTCAGCTATGTTTTATTCTGAAAATCGGGAGCAATCCGTCAACTATTCTTCACCGGTCTTTTTTTCCGAAGCAGAAATATTTATAAAGAAAGAAACCAAAAATGTAAATTCAATTACAGATTTAATTGATAAAAAAGTAGCTGTTGAGGAAGGATCATTTATACAAGAATACATAGAAAGAAATTTGCCCGGAATAAATCTTTTATTAATGGAATCTATTCCAGCGGCACTAGAAGCATTGTCTGAAGGTAAATGCGATGCAGTAGTTGCAGAAAAAAATATAAGTGTGAGAAGTATTGCAAACCTTGGCATTACCAATTTGAAAACTACTGCTTATCCTGTTATACCTCGTGAATACGGCTATGTTGTTCCGAAAGAAGACTCAGTACTTCTTTCAAACATAAATTTAGGATTGGCAGTTTTAAAAAATAATGGAACATACTCTGCCCTATTCAACAAATGGATAACGCAAACCGCGCCTAAAACTGTAGGCATTCAAACTATTTTTAAGTGGGGCATAATAATCCTTGCAGTAATTCTACTTATAATGAGTATAATTTTCTTTTGGATAAAATCACTCCGAAGGCTCGTACACATTCGAACTCTTGATCTTCAAAAAGAGGTTGCTGAGCATGTTAAGACTGAACAGGAGTTAAAGATACAAAAAGAAAAGGCAGAAGAATCTAATCGGCTGAAATCGGAATTTTTAGCTCAAATGTCTCACGAAATTCGAACGCCGCTAAATGTAATCTTAGGTTATATAAGCTTACTTGAAATTGAGCTTAAGAATAATTTGAAAGATGATTTGTTAGATATTTTTGACAGTATAAAAGAAGCTTCTCAAAGGCTGATGAGAACAGTTACATCTATTCTTGATATGTCGACACTTAAAGCAAAAAAGTATGAAGCGGATTTCGAAATCTTAAATATAAACGAAATCTTAAATAATCTTTTCGATAATTTTCATAATCTCGCAAAGAACAAAAATCTCAATTTCGAATTTAATCAGGAGCTTCAAAATACATTGATTAAAGCTGATTACTATACAACTGTTAAACTATTTGAAAATTTAATTGATAATGCTGTTAAATTCACCAAGAACGGTTCAATAAAAATTGTAATCGGAAGTACTAATAATGATAAAGTAAATATCGAAATAATAGATACGGGTATTGGGATTGCAAAGGATTATATGCAAAAAATATTTGAACCGTTCACACAAGAGTCTACAGGTAATACTAGAAGATTTGAAGGCAATGGGCTTGGACTATCTCTGGTAAAAGAATATGCCGATATCAATAATTTCAAAATTAAAATTGAGAGCGAAAAAGATTCTGGTACGATTGTATCCGTACTTATTCATCCGATTAGTAAGAATTAGTTACCGAATCATATGAGTTTATACTAACATGTAATCAACAAAACATTTTCTAATATATTTGAAGATAAGTTTTGTTTATTTTTAATCTCAATAATCTAAATAGCAGGTAGTTTATGCAGATACAATTTGTGGGCGCGGATAGAACAGTTACTGGTTCAATGCATCATCTTATAATAAATGGGAAAAGTTTTCTTCTTGATTGCGGACTTTATCAGGGTAAGCGTAAAGAAGCTTTCGATATCAATAGAAATTTCGATCTATTCAATCCAAAAGAAATAAATTCACTCATACTTTCTCACGCGCATATCGATCATCTTGGTAATATCCCAACTCTTGTTAAGAAGGGATTTGAAGGTCCAATCTATTGCACTTCTGCTACTAAAGATCTCGCCTTAGTAATGCTTAAAGATAGTGCTCATATTCAGGAAAAAGACGTAGAGTTTGTGAATAAAAAAAGAAAGAAACAGGGTAAAAACCCGTTTGAGCCCTTATACACTACTGCCGATGCCGATAATGTATTCCCTCTTCTTAATGAAAAAAATTATCACGAAGAATTTGAAATAGATAATAATATAACTGTCAGGTTTTTCGATGCAGGTCATATCCTTGGCTCTGCAATTACTCTTTTAACAATAAAGGAAAATGGAAGGACAATCAACTTAGGATTCTCAGGAGATCTTGGCAGACCAAACCTACCGATATTAAAAGATCCTGAAATAATTCCGGATGTCGATTACTTAATCTGCGAAAGTACTTACGGAGGAAGATTCCATGATAATATTGAAAGTACTAATGCAAAGCTTATTGAAGTAATTAACCGAGCCATTAGTCAAAAAGGGAAAATCATTATTCCTGCATTTAGTCTTGAAAGGACTCAAGAACTTGTCTATGCATTCCACAAAATCTTTGAAACTTCAAAGGCGCAGCGGATTCCAATTTACGTAGACAGTCCACTTTCAACAAACGCAACAAAAGTTTTTAGGGAGCATCCGGAATGTTTTGATCAGGATACAATTCAATTTATGAAAAAGTACGAAGATCCTTTCGGCTTTAATAAATTAACTTATATAACTGATGTAGAAGATTCCAAGAAATTGAATGATGTTGAAGGACCGATGGTAATAATGTCTGCATCCGGTATGGCTGAAACCGGTCGAATACTTCATCACCTTGCTAACAATATTGAGAATGAAAATAATATAATTTTGATGGCAGGCTATTGTGCTGAAAATACACTTGGAAGAAAATTAATTGAAAAAGAACCGGTAGTAAAAATATTCGGCGATGAATATAAAGTCAGGGCAGAGGTCGTTGTAATGAACTCATTAAGCGCTCATGCAGATTCTAATGAGCTTACGAGTTACTGTAATAACTTCGATAGGAAAAGAATGAAAAATATATTTCTTGTTCATGGTGACTTTGACCAGCAGCAGAAGTTTAGCGATAGATTGAAATCAATTGGATTTGAAAAGATTAGTATTCCTGTTAGAGGCGATGTTTTCGAAATTTAGTTTTTTAATTATTTCAACTTTGTTATTTCTTGCAGGCTGTCAACGTGAAATTGACATGGTTCAACCTAGCAGCGATCTTCCGCCGGCTGTTCCTGTGGGGCTTATCGTTGCCTTCGCTGATGACGGCTCAGTCGGATTATTCTGGCAAAGTAATTCGGAACCGGATTTATATGGTTACAACATTTATAGAAGCACTGACAGCCTTCACTTTTCGGCAATTAATTTTACCTCAAATAATTACTATGTAGATGATTCGTTAAACTATAACACAATCTATTATTACCGTGTAACAGCAATTAACTTGGGTAACAAAGAAAGCCTTCCTTCAAATATTGTCTCAGGAAAACCGATAAATCTTTATCCCCCTTCCCAGCCATTGGGACTAAGCATCAACGCCCGAAACTGGGAAGGAAATATGTCGGTCTATTTAAGCTGGAATCAAAATTATGAAGGCGACATTTATGGCTTTAATATCTATCGCAGTGTAAATCCCGGTTTTAACTCCGACAGCACAAATCTAATCGGATTTTCAAAAGGGATTGACTTTACCGATACGCTTAATTTAAAACTTTACACCCAATATTATTATAGGATTCGGGCTGTTGATAAAGGCGGATTGATAAGTACACAAACGCCTGAAGTAAACGATGAGATTTACGGTGTCCCGCAGATTATTTTCCCACAAGACGATGCACAGACTTCATATTTCAGCAGCTTTGTTATAAAAGCAATTGCGGTACCGGCAAACTATAAAATTGTCGTACAGGATAATAAATTTTTTGGTACGTTTTGGAGTACTAACTTTTCTTCCTCCGTAATCAACGATACGATTTCTGTAAGCTTTAATCCGGATTATATTAACACAGATGTACCTTATTATTGGCGAGTAGCAACCTACTCTCAAGGTGGCAGCCAGCCGAATAGCGTTTCACCGCTTTATAAATTCATTATAAAACAGTAGTTTTAAAAAGTATTTAGTTAAAGATAAAATTTTTACGGAATTCTTTTTTTTGAACAAAACTGCTGCGATAATAATTTTACTGACAATTTTTGTCTCGTCCGTTTTTGCTCAGGATCAACTTGACAGCCTGGAATATATTCAATCTACTATACCTCTAAATATCCTTTCAAGCGCCTTTAACAAACAGCTAAATACATTTAATCTGAATTCTGCTCTTAATTATTATTACAAAACTGGCGGACTGAATTTCTACTTAAATGAAAATTATAATTCCACTTATATCCGTACGTTCAACGCCAGCAGCAGGGATCAGCACGCGCTTACCGCAACAAGTTCTTTTTCAATAAATCCAATATTTGGTTTCGGTCTTCATTTAGACAATAATATTTATTCAGACAGCCGGCAGATAGATATAAATCAAGCATCTATGTCTGCGTTATCTGCTTTTGCTCAAATAAATCCTGTGGAAAAGGTCTCACTCTCCCCTTTTTTCGGATATGAAAATAACCAGCAGGTTGGAGAAAGCGATAACGGATATATGTACGGTGCCGAAGGATTATTAAATAATTATAGCATTTCAAATTTTATATTGCTGTCCCAGTTGAAATTTCAAAACGAAGATATCTCTCCAAGAAAAAATACTTTAAGATATTTTAACTTTGAGGCGACTAATTCCTTTGAAAATAATTTTTTGAATGTAGTCAACTTCCAATATCTTCAGAACAGAAAAGATTTTTATTTTATTGCTGATTCGGTTACTGCAAGTCAATTCGGAATTAAAAATAATATCCAAAGCAGGACAGAGACTAATAACATACTCCAGGATAAATTGAAGCTTGGAAATTTTCTAAGCTTGTTTACGCAGAATTTATCCGGCATGATTTCATGGAGAACAATAGATAGGAACACGGAGTACAAATCATTAAAACTAATGTCTCCTGCTATATTTGATGATCAAATTAATGAGTTAAAAATCGAATTGGAATCCATAACAAATTTTCATTCTGAATTATTTGACGGAAATCTGAGATTTAATTATTCAGAAAGAGATGAACGGCATCAGGCAATTAATTTTCCTGGCTCAAATCCTGTCTTCCTCCAAGAAAGACAAAGCCAGGAAAATCTGAAAAATAATGTATCCAAACAAATGACTTTATCTTTTATCGGAAGCGTTAATTTTTCACCTTCCGATAAATTAAATTTTAGCCTTTTCCAAAACAAACTTAGTTACGATACACCAAGCCCACTTAATTATGATGATAGAGATGAATTGCTTTCAATTGCAAGACTCAACTATATAAAGACCCTAAATCCTTTTTTTGATATTTTTATTAACCTGGAAGGAACATATAATCAGATAGTTTATATTTACTCTGAAGAAAGTTCGAATAATAATATTAACCGCATTCTGAATTTAACAACAGGCGGCACCTACAATGGTAAAAATGTTACTTCAACTAACAGTTTTGAAGTCTCAGCCAACTACACTGTTTACAATTTTGAAGACATTAATCCGAACTACCGAAGTTTTTCGTTTAGGCAATTTTCTGCAGTTGATTCTTCTGAAATAAAACTGACAAGAAGAGTAAGCATAGTACATTTTGGATATGTTAAATTATCTGAGCAGGGTGATCTTAAGTGGGCAACTTTTTCAACTCATCCAACAAGATATTTGAAAGAGATCTACTCAGAACCTAAATTGGTTTTTAAGAATTTTTTCGGATCGATAGCACTTGGATTAAGGTTTTATTCTCTATCCACTTACAACTATCAAGGATTACTAAAAGTACTGGACACTAAATATGTTAGCACCGCACCCTTGACAGAAATATCGGTTTTGATGAATAATACTTTAACAGTTAACCTTCTCGGTTGGTATGAATTTATTGTAATAAATAGAATTTCTCAAAAGCAGCAGGCAAATTTGAGTTTAAGCATGAATTGGAATTTTTAATTCAAATAAAACATTGATAGTAAATGTTTTTTTATTATCTTCACCACAAAAAATTTTGAATTTTCTTGGCAGAAAGTAAATATCACCTGGAGATCGAAAGCGATCCGAACAACCTTATAACGGTCGAAGAGTTTGTAAACTATTTTTCAGTAGATCTGAATATAAAAGAAGAAAAGATGGCAGGGCTTCTTTTATCTGTTACTGAAGCTACGACGAACGCAATTATCCATGCAAATAAAGGCAAAAAGGAAAAAACCGTTACCATCGACGTTGATATTGAGGATAAAAAACTTCTTATAAGAATAAAGGATCAGGGTCCCGGATTTGATCCAGATAAAGTTCCCGATCCAACCGAACCTGAAAATTTATTAAAGGATTCTGGTCGCGGATTGTATCTGATGAAAATTTATATGGATGAGGTAAAATACAATGTAACACCATCAGGGACAGAAACCATTCTAGTTTTGAATCTTTAACTACTCGGTTTTTTGATTCCAAATTTCATCTTACCTAATATTAAATTATAAACTACAATTATCAGAAAACCCGTATAAATTCCTTTGCAATTAGATTAATTCATTTTTATTTTTGAACAAGTGTTAGTGATAAATTACGGGGTACACTCGTTATTACCACTCGAAGATTTTAAAATTTTTAGGAGATTAAAATATGTCAAGAAAAAAAATAGCTCTCATAGGCGGCGGGCAAATCGGCGGAGTATTAGCTCAGTTGATCGCCTCCAAACAACTTGCTGATGTTGTACTTTACGATATCGTTGAAGATCTTCCCCAAGGTAAAGCTCTTGATATTGCAGAAGCAGCTAAAGTAAACGGATTTGATTCTAAAGTTATAGGAACAAACAGTTACAAAGACATTGCCGGCTCTGACTTAGTTATTGTTACCGCAGGTTTGGCAAGAAAACCCGGCATGAGCCGTGATGACCTTTTAACCACAAATGCAAAAATTATGAAGGCTGTTGCTGAAGGAGTAAAAGAAAATGCACCCAATGCAATTGCTCTTATTATTTCAAATCCGCTTGATGCAATGGTTACTTTATTTAAGAAAGTTTCCGGATTCCCTTCAAACAGGGTTTTAGGTCAAGCCGGAGTTTTGGATTCATCCCGATTTGCTACTTTTATTGCTTGGGAACTCGGAGTTTCTGTAAAAGATGTTAACGCGTTAGTATTAGGTGGGCATGGAGATACAATGGTTCCTATCGTTCGTTACGCAAATGTAAACGGCATACCGGTTATGGAACTTCTTGAAAGAAAATATAAAGACGCTGCAAAAGCAAAAGAAGTAATGAATGCTATGGTTGAAAGAACTAAAATGGCAGGCGGTGAAGTAGTAAAGCTGCTTAAAACTGGCTCAGCTTTTTATTCACCTGCTGCTTCAGCAGTTCAGATGGCTGAAGCCATTTTGCATGATGAAAAGAGATTAACATCAGCATGCGTTTATCTAGATGGAGAATTTGGAGTAAAAGGATATTACGTCGGCGTACCTGCTGTTCTCGGCTCAAACGGCGTTGAAAGGGTAGTTGAGTTCAAGCTGAATGCCGAAGAACAAGCTTTGTTGGATAATTCAGTTAATGCTGTAAAAAAACTTGTTGAAGATATGGGGAGACTTGGTCTCTAATTTTCATTTTTACCTTCGGGGTCAATATGATTGACCTCGAAGGCTTTTTTATCAAATGAAATCTTTCCGATAAAAGATCTGCAATCTGAAACCTCATAAAATTCCTTTTATGCTTCAGATCTATCTTCTTTAACTAAAAACCAAAGTACAGCAGATATTGCAAGTGTAAAAGAGCTTACAATAAAAATCAAGCTCTTATCCGGCGCATGGCTTATAGCCTGTCCAACTCCAAAGCTTGCTACCAATTGTGGTAAAACGACGGAAAGATTAAACAATCCCATGTATAATCCCATTTTTGCCTGATCAACTTGCTGAGACATTATTGCGAACGGCAAGCTTATTGTCGATGCCCAGCCTATGCCGAGAAGCGCCATAATAATATAAATTATTACCGGACTAAAACCGAAGAATAACATCAAGCCATAACTTACTGCCATTGTTGAAATACAAATAGCATGAGTCTTTACTCTTCCGATTTTTCGTGTTATCGGCTCAAGTACGAAAGCTGGTAGAATGGCTCCGACTGCATTTAAAATCAGGAAGCTTATTGATACTACCCTCCCCATTTCAACTTGGAGCGAATTAGAAATCGGATCTCCCGGATTTATGTTGTATACTTTATATTGAATATAAATGAACATGTACACAAACATTGTTTGTATGCCAATCCAGGTAAATGAATGAGCAGCTAGCACTTTTTTGAATCCGGTTATTCCTGCTGCACTCTTTGAGTTTCCTTCAGTGCTTTTTAAAATTGCTTTTAATATGAAGAATATTGTTACCGCAAAGCAGAATAGTTCGACATAATAATTTCCTAATTCAATATGAATCATCCGCATTATAATTGCATAGACGGCATACAAGAGAAATCCCCACAATGGTTGGATGCTGTTAAGAATTTCAAGGAAAGAAATCTTGCTTTTACTTTTTACATCTGAGTCTTCTTTGCTTTCAAGTTCTCGAGGTTCTTCAATAAAAATAGAAGGAATAATAGAAAGTATAAGAACAAAAATTACACCTGTATAAATCAAAATATAATTATTCCAAACCGCACCAATCACGTAAGCAAGTACACCAAACGTACCGGAGACTGTCTGCATCCATGCATAACCTTTCGTACGCTCTATTCCTTCCGGAGTAACGTCTGCAATAATGGAACGAGTTGGGTTAAAACTGACATTAATTGCCAGGTCAAGAGTTAATGCAATAGCAATCGCAACTCCCAGTATTCCGCTAAATCCTAATGCCGAAGAAATGACGTCGATATTCGGCAAAGCTAAAAGCATAAGTGCAGCTAGAAATCCGCCAATAAAAATGAAAGGACGCCGCCTCCCTTTCCATAACCAAACTTTATCACTTATTATTCCGATTATTACCTGACCAAGTATTCCGGCAACTGGACCTGAAGCCCAAACTAATCCAACATCTTCAATCCGCAGATGATATTTAGTGCTTAATATCCAACTAAGTGCCGAGATTTGAATTGACAAGGCAAATCCCATAGCTGTAGCCGGTAGACTAAGAATTGCATAAAATGAGTTTGTCAGTTTTTTTTGAATGCTCAGCATTTATTTACCCTATTTAATTAATTGAAAAATATTTCCGGTTTCACCATTAACTTTTATGGAATGATTATCCGAGATATTATAAGTTTGCCCTGTCATCAAATTTTTTATTATTCTAATGCCGCTCAATTGATCTGAATATCTTTCTAAATTAACCGTTGTTTGATCTTGATTATCATTCACTATAACCAACGCTCTATCTTCGTTCCCGTTTTTAAAGTAAACAAAAATATTATCGACAGGTGGAAATTGAACTAACTCTCCAGTTGCAAGAGATTTGTATTCCTTTCTTAACTCAAGCAGCTTATGAACAAAATTGTAAATATCATTTTGTTCTTTAGTTCTTCCTGCTGCAGTAAAAGCATTTTGTTTATCTCCTGGAAATCCACCCGGGAAATTTTCTCGGATTGAACCATCATCCCTGCCGCCTTTAATGCCTAATTCGGTCCCGTAAAAAATTTCCGGTATACCTCTAGAAGTTAGAAGCATAGTTAAAGTCATTTTAAATTTACTGACATTTCCGTTAGCCTGAAGTATTGCGCGGGGAACATCATGGTTATCAATAAATGTAACCAGATCATTTGGATTTGCATAAATAAAATCTTTCGCGTAGTCTTCATAAATGTCGGAAAGATTATCTTTTCCCTGAAGAAAGGCTGTGTAAACGTCGTATGTAGCATAGTCGGTTAATGATGGAAGATTTGAATCAAACTTCTTTGGATAATAACTATGCGCCTGAAAACTTGAAAGAAAAACAGCATCACCGGTCCAGACTTCTCCAACTATATTGAAGTGTGGATATTCGTCCAGAATTGCCTTTGCCCATTTTGCTAAATAAAGCTGATTACAATAAGGATAAGTATCTTCTCTTATTCCGTCAATTCCGCTTGATTCAATCCACCAAAGCGTGTTTTGTATTAGATAGTTGCTGACAAAAGGATTTGCTTGATTTAAATCCGGCATAGAGTCGACAAACCAGCCTTCTGTTGTATTGATGATGGTTGACGAATCTCTGTGGATATCTGCAAAAGCCAATTTATCGTGATGAGTTATCTGATGGTTTTGAATGGTGCCATTTATCCAGTCCGAGAATGGTAGATCTTTCATCCACGGATGATCAATACTTACATGGTTACTAACATGATCAAGAATAATTTTCATCCCGTCTGCATGAATATCTTCAACCAGCTTTTTGTATAAATTATTTGTTCCAAAGCGCGGATCGACTTTATATAAATCCGTAGCAGCATAACCATGGTAGCTTACGTGGTCATTGTTTTCAATTACCGGATTTAGCCATAGAGTTGTTACACCCAGATTCTTTATATAACTAAGATGATCAATTATTCCTTGAATATCACCGCCATGCCTTCCTAAAGGCGACTTGGGATCGTATTCATTTATCATTCCGCTTACACGATTGTTCGAAGTATCGCCGTCGGCAAAGCGGTCGGGCATAGCTAAGTAAATTACATCTGACTGATTGAAGCCTTGATATTTTCCTTTTGTTGAACTTCTCTTTAACACTGGAAAGATAACGTTTTCGGTTTGACTTCCTTTTGATAGCTTTAAAGTATAATCGCCTGGTGCTGCATTTGAAGGGATATAAATATCAATAAAAGAATAGTCAGCATTTGCTGCGTTATGGACTTTAAGTACTTTAATTTTGCTGTTTGAAAAATTTGCCGATATATCCTTCAGATTTTTCCCGTAAACCATTAACTGGACTTTATTCCATTTCATCCCTATCCACCAATTCGGAGGTTCGATTTTATTTACTGAAATGGTTTGTGCATATCCGAACGATATGCCGATAAATAAAAGTGAGAATAGCGCAAGAAATCGTTTCAATGTTTTATTTCCGGAAAAGTAAAATGTTTTGCAGAGATTTTGTATAAACCGTAAAAAGTGTAGATCATATTCCTTTTAAACTTATTTTGAATGCAAAATATGATGAACCGGAGGCAAATTTAAAGCACCAATTAGAAAATTGATACTACCCTAATGGAGTGATTTTCAGCTGTAGTAATCCTACCCATACACTACAATCCGGCGTAGAAATTCTCTTGAAAAATTATTTACAATTTTAAATTAAAAATGGTAACTTTTGATGTATCTTTCTTGATTTTCTATTATAATAAAAATATTTTTTAATCTAATTTTTTAAAAATTATGCCAGCGGCAATCGACGAAGAAAAGAATATCACCGTGAACCGGAAAGCCCGGCACGAATATTCTATAATGCAGACTTATGAAGCCGGAATTGTTCTTCAAGGAACTGAAGTAAAATCGTTAAGACAAGGAAAGGTAAACCTTGTCGACAGCTATGCAACTTTGAAAAACGGCGAAGTCTGGCTGGTCGGCGCAAACATTAGCGTTTACGAGCAAGGAAATATTAACAACCATGAACCTGCACGGACACGGAAACTCCTTCTTAACAAAAGTGAAATAAGAAAATTAATCGGTAAAGTTAAAGAAAAAGGCTTAACGCTTATACCGCTTAGGCTCTATTTCAAAAACGGCAAGGTTAAGGTAGAACTTGCACTGGCTAAAGGCAAAAAAACTTACGACAAGCGTGAATCAATTGCCAAAAAAGATTTCCAGCGGCAACAGGAAAGAAAAATTAAATATTAAATCATTTTATGAACAAGTACCGAAAAATAATGTTTGAATTATTAAGCTACTTTTCGTTTAATTACATATGAGTCTTTAATTAATTTGCAGAACTAATTAGATAGATGAGTAAAAACTTATTTCCCCCTGTAAATGAACAGATGGACCTTATCAAAAGAGGGGTCTTCGAAATCATACCGGAAGAAGATTTAGTACATAAACTTGAAAATTCTTTAAAAGAAAATAAACCTTTAATTATAAAGCTTGGCTGCGATCCAAGCCGTCCGGATTTGCACATCGGACATTCTGTAGTTTTAAGAAAACTTGCTCAGTTCCAATCTCTCGGTCATCAGGCTATTTTAATCATTGGAGATTTTACCGGAATGATCGGTGATCCTTCCGGCAGAAATGTAACACGCCCGGCTCTTTCACTTGAACAGACAAGAATAAATGGTCAATCTTATCTTGAACAAGCTTCAAAAATTTTAAACAGAGTGAAGACAAAAATTGTCTATAACTCCGAATGGCTTGGTAAAATGTCTTTCGAAGACGTTATTAAGCTTGCCTCAAAATACACAGTTGCCAGAATGATTGAGCGGGATGATTTTACGAAACGCTTCAAAGCCGGTGAGCCGATAAGCATTCATGAGTTCCTCTACCCTCTCGCGCAGGCAATGGATTCTGTTGCAATTAAAAGTGATGTCGAACTGGGAGGTACAGATCAGAAATTTAATCTTCTTGTCGGAAGAGATATTCAGCGGGAGTTCGGAATAGAACCGCAAGTGATTTTAACTATGCCGCTGATCGTCGGAACAGACGGCGTAGAAAAGATGAGCAAATCCTACAACAATTATATCGGCATTTCGGAACCGGCAAAAGAAATTTACGGCAAGACGCTGTCTATACCGGATTCGTTAATTTATAATTATTACGAGCTCGCTACAGATATTCCAAACGATGAGCTTAAGGAAATAAGAACTCAGTTAAATGAAAGCAGTATTAATCCAAGAGATTTGAAACGAAAGCTTGCACGAACTCTGGTAGCAATGTACCACAGCGAGCAGGCTTCTAAAGAAGCTGAGGAAGAGTTTGATAAAATTTTTATTAAGAAGGAAGTACCGGATGAAATTCCGGAATTCAAACTAAATGATAGTAATGGTGAAATCAATATTCTTGATTTGATCTTGAAAGTAAATTTTGCCCCGTCTAAAGGTGAAGCACGAAGGCTTGTAATTCAAGGCGGCGTTACACTGAACGGAGAGAAGATTGAAGATATCAATAAATTTGTCAAAATAAATCAAGAATCTATTTTGAAAGTTGGCAAGAGAAAATTTGCTAAAATAATAAGATAATAATTTTCTAATCTTAATTGAATTAAGAAATGGAGAACGATTAAGATTAAAAAACAAGAGATTTAATTAACGAAAACAAAACAATATGTAAATAAACAACGGAGATGATAATTTGTATGTTCCATCAAAAATATTTTTTACAAAAGGGGTAGGCAGGCATAAGGAATATTTGACTTCCTTTGAGCTTGCTTTGAGAAGTGCAGGTATTGAAATCTGTAATCTTGTATCAGTAAGCAGCATCTTTCCGGTTAATTGCAAACGCATAACCAAAGAAGAAGGACTGAAAGAGTTAACGCCAGGGCAAATAACTTTTTGTGTTATGGCAAGGAACTCCACTAACGAGCCTAACAGGCTTATTGCTTCATCAATTGGCGTCGCAATTCCGGGAGATAATAATCAGTACGGCTACCTGTCCGAACATCATCCATTCGGACAAACTGAAAAAGTTGCAGGCGACTACGCAGAAGACTTGGCTGCTACAATGCTCGCAACTACACTCGGTATAGAATTCAATCCTGATACTGACTGGAACGAAAGAGAAAATATTTATAAAATGTCCGGCAAGATTGTACGCTCATTCAACATCACTCAATCTGCCGAAGGAGATAAAAACGGACTCTGGACAACAGTAATAGCAGTAGGAGTTTTACTTCCATAAAAGGGAAATATTTTGTTTAATGAATTAACGTTTTGGATTATATTCATCATAATAGTAACATCAATTATAATTATTGATTTATATATTACTGATCATAGAAAAGGAGGCATAACGTTAAAAGCAAGTCTATTGTGGAGCGGTATTTGGATAATGACCGCTCTTTTTTTTGATGTATTTATTTATTTTTATCTAGTAGACGGGCATACAAAAGCACTCGAGTTTCTTACAGGTTACCTGGTAGAAAAATCTCTTTCGGTGGATAATCTTTTTGTATTCTTAATGATCTTCAGTGTAATGAATGTCCCTCATCGAAACCAGCCGCACGTGCTTAAATGGGGCATCTTAAGCGCTGTTGTTTTCAGAATAATTTTTATTCTTGCCGGTGTCGGATTAATAAACTTGTTTCACCCGATAATTTATTTATTTGCTGCCATTCTTCTTTTTGCTTCATACAGAATGGCGTTCGGCGGCGAGGGAAAAATTGATTACGGAAAAAATCCGGTAATAAAATTTGTAACTAGATACTTTAACATCATGCCGGATTACGAAGGAAACAAGTTTTTCGTCAGACGTAATAAAAAAACATTTCTTACTCCTCTCTTTCTTACTTTAGTCTTGATCGAATCATTCGATATAATTTTTGCAGTCGATTCCATTCCTGCAGTACTTGCAATTACTCAGGATCCGTTCATTGTCATCACTTCAAACATATTTGCAATCTTAGGGCTGCGCGCCTTGTACTTTGCATTAGAGGGGGTCGTCAACATGTTTAAGTACCTAAAATACGGTGTCGCTGTAATCTTGTTTTTTGTCGGAATCAAAATGATGATTTCCGAATTCTATAAAATACCCACAGAATGGTCTCTCGGATTTATAATGCTGTGTCTTGCCGGTTCTGTAATACTTTCACTTGTTCATAAGAAGTCCGATTAAAGTATAAGCCGTATAGATGAATCGCTACCGCGCCAGTTAACCCTACAAGCATCGGCTCAATCTCTCCCAAAACTTTTGTTGAAAGAAAAAATTCTTGGCGGATAAAAAACCACGATATACTTAAAACCACCGCAGAAATCATCTCAATAAAAATAATTTTGTTATCTATTCTAAGTTTCAAATAATATGCGCTAATGATGGGTAAAATTATTCCTGGGATACAGAACGAACCAATCGTGTACCAGATTTCTATTACTGATGGAACCAGGTAGGCTAAAATTATTGAAAGCACTCCGGAAATTATAAGTCCGTAAACAGCGTATAACTTTAATTTACCTTCTCCGGATTTTTTACTTAATCTAAATATAAAATCTCTGCTGATTGTTGTCGCACTTAAGAAGTAGAAGCTATTAAGTGTTGACATTATTGTTGCGAACATTGCTGCATAAAATAAACCTTTTATTCCGCTGCCAAGAATCTTCTCTGCGAAAAGCGGGTATGAAAGTACCGGGTTCTTTAAGTTAGGAAGTACAGCTCGTGCATACAAACCGGTTGTTGTGGTTAAAAAATCAAAAAGAGCAAAGAAAAAAATTGAAATAAGAATTCCTCTGGCGGCAGTTTTTCCGTCTTTAGCAGCGTAACATCTTTGATGGAAACCAGGATCAGCAAAAGTCCAGAGTGCAATTAAAAACCAGACGATTATAAATGTCGGTGAAGCACCTCCGGTTACTTGAAGATGATTAGCTGGAAGATTATTTTGAAGAAATTTTAAACCGCCGAAATCAGACGCTGCAATAAAAACAACAATTAAAAATCCGCCGAACATTACAAAGAACTGAATAATATCAGCATAAATATCGGAGCGGAAGCCGCCTTTAAACTGATATGCAATTGAAAGCAAAACTCCGATAATTAAGCTTACAATTATCCCTGTGCCAAGTATAAGCGAAATTAAATTTGCCGTCATCAGCAAATAAGGAGCTGGAGATACTAGGATAAAAACTATAAGTGCAGCGGTTAATCCGACCTTTTTATCGTACACCTGCGTCAACTTATCCGGTATTGTAAAGAGTGAAGCATTACGAATTTTTTTTGCAAAGAAAATTGCAAACAGGAAAGCAAAAACATAATACGGAAATCCCTGAGTAAACCAGCTCATCAAACCGTAACGGTAAGTAAACTCACCGACACCTAAAATTCCGCCATACCAAGTAGAAACGTTTGTAAGAATAAATAATATTAATCCGACTTTTCTTCCGGAGAGAAGATAATCTTCCGCTTCGTCCTTTGTTTTTCTTCCGAAGAAAAATCCAAATCCAAGAACGGAGATAAAAAAGAGAATTACAATTGTAAAATCTAAAGTACTAAAGGAGACCATTTCTTTTCAGCAGATTAAAATCCCGGACAATGAATATTTTTCCTCCTTTAATTTTCAGTTTCACTTTGTCAGTTAATGCAACATTGCTTGTACTCTCCTTCTCTCCGAAAGGAAGCGAAATATTTTTCAAAGGATATTTCAATCCTTCGGAAAATATTTTTGTCTTCGAATTAAAACCATAAAGCGAAATAGTTTCACCGGGAAAAGTCTGAAGCTCGACATTTCCAGAAAAGACAGAGAGAAAAGAATTTTCTGCGGCAATGCTGAGTTTTATTTTTTCAAAAAACTTAAGCACAATTCCAAGGTTACAGAATGTATGATCGAGCCTGTCGCCGGTTACCCCGATTAAAACAGCTTCGCTGAATTTATTTTTGATGGCATAGTGCAAGCATTTTTCTACGTCGGTGCTGTACTGACTTCTTACATGAATAATTTTTGATTTGTTTTTAAATGCTGAGATTGTCCTCTCTTCAATAGAATCGAAATCGCCGACGATAACATCAGGAATGATATTATACTTTCTTGCGGAATTAGCTCCGCCATCCGCACAAATCAAAGTATTGAAGCCAATCTTTTTAAGATGCAGCACCACACTTTTACGCGGTGCTTTTCCGTTTGCCCAAATGATACATTTTTTCAAATGAATTTTCTTTCGTGTAAAATAACTTGATGACTTTGCGGCTCTTAATAAAGCAGCTAAGTCATCAAATTTTGAAGTTGAATTATAATCCGACTTGAATACCAGCCAGGAAATTTCTTTCCGCCCAGGGGAAGAAATACTGACCAATAGCATTTGCCGAAAATAAGCTGTCAAAAATATTGTTTACTTGCAAAAAGATTTTCGTGCCTCTAAGTGCAGAAAATTCTTTCAACTCATATGATGCAAAAAAATCGGCAAGAAAATATGCATCGTTTACATTATCCGAGTAAGAGACGAATCCCGGATATTTTTGAAGATAACCTGCAAGATTCTTGTCAAAATTATCGGAATAAAATTTACCGACATATCTTCCGGAAAGCTGCATCAGCAAACCGTTACAAGAAAAGTTCAATCCAAAGTTAGTAAGAAAATCCGGAAAGCCATTGATAGTATTACCGCTTAAATCAATGTAATCACCGGCATCAATATAATAAGTCCCGCTAAGAATTTTGTTTGAGGAATAAGTTACGTTCCAATATAAATTAAAATTATCGTCATACTTGTACTTAATTGAAAGCTCAATACCCCGGTGTACAGTGCTCTTCATATTTCCAACTATCGGCTGACCGTAAATATCAACCTTTCCGTTGTCTACAATTTCATTCTGAAAAAGCATGTAATAAAAATTCAGCGAGGCATTAAAATTCTTTTGAAGGAATGATGTTCCTAATTCAAAATCGTTCATTGTTTCCGGATTAACCAATGGCTTGCTATAATTATAAGTTCCGTTAGGATTCAACTCAAACTGAGGTGTTGCAGCGCTGTTGGTATCGCCTGCATTATAATTCGCTTCATCTGCGTTGTAGTAATCCGAAAGTCGCGGTTCGCTTGAAACTCTTGCAAATGAAAAGAAGATGTTTTGTTCTGGATTCAATTTGTAGTTTATGCCTACTCTTGGATTAACGAAAAGATTACCTATGCTAAAATCATGATTAAAGAATTTTTCATTATAGAATCTATAATCATGATAAGCAAATTGAATTTCACCAAGCAAATTAATTTTATCACCCGGATTATATGTCTCGTGCACATATCCGTTAACAATATTTTTCGCGCCGTTATAATAATTAAATCTGTAACCGGTTGTAAGTCCTACCGGTAAATCCTGACCAAAAGCAATGCTGCCGTAGTGAGTAGAACGATGAATTCTAACTTCTCCACCGATTATTGTTTCACCATTTTTGCTTTTAATACTAATTCTCGGCTCCCAGCCCCATTGTGTATTATCAACTTCACCTCTTATTAAAACATTCTGAGGATTCATTGTAGGATGAAAACCGTTCTGCGAGGTAAGTTCCAGATAGGTTGTATCAGCCCACGAACCATCATAATCAAAAAAGCCGTTGCCAATTACAAGGAAAAGAGCAGAGTTTAATTTGACGTTTGGAGAAATTTTTAATTCATTAAGAAGTTCGAAATGAGGCTGAGTAAAGTTTTCAATTTCAGATGGTCGTCTTAAAACAGTGTAGGTGTAACCGGATGAATCTGCACCCCAATCTGAATAGTTTGCCCGGCGAAGATTTTTATCTTTAATTGCAAACTTTGGCAGTCCGGTATAAGCAAGTCCGTCAGCAATCGGACCGCCGTAAAGATTTATCTGGGTAGTTAGATTTTCATCGTATCGAACAGCAGATAAATAATAAGCGCTGTAATCAACCCAAGCATTATTTCTATAACCGCTGCTTAAAATTTTTGAAAGCTTAGCGTAGAACGAATATTTATTATCGACCAATCCGCTTGCAAACGAGGCACTGTATTTTCTTGTATTATAGCTTCCAACTTCGGATGAAAAATTCAGCATTGGTTCGTTGGAAAAAGTTGAAGTAATAATATTAATTGAGCCGCCGATGGCTGGAAAGCCTGTAATTCCTGAACCAGCACCGCGTTGAACTTGAATTACTGCCGTGCTGCCGAGTAAATCAGGCATATCCAGCCAGTAGACATTGTGGTCTTCTGGATCATTCTGAGGAATGCCGTTTACTGAAACAGAAATTCTTCTTTGGTCAAAGCCCCGGATAGAAAGATAATTGTAGCCTATTCCGTTTCCGTTTTCAGAATAGAAAGTTGTTGAGGGAAGTTGGCTTAAGTACTCCGGCACATCTTGCACAGTGTAGTTTTGCTGGATTTCTTTTTGCGTAATCTTGCTGAAGGCTAAAGGCGTAACTCCTTCTTTTCCGATACTTCCTTCGACTAAGACTGTCTGAGACGGAAGAACTTTAGGCTGAAGCTTAATTTCAAGCGTTTCATTTGGATTTATATTCTTCAAAGAAAGTCTTAAAGTTGAATAACCAATAAAGCTTGCAACCAGAACATCATCTTTAGTAAAATTTCCTTTAAGATCAAACTCACCATTTGTTTTTGTTGTAGTACCGATTTGTTTCCCTTCGATAAAAACATTTGCATTCGGAAGCGGCTCAAATGTTTCCGAATCCACAACTTTGCCTCTCAAGTTGATATTCTGCGGAAAGATTGCACCGCAGAAAAATAAAAAAAGAATAACCAAGTTTTTCATTCTGTTTCCTTTCAATAAAAAAAGCCGTTGGTCCAAATCCCAATTGCTCGGGACGGTGAAACGGCTAAAACTTAATTATTCTTTTAGCCCGTTTCCCTACGCTGGCATTATCCAGATCAGGTCTTAGGGTTTTTCTCAGTCTACCACAATTAAATCCCGGCACAAGTCGAGATATAACCGGGGAAACACCCCTAACGGCTATCGTTAATAAATTATTTAATTAAGAACTATGTGTAAAAATTACCTCACAAAATTATTAAATTTTAATTAAAGTCTAAAATCAAAAATGAACTGCTATTCAACAACGAGCTTTTGTCCGATTTTTATTTTATTACCGGAGATACTATTCATTCTCCTTAATTGGCTAACCGAAATTTTATAGTCTTTTGCTATTGAATAAAGCGATTCACCAGGACGTACTTTATGAGTTTTACCACTCTTCAAACTGGTTTTGTGACTGACAGATTTTTCCTTAGGTGCTTTATAAGAGAAATTATCTTTTACATCAGAATTTGCACTGTTAATTTTTAAAGTAGAACCGGCAGCAATATTATCGTCAGTAAGATTATTCAACTGTTTAATATCTGCGATTGAAACACCGTATCTTGAGGCTATTCTTCCAATTGTATCGCCGGGTCTTACAGTTATTTCTGATGGCGAATTACTTCCGGAATTATCTGCCACATCATTCACATCAGCATTGGAGTATATTTTAAGTGTATTGCCGGCAACGATCTTGTTAGTTCTTAGATTGTTCCATCTTCTTATGCTTGAAACTGGAACTTTATAGAGTTCAGCAATCTGGCTAATTGCATCTCCCGGTTTTACTTTATAATAATTAATATTAGCAGAGTAATTTGGAGAATTATCGCCTAAGGAAACATTATTATCGTTCTGGTAAATTTTTAGAACTTGTCCGGCTCTTATATTATTGCTCCTAAGATTATTCCATCTTCTTAAAGCGACAATCGGAACACCAAACTTTGAAGAGAGTTCATAAATGCTGTCGCCGCGTTTAACTTTATATCGGTAAACGCTTGTACGCGAACTCATTGTACTTCTTTCAACCGAAGCAACATATCTTTCAGATCGGTTTGTATAGATTTTTAACCTTTGACCTGTAAAAATTCTATTGCTCGATAAATTATTCCATTCTTTAAGTGAACTGATATCGACGCCGAATCGTTGTGCAATTGAATTGAGGTTTTCTCCTCTTCTTATCCTATAAGTAATAACTTCATTATTATTCTGCGCAATCGCAGTTTTGGTTGATTTTTTTTCAATTGAAGTCTGATTATCAAGGCTGGCGTAATAATCTTTTTTGTCGGATGGAACAAATATTTTTAATTCCTGACCGACTACAATTGCCTGAGTATATGGTATGTTATTCCAGTTTCTGATATCAATTACGCGTGAGTTGAAAAGATCAGCGATCCCAAGAAGGCTGTCGTTTTTCTTAACTTTGTAATAAACCGGAACCAATCCGTTCGGAACTGTTATGCTGCTATCAGAAGTGGTTTCATCATTCGGTATGGTCTCACTTGCTGAGGCAAGAGTCTCAGAAGATCCATTATTGCTGCTAACGCTGTCAGAACTTGCTTCCTTGTTTAACGCAAGATAAGGCGAAATATATTCAGCCGGATCTGTATTATCAACAGTAACAATGCTGTTATTTGAACTGCTGTCTGAACCGGAATTGTCTTCAGCAGCTTCGACATTTGTGTTGTAAGCAAAGTTGTCATTCGAAACATTGGAAACCGGTATTCTAAGCCTAACTCCAATATACAATCTTGATCTTACTGAAATATTATTTGCTTCTGCAAGATCATACCTAGAAATACCGTAACGGGAAGCTATTCTTGCCAGAGTTTCTCCTCTTCTTACTATATGTACAACATAGTTTCTCATAGCACTTTGCGGAATGTTTGAAATATTAGCCGCAAATGTTTTAAGTGATGAGACTGGAATTTTAAGTGGATAACCGTTCGGTAAGTTCGCAGGTGTACAATTCTGAGTTAGCTCCGGATTCATTTCTTGAAGTATTTCCGGATCAACTCCCGCACACTTAGCAAGATAATTTAAATCAATTGCACCTTTAACTGTGTAAGTAGTGTAGTCAAATGGTTTCTCATAATTTATGTTTGTAAAACCATATTTTGCCGGATTCATTGCGATTAGACTTACAGCAATATACTGAGGCACATAACTTCTTGTCTCTCTCGGCAGATATTCTCTAATTGACCAGAAATCATTGGCACCAGATCTTTGCATGGCTCTTGTAATTCTGCCTTCGCCGGCATTATATGACGCCAACACAAGATACCAATCGCCTAAATCATTATAAAGATCTTTAAGATGTTTAGCTGCCGCCATTGTTGCTTTTTCAGGATCTCTTCTATCATCATAATAGAAATTAGAATGGAGTCCATAAAGTCTGCCGGTTTGTTTAACAAATTGCCATAGTCCTACGGCGCTAGCCCAAGAACGTGCGGTAGGATTTAAGCCGCTCTCAACCATACTTAGATAAATAAGCTGCTGTGGTAAATGTTCTTCGGCAAAAATCTTTTTCATCATCGGGAAATATCTTCCGGATCTTTCCAGCCAAAGCTGCATATGATCTCTGCCTCTGCCGGTAAAATAGTCAATCCACTGGTCAACGTAAGAATTATCTTCCATTGGAATTTCTGAAATCACATGTGCTTTCTTTGTAAGCTTTAGATTTTCATCCGGTTTGGTTTTCAACTCAGGCATGGACTTGCCCATCCATTCCTCCAGCGCAGCAAAAGAAACATTCGGCGGAAGCTCGGGAAGGCTGTCTAAGTATTTTTTATAATCATCAATTATTGATTTTTCAAGTTCAAGGTAGGCTTCGTTTTCTTCTATTCCCGGATAATAACTTAAATTATTTATTATCCTTAAAGCAGATTCATAGTTTGAAACAGCTTCAGAGGGACTGTTTTGCTCTTGTTTTGCAAGTGCCGCAATATAGCTTTGGCGGGCTTGCTCTAAGAGTTCTGATACTATTCCGACTTTTTGAACTGAAGTCGGTTTGGTTGATGAATTTTCATCTTTTGCTATTTCTTTATTCGTTCCGCATGAATAAAATATAAGAACAAATAAAGAGATAGCAACAAATGGTAAAATTCGTTTACTCATTCGTGCTCCATATTTTTAATTTTACGTTTCAATATAAGACCTAAAATTCTTTTAATCAAGTAAAAAATTAAATAAAGTGTATAATCTCGCTAATTTCAAGCTGTTATATTGTCAAAAGTTTATAGTGGAATATTTCCATGTTTTTTCTTTGGATTTTTATCAACTTTTGTCTTCAATAACCTAAAAGCTTTTACAAGTTTAATTTTTGTTTCTTCAGGTAGAATTACATCATCAATATAACCACGTTCTGCAGCAATATACGGATTGGCAAACTTGTCAATGTACTCCGACAGCTTTTTCTCAAGTTCCTTATCCGGATTTTCTGCCTGCGAAATTTCTTTCTTAAATATTATTTCAACAGCGCCTTTCGGACCCATAACAGCAATCTCTGCTGTAGGCCAGGCATAGTTAAAATCTCCACGTATATGCTTGGAGTTCATAACATCATACGCACCGCCGTATGCTTTTCTGGTTATTACAGTAACTTTAGGAACAGTGGCTTCACAAAACGCAAACAGAAGTTTTGATCCGTGCCTGATTATTCCATTCCATTCTTGTTCTGTTCCAGGTAAAAAACCTGGCACATCTTCTAATACCAAAAGAGGTATATTAAATGCATCACAGAAGCGTACAAATCTCGCGCCTTTAACAGAAGCGTTGATATCGAGCACTCCTGCAAGTACTTCAGGCTGATTTGCGACAATTCCGACCGACATCCCGCCAATTCTGGCGAACCCTACAATTATGTTTTCCGCATAATTTGCATGTACTTCAAAAAATTCTTTATCATCAATCAGAAGATTTATAACCTGCCTCATGTCATACGGCTTGTTGGGATTATCTGGAATAATCTCGTTCAACTTTTTCTCTGGTGTCAAATTTTCAAGGTCAAACTCGAAGTCTTCCGTCTTGTCCATAAAATTTTGTGGCAGAAATGTCAATAGACGTTTTACATTCAACAAAGTTTCAATTTCATTCTCGTAAATAAAATGAGCAACTCCGCTTTTTGATGCATGCGTTTCTGCACCGCCTAAATCTTCAAAGCTTACATCTTCATGAGTAACCGTTTTAACAACGTTAGGACCAGTAACAAACATGTAGCTTGTGTTTTTTACCATAAAGATAAAATCAGTTATTGCAGGAGAATAAACTGCACCGCCTGCGCATGGTCCCATTACAACTGAAATCTGTGGGATAACTCCGGATGCAAGAGTGTTCAGCAAAAAAATATCTGCATAGCCGCCGAGGCTTACTACTCCTTCTTGAATTCGTGCACCGCCGGAATCATTAAGCCCTATAACCGGTACGCCGATTTTCATAGCCATATTCATTACTTTAATTATTTTTTCAGCATGCGCCTCCGATAGCGAACCGCCGAATACAGTAAAGTCTTGACTGTAAAGTGCAACCGGTCTTCCATTTATTTTAGCGAAGCCGGTAATAACTCCGTCACCAGGATAGTGCTGCTTGTTTAATCCAAAATCAGTGGCGCGGTGTTTAACGAACATATCTATTTCTTCAAAACTGCCTTCGTCAACAAGCAGTTCAATCCGTTCGAATGCAGTCAGCTTCCCTTTTTTATGCTGCGCATCTATTTTATCTTGCCCGCCGCCGAGCTTTGCTTTTTCTTTTCTCTTTTTTAATTCTTCGGTTTTACTTTGCATTGATTGTCTTATTTAATTGAATAATTGTTTTAATTTTTGTTAATCATCATTCTATTATTTTGCCTACCGATTTTTGATGCAGGTAAACTGTTTTTATCATGCAAACGATGGGATCTTATCGTGGTTCTGGAAAAGCTTTTCTATTTCATTTTTTACAGAAGCAATATACTCAGACTGTTCATCTCTTTTTGTGCAGTCAATCTCTATTTCTTTAAATATTCTGCCTGGACGGTGTGATAGTAAAAATATTTTATCAGAAATTAATACGGCTTCATTTATGTTAGATGTCGAAAATAGTATGGCTTGATTGTAAATTGTGCTGAGATTTTTTATTAGCTGGATAATTTCATTCTTAGTCTCCCTATGTAAACTTTTAAATGGATCATCAATTAAGATAATTTTTGCACCGGCTGCCAAGGCGCGTGCGAGTGAAATCCTAAATCTGAAACCGAAGCTTTTTTCATGAGGGAAATGATCTTCATATCCTGTCAGACCAACCGCTGAAATTATTTCATCAATTTTTGTATTATTTTTTTTATTAGGATTCTTTGAAACTTCAATAGCAAATTCAATATTCTGTTTTACATTCATCCAGGGAAATGAAGAAGGCTTTTCAGGTATATACACAACAGTTCCATCAGGCTTATTATAAATATTTCCTTCAATAAGCACTTCTCCGGCAGATGGCTTTTCTATTGCAGAAATAATTTTCATCAAAGTAGATTTACCGGAATCTAAAGGAGAAATAATGCTTGCAAAAATTCCTCCGGTGGTTGGTTTTTCTATACTTAAATTAATTTTTTCAAGTACCTGATATTTCGCCCCCGCCGAACCATGAAAAAATTTTGAAACATCTTTAATCTCTAAAAGATTTCCTGTTTTCAATTTAAACTCCAGTGGCAAAATTTATTTCGGTAAAATTTAATTGCTGAATTACCGAGGAAAACAAAAAGTCCGGTAATTACAGAAACAGCAAATAATGCTGAAAGATCTTTGTAATCCAATGCCATCCGGAAAATTCCTCCCAGTCCGTAGCCGTTTTTTATAAATTCAAAAACAATCGCCAGCGTCCATAGATTGAAATGAAGCAGAATCGTATGTTTCAAAATTTTTGGTTGAATTGACTTCCAGATTATTTTTCTTGAAATAATATTTTCACCGGCGCCAAGTGAGACTGCTGACTCGATAAATTCCTTTTGAACGTTACTGGCTTCTTCTTTTATCTTTATGATTAGAGAAAAGAATGCGGTAATAAGCAAGAAGATAAATTCAATTATTGGAGATATGGGGAACCAATAAATTAAAAATATCCCGAAGATAATCCATGGGATATAAATTGAAAACCAGTGAAGCGAAAATAAAAATTCGGATAAAAAATGATTCTTCCTAAAAATAATTGGAGATAAGTATTGAGCGATGAAGTATGCAGCGATTAAGGCTATATAAACTGACGAAATAGTCGCCAGAAAGTTTACAGGAAATTTGTAATCTCTCCAAAGAGCATCAAACGAAAGTAGTACAACGGAAGGCTTCGGCAAAAAATTATTCGCCGGTAGAATAAATTCGAAAAGGATAATCCACAAAAGCAGATAAAATAAAAGTAATCTATGTAATTTTTTTATTGCCGGCTTCTTCAATTTAATTTAATGGAAGTTTTGAATTAAAGAACTAAAATTTATTTAAAGTTTATTTCAATATATCGAATGAGACAATTTATATCAACAAGTTGCTTAAGAAAGTTTTCATTATTCAATTTATTTTTTACTCGATTCATGAAGAAAAGGATTGAAATTTTTCTCTGTTCCAATTTCGCTGCTCTCGCCGTGCCCCGGATAAATTTTAACATTATCCGGCAATGCAAACAGTTTTGTTTTTATCGATGTAATCAGCGTATTATAATTGCCTCCCCATAAATCGGTTCTTCCAATACTGTTTTTGAACAGCACATCACCGGTTAGGCAGATGGCTTCTTTCTTAAAATAAATACAATATTCTCCGGGAGTATGACCTGGCGTAAAAAGAAATGTTAATATTGAAGTCCCAATTTTTAACTGAAGATCTTCAGATAAAAAATTTTCAGGCTCCGGTATGGGTTTAATCTGAAATCCAAATCCTGCAGCAAGAGCCACAGCTTGTTTTATAAGAAAAAGATCTTCCTTAGAGGCATAATATTCCGGTTTATATTTTTCAATTATGAAATCGCATCCTAAGATATGATCAATATGGCAGTGAGTAAGTAAAAGATATTTGATGTGTAATTGATTTCCGAAAATATACTCTTCCAGCCGGCTTTCTTCTTCCGGAGTTGAGCAGCCAGGGTCAACAATTATACTTTCCTTTGATCCTTCATCCCAAACAACAAAAGTATTCTCAGAAAACATATTGAATGAAAAACTCTTTATAACCAGCATGATGATATTTTACTTAAAATTTTTCCTTATTCTTTTATCCAGTTTCTGGATATAGCTTTTGTAATTATCTTTTGTCTCTTCCATAGAGTCGCCGCCAAACTTTTGAAGGAAGAATTTAGCAAGGCTCCATGCTGCCATCGATTCGGCGATAACGGCACAGGCAGGCACTGCGACAAAATCACTTCTCTCTCTTCTGGCTTGAATCGATTTCCTCGTTTTTAAATCAACTGTTTCAATCGGACTCATCAAAGTTGCGATTGGTTTCATTGCTGCGCGGATTAAAATTGGCAGCCCAGTAGAAATTCCTCCTTCAATTCCTCCTGCTCTGTTGGATTTTCTGGAGAATGAATTTCCTTTTAGAATTATTTCATCATGCGACTCTGAGCCGAATCTTTCCGCAGTTGTAAATCCGGTTCCAATCTCAACCGCCTTCACAGCATTTATAGACATAATTGAATGCGCAATCTCTGCGTCAAGCTTTTCATCATAATGAATGAAACTTCCAAGACCGGTTGGAACACCGGTAGCAACAACAAAAAAAGTTCCACCTAAAGTATCGCCTCGTTTTTTAGCAGTTCGAATTTTATTAATTATTTTTTCTTCATGCTCTTTTTCAAGCACTCTTACTTCACTCTTATCAGACTGTTCAGATAAGCTCCAGCCTGTAAAGTTTTTGGGAAGTGAGTTGTTGAAGAGATTTACCGCATAATTTTCTTTCGGATAAATTCCGCCGATGCTTTCAACAAAGCTTCCGATGGATATTCCAAATTCTTCTAAAAATTTTCTGGCTATCGAGCACGCGGCTACTCTTGCGGCAGTCTCTCTTGCACTTGATCTTTCAATTGAATTTCTGATGTCATCATAATTGTACTTAGAAATGCCTACAAGATCAGCATGCCCGGGACGCGGTATGGTTATCTTTTCAACCTGAGATTTCTTTTTGTCAGACGTCATCTTTTCTGTCCAGTTTTCCCAATCACGGTTTCTGATCAACAAAGAAATTGGTGAGCCTAAAGTTTTCTGGAATCTTATTCCTGAAAGAATCTCAGCAGTATCTGTTTCAATTTTCATTCGCGCTCCCCTTCCGTAACCGGCTTGTCTTCTCTTTAAATGAAAATTAAAATATTCATTTTCAATTTTTAAGTTTGAAGGAAATCCTTCAATAATAGTAGTAAGCGCTTTGCCATGAGATTCTCCGGCAGTAAGAAATCTAATCATTAAGTCTCCGTTGAATTATGAGTGCAAATATAAAAAAAACGCCCGAATGTTCGGGCGTATTAAAATATATTTGCATAGAAAATTATTCAGGTATATCGAGACCGACAAACATGCTGGTGCCTTTGCTGTCTTTTACTCTGAGCAGCACAGCAGAGCCTTTCTTGCCATCGATTAGTTTCTTGAAATCTTGAACATTATCAATCGGTTTGCTGTCGGCTTCAGTAATAACAATATTCGGCATAAGACCTTTGTTCTGAGCTTCGCTATATGATTTGACATCTGTTATCATAATTCCGTGCTCAACTTTATAATCGGACTTTTCCTTTGAGGTAAGGTCCCTTACACTGATTCCGAGGTTTTTCATATCGACTACACTTGATTCCGAATTATTGTTTTCCTCTGAATTATTTTTGCTTGATACTGGTTCACTCTTATTTTCATTTTGTTCTTTAAGAGTTACTTTCCTTTCTATCTCTTTACCATTCCGGAAAAGAGTAAGAGTAACAGTAGTACCGGCAGTTTTTGTTGCAACTATTTCTTGCAAACTATTTGCACTTTTTACGGGCTTACCGTCCACCTTAAGAATTACATCACCTGGCTTTATATCTTCTTTAGATGCTGCACCTCCAGGAACTACACTTTGAATCATAGCTCCAGTAGGTTTGCTTAATCCTAAAGATTTTGCCATTGCATCATCAACATCACTGATTTGAACTCCGATATATCCTCTGTTTACTTTTCCGTATGCTATCAACTGCTTTGCTACGGTTTTAGCAAGGTTAATCGGAATTGCAAAGCCGTATCCTATAAAGCTGTCGGTTCCTCTGGTTGCAATTGCTGCATTAATACCGATGACTGAACCTGATAAGTCAACAAGAGCCCCGCCGCTGTTGCCCGGATTTATTGGCGCATCGGTCTGGATATAATCTTCAATACCATATCCGCTGCCGTTATCAACTAAACCCAAACGACCTCTGCCAAGTGCACCGATTATTCCTGCGGTAACAGTGTTTGTTAATGTTGAAAGCGGGTTGCCTATTGCCATTACCCATTGACCAACTTTTAAGCTGTCAGAGTTTCCAAGATATGCGGTTGGAAGATCGGTCGCATTAATTTTTATGACAGCAATGTCAGTCTGTGGATCAGTACCTATAACTTTTGCTGTGAAGGTTCGCTTATCGAATAAATCAACTCTTACTTTAGTTGCATTTTGAACTACATGGTTGTTTGTTAAAATGTAACCATCCGGTGAAATAATTATACCGCTGCCGGATCCTTCTTCTTCCTTAGGCATATTCTGGAACGGGAAAAAGAAAAAGTCCTGATGCGGATTATTTACTTTTGCAACTACCGTAACCTTCACTATCTCTGGAGTAACATTCTTTGCTACTGATATAAATGCCTGGCTAAAAGAAGTTGCATCGGCATTTAAATCAACAGGTGGATATGAGGCGCCTAGTTGTAAGTTAGCCATGCTTGGTCTCACCAATCCAAAACCGGAAACCAATACTGCGCCGAAAATAATTCCGACAACTACCAACGCTATCGCACCCCACAAACCTTTCGATTTCATTTTAAATCCTCCGATTGTTTTCATATGATTTTCATCCAATCCTAATATTTATTATTTAATAATTGTATTGACTGTATTCCTTTGAAATCCGGAATATGAAACTTTAAATATCTTTCCATAAATACAACCGCCTTTTCCGCTGTGCCGTTGCTTAAAGTTTCTATCTTTTTGTTGGTCTTTAGACAAACCATGTATTTAAAAAGTTCCGAACTAATGGAGATTGATTCTAGATGATTTTTTCTGCAGACATTGCATAAAATACCTAAATCGAAGTTATAGGACAATTCTATATTCTCTAGATTTGCTTTACCGCATACGCAGCATTTTTCTAATTGAATCTCGTAGCCTAGCTCGGACAAAAAGAAAATGAAGAATCTTCCAAAAGTAATTACAGGTAATTCATTAGATGTATCCAGCAAGTTTAGGATTCTGACCACACCTTTAAACAACCTAAGGTTTACTTCATGTTCAACAGTCAGTTTTTTTAATAGCTCAAGAATTGCTTGGGAATACTCAAGCCTTTCGAACTCCTCTTTAACATGTCGAAAATGGTTAATTAAATCCGCGCTTGAGATAAGTTGAATTTCCCGCGTGTCTTTTTTATATAGTACAATCTGGATATGATTCATTGGATCGACAATTGCGCCGATATTAGATTTGCTGTTCCTCCCTCCTTTTACAATTGCCGATAACTTGCCGAAATCTTTCGTGTAAAGCGTAACTATTTTACTTGTATCACCGTATTTTAGTTTGCTTAAGACAATTGCTTCGGTTGTAATTATCTCACTCATTTTAAAAAGTTATAAGGAAAATTAAAAATTCCTTCTTCGGTAATTATTCCGCTTATTAAATGAGACGGCGTTACATCAAACGCTGGGGTAAATGCTTTGTAATGCGCCGGGGCAATGCGGTGCCCGTTGACTGATAATAATTCTTCCTGATGCCGAAACTCAATTTCAATTTCATCACCCGATGCAATGTTTCTGTCTATGGTTGTTGTTGGTGCCGCAATATAAAAAGGAATATTGTGAAAGTTACAAAGCACCGCAAGATTATAAGTTCCTATTTTGTTTGCGCTGTCGCCGTTCAAAGCAATCCGGTCTGCTCCGGTAATTACTATATCGATCTTTCCCTTCTGCATTAAAACTGCTGCAGATGAATCCGTTTGAATTGAGAAAGGAATTCCACTTCTTTCTAATTCATAAGAAGTCAATCGTAATCCTTGAAGCAGAGGACGGGTTTCATCGGCATAAACGTGCCCAACCAATCCTTTTTCATAGCCATTCTTAATTACGCTGAATGCAGTCCCGTCTCCTGCAGTTGCCAGTTTGCCTGTGTTGCAGTGAGTTAGTACAGTGGACTTTTTCTTAAATATTTTAGATCCGTACTCCCCCATCATTTTACACTTGTTGATATCGTCTTGATGAAATTCTATAGCTTTGGAAAGGACAATGTTATAAATGTCTTCGGAATCTTTATTCTGTTCAAACACCTTTTTTATTTCATTCAGCGCAGTAAATAAATTAACAGCAGTCGGACGAGTTCTTGCCAGCCGTTCATATGCTTTATAAAAATTTTCTTCCGTAGATTCTTTTGAGTAATTTTTTATTGACAAAGCCAATCCATAACATGCGGCTACCCCGATTAGTGGCGCTCCTCTCATTTCAAGCCTTTCGATCGCCCTTGCAATCCTTTCATAATCATCCGTCTCAAAGTAATCTTCAACAAGCGGAAGTTTAGTTTGATCCAGAAAAATTAACTTCTCATTAGAAAACTTGATTGAAAAATATTTTTCTTCCATATTAATATTTTATAGTTTAATCCCGCAATTTACATTTCCTAACAGCTCTAATCGCAGCACAGATTAGTAATCTGCACTACAGGTTATTTCTCATCAACTTTTGAAAGCATTAGGAATTCTCTAAACCTATCCTGTACTCTAAAATATTCCAGCTCTTCTAATCCTTTAGTACTGAATTTCTCAACACAGAAGGAAGCCATTGCACTGCCGTAAACAACTGCACGCTTCATATTTTCCGTGCTTAGGTCTTGGGTCTTATGCAGATAACCTGTAAAACCACCGGCAAAAGAATCGCCTGCACCGGTTGGATCATATATCATTTCCATAGGATAAGCAGGTGCAGAGAAAATTGTCTCGTCTGTAAACAAAAGAGCTCCATGCTCGCCTTTTTTAATAATTAAAATTTCCGGTCCCATCTCTCTTATATGCTTCCAAGCTTTAATCAAGTTGGGTTCTTTGGCAAGCAGACGCGCCTCTGAATCATTTATTATTAATACATTCACCCGCTTAAGTAGTTCCATTAGTTTTTCTTTTTTGCCCTCAATCCAATAATTCATTGTATCGCCAACAACAAAATGCGGTTCAATCATCTGATCAAGAACTTTTATCTGCAATTCCGGATCAATATTGCCAAGACAGACAAACTTTGATTTCTTAAATTTATCCGGAACAATCGGATTAAATTCTTCAAACACATTTAGCTCAGTAAGAAGAGTATCCCGTACATTCAAATCATAATGATATTTACCAGACCACCGGAACGTTCTCCCTCCGTTAACTATTTGTAATCCTCCAAGATCAATATTATGATTTTCTAAAAGATGAATATATTTTTGGGGAAAATCTTCTCCTACAACTCCCATAAGATAAATCGGACCGCTGAAGTAGCTTGCCGCAAGTGAAATGTATGTTGCCGAACCGCCAAGTGCATTTGAAACTTTGTCAAAAGGCGTTTCAACTGTATCTAATCCGAGAGAACCAACAACTAATAAACCCAAATTAAAGCTCCAGTATAGTTTTTGTAAAAATCGAAATCAAAAATAAAGAAAACCTTAGTCAAACCAAATGAAATATGATAAATGGATTTGCTGAAAAAGTCTCGGCACTTCGTTTTCTAATTCCCTTAATTAAAAAAAATCTTGAATCCTTTCATAAACATAAACATCAGATGTCTACAATAAAAAATTTTTGGAGAATAAAAAAATGCTGAGAACAAATCTTACACACATCCTTTCAGAGAAAGAACATTCTGAATTACTTAAAAATAATGAAAACGTCATGGTCTGCTGCGGAAGAATGGGACCAATGTGTATTCCTGTATATGCAGAGATGGAAGAACTTGAAAATGAATATAAGCATGTAAAGTTTGCCGATATGGAATTTGATCTTCCCGATGCAAAGGTTATTAGAGAGCTTCCCGAATGCAAAAGCTTTTTCGGCATTCCTTTCGTTATCTATTATAAAAATGGTAAAGTTGTAAAGGCTACCAGCAGTATTCAATCGAGAGAACAAATTACAAATAATCTGGACACCTATTTTAATCATCATGAATAATCATTTTGACGTAATAGTTATAGGCGCGGGAGCTGCCGGCTTAACTGCCGGCATTTATCTTTCCCGTGCAAAAGTAAATACTTTAATTCTGAATGAGGGTACCGTCGGAGGTCAGATGGTACTTACTCATCAGATAGCTAATTATCCCGGCATCGAAAACATCAGCGGATATGAGCTTGCATCTAACATGAAAGCGCAAGCTCAAAAATTCGGATGCACAATAAAATCAAATGTTAAAATCACTTCTTTCGATCTTAAAGGCGAAACAAAGAAAATAATTGTTAATAATAAAGATGAGTATACCTCCCATGCAGTTATAATTGCAACCGGAGGCAGACCAAGATCAGCAGGCGCATCCGGTGAGGAAGAATTTAAAGGTAAAGGAATTTCTTACTGCGCAACTTGCGACGGTGACTTTTTTCAAGATAAAGAAATCGTTGTCCTCGGAGGCGGTAATTCTGCTCTTGAAGAAGCAGTTTCTTTAACAAAATATGCATCTAAAGTTACCATAGTCCATCAGTTTGATAACTTCCAGGCTTTCGAGCATTATGTTTCCGAAGCTAAGAAGAATCCGAAGATAAGCTTTATTATGGAATCTAAAATTATCGAGTTTTCAGGTGATGAGAAGCTTAGGAAGATCAAAATCCAAAATCAAAAAGATTTTAATATTTCTGAAATGAATATTGATGGAGTATTTATTTTTATCGGATATGTTCCCAACTCGGAAATGTTTCAGGAAATAATCGATCTAAACGAGAATAAAGAAATCATAGTTGATAAAAATATGCATACAAATCTTCCCGGCGTATTTGCTGCGGGTGATAATGTAGCTAAAAGATACCGGCAGGTTACAACTGCTGTTGCAGATGGTACTATTGCCGCGTTAAGTGCAGCGGAGTTCGTTAACAATATAATAAAGAATGTTCATATTGAAGATACTATTGAGTGAAATTAGAAATGAATGTAAAACAATTAAAAGCAGCATTTGCTACGAATGATGGTGTTAAAATAAGCAAGCATTTCGGGCGCGCAGAATATTTTGAAATAATCGAAATGAATGAAGATAAAATTATTTCAAGAGAAAGAAGAGCCAATACCGGTGCACACCAACATCATACACATGATCATGAACACGGAGGCATGCACCATGAGCACGAAGGAAGGCATAACCAGATGGCGGAAATAATTAAGGACTGCGATCACGTTATTGCAGGTGGAATGGGAACTCCTATTTATAATGCTCTCACCAGTCTCGGAAAGAAAGTTATTGTTACATCATTAAATAATATCGATGAGGCATTAGCTGAAATTTCTAAAGGTACAATCGTTAATCATACCGAGAAACTGCATTAATTTTAATTATAAAGAAGGTATTGCTGGAAAATTGCTGACAGTAGAAATACTCTGTTAAAAGAATTTTTAATAAGTCTCTAATTTATGAGACTAATCTCTGAAGAAATATTTTCAAGACAAAATTTTTCAGCAATACCTTTAAATCTGAAGTTACGCAAAGAAATGTTTTTGTCATTCCGAACTTGATACGGAATCTCTTTTTCGTGTAATTTTTAGATGCTGAAACAAGTTCAGCATGACATTCATAAGCTCCTGCGTAATCTCAGCTTAAATGTTATTCTTACCTAAAATTTTTTCTAATTACTTTCTTCAGCCACAACAAGCAAGCCCAGCATTCCAAGGTCGCTGAATAAAAGTGGAGCTAATACTGGAGCAAAAGCTAAAATTCTTTCAAGGCTCAATGTTCCGGTTCCTGCTAAATCAGATGACAGGTGAAATCCAAAACCAAGTACACCGACAATAACAGCGCATATCATTGTCCAAAGGAAAACATTCTCATCTCCTTTTGTCCATTCCTTTGAAACAGCAAGGTATATAACTACCGAAGAAGCAAACAAGCCGAATATAATCGGTATCATTTTATAAAAAGTATAACCGTACTGGGCATGATCAATTATAGAAGTAATCGTACTTGCCGCAAATCCTAATCCAACAAGCCATAAGAAATGTCTATCTCTTGAAATTGGAGCTTTGAAAGTTCCAAGCCCGGAGATTTTAAGCATTCCGGGCTCATTATTAATTTCTTCTGTTACAGCGTATAAACCGAGTAATGAAATTCCGGCAAATGCCATAGGTGCTAATATCGGAGATCCAAATACAATCCATGCCCACGTTAGATAACCTTCCGGATTAAGAACTGCATATGCATGAAATGCAGTTCCTAATACACCGATTATTATTCCTATCAGCATTAGTGCAATATGAATTAATGCAGTCCATTTCTTAGGCTGTGTCTGCAATCCGGCAAGTATGCAAGAAAGCGCACCGAAAGGAAAATAAATTATCGGTATCCATTCATAAACGGGCACGTAGCTGTTTATTGAATGTGCTAATGCTACATCAATTCCGGTAAACATTAAATTTATTCCGACAAACACTAAAAGCAGGCGGTTCTTAGCCATCGGAAGTTTAATGTTGGCTAAATGAAATATATTTATACTGCTCATTTTCTTACTCCTTGCTTATGAGCAGTGCGAAGTTCAGCCGCTTCTTCTTTTACTTTTGTAAGTTGTTTAAGAAGAGGATAAACGCCGTGCCACTGCACAAAATCAGGTCCTCCCATATAAGCACCAAACTTTGCTGTTCTTCCGTAATAATGCCACAAATCGAATGCATCAAAGCTAATTGCATTTGCAAATGGCTTTGATGAAATGATTCCATCTTTAACCAGTCCTTCCATTATTGCAGAAGCCTCTTTTACTTTTGAATTAACGAAAGCAGTTACGCTGTCGGCATTGGCATATTGTTCATCAATAAATTGACTCGAATGGCAATTTGCACAAATAGCTTTCATTGCTTGCCTGCCTTCAAAAGCATTAGGACGATCTTGCGTAACAGCAGCAAATAAGAATTTCGAAAGCCTTTGCCCGACATCGTGAGTTGTACCTTGATTGCCGAAACCGCTCATATGGCAGGTAGCGCAAGTTGGTGCAGGCATATCTTTAGTTGTTAATCTTCCCGGTTTTTGACTCCAGTTCCACTTCGATCCGTCTGTCTGGTACATTACTCCATGAGCCGATTCATGATAAATTTCCATCTGGGGATGATCCGGTCCTAAATGACACTGCCCGCATACTTCTGGTTTGCGAACTTGTTCAATGGAGAACTCATGGCGTAAATGGCATTTATTGCAGTTGCCAATACTTCCGTCAGGATTGGGTTTGCCTATTGCATGGCAAACCTGACACGCAGCTTTGGTAACAGAAGACCCTTCCATATCGAATACAGCATTTCTGGTAGCGGTAATTATTCCAGCAGCGTCGCGATTTACTTCAGGAATTTGTTCAATTAGTTTCTGCTGTTCAGCATTAAAATCTGCAAAACCGGTAAGCGCAACCCATGCAGGTCCGGCATGCCTGCTGTGTTCAAATTGTTTTGTTTCAGCCGGATGGCATTTTGCACATTGCTTTGGCGTAGGAGATGAGGTTATAAAAAATCCTTCATGCTCTTTTCCCATTGGATTTGATCTATCCACGACATGACAATCAATGCATCTTACTCCGGAACGTGCCATTGTACTTTGCGAGAACTGTTGAACAATGTCAGGAGTAACACGATTATGGCAAGTTGCGCATTTATCTACACCTGAATATGAAACTTGTGAGACAGCTTGTTTTTCACCTCCGCTCGGCAGTGAAGTGAATAAGAAAATAATAAGAAGAACTACAATTGTAATTATGCTTCCCACAATTAATGTTCTTGGTAATTTTTGTGGCATAATAGACCTAAAATTTGTGTTATTATTAAAATAAGAATTTTTCCGCAGAAAGACAGAATTAATTATTTATAATCTAATAATTGTAATAGTAGTATTTTAGACCTAAAATCTTTTTGTATTCAAAAATGTTTTTAATGAGAAGATATTTTTCAAAATAAGATGAAGAAGTTTAATATAACTCTTTGCTCCTGGATAGACTTTTCAGATATTTAATCTAAAGATATGAGAGCGGGGAAAATTACCCCGCTCCACAGAAATTTTTTATCTTATTTGATAAGGTGGCTGTTTCGGATGAACTGGGGGATGCTCTTTCACTAACTGCATCTCTACTTCAATTGCTTTTTCAAGCTGCGGATCAATTCCTTTTGCAAGCTGTGCCTGATCGTCGACAACCTTTATGTCCGGATCGACTCCATGCCCTTCTGCAAACCACTTACCGTCGGGCAGATACATTCTGAAGGTAGGGACAGTTAAAAATCCTCCGTCAATAAGAGAAGGTGAACCGGAAATTCCAATAAGTCCTCCCCAAGTTCTCATGCCTATCAAAGGACCAATGCCAGCTTCTTTGAAGAATTCCGGGAAAGCATCTCCGCCTGAACCGCTCCATCCGTTAATCAACATTACTTTTGGACCGAATACTGCATACTGCGGCCATTGCCAATCTTTGCCGTCTCGTACTGCCCAGAATGCAAGCGGCTTTCTATCTAACATTTCGATAAATCTATCCGGTATCTGTCCTCCGCTGTTAAATCTTTCATCGATTATTAAACCTTGTTTATCTATTTGAGCGGTAAATTGTTTTACAAGGTCGTTCTGTCCTTCAATTCCAGTATCCTGAATATAAATGTACCCAATCTTGCCGTTAGTTTCATTTTCAACAACTTCTCTCTTTTGCTCAATCCAATTAAGAAGCCTCAGCCTGCTTTCATCAGTCATCGTTTCAACCAGAATTTTCCATGCACCATCCATTGTTGGCTTGCTGTTAACTGTAAGCTCAACTGTTTTACCAGCAAGCCCCTGAAATGAAGCCCAGGGATCTTTTTTAATATCCATAGGTAAATCGTTTACTGCAAGGATGTAGTCCCCTTCTTTAACTTTTACTCCCGGCTGATTAAGTGGTGATCTTGTTTGCGAATCCCAAGGCGCTCCTTTAATAATCTTTTTAATTCGATAAGCACCGTTTGCAAGTTCCCAGTCGATGCCTAAATAACCAACGGGTCTTCTAACTTCTTTCTCAAGATCACCGCCTCCGCGGTACGTATGTGAAGAGCTCATTTCAGAAATCAGTTCTCCGATTACATAATTTACATCAGATCTGGTCATAGCATAATCGATGAGTTTGCCGTAGCGCTCGCCCATTTCTTTCCAGTTAACTCCATGCATGTTTGGATCATAAAAGAAGTCTCTTTCGAAACGCCATGCATCGTTAAATATCTGGTGCCATTCTGCGCGCGGATTGATTGTCATTTCTATCTGGTCCGTTGGCATTTTCTTTTCAAGCTTCTGCTCTGGCGTAATATCGGTAATAAAATAAGATCCATCACCAGTGATTATCATCTTCTTACCATTAGCAGAAACCATATAGTTATTTATTCCATCCGCAATAGTTTTCTCTTCCCTCTTTTCCAGGTCATAATATTCTACAGAATTCTTTTTTTCTGTTGAGCCTGTACGCGGAGCTTTTAAATAAATTACTTTGCCGGATACTGCTTCAAGGTTATTATAATTTCCGGCTTCCGGCGGAAGTATAACTATCCTCGATTCCATTCCTTCAAAATCAATCTTAACTTCCTTTGACTTCTCTTCTTTCTTTTCCTCCTTTTTCTTTTCTTCCTCTTTCTTACCTTCCTCCTTTTCTTTCTTCTCTTCTTTCTTTACTGAAGTAGAATCATTCCTCGGTGCAAGTGGAGAAGCTTCATCGCTGCGAAGAGTTATTACTGCAATCTTTGTTGTGTTCGGATAAATAAAAGTATTATCAACATCGCTGTATAAAGGCGCAAATGTGTTATTGGTTAAAAAGTATAAATACTTTCCATCAGGATCAAAGCATGGTTGAGCATCATTATAATATCCGGAAGTAATCTGATGTATCTTGCCGTTGTTTACATCATAAATACAAATTGAGCTGTGGAGATTGTCCATATCCTTGGCATATGCCAGCCATTTGCTGTCAGAAGACCAAGATACTGAAAATGATTCTAATCCTCCTTCATATTGAAACTTTTCCTTGTCAACTTTCGTAGTCTTGTTCTTGTCGATATCATAAATATAAATGTCCATGGCTTTATCTATAAAAGCAATCTTCTTGCTGTCGGGTGACCAGTAGAGATGATATCTGAATCCTGGTCCGTAGGAAGTCATCTTCTTTTCGGTTGACGGATTTTCAAAATCTTTAAGGTATAATTCATATTCTCCTGAACGGTCGCTCCAATAAGCAGCATATCTGCCATCCGGTGACCATGCAGGAAATCTTTCAGCATAACCTGATGAATTGGTAAGATCAACAATATTGCCATACTCAGCAGGTACCGAGAAGATATCGCCGCGTGCTTCAAATAATGCACGTTTTCCGTCCGGTGATATATAAAAATTCCTAATCATCTTCTCTACATTTTCAGTCTTCGGCATAAGTGTTATATCATCAGTAACAACTTCAATTTTTACTTCATGATATTTTTCAGTTGCAAGATCAAGCAAATATAATTTTCCTCCTGCTTCAAAAACTATATCATTCGGTCCCAGCGATGGGAACTGAATATCAAAGTCCGAAAAGTTTGTGATCTGTCTTGTTTGTTTTGTAATCAAATCATAAGCCCAGATGTTTGCTCTTTCGTTCTTTCCTCTATCAGAAAGGAAGTAGATGGTATTACCATGCCACATCGGGAACTCATCATTTGCTGGATTATCTGTAATATTCTCGGCTGTTCCCTTTTCAAAATTAAATATCCAGATATCAGCAGCCCAGCCGCCGCGGTATCTCTTCCATGTTCTATAAGCTTGGGATTCGGGTGTATAAGCTATTTGCTTACCATCAGGAGATATCGAAGCAAATTCTCCGTATGGTATAATAAGCTTCTCAGGCATTCCGCCTTCTGCGGAGACTTTATAAAATTGATCGAATCTCTGCCTTCCACTTTCCATTGATGAAGCGTAAAGAAGATTTTTCCCATCCGGATACCAATCAACAATTCTATCCGGGTAACCGTGGTGAGTTATTCTTAAAGGCATTCCTCCTTTGGAAGGGATAACATAAACATCAGTGTTTCCTTCATAATTACCGCTGAACGCAATCTGAGATCCGTCAGGCGAGAATCGAGGTAGAACTTCATCGCCTGGAGGAGTTGTTAATCGTTCGGCAACACCGCCCTCTTTGGGAGCAATCCATAAGTCTCCGGCATATTCAAATACTATCTGAGTTTTGGAGACTGCGGGATACTGCATTAGTCTGGCATCTATTTGCGCCGAAGCGATTCCCGTAAGTCCGTAGAAACTTAACGCAATTAAAAGTAGAAATAATTTTTTCATGTTTCTCCTTATTTTTAGTTTAACATGACAATTTGAAAGTGAGTTAGCGGAACGTTTTTATAGTTAAATCCTTATAATCATAATTCTAACTATATTGAAAGTAATTTAGACAAATAAATATAATTCTTTTCGGAAGAATTATTCAGACAGGATAATAAAAATGCTGAAAGGCAAAATATTCATGTTGAATGGGGATAATAATTTCTTACGAAGCAGCATAAATTATTTTTTTGTCTTCATAGATAATTTATTTCACATTATGAACATAATTAACCTCGTTGAATTTTAATCGGAATATGCCGTTATGGCAGATATTTTATGTATGGAATTATGTGCTTGTCAGAGGTTTGTTAGAGGCTTGTTAGAAGCCTGTTAGAGTTTTAGCTTAAGGAGTTACCAAATCTGAAATATTGACGGACTAATTTCGATCGCATCTCATCAATTAAATTACTTGCCTCATATTTTGTAATTGAAAAATTATGGAGGTATAAAGATATGAGTACAATTCTGATTTATTCGCCTAAGTAAAGTTAAAACTTAATGAATGCTGTAAATTTATTGTAAACGATATTATCATCCTCCCATAAAGAGTTCAAAGATATCTCAGTACTGCTCGTGTATATTGGCAGCTTGTGGGACTCCAGTACCTCGATCTTTTTCTGATCTTTTAAGTAAAATGGATGCTTCCCAATATTTATGTTCGCCAACTGGAACGACTTTTTTACTCAAGACTTCTTATTTATGGTATAGAGATAAATTAAAATATTTTGATAATGAATTAATTGAAGCTTTTCTCTTTTGTGAAGTATAATGGAAAATTTATTCTAAATTTTTATTAACTTACCTTAATAATAAAGAGATGAAATAACATGGAACAATCAACCTACAAAATATACGGTTATAGATGGCTTATATTAATAGTCTTCATGTTGGTCGCAGCCTTCAATCAGCTAATCTGGATAACGTTTGCCGCTGTAACAGATGCAGCCGCGGCATACTATCACGTTTCGCAATTAGACATCGGTCTATTGTCCATGAGTTTCATGATTGCTTATTTGGTTGTGTCTATACCAGCTTCATGGGTTATTGACACTTATGGTTTCCGGTTAGCAGTCGGCATAGGAGCAGGACTTTCCGGAATATTTGGTTTGATGCGTGGTTTGGTGGCTTCTAATTACATGCTTGTTATGATTGCACAAATCGGTACTGCAGTGGGACAACCATTTATTCTTAATGCTATAACAAAAGTTGCGGCGCGTTGGTTTCCTATTGAAGAACGTGCTACCGCATCCGGACTTGGATCGCTGGCAATGTATCTTGGTATACTTGCGGGACTGGTAGTAACGCCTTCACTTACACTCTCGGCGGGATTTAATAACATGCTTCTGTATTATGGCATTGGCGCACTGGCGGCAGGCATAGTATTTATAGTCTTTGCAAAGGAACATCCAGCTACACCTCCCGGTCCAAAGGAATTAGAAGAACGTGCACTGATGTTCGACGGAATGAAACAGATTCTCCGAAATAAAAATTTCATTTCCTTAATGGTGATATTCTTCATTGGTCTTGGGTTATTTAATAGTGTTACTACTTGGATCGAAGATATAATTAGCCCGCGTGGTTTCTCGGCAACACAAGCTGGAACTGCTGGGGGGTTAATGATATTTGGTGGGATTATCGGAGCGGTTATACTTCCAACTCTGTCAGACAAATACAGAAAGAGAGTTCCATTCATTATAATTGGTCTTATCGGTACGATACCGGGAATCCTTGGAATAACTTATGCTGCTTCAAGTGGGCTTTTATTTCTCTCATGCTTTGCATTTGGTTTCTTCCTTTTAAGTTGCGGACCTATCGGATTTCAATATGGTGCGGAGATAGGAAGACCGGCACCAGAAGGAACATCAAATGGACTTTTACTTCTCATGGGTCAGATCTCAGGCATTGTATTCATATTTGCGATGGACGCGTTCAGAATGGGTCCTAAAGGCTCCATGACGCCTTCACTCCTTATATTGACATGTTTGGTCATTTTAGGTGTATTCATGGCGTTTAGATTACAGGAATCTGAACTAGTGCTAACTCCTCAGCATAAGATAGAACAAGCACCTGAAGTGTCAAAGTAGAATCATAAGTGAAAATACTCTATTATAGAATATGAAAAAAAAAGTCACTTACTGATATATACAGATATGATTCATATACAAATGTATCAAGTAATAAACTGGATTCGCTCTAAAAAGCTAAAAAAACGAAATGTCATTCCCACGAAAGTGGGAATCTATTCGATAATCAAAACTTTTTGGATTCCCGTTTTCACAGGAATGACCTTTTTAGAGCGGACTCTGTAAAAAAAATTATTTCTCAGGACACAAATAGCATCTTTATGATAAATGCGCGGACGCTAATTCAAAAACTTCGTTAAAACTTTTACTTACAGCATCGGATATTTCAACTTTATTTAGAAAAGGATTAACGTGAGTATATTCGAACGGAAAATCCAGCACTTTAACTTCGATTGGTATTTCTCTAAAATCTCCTTTTAGAATATTTAATACTTCTATTGGCGGTATTACATCGTCTTTTGTTAAAGCAACAGCAGCTATATTATCTTTAAGCTGCATTAGTCTGTTCTCCCTAAATTTTTTCATCTTCTGGTAACTTAGCATTGCTTTAAAATATTTCCCCGCTAAATGATCATCATTAAAATAATGTGACAGCCTCTTATCTTTCTTAAATTCGTTCTCAAGATGCTCAATGAAGAAAGAGTACAGCGCAATGTTTGCGTCACTATCAAGAATGTGTTTAGATACTGGATACATTCTGTCAATTGTTGGACCTCCGCAGAATATGAATAGCTTAGACTTTAAGAATAAGTCTTCATGATTTGCCATTAAAAGTATTTCTGCCAAGAACGAGCCTACTGAATATGCAAAAATATCTACCCCGGCTTCTTTATCTATCAGCTTATTTTTATCATCCCTTATATCTTTTATAAGCTGGATAACATCATAATAGGTTTGCAGACCAGACCAGAAAAATCTTTGCGGAGTCATTTGTATTCGCGCGCTGATTGCGGAGTTTGCAAATGATGAATTTACCACACTTGGAAAATGTTTTTTCCTTTCATCTGAAACGATTTGCATTTGCTTAGGTTTACTCCATTCCACAGGTGCTCGATTCATATGGAATGCTATTGGAAATAATATTACCATTTTACCTGTTAGTTCAACCAGTCTTTTTGCCCATGGAAGATATTTATCCCAGTTCTTTTCATTCAATCCATGTAAAAGTAAAATTACATTCTTTGCCTTGTTCTGTTCATCTTTTTTAAATATTGAATACCTGAATTTTGTATTTTCAATAATATTACAGTCAGCAACTTTCAAGCTTTCATGGTAATTTTGGAAATACTCATTATTGTCGATAAAAGGACAATCCTGAAATTCTATTTTGTGTTTCTTGCAAATATATTTATCAGTGCCGGGAAGAATGCCGCTGCTCTCTGATATGAATTCTTGATTGTAGATTGAAATATTGCTTCCGGGAATTTTGATTTTATCATCTAAAATATTAAAAATTTGTTTTAACGAAACGAAAGTGTCCCTATAGCCCATGCTTTGCTTTCCTAAAAGATTTTATGAATAATACATAGTCCAGTCTAAAAAGATCATTCCCGTGAAAACGCGAATCTAAAGAGTTTAGTATTTGGAATAGATTCCTTTCTTGGAAATGACATTCTGGCTATTTAGGCTTTTTAGACCGATATCATACATTAAATATTATTATCATGCTTACTAAAAAAGTAAAGATTTCAGTTATGATCAACAAGTTTCAGTGAAAGTTTTTAATAATCCACTCTTGCTTATTAGGTTGACATGGGTATTTGTTTTAGATCGATCAGACTTTAAATGTTTGATCATTTATTAAATTACTCACGTTGGATGACTAATTGAGTGGTAATAAAAAAACTGTTGAAACGGTTAGAAGTTGGCGAAGAGAGAATATATTTAGAGGCTGACCAGGGAGTAATATTTTTCTAAAATAATGGGACACAGATATCGCAGATTAAACAGATTTACACGGATTATAAAATAGTAAATTACTTTCTGGTCAGCCTCAACTGCGCATAGCTAAATTAAAGTTAATTAACTCACGTTACGCACAATTAAGGATCTGATTTACTTTGTCATTCCTAACTTGATTCGGAATCTCATTTTTCAGCATTTTTGGGATGCTGAAACAAGTTCAGCATGACATGTGCGTAACGTGAGTTAATTAAGTTGGATAAATATATTTGAGTCCGCTCTAAAAAAGTCATTCCGTGAAAATGGGGATCAAAAAATTTATATTATCGAATAGATTCCCACTTTCGTGGGAATGACATTTCGTTTTTTTTATTTTTAGAGCGAACTCATATTTCTTTAAGTTTTCATTTATATTAATTATTTTTTTGTAACTTTGAGACAATTAACAGAACATACATTATAAAAACAGTTGCGGTACGATAACCTTTAACCATTAAATGAAAAAAACCTTTGCGGTATTTATACTGTTGATTTTTGCTTTTAACATTACCGGGATGTACATCCCTTTTTATCTGGTACGCTCCTTCATTAGAGATGAAATGAATGAGAGAGCTAAAGAAGATATTAAGGCTGAATCTCTTGTCAAATTTACTTTCTCAGCTAAAGAAATTCAGGAAGGCTTTACGTGGAGCAGGAATGGTCGGGAATTCGAATTCGGCAATAAAATGTATGATATAGTTAAAACCGAAACATCGGGAGATAAAGTTGTATATTACTGTCTCCGTGATAATGATGAAACCAATCTTAATAATATCTTTAATGTACTCGTAAAAAAAGACAACGAAAAAAATACTAAGGGTAATATCAACTTTACAAAAGTGTTGAGCAAATTTAATCTTTCAACAAATTCAATTATAATTCATTCACCACATCCAGCTTTTCAAAGTGCAAGGATCAGATATTTTTATCAAAGCCTTCATAATGAAGTAATCTCACCTCCTCCGGAACGTTTCTTACTTGTAAATCATATTTAATTCAGTCCACCTTGCAATAATGGAGTTGCAGAGTGATGGAATTGACAAATTTATTCTGACATTCCAATACTCCGTGGAGATTAATTGTGTAAAGTGAGCTGTATAATTTTCATTTACAGTTATCACTATTCTGTTTTGATAAAATATTTTTTATGAAAGGAAATAAGTAATGAAAAATAATTCATTGCTGTTTATAACTATTTTTTTTATTTCATTTTTTGCAGTAGTCAATGCACAGAATATAGTTAAAGGAACTGTGGTTGACCGGCAAAGCAAAAGTCCAGTTCAAGGTGCCTCAGTTATTGTGGAAGGTACGAATATAAATTCAACTACTGATGAAAACGGCAAGTTCACTCTTTCTTCATTTTCCCCGATAAAAATGTTAATGGTAAAACGAATCGGCTATATAACGAAATCTGTTCCGGTTAACAATTATGAAAAGCCATTACTTATACATTTGACAGCATCACCAGTTCAATTAACAGGAGTTGAAGTTGTCGGAAGTCAACAGCTTTTAAAGGCGCAGTCAATAGGTATGCTTACAAAGAAAGATCTCAATCGTTTTAGCGGTCTCTCGCTTGTTAACTCAATTAATACCATCCCCGGCGTGTTTATGCAAACCAGAACACCGTGGGGAGGCGCAAGAATAACTATTCGAGGTTATTATCCCAGCACCAGCGGCAATACTCCAAACCAAAACGGACTTGGCTATCAAGTCTATCTTAACGACATACCGATAACTGATGCCGCGGGCACAACCGTCCTTGATGATATTGATTTTTCAACACTAGGCAGTGTTAATGTAATTAAAGGACCTTCTTCAAGTTTGTACGGCAGTTTTATTGGCGGCACTGTTAACCTTTACACTGCTAAGCCGCAGCCCGGACAGACAAGCTTTAAAGAGCAAGCTGTTGGGGGCAGCAATGGTCTTTTTAGAACCACAACCTCTTTTGAAAGTGCAGGCGAAACTTCTAATCTTCTTGTAAATTACGGACATCAAACATATGATTCATTCCGTCCGCACAGTGCTTCTAAAAAAGATTTCTTCAATCTAACTGGTAATTTCAAGGTTGATAACGATCAGTCAATCTCCACTTTCTTTTCATTAAATAAGTCATATGAAGAGCTTGCCGGAGAAATTGATGCCGCTGATTTCTATAATCGTCTGTCAGCAAGCAATCCATTATATCTTGCTAACAACTCTCATATAAACGTCAATAATTATATACTTGGCGTTTCAGATAATTATCGTATTAACGATAGATTGAGCAGCAAGACTACATTATTCGGTTCCGGCTTTACATCTAATCAGCCTTTTGCTCACGGTGTTACGGATATAAATCAATTTAATTACGGTTTGCGTTCACTTTTAGATTATACTACTCAAGCAGGCAGTGTTGGAATAAACGGCATATTCGGCGGAATGTTCCAGAGATCTAATTTGACAACCAACGGCGTATTTATTATTCCGGCACCGCCTTTTCCGCAAAGACCAACCGATCAGGAAAACTATGCAATGAATTATTATTTGTTTACCGAGTGGAGCTTTGCTCTTCAAGGTCAAGTTACGATTACTGTCGGCGCAAGTATTAATAAAAATGAGTTCGGTATAAGAAACATGTTAAAGAACAACCAGGTTAATGATACCACACAGTTAGAAGTCAAAGCATTTGATCCGATTTTTACTCCGAGAGTTTCAATATCGAAAGTATTTTGTAATTCAGTATCGGTTTATGCTAGTGTAAGCAGCGGTTATACTCCTCCTCTGTTAAGCGACGCAATTGCCAGCGACGGTACTGTAAATCTTTCATTAACACCTGAGAGAGCTGTGCAATACGAAATAGGAACAAAGGGAAATATTCTCGATAACAAACTTGCTTATCAATTAGCTCTATTTGATCTGGAGAATAGCAATAAGCTCGTTAGTCAAACTTCAAATGCCGTAACATTTACTACTAATGCAGGCAAGCAGCGTAATGAAGGACTTGAGCTCTCGTTGAATTATCTTGCCATAGATAATAAAGACCACGCTATTTCCCTGCTCAGACCATGGCTGTCTTATACATATTCGGATTTCAAGTACATCGATTTTAAGAGCAATAATAACAACAATGCTAGCACAGTAGATTTTTCCGGAAATTATGTTGCAAGAGTTCCAAAGAACATGTTAAGCGCCGGCTTTGATCTTGAAACAAATTTAGGTTTTTATCTTTATGGAACTTACCGGTATGTAGATAAAGTCCCGGTTACATTTGATAACTCAACCTATGTTAAAGCTTATAGTCTTCTTAATGCAAAGGTTGGTTTCAAGTCGCAGCTAAACGATCATTTTAATCTTGATATTTTTGCAGGCGGCGATAACCTTTTAAGCAGTACATATTATTCATTTCTTTTTGTAGGACCCAACATTAAAGGATTGGAACAATCACAAGATGGAGGCAATGGCGACGGCTACATTATTCCAGGTTCTTATAAGCCGGATTATTACATAAGCCTTTCACTTTCATACAGTCTCTAAAAATGAATTTTTTTTTCCCCCTAAAAGGTTAACCAAAATGTAGCACAGATTAGTAATCTGTGCTACGATGATCTGGATTTTTAATTAAATTCAAACAAATAAAATTTAACGTTTTAATATTTTTTCCTTTTTGGTCAATCTCGTTAAGCCTCTATATAATAATACAGCGATAGTTCTCAGCGCCTTAATTATCTGACAAAGCGAAAACCTTTAGCTTCAATCATTCATCCTAAATCCACACAATAGACTTATATTTTTCAAACTGGTTGTTTACATCCTGGTTGCATTTCGATTTGTTCAGTGGAACCATCTTGTGTTTCTAATTAAATCTTAAAATACTTGAACTTATTATTTTAGAGTTTGATTTTTCCATATATAAATTCATTTATCATTAATTATGTATGAGTTTACTCTAAAAATATAAAAAAAAACGAAATGTCATTCCCATGGAAGTGGGAATCTATTCGGTAATCAAAACTTTTAGGATTCCCATTTTCACGGGAATGACTTTTTTAGATCTGACTCATGTATTGAATAAAAAATTAACTATAAATTTTTAATGAACAATCTATTATTTAGTATCTTTATTTACTTCAGTTCGGTTGCGGCAGGTCTTGTTGGCGCTTTAACCGGACTTGGAGGCGGAGTAATAATCATACCTTTGCTTACTATTTTTTTCGGGGTTGATATTAGATATGCCGCCGGAGCCTCGCTTATTTCCGTTATCGCTACTTCATCGGGCGCGGCATCTGCCTATGTTAAAGAAGGCTTTTCAAATATCCGCATTGGTATGTTTCTCGAAATAGCAACTACACTTGGCGCAATAATAGGAGCTACTTTAGTTGTCTTTGTCTCTCCGGGTGCAATATCAATTATTTTCGGATTAGTGCTTATATATTCGGCTTTTCAATCTTATATAAGCAGCAGAAATGTTGAACACACCTATAAGCCTGATAAAATAGCTACAAAATTAAAATTGAACGGAGAATATCCTTCAATGAGCGGAATAAAAAATTACTTTCCCCAAAAGGTGCCGATCGGCTTCGGAATTATGTTTCTTGCCGGTTCACTTTCCGGACTGCTGGGAATCGGTTCAGGAGCGGTTAAAGTTTTAGCAATGGATCAGTTTATGAAAATTCCGTTTAAAGTTTCAACTACAACAAGCAATTTTATGATTGGTGTAACCGCTGTTGCAAGCGCTGGAATTTATTTTAGTCACGGCTTTATAAATCCGTCACTTGCTATGCCTGTTTTGCTTGGAGTTTTAACCGGTGCTTTTGCCGGTGCAAAAATTTTAACAAAGACACCATCTAAGAAACTGAAAATTATATTCAGCATTATTATTATAATTTTAGCTGTCGAAATGTTAAGAAACGGAATAAAATAAAATGGAAATTTCAAATAAAACATTGCAGGATAAAAAAGTTGAAATAGTCCTGGGAAATTTATTAAGAACCGGAGTCTTAATATCTACTGTAATTGTTCTGGCTGGTGCAATTATCTTTTTAACCAAGCATGGTTACGAAGTACCTCACTATATAACATTTCATAAAGGAACTTTCTATCTGCCAGGCATTAAAGATTTTTGGAATGAACTTACCTCATTTCATGGATTGGCAATAATCGAGTTGGGTATTATTTGTTTGGTTGCAACACCGGTATTAAGAGTAGTATTTTCCATTTTCGCTTTTCTAATTGCAAAAGATTATTTGTATGTGGCGTTTACAATAATAGTTTTAATGATTTTAATGTATAGTATATTTGCTTAGCGATGGAGCTTTTATGGCTGATCAATTAAATGGAAAAGTTGCAATCATAACTGGCGGCGGAAGAGGAATCGGAAAAGTAATAGCATCGGCTTATGCCGCTATTGGGGCAAAAGTTATAATAACCGCCGCTGCTCATAAGAATGAAATCGAAAAAACAGCTTCACAAATAAATGCGATGGCTGTCTTAGCCGATATTACAAAAGAAAGCGACGTTAATAATTTAGTTGACACAGTTCTAAACAAATTCGGCAGGATTGATATACTCGTAAATAATGCCGCAAGAGGAATGCTCTTTGTAAATGAAAAATTTATGACTGAGCCGATACCTTTTTGGGAATCTGATCCTGATAGCTGGCAGATGGTGATAAATACAAATGTTAACGGAACCTATTTAATGACTCGTGCAGTCATACCTCAAATGCTTAAACAAAAGTACGGCAGGATAATAAACATCTCAATCAATCTTGAAACAATGAAACGCAAGGGCTTTTCACCTTACGGACCATCAAAAGCTGCACTGGAATCAATGAGTACAATCTGGGCTCAGGAACTAGAAGGAACAGGCGTTACGCTAAATGTTTTACTGCCAGGCGGTGCAACATTAACCGGAATGATTCCTCCTTCTTTCCCCGAAGATAAAATGAAAAACATTCTTAAACCGGAAGTTATTGCCCCTGCAGCAGTCTATCTCGCTTCCGATGAGGCTTCAAAATTAAATGGACAAAGAATTGTTGCTGCTGATTGGAATAGAGAACACGGAATTATTTCATATTAATTGAAAGTCAGATTCTTAAATTCATTCGGACTCATTCCGACTTCTTTTTTGAACAGACGTGAAAAGTACGGCGGGTTTTCTATACCAAGTTGATATAATATTTCAGAAACGCTCTGCTCACTTGTAACAAGCAAAATTATTTCTTTGGAAATTACTTAAAGATGAATCAACAATTTTTTTAATCTCCCAAATTTCAGTATCAGTTATAAATTCTTTTTATGGAAATGATATTCCGGTAATCTCTTTACACACCGATAAAAATTTATCCTGCAGATTATTATCATCTGCTTCAGGGTTGCAGTGCATAATTTTTTGATGATGTAAATACTGACCGGTTACTTTCGCATTTTCATCATTACTTACCGCAAGCCAAACTTGCGTCTCGTATCCTTTTTGCAAATCATCAGGCGCACCTCTTCCGCCCATCTTTGTAGGAACCCATCCTGGATTAACGGCGTTGGAATATACATCAGTCCATTTGCGTGCGACTGCCTTAGCGAGCATTACTACATGCAGTTTTGAGTCGGAGTAAGTTATGCGGTTAATATCGCTCTTAAAACTCTCCAGTTTTGCATTCCCTTGCATGTGCATTCCTGAGGTTAAATATATTAACCGTTTAGGTTTTTGGATTAAGCAAGTAAGAATGTATGGCGCTAATGTATTAATGCTGAAAATCTCTTTTGATGAAGTCCGGTAAACTCCTGCGTTATGAATTATGACATCAAAAGGACCAAGCGCATTAACTTGATCTGCAAGATTAATTGTCTCATCGATTTTCGAAAGATCTCCTGTTAATACATTTTCTGCACCGGACACATTTTTCATTGCATCGGCTCCACGCTTTGAATTGCGTGCGTGAAGTACAACCTTATGTCCCTTTTCAACCAATAATTTTGCAGCCAGTTGTCCAAGTCCGTCTGCTGACCCTGTGATAAATATTCTTGCCATTAATTTTCTCTTTATTATCCTATTCGTAATTAATTATTTCCTATTATAAAAAAGGAATCAGAGTCTAGAACTGAATTTCTAACCTCTGATCTCTGATCTCTGACATCTTTTTGTTTCATGCCGTACAGCTCATGATATCCAAAATTTATTTTTAATTTATTCCAAAAGTAAATCTTATTTAAACATTTTGTATTGATCCTCGCTAACCTTCTCAAACTGATTTGCCATCAAGTTGTTCTTGTATTGCAATATGCGTCATTGCTGTATCTGCCTTTGCACCATGCCAATGTTTTTCACCGGGCGAGAGGTAAACTTTCAAAAAAATCTAACAAGCCCCAAAATAACTAACTCACGTTACGCAACAAAAATAAAAATATCATAAGTTAGTGAAGGAAAAATTAAGAGGTATGCGATGGATAAGCAATTGTTGGAGACCTATTCAGATTACTTAATTACTCACGTTACGCACATGTCATGCTGAACTTGATTCAGCATCCCAAAAATGCTGAAAAATAAGATTCTGAATCAAGTTCGGAATGACAAAGTAAATTAGATCCTTAATTGTGCGTAACGTAAGTGAATAACTAAGCCCGGAATGATATAATTTTTAAAAAATAAACGGCTGCTTTTCACCCTCTCACCAAAGATTTTATAAGCAGCCGTTTACTGTTTTTATAAGCCGAAATTTAAGCCGGCTTTTACATCTATATAATTGGAAGCAGAACCACTTGTACTAATAGAATTAAATGAAGCATTAATATCTACATTAAGATCGGTACTAACAGGAATTAAAACACCTGCCCCGACAAGAAATCCAAAATCATTTTCAGAAGTTGAAACCGTCATTCCAAGAACGGAAGCACCGACGGTAGCAAAGTGCAATCCAATTTTTGCCATTGCATAAGGAGTAAATCCGCCGGCATTGTCGAATGAATATTGCACACCAACCAAAACAGGAACGGTTGAAAATGTAACATCCGAAGTTTCTTTAGCTGACCATCTATGGTAACCGATTGTTCCGGTAAGATCTAAATTCGGCTGCAATCCGTAAAGAAATGTACCGTCTAATCCCCATCCTGTACTAAAAGTCGATCCAAAATCACCCATAGGTAAACTAACGCCTGCGTTAACAGTAGCGCTCATTTTATTCTGGGCAAAGGTTGTCCCCAATAAAAGAATTGATACGATAAGAAGCTTAAGAGCTGTTTTCATAAGGTTTCCTTTATATGTTTTTATTGTTAGTGTTTAATTAGTTAAAGGAACTTATTAGTCCTTTAAAAATACCGGATTAAAAATAACCCTTTAAAATAAAAATTACAATTGGTTACAAATTTTTACAATTATTTTTTAACATAATGATGTATTAGTCCTTTTAAGAATAACACAAAGAACTTTTCGATCAACGTTTATAAATTATATTTCTTTATTACAGTTTTATTACAGCCTTATTTCATCACTCATTAAACCAACCGTTTTCTACAAGCGAATCAATTATCTGCTGACCTCTATGTCCGAATATCGGATGATTTTCTTTCGAAAGTTTATCAGCAATCTTAACTGCAATCTTGCTTGTAGATTGTCCGCTTCTCTTAGATTCTGCCAGCACTGCAAGGCATGCTTGATGTATCGAATGTTTCCATCCCGTTTGCAAATGCATTTCAATTGCCGGATCGTTGTTTACATATCCGTATTGTTCATTTGCACAGTTTACTATTCCCATTCTGTTGGTAAGGAAATCCGGCACATAGATAATCCCGCGTTTATGTAGGTCTCGTCCGTCTCTTTCTGGATCTTCAAGTTGATTATTAGCTGCGCCGCAAACAATCTTTGCTTTAATAAAAGGAATAGTGCGGTCATTTAATATTGCGCCGGTTGCACAAGGCGAAACAATATCGCACTCCTGCTCAAGTATAGATGAATCATCAAAACCGACCACATAAGCTTCAAAGCTTTTTCCTTTTAGTTCTTCTTTTAATTTTTCCACATTGTTAGTTGAAACGTCGCATGCAATTACTTTTGCCGCTCCTTCATCAAATAAATATTTTATTAGCGGACCGCCTACATTTCCCATCCCCTGAACTGCAATTGTTTTTCCTTTCAAAGATCCTTTCTTTAAAAATTTTATAGCCGCTTTCATACCGGCAACAACGCCTCTTGCAGTTGGTATGGAAGGATTTCCGCTTCCTCCGAGATTAAAAGGAATACAGGTGGTAAATCTAGTAGCAGAAAAAATATTTGCCATATCGTGCACGTTTGTTCCGACATCTTCAGCGGTAACATAACAACCGCACAGCGAAGTCATCAGTTCGCCGTACTCTTTATAAATCGATGATCTTACTTCCGGATCATTTTTATCGTAAGAGGGATTATAAGCCATTACACCTTTACCGCCTCCCCACCAAAGTCCCGCAAGCGCATTTTTATGCGTCATACCTTTTGAAAGCCTAAGCCCGTCGCGGAGATATTCTTCAAAACTATTATAGCTCCAATATCGAACTCCGCCGGCTGCCTGACCTCTGTTTGTCCTGTGAACAAATGCGCTTTGAAGTGTATCGTAATTTTTCGTTACCTGGAAAAACATTCCTTCATGGAAGTTAAAATCTCTCTTGTCCGAATTAATGAAGTCTGCAATCTGCTGAAGCTGTTTATGCGAGCTTACTACTTTTTTCTTTTTTCTGTCATAAACAAAATAAAATCGGCGGATGCTGTTGTCTTTTAAGAATTCAACAAACTTTTGAGTTGATAGGTTAAGTAAATCTTCTTTTGGTTCCATTTCTGTGCCCCGGAATTTATTAAAAATATGATAACAAATTTATAATTATCCTGGTATGAATAAAACCCCTTCTAAACATTTTACTGAAAGTACGTAAAATAAAGTTTTTGTCATTCCGAACTTGTTTCGGAATCTCTTTTTTATACTGCTTCTTGAAGCTGATCTCGAATGCTTTCGGGACATCATGACATTCTTATTTACCGACGTAACTTCAAATAATTTAGATAAAAAGCAAAGGATGATAACGAAGCAAAGTAATTAGATTACTGTTGCAAAACATTATCACCCTTCAGCCGCCATCGCTTATGTCACTATAAATTTTTAAGTCTACTTAATTCCACTACATTCGCAGCCTCATCTTTGTCGGAGCAAATCAGTGCAATCAGTGAAATCTGCGTCTTACTTAAGCAGCAGCATCTTCTTAACGGAATTATATTCTCCTGCTTTAATAGTATAGAAATAAATTCCGCTTGCAAGATTCTTTCCATCAAAAATGATTTTGTACGCGCCCGGCTTTTGTCTTTGGTTTATAAGCGTTCGTACTTCCTGCCCAAGTATATTATAAACCTTAATGTTTACAATCGATTCTTTGGGTATTGAATAAGAAATAGTTGTTGACGGATTAAACGGGTTAGGATAATTCTGAAGCAGAGAAAATTCTTTTGGTAACACATTTTCTTCAACACCTGTAACGGCATCTATTGTTGCCGTCTCCGTCATTGCAGTCTCTATATTCCCAACATTATCAACACTTAAAGCATAAAAAGAATATCTATGGCTGCCTGAAATCAATCCTAACCTCAAAGAATCGCTGTTGGATGTGCCTATTTGGTTATAAGCCCCGCCGTCAATTGAACAGAAAACAGTAGTTGCACTTACACCGGAACCGCTTTGTTTATCTTCCGCTACCCATTTTAGTACAAGAGAATCACCTGGTATCCTTGTTATTGATTTATTTATTGCCGTAACTGGCGGATTAAAATCAAGAACATTTGTTACTTCATTCGTCATTATCGGATCGTTAATATCAAATACTATTGTCGCAGTATTTTTCAATACTGTTCCTGTTTCAAGGTTATCTTTTGTATTGACTGAAAATGTTACCCAGCCTTCACCTTCAGGAGGATTTACATTCGGCGGAAGTTCTATCCCTTCTATTTCCCATCTTAAAATATTGCCCTGTCTCGTCATCTTAAACCCAGGATGACTCGTTTTCCCGAATTCTACTGTCTCAGGATTAAATTCCTGCCGCAGTGTATCGACCACTACTATTTTCCAGGCTGGCGCTTTCGCTTCTTTTTTATTCTCGAATAATATTTGATAATTCATCTTTCCAGACGATGATATGTAATTCTGAGTGCCATATCCTGCCGGACCTATTTTTTCGTTTGGATCCCACGAAGTAACACCTTCCATTTTTTTGTATGTACCGGCATAATCGGGTTTAAACTCACCACTGCTTGTCTCTTCAACACCGTACAAACCTGTCTCTTTATACAGCCATTGCCACATCTTAGTTCTAAAACTGTCTCCTACCTTTTTTATATTTCTAGTGATTGCCGCGGCGGTTTCAACAGTACCACCTATTACTCCCATCATCTTTTCGGTTGCAACAACTGCAATTTTACGCAGCACCCACATTTTTTTCCCTTGGCTTTTTTCCTTATCAATTTCTTCCTTAATTTGTCGCTTGAAAATTTGTGCATCAGTTTTTTTCTGTTCGGGCGTTAAGATTTCCCACTTGTCAATTTTTTCTGCTGCTTTATCTCCCACATAATCTAATGCTTTGCATCCCGCATAAACTATTATCGCAGCCGCAACCATACTAAACGGCTCGAAAGCAACTTTGGAAATATTAGCTTGGACTTTTTGCAGTCTATCTGCAGTTACAATAATATCGAAACTTCTCTCTTCATGCGGATCCATTGCAGCAATGTAAAATGCAGCAACGCTGTCTTCATTTTCAAACTGCATACTGTCTATTGGAACAACCTGAACCGTACCATCTGCCAAAGGAAATTCCGCCTGCTTTAAATGAGTCTTATTTCCAAGGCTCATCGTAATAAAGAAATCTTCGGTTGGAACATCGCTGTTATTTACAAAGTTGATTGTATATCTATTTGGAGGACCAATTCTTATCTGCGATCTTCCTATTACTGTTAAGATAACAGCCGGACGCACTGAGTAAGGATTAGCGCTCGAAGACAAGATATAATCCCCGTATGCGGGAATATCATTTATCGTAATATTATTTAAATCGGTATTTCTTGTAACGTTTAAGGAAGTAGAAAGCTGCATCCACGTTTTACCGCTGTCTACGGAATGAAATACCTGAAGCGCCGCTTCATCATTATTTCCAAGTTGTTCCTGTTCATAATAAAAAGTTGCGGAAGAGAAAGTTGTTTGGATATTCTGCGGCATTGGCTTTACTCTCCACCAGCACTTAACACCGTTACCGAATGTTACCGGGACTTGATTTCCATAAGTCTCAACCGTCATTGAATCTATTTTACTTCCTTGAAGAAGATTTACGTTGAAATTATAGAAATTAATCTGCTGAGAACTGCCAATTATTTTTTTTGCAACAACTAAAGATTTATTTGAAATTCCTCCCCGGTTTGTCAAAGCTCCGTTTTGATTTAACACCGATCCTGATGATATCTCAAAGTTTGTTTCCGGGTTAATAACTAGTTCTCCAAAGTTGTTTAAGGTACCGCCAGTTTTAACCATTCCTGCTGAAGGATCGCCGGTTTTATTTAGTTCGACATAATTATAAAAATTACCGCTTATCCTTCTATCGCTACCCTCGGTGTTTAAATAAATATTTTGGTTTTTATAAAGCCCTGGTCCCGATAAATTCCCTTTAATATTTATCCATAGTTCATTGCCTGCCGGATTGTTTCTAACAATACCATAATTAATCAAATTGCCGCTAATATAAAGAGTAACCCATCCCAAACCTCCTACGTTTTCAAGTGTATCTCTAATAATTATATCGCCTATAAGGTTAACTCTTGAATCATTGATTTTTGTATTACCATAAAAATTAGTCGAGCCTAAATAAGTAACACTTGAAAGAGCAGAATTTTCCAAACAGTGTACTTCCGATGCATTCTTAACTGTACCATAATAAATATTTGCTGAACCTTTTAGTGTCAATGAATGTCCTGCCATATCTAAAGTACCCCAAAAATCACCAATGCTATAATTATATCCTTTTAGCTCAAAAATATTACTGAATGTTAAATCGCTCGATGCTACCGCGTATACTGTATCAGCCCATCCGCCGCTGTTTCTTTTATAAAATTCAGACTCAAACATTTTACCTGAACTTTGAGAGATATATTGAACTTTCTTGCTTTCAAGATAAACCCCTCTATTTTTCCAAATTCCGTTGTTTACAATGTTGCCTCCTATGTTGAGCCAGAGTTCATTGCCGCTCGGATTGTTTTTTATTACTCCGTTGTTTGTCAAATTACCCGATACGTGTAGCGTTACCCAACCTAATCCTCCCCCTTGACGCAAGGTATCGACAACAAAAATATTGCCGTCAAACAAAACATTGCTGTCGAATATCCTTGCGCAGCCGTGTAAATTCGTTGTTCCCGAATAAGTTACACTGGCTATTTTTGAATCATCGTAACAATAAAGGTTTGCTGCATTCTTAACTGTACCGCTGTAAATATTTGCGGTTCCTCTTAATGTTAATGTATGTCCTGCCATATCAAGAACGCCGCCAAAATCTCCAACACCGCTTTTATATCCATGAAGATCAAATGTATTATTAAATGTTAAATCGCTTGATGCTTCAGCGTGCAATGTATCAGCCCATCCATTGCTGTCTTTTTTATTAAATTCAGACTCAAATTTTTTACCTGAGCTCTGAGAGATGTATTGAACTTTCTTGCTTTCTAGATATACTGCTCTATTTTTCCAGACTCCGTTGTTTACAATGTTGCCTCCTATTTGAAGCCATAGTTCATTACCATTAGGATTGTTTTGTATTACTCCATTATTTGTCAAATTACCTGATACTTTTGGAGTTACCCAGCCCAATCCACCGCCGTTCTGCAAAGTATCTGTAACAATTACATCGCCATCAAATAATACATTGGTGTTAAATATCCTTGCACTGCCGTGCAAATTTGTTGTTCCCGAATAAGTTACACTAGCTATTTTTGAATCATCGTAACAATAAAGGTTTGCTGCATTCTTAACTGTACCGCTGTAAATATTTGCGGTTCCTCTTAACGTTAACGTATGTCCTGCCATATCGAGAACGCCGCCAAAATCTCCAACACCGCTTTTATATCCATGAAGATCAAATATATTATTTAATGTTAAATCGCTTGATGCTATTGCGGATAAGGTATCAGACCATCCGCCGCTGTCACTTTTATAAAATTCTGACTCAAACATTTTGCCTGTGCTCTGAGAGATATATTGTACCTTCTTACTATCAAGATAGATCCTTCTGTTTTTCCAGGTTCCGTTATTTACAATATCTCCTCCGATGGAAAGCCATAATTCATTGCCGCCGGGATTGTTTCGAATTGTTCCGTTGTTAGTCAAACTGCCGTTTACGTGAAGAGTTACCCACCCTAAACCGCCGCCGTTTTGCAGAACACATCCGGTATTTATTGCTAAATTGCTGCAGCCTGAATTTGAATTTGTTACTGATACAGTTCCGTTTATTATTACATCATTATTGGAACCAGGGACAACGCCTCCGATCCAGGTGTTTACATCTTCCCAAATGCCCCCGCTGGATTTTGATGTAATAGTCTGCGCTGAAATTAATAAATTGAAAATTAATGCAGGTAATAAAATTGTAAATAACCTTTTCATAACAGCCTCTTATCTAGTAAAATCCTTGGGACAAAAATTGTCTTTTCAAAGGCTAAAATTCAATAACGCAGTTGTGTCATTTTTTAGAAGTGCCTTAGATTTGGAAATTGAGATGAGCTATTTAAATATGATATTCCTCCGATTGCGATGGAGCTTTTCAAAATTAATAACTCACGTTACGCACATGTCATGCTGAACTTGTTTCAGCATCCCCAAAATGCTGAAAAATGAGATTCCGAATCAAGTTCGGAATGACAAAGTAAATTAGATCCTTAATTGTGCGTAACGTAAGTTAATAAATTATGAGTCTGCTCTAAAAAGTCATAAATCAGGAATTGTCATTCCCACCAAAGTGGGAATCTATTCCATATTGTATACATTTTGTATTCACATTTTCATGAGAATAAACTTTTTAGAGCGGATTCAATTATAAAAAATTTGATTTTAATTTATTGGAGTTACGCAAAGTGATAATGTTGTCTGACTGTTATACTGTAAGACGCAATTCTGCATGCAGTTTTACGGCAATTTTCATAGTATTGATGTCGTTTTCAGTGTGTAACTCTTAGCGAAGCTTAGTTCGAAAGTGTCCCGCCCCTTGCGGTATCAAACAACAGCGTAACCTGTTAAAATGATCTCTTTGTCTTTTCCAACTTGCTTAAGGTTCTGCTTTTTACAATGTTTTTAGATGCTGAAACAAGTTCAGCATGACATTCTTATGTAGATGCGTGACTTTAGTTAGTTTATTTGAATTGAATTTAAAAATTCATTTATCATAGTGCAGATTACTAATCTGTATAAAAGCTTTTCAGTTTCAACTTTGAAAAATTATACCACGCCTTCTTTAATTGCTTTTACGACTGCCTGCGATTTTGAGTGGACTTGAAGTTTCTGATAGATATTCCTGATATGATTTCTAACAGTCTGCAGGCTGATAAAAAGTTTTTCAGAAATTTCATCATTGCTTAAGCCTGTAACTATAAGTGATAGGATTTCCTTTTCCCGGATAGATAGGCAGTTCGTTTCATTTTTTTGAGGTACATAATTCTTAAATAAATTTAAAGCCTGTTTTGCTATAACCGGTGTCATCGGTGAACCACCTTCTGCCGCATCTTCTATAGCCTGAAGAATTCTAATCGGCTGAGTTTTTTTAAGAAGATAACCGTCAGCACCGGCAAGTATTGAATGAAAGACTCTTTTATCATCATCAAAAACGGTAAGTATTATAATTTTGGCATCAGGAAATTTCTTTTTCAGCAGCGGCAGCCCTTCTATGCCTGATATTCCCGGAAGATTTATATCAAGCAATATTACATCAGACTCATCTTCACACTTTAGAGCGCTCTCTACGGAATCGAATTCACCTGAGCAAATGAATCCTTCTGTAGAATTAAGTATATAGCAAATACTTTTCCTGAATTCTACATGGTCCTCAATTATTGTAACTTTAATGCTCATTATATTTGCTTTTCTGGTATTTATCCGCGGTAAAGTTTAGATTTTTCCTTATTGAAATCAATAGTCCATTTAGGTCAATTTTCTTTTTAATCGAATTTCCGTCCCATTTCCCGGAGAAGAATTTATTGAAAGATCGCATCCTGCTTCTTCCGACCTTTTAATAATATTTCTTAAACCATGTCCGTGGAAATTATTATTTGCAGCATCATTATCCTTAATTATTTCATCCACAAGAAAGCCGGTTCCGTTATCAGCTAATGAAATCTCTATGTATCCGTCTGATGCATCAGCTTTAAACTGAACGTGAGCTGCTTTAGAATGATGGATTATATTATTCAATGATTCTTTGAAGATTAAGTAAATATCTCTTCTTACCGTGTCCGGCATCGAATGATCAGAATGGTTTAGATTGATTTGAGAATTAAAATTAATGGAGTTAACCGAGCATATATCGGAGATTAAAATACGCAGGCGCGAAACAAGATCGCTTAATTTGTCATGCTCAGGTGAAACCGTCCACACAATATCCGTTATTGATTCAGTTGCGTCGACCAAAAGAGAATTTACCTTATTTACCAGGAAATCTTCTTCATTTGATTGGTTTTTCAATTTCCTTTTTAGCGCTCCAATATAAATGACAGAACTGCTTATAGTTGAAGCCAGGTCGTCATGAAGGTCTCTGGCAATTCTATCTCTTGTTTCCTGCTTTTCTTTTTTTGCTATCCTCTCCAATACTACCCGTTCATAAAAAAGATAAAGAATAATAAAGTAAAGAATTACTGATGATAAAGGAATAATTGTTGAGAGAAGTATATTTTTATAATCGAATAGTATAATTTGCGGTAAGAAAATAGCTAACGCAGAAGTATGAAATAAAAAGCTGAATCTGTTATTCCATTTATATCTTTTTTTCCCGAACACGGATGAAATTACTATTAGCATTAAAACAAACGCAATCTTTTCGGCTTCAAATTGAATTTCAGGATCGATTATCGATCTATTTAGAAACTTTAGAACTCGAGTCTTAAAAGCCGCAATTCCTTCTTCCTCATTTATAAAGATTTTATGCCCCGGCTTAATATCTCTTAATATTTTTTTAATATGGCTTGCAGGAAAATATACAACCAGATCATATAACTTATTTTTATCGGCACCAAAATGTACTTCCATAGAATTGTGCGAAGAATATCCCGAGCCGCCATTAATTTCTCTATAGCCAAGAAGTCCCTGCTGGTTTTCGGCATAACCGTTTTTATAAAGCCAGACTTTAGTGCCAATAGCATCACGGTTGCTTTTGGTTCCTTTTATTTTTAACAGTATATAATTATCATTATTCAGATTATTTATATAAAGATTACTTGAGCCGTTAACATAATTTGCAGCGTAAAGATCGATGTCTCCGTCATTATCAACATCGCCTGCCGATGTACCCGTTCCATAACCGCTATGCTGTGCACCTGTTTGAGTTGTAATGTCAATAAACTTTTTGCCTTGGAGATTTTTATATAAAATATTGGAACCGACATTTGAAATGTATAAATCAACAAATCCATCCTGATCAAAATCCGCAAATGTCGCCCCGTAAGTTTGCATCGAATCCAGACCGAGATATTCTTTTGTAACATCAGTAAAAACACCTTTACCATTGTTTAAGTAAAGCCGGTTTGAAGTCTTTCTGTTGGCAACGAAAAGGTCTAGATAACCATCATTATTTATATCCGCAAAAGCTGCACCGTTGCTTTTAGTGTAAGGTTCTCCGGCTGTTCCAGACATCTTGGTTATATCTTGAAACTTTATAATTCCGTCGTGCGAAATATTCTTGTAAAGAATATTTGGAAGTCCCCAATTGGTAACATATAAATCAAGTTTCCCGTCGCCGTCAATATCCGCAAATGAAGCACACATACCGCCGTATTTTGTTGAAAGCCCGGCTAAATCGGTTATATCTTCAAAATATCCATTGCCGTTATTTCTGTAGAGTCGGTTGGAAGAATATTCGTTTGTAATAAAAAGATCAACATCGCCGTCATTGTCCACATCGCCGAAAACTGCCATGTTGGTTCTTTCCTTTAAATTGCAGGCTCTTCCTTTTTGATTTGTTACATTTCTGAAATAACCATTACCGTTATTTAATAATAATTTGTTTTTCCCTCCAAGGTTGCAGAGGTAAATATCTTCATCGCCGTCGTTATCAATATCAGCAGTACCGGAGCCAAGAAAAATTTCCCTTGGTGCATTAATACTGGAATCTTCTGTAATCCCGGTAGTTCCTCTATAAATAGCTTCATCCTCAAAATATATTTGCTTTGTTTCATTATTTTCAATTCCAATGTACAGCCTGCTCGGATTAAAAATACAAACTGCAAAAATATCTTTTATACCGTCGTTGTTAAAGTCTTCAATAGAAATTCCGTATTCATCGGTTACATCCTTGCTGAATGATGAAATCTTAATCTGCTCAAATCCAAGACTGATATTTCTGCTGTTTTCTTTTACCGGTGAATAGTGAAGGATAGTTCCTTTGTCCCCTACAATCCATCCTTCATCCTTAGAGACCATAAAAACATCATGCAGATTTTCTTTAGTAGGAGAATAAATTTGTTCCCAATTCTTTTTATTAAAATGTATGATTAAACCTTTAAGCCCTGTACCCCAAATATCACCGTTACTTAAGAAAAATAATCTGTCAACATTTCTGAACATCGGATTTTTTGAATGTAAATGCCAATTGGAATTCAAATAATAATATAATTTATCGTCCGTCATGGCATAACCGGAATCTTCATTAGAAAAATCTATGAAACGTATCTTTTCTCCCGGCAGTTGCTGCTTCCAGATGTTGTTCTTGTAATGAAATAAACTTTGATCGACAGTCTGTATCCAGATATTGTTTTTATTGCTGCCGTATATGTTGATAATACCCCACGGCGTATTCGGAAGAGGCAGAAACTTCCAGCGGTTATTATTTAAAAAGGCTATCTCCCTGTCCCCCGCCAGCCAGCCTGAATTCTTATTTTTAAAATGTATTGCTGTAATCTGATTTGCTAACGGGTTATATTCAGCTTTCCATTTAGTACCGTCAAAATAATAGAAATCCGATCCATTAGATATGTTTGAATATGCAGCCCAATAATTATTTTCATCGAGCATAAAAAAGTAGTTTATTCTAGGAACAGGCGGAGACTCAGATGAAATAATCCATTCTGTTCCGTTAAACTCTAATAAATATCTTCCAGCAATATATCCCTTTATACCTGACAACATTACAATCTTATCCAGTTTATTTTTTATAGGAGAATGGTAGATAGTCCAAGTGTTAGGATTATTGTGTAATAAATTTTGTGAATATGTTCCCCCTGCAGTAAAAAATATAAACTGAAATATCAAAATATATTTTATTTTGGGAATCATAATGATTTAACCTTTACACCAATATAATAATACTTTTAGAAGATTAAAAGCTTATTATCCCCATTTCATTAATAAAAATTTTATTTGAATACCTGCTTATCCCCCGTAGTCAAATATTTTTTGAAACATCCCGTTAATTTGTTCCGCCTAATTTTAAACGAGATCTGCTTGTTAAATTACTCCCATAATATTAAATTATTATTGAGATATAACTTAAAAAGTTATTTTAATTCTATTTCAATGAATATGAAACTCAAAATTACATCCTATCAAAGGAAGTAAAAACAATCAAAAACATAATTAAGGAAAAATACTATGAAAAACATTTCTGCACTTTTACTGATCAGTTCTCTTTTCCTTTTTTTATCTTCTGTTGGCAATGCCCAGACTAAACCAATCAACGTCGCTTTATTCAATCCGGTTCAAATATTTCCGGAAAGTAATCCTATCCAAGGTCTTCGCATAAATTTCATTTATGGCAAGAACGTTTCAATGGAAGGACTTGACTGGGGTCTTGTGAACAGTGTCGGCTCAGGCGGTTTTACAGGCGTACAATGGGGCTTTATCAATATTGATGAAGGTAATGTTGTCGGCTGGCAAAGCGGCGCTGTAAACCTTAACGATAATAACGTTAAAGGATTTCAATGGGGTTGGTTTAATAAAGGCAACCATGTAAGCGGGTTGCAGCTCGGGCTGGTAAATATGGCTCAAAGCTTATACGGCATACAAATTGGTCTTATTAATTTTATTCAAACCGGCGGGCAATTCCCAGTGTTTCCAATTGTCAATTGGTCTTTCTAAAACATAAATAATATTAAACTGCACATTCCCGTTAAATCTGCCAGCACGCTTTCTGAAAGTATGCTGGCAGGTAATACGGGAATTTTTTTAAAAAGAAATTGTGTTTAAATGCGGATTATTAATTATCGTTGTAATTGTTCTTTAAAATTGTTTGTACAGCACAAAAGGCAAGGACAAAAACATATTCAATCAATTGAAAGTGTATTAATGAAATCAGCAGCAATATTTATAATCATCATTTTTTCTTTATTAAATTTCCATTGCGGCAGCTCTTCAAATATTGAAAAGAATAAGACAGCTAATGAAACTGAAAAAACAATTAGCCATAAGATTAAACCAAAATTAGATTACTCAGGTATTTATTTGGATAATCCGGGTGAACATGCTGCTATCTGGTATTTTAATTCTAAAGATAGTGTTAAGAAGCTGATTCTTAGCCTGCCTTTCAATTACGGAATATTAACGGATAATTTTAAACTGTCGCCATCAAACAGATTTCTCGCCTTCTATGATTATGATTCATCAAATAATAAAACTAATGTTTATTCGATTAACCTGGATAATAGTGATCTTGCCTGGCTGAAGAGTGATCCCGGAAATAATGGAGTAGATCTGGTCTGGGCAAATGATTCATTATTGTATTGCAACTTAAATTCAGGAGATAATGACTCATATCCGAGAGAGAAATATACTTCCCTGATAAATGTTATTAAGAATAAGGCAATAGAAAATTTCAAACCCATCAGAGGTAACCGGCTGATTGATTTTATAAATAATAAATATTTGCTTTTTGAATTTTACCCCGGCAGTAGCATATATAAAAATCATTATTATTTAATTGATAAGAACAGCAATAAAATATTTAAGGATTTTCAGAAAGAAGATGATTCTCACGGACTTGTTCATTTTGAAATTTCACCTTCCGGTAAGGAATTTTTCCATATACCTTACAAAGTTTTTACGAATGAAAAAGGTAACTCTATTAAAGAGGAAGAACTAGTTGTTCAAAAGATTATCGGGTCATCGGATGAATCGATTTCGCATACACCAAACGGATTTACTAATGTAACATGGTCACCGGATGGCAATGTTATTTCTTTTCTGAAAGTCGGTTCAATTAATTATAACGCTGCCACACGAAAGTATACGAATATTAGGTATCTCTATTTTTATAATGTAATAACTAAGCAATTAACAAACCTTAAAACTTATCAGGATGAAAGTGCTAATGGAATAGAAGCAAAATTTGATATACCCAAAACATTAACAAACGTATCAACCATATTTAATTATTTAGATTATAAATGGTCACCTTCAGGGAAATATCTTTTTATTAATAGACAGGACCTTACGATGAACAGCGCGGTTACTAAATCTATTCTTTACGATATTAATTCAAAAACTGAAAAGACACTGATAAACAATTCTGATAGTAATGTTAAAGTTGATGGATGGTGGAATGACAAGCTGATTCTTCTTTCTGAAGGAAACAAGCATATTCTTTATGATTTGAAGATAAATAAAAATACTGACATTCCTTTCAATGGCAGAATTTTATATCTAAAAGAAGAATAGCAGCCAAGCCATCGGAAGTAATTCAGTCATTTACTATTCTTCTTCAGAATTAACTTTCTCAAACTTACCAAACTTTAGAGATAATGTCGGCAGCACCAAAAGGTTCAACAGCGTTGATGTCGTTAATCCTCCGAGAATTACAATCGCTAATGGTCCTTCAATTTCTTTACCAGCAGTACCGCTTCCGATTGCAAGCGGAAGCAAGCCGAGTCCGGTAACCAATGCCGTCATCAAAATCGGTACAAGCCTTTCCGATGCACCTTGTATTGCGGTTGCAAGGTTCCATTCCTTGTTTTCATATTTTACAAGATGGTCGTAATGTGATATCAGCATAATTGAATTACGCATAGTTATCCCAAACAAAGTAATAAACCCGACCATCGAGCCAAGGCTTAAAACCCTGCCGGAAAAAAGTACTGTTATTATTCCGCCGACAAACGCAAAAGGAAGATTTGACAAAACCAGCATAAGGTTTCTTAAATTTTTCATCGCAATAAAAAGAAGAAGAATAATTCCAACTCCTGCTATAACCGAGTAAATAAGCAGTTCATTTCTCGATTTAGCCTGCGCTGCCGCGGTTCCGCCAAACTCTATGTATGTTCCCGGCGGAAAATCAACTGAAGAATTAATCTTTTTCTCCGCATTCTTAACAAATGAAACTACATCTGTACCGGATACATTGCATGTAATAGTCTGTACCCTTCTCGCTCCGTTATGCAGAATAATATATCTGCCGGAATCCTCATAAACATTTGCAAGCTGGCTAAGCTTTACGTAAACTCCGTCTGGATTCTTTAAGAGAAGATTCGAAACATTTGGCACAGACTCTCGGTCTTTTGAATCAAGGATTGTCGATACTGTAAATACACGGCTTCCGTCATAAATCTGCCCGACGTCTGTTCCTTGATAAGCAGTCTGAACATCATTAAGAACATCCTTTGCATCGAAGCCCCATCGCTGCAAATCATCTTTGCGCAAGCTTATTACTAACTCCGGCATACCTGGCGATGATTGAATCTGCATATCAACAGCACCGGGAACGCTGGAGAGAACTTGTGAAGTTTCCTGTGCTAGAACGTCGAGTGTAGATAAATTATTGCCGTAAATATTCAGCACAACTGCACTCGTGTATCCGGATAAAGTTTCTTCCATCCTCTCTGTTAAAAATGTGTTTACTCCGGCACTTACTCCGGCAAATGAATTCAATACCTTTCTAATTCCTGCTTGAGCTTTTTCAATCTGATCACCTTCTAAAGGCTTAAGCTGAATTTCATATTCGCCGTAATTGGTTCCCCAAGTATCGTCTCCCTTCTCTGCCCTGCCGATACGCGCACCGACAGTCTTAACATAAGGAAGCTTAAGCAATGCTTTTGTTATTCTTTCGCTTATAGCAATTGACTGATTGAGCGATGTCCCCGGAGCTAACATTACGTGTCCGATAAAATGTCCTTCCTTCAGCTCAGGTATAAAGCTGCTTCCGAAAAATGGCAGGCATGCAAATCCCGCAATTGTAATTATTATAACAGCGCTGATTACCAAACGTGAATTCTGTTCAACTTTGTTTAAGATAGTTTTATATTTCTCTTTCAGCCAATGTGCAAATGGCGATTCTTTCCTTTCCATTAAGCTCTGATTACTGAGCAGAACAAAGCTTAATGCCGGCGTTACCGTAAGAGCAACAAGCAGCGATGCCAGCACTGAAAAGATGTATGCAATTCCAAGCGGTGAAAAGAGTCTGCCCGCTACTCCGGTTAATGTTAATATCGGAACAAACACAAGCACTACAGCAAACGTTGCATAAATAACTGCTGTACGTACTTCAAGAGATGCTTCGAGTATTACGCGAAAAACTGCCTTAGGCTTTTCAAGCTTACGGTTTTCCCTTAGTCTTCTTAAAATATTTTCCACGTCAATCACCGCATCATCAACCACTTCGCCGATTGCAATAGCTAATCCGCCGAGCGTCATCGTGTTAATTGTATATCCGAATAACTGCAGCGCAGCGATGCCCGCTAATAATGAAAGCGGAATTGCCGTGCATAAAATTGCAGCAGTTCTAAAATTAAAAAGGAACAGAAGCAGAACTATTACAACCAAAATTCCACCAAGTATAAGCGAGCCGGCAATATTGTGGAGAGCTGTTGTAATAAAATCCGCCGGACGAAATAAAGTTATCAAATTAATCTTTTCGGAATTAAGTGCCGGCTGCATTCCTTTCAATGCGGCTTCAACATTTTTTGTTACCTCAAGAGTGTTGGTTCCGTACTGACCGTATATCATCAGCATAACTCCGGGTTTGCCTTCAATTGTGGCTCCGCCTATTGGCGGCTCTGCAGCAGCTTTTACATTTGCTACATCGCCGAGCGTAATGTTCATGCTTCCCTTGTGCAGAACAACTGTCTGTGCAAGCTCGTCAGTAGTAAAGGATTGTCCTTCGGTTTGCAGAACAACACGCTGGTTGTTATTTTCTATGAACCCGGAGCCTTGAACCGAAGTTGCATTCTTTGCAGCATTAAGTACTTCATCAATAGATAAATTATATTCTACAAGTTTATCCGGCTTTACCTGAATTTGGAACTGCTTTACATCTCCGCCGAACTCAGTTACATTTGCAACACCTGAAACCGAAAGCAGTCTTCTCCGCAATACCCAGTCCGCATAGGTCCTAAGCTGCATCGGAGTTTTTATATTTGATGTAAGTCCGATTACAAGTGTAAGTCCGGTTGATGGTACAAGCGGAGTCATCTCAGGCTGCTTAACGCCCGCCGGTAATTGCCCTGCTAAAGTAGAAAGCCGCTCGGTTACAAATTGCCTGTCTATAAAAATGTTTGTGCCGTCTTTGAATGTAACATTAACAACCGAGATGCCTTGAATAGACTTCGAGCGAAGCGATTCTATGCCGACAATTCCATTTACCGCGTTTTCAATTGGAGTTGTAACCAACTCTTCAACCTGTTTTGGAGAAAGACCAGGAGCCTCGGTTTGGATTACAGCCTGCGGCGGTGCAAACTCAGGAAAGACTCCGTACTTTGCCTGCGTTAAAGTGTAAATTCCGTAACCGGCAAACAAAATGCTTAATGCAATGATGATTCCTCTAAACCTAAGTGAGAAGCGAAAAATAGAGTTTATTAAGCCATGTTCAGTCATCGTCGCCCTCACCGCCTCTGGTATTTTGGGACTTAGCATTTAATTCTTCGGATAATAAAAGCTGCGCGCCGTCCTTTACAACAACCGCGCCGGGTTTCAAAATATTTTCTTCAGGAACAAAAAATCCCTTACCTGCCGGGTTATCTGTATTGATTTTAATACGTGCAAATTTTCCCGTGGATATTTCTGCATATATCCATGCACTTCCTTGATACCATATAACCGCATTCGAAGGAACATCTACGCCTGTTAAATCATTCCCATCCGGAAGAAATGCTTTCACATTCATGCCGCTGCTTAATGATACTCCGGGCATTATATAGTAAAGAGTCTTTGTCTGAAATTGCGAATTTGCCGTTCTGCTTTCGGAAACATACCTGCACAAAATCTTCTTGCTGTTATCAGATGGCGATTGAATAAAAATATCAGCCGGAATATTTATTCCTGTTCTTTCCGGCGGAAGCGAAACTTGAATTAAAACATCATCAAGCGAGAGCAAGCGCTGTAATTCCGGAGAATTATTAAAAATCCATTTTGAAAGATTAACTCCCCACTGCTGTTCAATTGAACTTTTTGTGCTGCTTAAATTTACTGAAGCCGAACTTACATCAGCCTCATCTGATAAATACGCTGCTTGCGCCGATTGGTAATCCTGCTCGCTCGCCAGTTTCTTGTTATAAAGATTCTTAACACGCTCATAATTTTTCTGTGAGACTAAAAGAATCTCTTTCGATTTAGCAAGCTGTGCTTTATCAGTTTCATAGCTCTGTACATCCTTTGATAAATCCTGTATGGAAACAACAGAACCGTACGCCGTCAATTCTGCACGGTGCTTTACCGGAATTAATTTTACAGTTGTTATGCCTGACTCGTTTTGTTCTTCCGGAGTTACGACTACTGCTGTAATTCCATTTATTACCTGAACCGGGGACTCTGTTTTAATATCCTTGCTGTCGGCGTTATCCTGTTTATCGCTGTCGGTGTGCTTAAATATTAAACCTGCGTCTATTATCAAAACAATAATGATAGATATTAAGGCGATACTGATTATCTTTTTATTTTCCATCTTTAAAACTCTTTTTAATAAGTCAAATTGTTGAATTGCTTAAATGCTAAACTGCTTTACTTCCCGGACAAAACTCCCTGCAGCAGTTTAACAATTGAGCGATTATACAATTATAAAATTACTCAACTTCTACTGATCGCAAAAAATAATTTTGATGCAAAGAGGTTTTATATTCGGAGGACGGATATATCCAAATAAATATCTTTAGAAAAGAATTGATGGAGAGATTTAAGATGCTTTATATAAGATGTGACACTAAGATTCAAAGAAAGACATTCTTGAAAATTATCAAGCGGGAAAAAAGAAATGGACCTTGAAGAATTATTTTCCTGCCGTTTTTTTGGAAAAGTCCGATTGTAATTAATCGACTCAATAAAAGAATGGCATTCGGTCTTATAATTTTGTTCCGCTTCTTTTGCGTCTACCTCATTTGTAGAAGCAAAGAATAGAGCAATAAGAATCAGAATTAAATATTTTGTAAAATTACTCTTCATAATCACTTTTAAATTTATCGAACTTGCTTTTACAAATATGTGATCTGGCTATGGAATCAGAAGTATAAATATTTTACAGCGTAGCCGAAAAACCAATGTATGCTTGATTTTAGACCAATAGATTAAAATAAAAATATATTCTGAAAGAATAATTCCTGATGCAATTATAATTATGAATGCAAATATTAATTGCAGCTTTAATACTTTTTAAAGTACATTCCTTTCCAGCATCACGAAGTGATGCAACACGAATAACCATGCGTGAAATGCATGGGAAGTAGGAAATCCAAATGTCATAGAACTACGAAGTAGTTCAACAATAACGCAGTCATATTTGTTTATTTTTGTACTACCATTCGGTGGACTTGATTATCTATTCATAATCTTTCCGGCATCACGAAGTGATGCAACACGAATAACCACGCATGAAATGCATGGGAATAAAAAATGATTAGTAAGGACTATAATTGTTTTTTATTATGGAATTAGTTAATTAGCAATATGCGATTATATTATGCTCGTAAAATAATACCCGGATTTACTGCTTTAGTTTCATCTGCCGCAATCATTTTAAATTTAATGGTTTATCAGGTAAACAGTGGCTTCTCTATAACGAAAACCGAGACTCCAAAAATTTTTACTCAGCCAGCCTTTCATCTTGAAGCAGTAAATTTTCAAAATCCAAACATTACTAGAATAGAACTAAAAAATATTGTCTACAGTGTTTACGACAAGATAGAAGAACTTAATGATAATCTATTCTATACAGCAGTAAAACAAACTACTGTAAGAATACATTTTATACAACAAAAGCTTTCCTTTCAAAAATTTATTTCTGCTCATTTCGCTACAAGCACCTAATCCTTCATATAAACTCTCAATAATTTAATTTAAATAACTTTTAATAAAGTAAGAGGATTTTACTATGCAGGAATCTGTTAAAAAAGATAGTAAAGGATCTGGGATAATATTTTATTTACTTATTGGAGCTTTAGGCTTATCCCTAATTGGAGTTGTATTGTTTATTATTTATTCGCTAATCGTACAATAGCAAATCCTTACTAAATAAGTGCGGAAGGTTTTAATTGTTAAAGCCTTCCGCTTTTTATCTGCATTGTAATTAAAATAGTCAATGAGAAAGAGTGAGGATGGGAATCGTTCTCTTAGCATGATAAATTGAAGAATCACTAAAATATAAAGCTGATTTTCTCTTGTCCTATTTTCTATTGTTCCAAACTACACCAGAGGCTTACTAACATAGTTATTCATATTCATCCCCTTTTCACGACTATGAAGATCTGTTCACATTCTTTCCGGCATCACGAAGTGATGCAACACGAATAACCATGCATGAAATGCATGGGGAATAGGAAATCCAAATGTCATAGAACTACGAAGTAGTTCAACAATAAAACAGTCATATTTGTTTATTTTTGCGCTTCTATTCGACAGACATGATTATCTATTCGTAATCTTTCCGGCATCACGAAGTGATGCAACACGAATAACCACGCATGAAATGCGTGGGAATAAAAAAGATAAGAGATAAAGAACTACGAAGTAGTTCAACAAATTCAGGCGTTATCTTCTAAACAAAAAATGTACTCTAAAACAGGTAACGTTCATCAAATTTAATTTGATGCTCTTTTAGCAGGCATATATACTCATCTTTAAACGATTTCTTCATATGATGTTCTTTCTGATTTTTTACATATTCTATCAGATTATCTTTCGCAGAAATTGAATAACTAAATGCACCGTAGCCAATCTGCCATCCGCCAAAATGAGGGAATATTTTTTCAGTCTTAATGAATTCATCTGCGGCAATCTTTATATCTTTGACTAGGTTTGCTATGGCTATTGTAGGATGTATATGAGTAATAATATGAATGTGTTCTTTCATACCGTTTATGCGGTACAAATGACAGTCCTTATTTTTAAGTATACCAGCAATATAGCTGTATAGTTTATCTTGCCCCGATTCAATCATTGTTTCTTCACGGTTCTTTGTTGAAAATACTATTTGATACAAAAGCTGGGTATACGTGCTCATAATATTTTACCATTTTTTATTATCGAAAAAATAATTCGATTAAAATAAATATTCTAATTGAATTAACTCAATAAAACGACATGAACCATTTTTTATTGAACCACTTCGTGGTTCGGTTTTTCTCCGTCTTTTTATTTCTTAGGGTTGCATTTTAGCAAGAGGCTTGCAGGCGTGGATACTCTCTTCTCTATGGATTGCATCCATAGTTATTATTGTTTAACCGCTTCGCGAATATGATGTTCTGTCAATAATTCTTTCCAGCATCACGAAGTGATGCAACACGAATAACCATGCATGAAATGCATGGGAATAAAAAATCTATATGCAATAAAACTACTCAAAATTGACCGCTGTGCGGGAAGTAGTTCAACAATAAAGGTGTTATTATCCAAAATGCTTTTTATTTATTTTCAAAATGCAGTCCCTTTTGTTGAATCACTTCGAGGTTTGATTTAGAATTAGGGATTTTCTTTCCTACGATTTCGCCCGAAGTTATTTATGTTCATCCGCTTTTCTGATATCAATCTTTCCATCAGAAGATTAACAACATAACAAATGAATAGTCAGTCTTTTTAATTTTAGTTTCTTTTCTCCGCGCTGAATTGTTTTGTTAATTCCTGCATCGACTGCATTCCTTTTACTGCCTCAAGGTCTTCCTCTGTTGACTTGCCTGATGAAGGAATTACTTTGCACATTTCTTCTAAATCGCTTTTCAATGATTTAACCGTTTGCAAAATTTCCCGGTTTTCACTTATTACATCTTTGTAAATTTCGAAAAGAGCAAACACCCGTTCATACATTTCAAACTTTGCTAATTATTCTTCGGTTAGCATAAATCCTCTTTTGATTAACTAACAATTGAATCTAGCATTTTCAGAACGCAAAAAGTTTTTTCTTAGACTGAATTAGTTTTCTGCTAATACAAAACGATCATTTTGTTTGATAATAATTTCTTTCCTTAGAGCGTAATCAATACTTAACTTTATAACATCTTCTACATTCTCTCCAATGCGTGAATAGCCAAAAATATGTGCAACTTCTTTTATTAAATCTTCCTTAGGAAGACTAAACTGTACAGTTAAAACTTCTCTAATACCGTTTATAATTTCCTCTTTAGCTATATCCTCTGCATCGCGCTTATTATCTTCTTCACCTGGTACTCGAAATAAATTATAATTCTCTATTTCTTGATCATTTCGCCAATAGAAATAAGAATCTTTTTGAGTTGTCTTTTTTAAATTTAATTGATGGTATAGACTAGACAAGTATTCGTTTAATCTGACACCTAAACGAGTTATTCCCCATGCATTTAATATTCTTTTTGATAAAAGCTCATGTCTAATCGGAGCTTCTATTTCAATAATTTTTTTAATCTGATGAATTATTTGTGCTCTAAAATTTGGATCGAAGAAATTATCAGAATTATACAATTGTTTTTTATCAAGTTCACAGCATTTGTACAAAGAAAATATGTTTGTTGGCTGAACTATTTCTCTTGAAGTATTTTTAAGTACTTGCTTGTATTGTTTATCATCTATTACTTTAATTATTTTATCATCTCTAGGTTCATTTTTGTTAACAACCTGTACTTTATTAATTTTTTCAATAATATCTTGAATAATTTTTTGAGGATTTTCCCACCAATCGGGAGACCACAGTTTATAAATATTCCAACCTAACATTTTTAATACATCTATTTGAATAATCTCACGATCCTTTGCTGTCCTAGCAGCATTATAGTTATCTCCATCTGTAAGTATACCTAAAATAAATTCCGACTGTTTTTCGGGATTGACTATTCCGATGTCAATTTTAAAACCAGAACAACCTATATCAGTCTTAACTTGAAATCCTTGTTTCCGAATTTCATCAGCAACCAACTCCTCAAAGTACTTAGGGACTGACTTTTTTATAATATTTTTTTGAGGTAATGCTCGTTTACCTTTTTCCGTATACGCTAAAAATGCTTTGAAGTTTGCAATTTCATCTGACTTACTTCGTGAAATATCAATCTGATCTGAACGCAGTGTAGAAAAAATTTTCATTTCATAACGTGCTCTTGATATAGCAACATTTAGTCTTCTCCATCCGCCTTTTCTAACTAAGGGACCAAAATTAAGATATACCTTACCTTCTATGTCAGGGCCATAACCAATAGAGAATAAAATCACGTCACGCTCGTCTCCCTGAACATTTTCTAAATTCTTTATAAAAATAGGCTCGGTAGATTCCATTGCAACCTTTTCTAGCTCCGGATTATTTTTAAATTCTTCATTTAACATATCCTCTATTAAGTTTTGTTGCACCGAACTAAATGTTACAATTCCAATGCTTCTTTGAGCTAAATTTTTATCAGACAAACGTTTTAGAACTTCATCAACAATTGCTTTTGCCTCAAATTTATTTTGTGCTGTTTTTCCTCTGTCATAATGTCCCGGCACAAATATATTAGTTACTTTAGTAGTTAAATCATCCGGTGAAGGGAAAGTCAATAATGAATTTTCATAAAAGTTAGAATTACTAAATGCAATAAGACTCTCATGTTTGCTGCGATAATGCCATAATAAATGTCTCGAAGGCATTGATAAAACGGAACAATCATCTAAAATGCTTTCTAAATCTTCTAAGTCAGCATTTTCTTCATCACTTTGGTTCGTTGAAAAGAAACTTGTCGGGGGCATTTGTTTGGGATCGCCTACTATGATAGCATTTTTTCCACGTGCAATTGCACCAACAGCTTCACATGTAGGTAATTGAGAAGCCTCATCAAAAACTACCAAATCGAATTTAGATTTATCAACTTCAAAATATTGTGCAACTGAAATCGGACTCATGAGCATACAGGGACAAATTCTAGGCAGTAAGTTCGGGATTGAGTCAAACAATTTTCTAATTGACATCGCTCGCCCACCATTTCGAATTGCTCTCTGTAGAATTCCGATTTCCGAATTATTTACAGCCTCATTTGTAAATGAAGGTATTCTAGATGCCAGCTTAGCATAAAGTTCTTGTTTTGTTAACTCTTCAAAAAGTTTACTTTGTTCTCTAAACCTATTTATTTTCCCTTCAAACAGTTTCCCATTGAATATCGATAAAGCGGAATCATTACATATTATATATTCTGCAAAATGCTTATATAAAGACTTTTTGAAACTTAAAAGCACCTCCTCGTTCTTTAATTTACCTTTTTCATATGAGTTCATTACCTGAGATAAACCTGCTGCGATTGCTCTTTCTTTAATTTGATTCCAACTCACCCAATTTTTTAAAGATTCAATATTTGATAACCAATTTTCCGCCTTATTCTTCCAGAATACCTTCCAATCAATTGAATTATCACATTCAAATAAGAAATTGATTCTTAATAAATCTGTTAATGCAGCTTCAAGGCTATCTAGTTGACTAAAAGAATCTACATAACCTAAAAATACTTTACCCTTAACCTCAATAAATGAACTACTTCCCTGAGATAATTGAATTGATAAACGCTCTTTCATTTTATTTGACTTTGATATATCGCCAGCGAGCTTTATAAATAACAGATGCATCTGAAAACTCAATTCGCAAATTTTAGTTACAGTAGACCATTTTGGATTTCCATCATTCCACAAAAAATCTAATTCAAGTCTTAATGTCTTTTCATTTTCGTCTAGCCGGCTTTGTTCGGACTGGTAAGCAATTATTTTTTCCAGAAACTTTGTAACATTTGATTTATCAATTACGCCAGATTTAGAAATAAGATTAAGTGATTTTAATATTTTTTTTTGCCCCAAAAATCTTGGCAAAAACCATTTTTGCGATAGAGTATTCCATTCAGCTAATTTTGCTTCTGCCTCATATACTAAAATATCTTTTTTGAAAGTACTCAATAATGCATCTTTATAAGTATCTCGTTTTTCACCATGTTCAGCTAGCTTTTTAATCCTATTATAATTAACGTCTGGATGTTCTATTGTTATCAAACTTGTCGGTGTATCAGGTAAAGAGGTTGCTAATTCGGCAATTTGTTTTAACCATAGTGTCTTTTCCTTGTTAAATATTTCATGCTCGATTTCTAAAATCTCACATAACGCTTTCTTGAAGGCTAAATGCTCCTCTATTACTACGATATATTTCGAAATTAATTCTGATGCTTTTGTTTTAATCTCTTGTGAATAGACATTTGAAGTGATTTCTGTTAAAGGATGATTGTATGGATTTCCACAAAGTGTTCCTGCATTTTGCAACTCCTCAACCAAATCGCAATATTGTATGTACTTTTCTTTTTCTAATTTTTCAATAAAAGTTTTTTCAAACTGAATATTATCGGAAACATTATTGAGCCCTGCATATCCAGTAAATGAGTCAAATAACGAAAAGCCGAAAGAATATTTTTTATGCAGCGCATGAACATATTCATTTAATTCCAACCTTTGCTTAGAAAGACGCTCAGCTTTAGCGGTAAATTCAATTGGAGAAGTTTTTAGTACTACTTCAGTTATTTTTTGCAGTTGTTCCAGTACTGATGATTTTTTTGATTTATTTGAGTGCAGCTCAAGACAAAAAGTGCCTAACCCAATATCTGCTAATCTTTTCTGGACAACAGATAGAGCAGCCATTTTCTCTGCTACAAAAAGAACTCTCTTACCATTGTATAATGCATTTGCTATTATATTAGTAATGGTTTGAGATTTGCCTGTTCCAGGAGGACCATGGAGAATAAAACTTCTTTCTTTCATCGCATCGCAAATAGACTCCAACTGACTTGAATCAGCACTAATAGGCAATACAATCTCAGATGGATTATATTCATTATCTAAATCTATGTTTGCACTTCTTTCATCCAACGCCCATTCTCGTTTTCCGGAGATTAAACTTGAGACAATTTTATTTTCTTTTAATTTATCAGAATTCTTATTTATATCGTTCCACATTATGAACTTACTGAATGAGAATATTCCAAGAAAGGAGTGTTCTTCCAAATCCCATCTTGTCTGGGACATAATCTCCCTTCTAATATTATTAAATATTTTTACTACGTCCACACCGCTCTCATCGCGTGGAAGTTCTTCTAAGCCTTTAATGTTAATTTTGAAGTCTTGTTTAAGCTTCTCTAAAAGAGTTATATTCATTATAGTATCTTCTCCCCTACTTCTAATGACATAACCTATTTGAGCAGACTTTCTAATTATTTCAATAGGCAAAAGTAAGATTGGTGCATAACGAGCTAGTTCACTTAGAGGAGTTTCATACCATTTCAAAAAACCTAGGGCTAAATACAAAGTGTTAGCCCCGTTTTCTTCTATGGATAAACGAGAAGTTCGATATAGTTTTGTTAAACTATTTCTTAATTCTGATTCTGTTAAATATGTACGAAGGCGTTTGTGTGTAAGTTCATACTTCAGTAAATCAACAATTGGGTCAGACATATTTACTGCTTGATAAACTCCAGACCTTACATTTGAATTTACCCATTCTTCCGGTTTCGGTAATAACTGAAATTCATCACCGTTGGCTAAGGCATCTTCAAAAGTATTTAAACTGATTGAGAATAATTGGATAGTACTTTGTGTGATTCTAAGATTTAGAAGATTATTTCTTAAACTTAAATCCAGAAGTTTTCGCTCCCACAATTTTTGTTTAGTAAAATGTCCATCGGCAGTTACAATTGATACTTCAGTGTTTTCAATATTATCCGGAGCTTTGCTTTCTCTTAATTCAAATTCTTTTTCTTCTATAACTTCCCAGCCATTTAAAGTTTTTACCCTTTGAGGAAGAGGTTTTATCCCACTAAATCTTGCACGTTTTATATCAATAAATAAAACAAAATCATCTTCTTTGACCAACTTATAATTAGCGGAATTAATTGCATCGTCAAACGACTGATTTATACCAGCATTCATAAAAGTAGCTTCGACTAATACAATTTCATTAATCCCTTTCGCAGAATGTTTTTTTAATAAAGATACATCATAATTTACGCTATCTACAAATGTTTCATTAATTATCCACGCTCCTACGAACGCATGTCCATTTATAATAATTAAAAGTGGATTTAAGCCGATTGCTTCGATACAACTTGCATATAAAATAGCCATATCGATGCATGTACCTAATTTTTGTGAAAATATAGTATCGCAAGTTCTAATCCGTTGACCTTCTTTTTCAAAACTTGCAGGCGGAGTACAATAGACAATTCCTTCATTAACAATAGATTCAAATATTGCGCCCATTTGTTTTTTTACTCGGTCAGAATTTAGACTCTGATATGCGTCAAAAGACGGATTCGAAGTCCAACCTTTAAGTATAACTGAAGCTTTTTGTACAATATTAGATATCTCAGGATGGTTTGGAGTAACAAAAGCGGTTAGCATTTCAGGTAAAGTACTCACACCATTCCATTGGTCATAAGCTAAAATCTCAACGTTATAGTTTTGATTAAATAATTCTTTATCATCTGCAAAGACTGAGAGGTTCAACTCACCCGCAAGTTTTTCAGTCAATTCAGCTAGAAAATTAGAAGAAAGATTAAGACCTTTAACCTCAATTTCAATACTTTGCTCTTTAGGAAGCAAATCAATTCTATGTTTCCAAATATTTCCGAACTCTGGTTTACAGGTAATAGTTATTTCTATATCAAATAAGTCTGCTTCCGAAATATTACCAATAATTAATTTTCTGACGATAGGGATTCTGTTTTGTTGTATTGCATAATTTGCAACTGATGTATAATAAAATTCTACATTTAATAATTTTTTCGGGAGGTCAGTTTGGTTTATGCCAGTTTCATTCATAAGTAAATTTCCCATTCTCACTTTTTAATTAAATTCATTGACTTTCTTGACTTTGTAAAGGTATTCTTTAATCAGCTTATTCTTCATCATGCAGCTTTAGAAGTAATAATTATTAGAATTTGATATTAGATCATTTTGGATATGGGAATTATTATGTAAAAGCATTCGGAACAGTATCCCCTTTAACAACTATATATTTTCAAAGTAGTACTTTTTCATGCACTCATATTAACAAAATTTTCCAAAAGATAAAATTAATCTTAATAAAATTTTTATAATGCAATAATCCACAAGTCAGCAGCCCGCTTAGATTTCATCCACCTCGTCTTCCTCAATTCCTAATCGTGCTTCCAAATCCATTATTGTCTCTATAACAAATTCATGCAATCCCCAATCGGCTTCATCATTATCTTGGATTATCTGATTAATCTTAATCCTTCTCTTAATTGTAATCTTACTCGTATTTTTAATCCGATTAGGAGAAAGATTACGACTGCCGAGTATCATCAGTTATTAAATAATGCGCTAACCTTTATACTTCTAATTTTTCTATCGGAATCTGAATTGACAATATTTCACAACCAAAACCGCGTAGCGGTGAAATATTACTAAAGAAACCGGTTGTGTGAATTAGAAATTGTTTAGCGTAAAACTGTTAAAACAGTTTTAAACAGGCATTTGGGTTTTCAATAACCCACGGATTAATCCGTGGGTTAATAGAAAAAAATACTATATCATAACCGTTTCACCTGTCCGTCCTTTGGCGGAACGGTTTACAACTTAATTCACACAACGAGTACTATTATTTAAAAAAATAAAAGCGAACCAAATTACAATCTTTCTAAATTGTAATTCGAATTCGCTCAATGCTGGCATTAAAATCTTAAGAGTATTAGTTTATTGTTGCCTTTGAAACTGACGGCGGAACACTCTCCGGTGCAGTCCCCCAGTTCTTATTCGGCTTGCTGCCCATTACAAATACTATCTTGCCGCCGTTATCAATTGCGTCATAAGGAATGTATGTTTTGTCCCATTTCTTTCCGTTTAAAGTTACGGATTGAATGTATTTATTTTCCATTGAGAAATTTATTGCATTCATTGTAAATGTTTTTCCATCCCAAAGATGCAGTGAGGCTTCTTTAACTCCGGGTGTACCGATTACATAAAAATTATCGCTTGGGCAGACAGGATAGAAACCGAGTACACTGAAAATGTACCATGCCGACATTTGCCCGCAATCATCGTTGCCGCATAAACCGTTTGGTCTGTTATAATAAAATTTAGTACAGATTTCTCTGATTAAAGATTGAGTCTTCCACGGCTCTCTTGCATAATCATATAAATATCCAATATGATGCGAAGGTTCGTTGCCGTGCCAGTATCCGCCTATCTGACCGGAATTTCCGACATCAAATTCTTCATCTTGTTTATTCTTCATAAACAGTGAGTCAAGTTTAGTTGAAAAATATTTGTCTCCCCCCATTAAATTGATTAAGCCCTGGACATCCTGAGGAACAAACCAAGTGTACTGCCAGTTGGTACCTTCCGTAATTGTTCGGCTGTACTTGTACGGATCGAACGGGTTTATCCAGTTCCCTTTTGAATCTTTTGCTCGCATTAACTTCCATGTAGGATCGAAAAGATTTTTATAAGACATCGCTCTTTTCATAAAATATTTGTAATCATTTTCTTTCCCGAGTTTCTTTGCTGTCTGCGCAATACAGTAATCGTCATACGCATATTCAAGTGTTTTGGAAACAGACTCGTTTTCTTTATCGAACGGAACATAGCCTAATTTTGCAAAGGTCTTTACATTATCATAATGAGGATTCATTGCAGTAGTTTTCATGGCATTGTAGGCTCGCTCGTAATTAAATCCTTTAACGCCTTTCATTATTGCATCGGCTATTACCGGCACTGCATGGTAGCCGATCATACACCATGTCTCATTGTCATAGAGCGACCAAATAGGAAGCAGATGCTCAACACTCTGGTCATAATGAGCAAGCATGGAATTTATCATATCCGCATCTTCATGCTGATGTATTAGCACCATCAATGGATGTTCGGCTCTGAATGTATCCCATAAAGAAAAGATAGAGTATTTTGTAAAGCCTTTGGCTCTATGGATATTTAGATCAAGTCCTCTGTATTCGCCGTTTACATCTTCATAAATTGTCGGATCAAGCTGGGTGTGGTACAATGCAGTATAGAAAGTCTGCTTTTCAGCAGTGCTTCCGGTAATAGTTATCTTCCTCATCTCTTTTTCCCATGCTGAACGGCAGTCCTTTACAACCTTATCAAAATCCCATCCGGGTATCTCCGCTTTTAAGTTTTGCAATGCGTTTGCTGAACTTACTGCCGATATGCCGACCTTTACCATTACAACACGGTTCTTTTCAGTATTGTAGGTTGTGTAATATTGTATATCGTCACCGGTTGCTTCATACTTACTTCTAAACCTGTAAGTATTATAATAAACTCTCTTGCCGTCCAGCATTATGCCGAAATTATCATAAGGTCTTGAATACTCAGCGGCAAAGTACAAATATCTTTCGGCAGCCCATCCGTGAACAAGATGAAATCCTGTTACAAGTGTTTTACTAAGCCTTCTAACTCTTGACCAGATAACTTTCCATTGAAGTACATGAGAGATATCAACCATAACATTTGAACTGTCGCTTTTAGGAAATGTAAATCTCATAATTCCTGCATGCGGTGTCGCTGCCAATTCAACAAGAACATTATACTTAGGAAGCCTTACCGAATAATACCCGACTTTAGCAACTTCATCTTTATGTGAAAACGGCTGACAGTATCCTGAATCCGGATTAAAAGAATAATGATTTCCATCTTTCGTTTTTTCTTCAATCATTCCCGGTACGAATTTCATTTTACCTGTTGACGGAACAAATGCAAAATCTCCAAGATCGGGAATTCCTGTGCCGCTCAGATGCTGCATGCTGAAGCCTATAATAACACTGTCGTCGTAACTATAACCATCAGACCAATTCCGCATATCCGTGTCAGGTCCTAATTGTACTAATCCGTGAGGAGTGGTTGGTCCTGGATAAACATTTCCACCGCCGCCGGTGCCGATGAGCGGATTAACATAATTTATAAGATCGTCTGCTTCGTCTTTGCTTTGACCAAAGCAAGTCAAAACAAAAAAAGAAGGCACAATAATCAAAATAAGAATGAATAAAATTGAATTTGCATTTTTCATTTAATAGCTCCAAATAATAAATAGTAATAGAATCATTTTTCCTTTAACCTCCGATTTCTTTTAATAAATATACCAAAGATTTTGAACTTGTTTATTATGAAGGATCAACAAGCCTTAACTCAGCTAAGGTTATAATTCTTTCCGAAGTATTGATTGAGATCGTATAAAATAACCTGTTGTGTGAATTAGAAAATGTTTAGCGTAAAACTGTTAAAACAGCTTCAAACAGGCATTGGGGTTTTCATTAACCCACGGATTAAGAGGTTGTGTGAAAATTATTATATTGCTACCCAAAATAGTAGTTTGGCTTATTTATCTTGCTAAGAGCATCGGAAAGCAGTACAATGAGGACGGCTCAATTATTTTAAACAAGGATAATAATATTCTTCTTGCCATAACAATAATGCTGCTATTGATCGCGACGATAGCGGCAGATTATTTTACGAGAAATGTTTTTACATTGGCGATGAGTATTTTAACTGTATCTGCTTCTTACATTCTGAATTTTATTTAGGTAAAGAAAGCGGTAATAAAAGAATGCAAGGTTTAGGAAGTTGAAGCGTCTTGCATTGAACTTTTCAATAACTCAGCATAGCAGAAAATATAAGAAGCATAGCTCAAAGAGCAAAGAACATTGACATTCTTTGCTCTCTATGATTTGCAAAGTAATATATCTATTTGATTTTATACTATATCCGAACTTTTAATCTTATAGTTTTGCTCTTAAATATTGTTTAGACCATTCAATATCTGAATTTAATTTTTTTGCTGCATCAAGCGCCCAATAAGGATTGCGCAGGAATGCTCTTCCTAAAATAACTATATCCGCCTGTCCGCTTACCACAATTTGCTCGGCTTGTTCCGGAGAAGTAATTAAGCCTACCGCGCCGGTTAATATTGATGCATCTTTTTTAATACGTTCAGCAAATTGAACTTGATAACCAGGACTGGCGGGAATTTTTGCATTAGCTATATTTCCTCCGCTAGAGCTGTCGATTAGATCTACTCCAATCTCTTTCAACTTCTTAGATAAATAAACTGTCTGTTCAATATCCCAGCCGTTATCAACCCAATCGGTTGAAGATAACCTTGCAAAAAGAGGTGTGCCGTTAGGTATTGCCTTTCGAACTGTATCAGCAATTTCAACTGCAAGACGGCACCTGTTTTCAAGATTTCCGCCGTATTCATCTTCTCTTTTATTAGATATCGGCGAAAGGAATTCATGAACTAAATATCCATGCGCCATGTGAAGTTCTATAACACTGTAACCTGCTTCAACTGATCTCATTGCTGCAGCCTTAAATTGTTCTATCACTTCCTTTATGTCATCTTTATTAATTTCTTTTGGAACAGTATAATTCTCATCAAATGATACCGGGCTGGGTCCAAGTGTTTGCCATCCTCCGTCTTTTATAGGTACCGACCCGTTCCCTTTCCATGGAGAATAAGTTGAAGCTTTTCTTCCTGCATGTGCAATTTGAATTCCCGGAACAGAATTTTGCGATTTAATAAAGCCGGTAATTTTTTTATAAGCTTCAACTTGCTCCTCATTCCATATTCCGGCATCATCCGGTGTTATTCTTCCTTCTGGTGAAACGGCGGTAGCTTCTTGCATTACAAGTCCCGCGCCGCCCACTGCCCTACTTCCAAGATGAACAATATGCCAATCTGTAGGCATTCCTTCTATACTGGAATATTGGCACATAGGCGAAACCATAATTCTGTTCTTAAATTCTACGTTTCTAATCTTTAGAGATGAAAATAACCTGCTCATACTATATCCTCCTTATTAAAATATGTTTGATTCATTAGTTATAAATTTACTTTACACAACACAAACTGCACCCTGGAAAATTGGAATGATGGAGATAAATGTAAACTCCATTGTTCCAATATTCAATTCTTCCAAAGTGCTGTGTAATATTAGTCATGTAAAAAAAGATTAATAAATTACCTGTTGTGTGAATTAAATTATAAACCGTTCCGCCAAAGGACGGACAGGTAAAACGGTTAGCAAATGCTTTGTTTTTTGTTAACCCACGGATTAATCCGTGGGCAAATGAAAGCTCAAAATCGAATTAGAAACTGTTTCAACAGTTTTTTTTATTGCCTTTTCTAATTCACACAACTGGTTTAAAGTGTAATAAATATTTCTAATTTACTGAAATTACGCAAAATAATGTTTTTGTCATTCCGAACTTGTTTCGGAATCCTCCTTTGCACTGTGTTCAGATGCTGAAATAATTCGCTATGGCAGACAGCATGACATTTTAATATACTTGCTTAACTTAAGTAACTTACTTTACGCACAATTAAGGATCCAATTTACTTTGTCATTCCGAACTTGATTCGGAATCTCATTTTTCAGCATTTGGGGGATGCTGAATCAAGTTCAGCATGACATGTGCGTAACATGAGTTAAGTAATTTAAAAACATCACCTATCCAGCACTGTTCTTTCAAGCATCCAGTAGGGATATGGTTTTGGCGGAGCGCTTAACTCATCAAGCTTACTTACCTCTTCGGGAGACATTTCCCAGTCGGTAGTTTTTAAATTGTCAGCAAGCTGCTCTTTAGTCTTTGCTCCAATAATAACAGAAGAAACTCCGGGCTTTCTTAGTAAATAATTAAGCGCAGCCTGTGCAACTGTAGCGTTATGGTTCTTTGCAATCTTTTCGAGTTCATCAACAATATCAAATCCTTTCTCTTCATTAAATTGCAGGAATTGATTCTCAGGATCGGTACGTCTTGCATTTTGAGGGCGCGCTTTTCCTCTCCTATATTTGCCAGTTAAGAAACCTCCGCCAAGCGGACTCCACGGCAGTATTCCTAATTTTTGGTCTAAACAAAGAGGAACCAGCTCATTTTCAAGATCGCGGGCAACTAATGAATAATATGCCTGAAGTGTAATAAACCTTTCAAGGTTTTGTTTATCCGAAATTGATAAAGCCTTCATTAACTGCCAGCCGGTATGGTTTGATACGCCAATGTATCTTACTTTTCCTGCTCTAACTAAATCATCTAATGCTCTTAAAGTTTCTTCTTGCGGCGTATGTGGATCGAAGCTGTGAAGCTGATAAAGATCAATATAATCAGTGCCTAATCTTTTTAAACTTGCATTGCAGTTCTCAATTATATGATGGCGTGACAATCCAACATCATTCGGACCTTTGCCTGTCCTGCCTCTTACTTTAGTGGCAAGAATAATTTCTTTGCGGCGGTTTCCCAAAGCCTTGCCGAGCATCTCTTCAGCTAAACCTTCTGAATAGACATCAGCAGTATCAAAAAAATTAATACCACCTTCGAAAGCCAAGTTCACTAATTCATTTGCTTCTTTCTGTTCGAGCTCGCCTATATATTTCCAATATCCTCTTCCCCCGAAAGTCATTGCACCAAAACATAATTCGGAAACTTTAACTCCGCTGTTTCCAAGAAATCTCATTTTCATTTTTTTATCCTTTATGCTAAAATTTTATTACATTTAAATTTATACAAAATTAGGTATCATTCAATAAAAATGATTTTTTTATCATCACATCGATAAGTCTGATCGGCTTCTGATTTCTCTCTGATTGTTTACTGAATAGTTTTGATTAATACTTGAATAATACCCATTTTATAAATGCATCTTTCGTTGTATCCGGCTGAAGAATTAGTAACTTATGTTACGCACAATTAAGGATTTAATTTACTTTGTCATTCCGAACTTGATTCGGAATCTCATTTTCCGACATTTTTGGGATGCTGAATCAAGTTCAGCATGACATGTGCGTAACGTGAGTTAGTAAATTAATATTTCAATCATTCCGGTAATTTTTTTATTTTTCATTATGGCAATTAACTGCAGAAAATGTAAACATTTTTTTATTACCTGGGATACGAAGGCTCCCTACGGCTGTAAAATGTTTGGAATGAAAACTAGACAGATGCCTTCTGTAGAAGTCTACAAATCCTCCGGCAGGGAATGTTTAAATTTCCAAAAGAAAGAAAATACTTCCACAAAATAACTTGTGTAATTCAACCAAGAGAAATTAATTTTGGCAAGATACAGGAAGTAATCCGACAATGTTTGGTATATGCTAATGTGTGTCAAACGTGAAAATCTTTTATTTATAATATCCTTGTTTTATTGATGCAATAAAGATACCTTTGCTGCGGCATTAATCTCTACAAAAAATAAATGACCCCTTTATTGCCAGCTTACATAAAACAAACCGGAAAACTGATTGTATAAAATACTTTTGTTGGAAGATGATCCTGTCACGTCATCAGAAATAAATAAATTATTCTCCGAATTTTGCCAGCTACACATTACAAGATCAGCAAATATCGCGCTGCATCTTGTCGATTTAAATAAATATAATCTCGTTATGATAGATATAAACCTGCAGCCGGATGGCTCGGCACTTAATACAGTGCATACTATCAAAAATATGAGCAGCTACAACTCTTTTCCCATCGTCGGGTTTACATTAAATATTTCAAAGGTGAATAAAGAATATTTAATTTCCCGCGGCTATACACATTTAATATCCGGTTCTTTTAACATAAGAAATTTTGCACAGCAAATTAAGTTCATTATATCTTCACATCTGGATACTAACCGAAACTCATTCTTGCCTTCAGAAAGTTTACCTGTGCCGAAATTGATGGTTCATAACGGTAAATGAACTGAATTATACAGTAGTCAATCATTTTTATTAATCAACATCCCCGCCGCAGAGCGGACTGGGTATATAATTGAATATTTATTATAGTTTCCAAATAGTAACCCACGACGCAAGCGTCGGGGAATTAGAGATTAAATATTAAATAAAATATAGAAAGTGTACGGTTGCCTATATGAGCATAAAGCTTCGAGTGGGAATAATTGACCTTGTATCAAAGAAACCAAATAAAAAATTATTTGCCCGCATTATGAATGCAAACTTTGCAAGCATAATGCCGCAGGTAATCGGCGTATGGTGCGAGGAAGAGGGGCACAATGTTACTTATTTTTGTAATACTGGTAAGGAGGACTTGCTAAAAGAATTACCTCAAAATGCTGATATAATATTTATCGGCGCATTTACGGAATCTGCACAGACAGCTTATGCGTTAAGTAATTATTTACGTTCGCGTGGAGCTGTTACCGTATTAGGCGGACCGCATGCGCGCTGCTATCCTGAAGATGCGGCTAAATATTTTGATTATGTAGTCGGCTTTACCGATAAAAACATTATAAAAGAAATTTTATTTGACTGTTCACCTCATCGCCCTGAAGGTTTAAAGCTGACTGCGCAGAGACAGCCATTGATGCTGCCCGGCGTAAAGGAGCGATGGAAGTTTATCGAGGCTACTCTTAAGAAGGCTCCATTGATTAAACTGGTACCTATGCTCGGCAGCTTAGGCTGCCCATACACATGCAGCTTCTGTATCGATTCAACTGTTGCGTACCAGCCGCTGGACTTTGAAATTATGAAGGAAGATTTAAAGTTCCTGCTTACAAAATTCAAGCGTCCTCTTGTAGGCTGGCATGATCCGAATTTTGGAATACGGTTTAACGATTATATGGATTCCATCGAATCAGTTGTACCCGAAAACAGCATAGACTTCATTGCCGAAAGCAGTTTATCAATATTAACCGAACCGCATGTGAAAAGACTTAAACGAAACGGATTCGGCGCAGTTCTTCCTGGCATAGAATCATGGTTCGACCTTGGCGGCAAATCAAATACAGGAAGTCTTACAGGCATGGATAAAGTTAAGCATGTTGCCGAACATATTAACATGATATTACGCTACATACCTTACGTTCAAACTAATTTTGTACTTGGACTGGATTCCGATAAAGGCGACGAGCCTTTTGAGCTTACAAAAAAATTTGTTGATTTAACACCAGGTGCTTTCCCGGGCTACTCTCTTTTATCTGCCTTCGGCAGAGCCGCACCGCTTAATCTCGAGTACCAGCAACTAAACCGCGTAATCCCCTTCCCGTTTCATTTCCTTGATAATAATCATGCTATGAACATTAAGCCGAAAAATTATTCGTGGCAGGAATTTTATTCTCATGTAATAAATCTTGGCGAGCATACATTTTCATGGAAAGCAATTATAAAACGGCTGATAGCAACTAATGCCTTTATCCCCCGTTGGATGAATGTTGTCCGTGCTATTTCAGAAGAAGGTTTCGGCAGAGTCGCATACAATAAAGCAATATTGATGCATTTAAATTCCGATGTTAAATTCCGAAATTACTTTGAACAAGAAACAACCGAGCTTCCGCAGTTTTATATGAATATGATTAGAGATGAATTGGGATCTTTATGGCATTGGCTGCCGGAAGGCGCTATAATTCATGATCAGAATGCATTCTTAAATGCACAAGAGGAAAGAATTGCAGTTTAAAATATTTATGAAGACATTAAAGTATGTATATTCTTTTAGTTTTCACTGTGTAAGGGAAAAGTATTAACCAAATTAGTTGCATTATTATTTACCGGCTGGAAGGAGCTTGTATTTTTTGTGGATGATAACTTCATTGCAGCAAAGTAAAAAGATCTTACAGTTAAATACAAAGAATCTTAAATATGAATAAGCGGAATTAAAGATTTGTAATCGAATGTTTCCAATCACTATTACGAAATAACTGTTTTGAATATTTAGCTCTAAGACTGATATTTGTTTCGCAATGTTTTATAATTTAGACAAATATCGCAGGCAATATTCAACCGCATTGCTGCTGCCTTACCTATTTTTGGTTGGGCTGTCTATTCTCCATTACCATAATATTGACATTCAAAACGGGAATTATAAACTAGCTAAGCAAGTTAATGACGGTAAACCGAATCCACTCGATCCCCGCGACGACTTGACACATGAATGTACCATAATGCAGTTTGCAAGTACTGTATTAAATTATAGCTTTTCATCGGTACTAAGCTTTATTAAAAATACCGGCGAAGAAAATCTACCCTCAATATCCAAAATTACTTTTACTTTTGAACCTCACTATAATTCAAATCCACATAGAGCTCCTCCCTATTCCATTTAACTTTTTATATCAATAACTGGTAGCACTTCGCGAAAAAAAATCGCGAGCTGCTATTCATAACTATAATTATGCCCATCGATAACGTTTATAGTAGACTTAGTGACTAATAAGCTGTGTAAACAAACCAGGCAAGATCGATTAAGTAAATATTACGGGCATATAAAAAATATTTCATAAAAAAACTAAAGGAGCTTTAATGGATATTAGGATTTTAATGCAAAAGATTAAATATGCAGGTGCGGCAATTGTATTTTTAATTATTTCATTTTCCCATACTGTATCGGCGGTAAATAAAAATATTAACGAAAAGAAAACCATCAAGATAAATTTTAGAGTTACGGTTATTGATTCTGCACAAAGTACACCGCTTGAATTAGTTACCTTAATTTTAAAGAAGAATGACAAAATTGTAAATGTTAAGGAGACTGATCAATTAGGCACGGCAGTATTTGCAGATATGGAACCGGGCTCATATTCATTAACATCACAATATATCGGATATAAAACTTATACATCACCAATAACGATAGACCGTGATCATCAAAGCTTAAAGATTCTTTTACGACAGCATGCAATCGGCTTGCAAGCTATTGTTGTAACCGGAAAGAAAGAAAACCGGATTGCCAACTTTACCGATATTAAAACCGGTGCAAAAACTTTCGAGCTGGAAGATTTTCATGCAAGCCCGGAAGCGCAAATGTCGACTGTTATTCAGGAAAATTTAACAGGAGCAGTAAGAGCTACCACAGGCGAAGTTCATATTCGCGGTCAGCATGGTGAGTATTCTTATTTAATTGATGGCATACCAATCCCACTCGGAGTGTTCGGCGGGTTAAATGAAGTAGTTGATCCTTCAGTAATAAAGAGTATTACTTTCTATGACGGCGGATTCCCGGCAGAATACGGTGAGTCTGCTGCCATTATTGATATTAAAAACCAGGTTCCTCCCGGTGGATTTAAAATGAATTTATCTACTTATGCCGGAAGCTACTTAACTTCCAATAATGAAAACCTCGGTTCAAAGGTAGGAACATTTAAGTCATTAAACTCTAATGGTCAGAGCATTTCATTCAGCGACCATTTGGGAAATCTAGGATATTTCTTCTCAGGATCACGGCAAGAAACAGATCATCGTATCGATCAGCCTGTAACGAAATTATTCAATGATCACGGCTTCGATTATTTTCTTTATGGTAAAATCGATTATTTCTTAGGCGATAAAGATTATTTTACAACTAATCTAAACTATAGTTCTACTCAAACTCAAATTCCATTCGATCCAGCCGAAGGCATTAACTTCGATACTCAGGGAAGCTATAATGCTTTTCAGACTCTTTCTTATTATCATACTTTTTCTAATAAACCTGACAAGCAAAGTACCTTGTTTGCAGGTTTTTATGTTAGAGAAGGAGGTTTGAAATATAATACAAGTCCATTTGATCAATCGGTAATATATCTTAATAACGATACCTCTACAGGCTACACAGTTAATCAAAACAGAAGCTTTGTTACTTATGGAACAAGATTAAAATTCAACAAGCAGTTGTCTCATCAATTTGGTTATGCAGTAGGTATGGAACTTAGCGCTACAAATGGGAACGATAATTTTAAATTTAATAACTTCTTTGGAAACGGACCTTCCAATAACGCTAAATTTGCCGGGTCTGATTTCAGCCTGTTTGCAGAAACAAATATACACCCATTCGAATGGACTATGATTGCCGCTGGTTTAAGATATGATCATCATATTGCACCGGTTATAAATCTTCAAAGTCAATTTGATCCCAGGTTAAAGATTAGCTTTTTCCCGGATGATTTTACTACCTTTTATTTAAGCTACGACAGGCTCTTTATTCCTACTAACATTGAAGGGCTTTCTGCAATTGCAACTACTGTCGGGGATACTTCACTGCCAACTTATCCCGAAAAAGATAATCTCTATGAAGTTGGTGTGCTTCATAATTTTCTTAACGGCTTTAATGTTAAACTGGATTATTTTCATAAAGATTCTTCTCCAGGCTTGGATGATGAGACTTTAGGTTCAAGCACTATAAGAGTAAACGTCAATATAAATCAGGTTAAAGTAAGCGGAATAGAATTAGGAATAAATTACAATGATGTAACAATTCCTTTTTCAGGATATTTAAATGCAGCACTAATTCATGCTTACGGAATTGGTCCTGTTTCAGGCGGATTTCTTCCTCCAATTTATTCTACGGCACCATTTGATTTAGACCATGATCAACGATTATCTGTAGTCTTTGGATTAAACTATCAGCCGCAAAATTGGTTTTTGAATTTAGTTGGAATATACGGTTCCGGTTTAGCAAACGGAGTAAGCAGTTTTACATATCAAACCGGCTTATTCGATTTTAATACCGGTGCTCATACATCTCCTTCTTGGATATTTAATTTATCCGGCGGATATACATTTGCAATCGGATACGGCTCAACTATAGAACCTTCGATAGCAATTACAAATTTATTAGATCATGCTCACTTAATTAAAGGTGCTTTCTTCAGCAGTCCAAGCTTTGAAGAAAGAAGAAAAGTAGTCTTTAAGATTGATTATAATTTTTAAAGGAAAGTAATAGTAATTATGCAGCTAAGGCATGTGCAATTTTTTTATTAAAATCTTCCTGGCAGAATGGTTTAATAATAAAATCGAAGTTACATTTCGAGAGCTGGCATTTGCCAATAGAAAAATCATCCAGATAAGCTGTGACAAAAATAATGGGTATTTGAAATTTGTTCCATATTTCGATACCTGCATCGATGCCGTTTACTTTTCCCTTAAGAGTAATATCCATCAATATTAGATCTGGCTTTACGGAAAGTGCGGCATCAATAGCTAATTCGCCGGAGTTAACAATTAATGCTACATGGTGTCCCATGCTCTCTATCCGCTTCTTAATATCAAGAGCGATTATGTTTTCGTCTTCGGCTATAATTATATTCTTACAAGTCATATTCAGTCTAATCATAATAAAAGCAGCATTAACGGACACAGATTTTGTTATACCGGCAAGTTGAAATAGTTAAAAGCCCGTAACTGCTGCTACAATTTCTACTGCCAAAAATATTAGCCCTAAAATGATTTTTGTGTGACACGAAGGATATTATGAAGTGTAAAAAGTAGTCGTGTGAGAAAGGCTATGTTGAAATTCAAGCTGAAAATTCTATTTTGAATTCAGTACAACCGTCTCGTTTAAGCTGGATAACTCCGCCAAGCTGATCTGTTAATGTCGTAACCAACTGTAATCCAAGAGATTCGGTTTTTCTGAAATCAATGTGAGGAGGGAAACCTACTCCGTTATCCCTTACAATTAAAGTATATTGTTTTTCACCGGTCTTACTTAAACCGATATACACTTCTCCTTTAGTTCCATTAGGAAAAGCATGTTTAAGTGAGTTTGAAACAAGTTCGTTGATAATTAATCCGCATAATATAGCTGTGTCGATCTCAAAAGAAATACCTTCCAATTCGCTTCTTAATATTATCCTATTAGCTTCCGTATTGTAAGAACTGAACAATGCAGAAGTTAGGGATCTTATATATTCAGAGAATTCGATCTTATTAAGATCCTTAGACTGGTAGAGCTTCTCATGAATCAATGCCATAGATCTAACTCTATTCTGACTTTCACGAAATACTTCAAGGGATTTTTTATCTTCAATATAACCGGACTGGAGATTTAATAAACTGGAAATTACCTGAAGATTATTTTTTACTCTATGGTGAATTTCCCTGAGTAGAATTAATTTTTCTTGAAGTGATGCATTTATTTGCTCTTCAGCCTTCTTGCGTTCAGTTATTTCAATTCTTAAATCTTCATTCACTTTTGAAAGTGCTGATGTCCTTTCTATTACTCTTTTTTCCAGTTCTTCTTTAGTCCGTTCAAGAGCCTCAAGGCTATATTTACGCTGAGTGCTGTCTCTTACTATTGCCAAGCCTCCGATAACTTTCTTATCTTTATCAAACAAAGGTGAATAATATGCTTCAAAATATCCTTCCCTTCCAGTCTCAGGAACATAAAACCATCTGTCCTTTGCAATAACATAATTTCCTTTTAATGTTTCGAAATAATATTTATCCTCGCCGATATCTTTTAAAAACGGCAATACCTCAAAAGCATTTCTGCCAAGCGTCTTGGATTTACTTATTCCCATTATCGATTCCATACCAGGATTCCACAAAGTAAATCTGCATTGGTCGTCAAATGCTACTATTCCATCAATGCTGCTGTTTAATAACCTTTCGGAAAATTCCATCTCCCGTCGTATTGCTTCTTCAATTTTTTTCCTTTCAGAAATTTCTCTCTCAAGAATGTAGAAAACGGTTAAGAATATTACAGAACTTACAAGAGTACCGACAACGATAGTAATAAATGTATTTTTAACATTTGATACCAGCAGTTGGTCCTTGGACTGAAGCAGATTATACTCCTCTGATTCGATTTGTGCAATTTGCTGGTAAATCTCATTCATATATTTTCTACCGGTTTTCTGTTTTAGCCTCGCAACTGCTTTATCAAAGCCCTCTTTCTCTTGTATTTGAATAGTTGCTTGAAGGCTGAGAAACCGGTTCATTATTAAAGTATCAAGTCCATTCAGTCTCTTAATTTGTTCTTTGTTATTTTTTAAAAGGATTCGAAGGCTGCTCATATCGAGTTTTACATTGTTAATGCTCTTGTAAAACGGCTCAAGGTAAGATTCATCATCTGTTAAAAGAAATGATCTTTGCCCTTCTTCAGCACTTACAATTTGAGCCAACACATCTTCTGTAGTGTTCAGAATATTGTAAGAATTAGCTCGCCATTCAGCGGTCTCAAAAACTTCATTAATGTTTCTGTAAGACACCACTCCTATTCCAATTATTAAAATTAGAATAAATAATAAACCGAGCTTTGGAGAATTTAATTCATTAAAAAAAGAAAACATAAGCAGCATTCGCTATTAAAATGAAACCGAAATAAATAAGCATCGTCACTTAAATATCATTATTGGCATTAGATACACAATTACACTAAATAAGTTAATTACAGCTGAAGTTAAGCAAAAAAAATAAAATGGTCCATTTGTCATTCCGAACTTGTTTCGGAATCTTTATTTTTAAGCTGTTTTTAGATGCTGAAACAAGTTCAGCATGACAATTGCGTAACTTCAGTTACAGGATTAAAAGTATATTTTCTTAATAATATATTAAGAATAAAATTTAATAAATACTATTTTGAATTAGGTCCGTTAAAGGTAATTATCCCCCTTCAAGAAAGTAAAAAAAAAGAAATTGAACTTAAAGCATAAAAAGTTTAAATGCCAATGAAATCAATAACATTAAAATAAATTAATTTGTTTTAAAATATGGAATTTCTTTGTCACGATTCAAAATTTTTCTTATGTTAACCGTAAATCTTAAAATATTTGTTTAGTACATTTAGACAATAATTTAATTGGTTAAAAGCAGAAATTTCGGTTATATTCAACCTCATGTTTTGCGGAAAACCTATCGCCCTTATTAAATAATTGTTAAATCTAAAAATTTACTTGATTGCAAAGAATGATCACTAAATATTTGCACTCAAAAAATTATAACAATTTTTAATCTTGAACTACGTTCAATATGTTAAATCACTAATTCCAAAAACAAACTCCAGGAGATAAAATGAAGTTAATGGCTACTAAGCTTTTTTCTTTTGCAGTTCTAGTTTTACTAATCTTGTCAAGCAATTCTTTGTTTGCACAAGGCGTAACTACGGCTGCAATACACGGCACAATTACAGACGAGAAGGGTAATGCCTTGCCATCGGCAACAATAATGGCTGTGCATACCCCCACCGGAACTCAATATGGAACTACTGCAAGAATCGACGGCAAGTATAACATTTTGGGATTAAGAGTCGGAGGACCATACACAATTACAGTTTCTTATGTTGGCTACGAAACTCAGAAAAAAGAGAATGTATTTTTAACTTTAGGACAAAACTTAAAGTTAGATTTTAAGCTTACCACTTCCGCAGTTAAACTTTCAGAGGTAACTGTTGTCGGTCAGCGCAGTTCAATTATTAGCAGTTCAAGAACCGGTGCATTCCAGAACGTATCTGCAAAACAAATGGAAGAACTGCCTACAATCAGCAGAACATTCCAGAACTTTGCAAAACTCTCGCCGTTCTTCAGCGGAACAAATATGCAGGCTGCGGGCAGAAACAACCGCTACAATAATATTCAGATAGACGGAACCCAGTACAATGATCTATTTGGTTTAGGTTCATCCGGAACACCTGGCGGACAAACAGGCGCCAATCCTATAAGTATGGATGCTATCCAAGCATTTCAGGTAGTTATCGCGCCATATGATGTTAGGTACGGCGGCTTTACTGGCGGTGGAATAAACGCAATTACACGCAGTGGTACCAACGCCTTCGAAGGTTCGGTATATGGTTACGGAAGAAACCAGGACTTAGTTGGTCTCAGCCCTACTCCGCAAAAGACGAGATACGCGAATTTCACGGATGATCAATACGGCTTCCGTTTAGGCGGACCAATTATGAAGGATAAATTATTCTTCTTCACTAACGTTGAATTGACACAGCATACGGTACCTTTATCGAATGCTTCTTTAGGAGAGAATCCATTAGCCCAGGCATGGTCTGACAGTTTGAGCAGTATCCTTGCCGCGCACGGTCTTAATCCCGGTAGTTACGCAAGTACAGATGTTAATCAGCCTAGTACTAAATTTTTCTTACGTTTTGATTATAATATTGATGAAAACAATAAACTTACAATACGGAACAATTTTGTCCATTCTTACCAGGACAATTTAAATGACCGTACTACAACTAACGCGTTAAGTTTTGATACTTACAATTATAGAATAACTAACAATACTAATTCTACAGTATTGGAATTAAACAGCACACTCGGCAATACAATGTCGAATGAATTGATCTTAGGTTATACAAAAATCAGCGATGACAGAGGTCCAACACTTGCACCTTCACCGGAAATAAATGTTGTTATGCCGGGAGGATTTACTTTATACGCCGGAACAGACAGATATTCATCGGCTAACAGCCTCAATCAGAATATTTTTGAATTTACTGATAACTTCACTTATATAAACGGAAACCACACATTTACATTCGGAACTCATAATGAATTCTTCTCATTCAAGAATTTGTTTATTCGTTCATACTGGGGATATTATCAGTATAAAGTAAATTATCTCTCTGAACTTAATTTAGATAAACCATCATGGTACCAGAGGGTATATTCAATTACTTCTGATCAACAGCCTGCCGCGCAATTTAGTGTTAACCAACTTGGTCTTTATGCTCAGGATGAATGGGCAATTGCACCAAACGTTAAATTAACTTACGGCTTAAGAATAGATGTTCCTTATTTTCCAACCAAGCCGGCACAGAATGATTCAGTAAGTTACTATTTCCCAGGATACAGCACGACCAATGTACCGAGCGGAAATATAATGTGGTCTCCGCGTATTGGATTTAACTGGGATGTTTTGGGCGAACATACAACCCAGGTAAGAGGCGGAATCGGTGTATTTGCAGGTCGAGTTCCATATGTGTGGATGTCTAATAATTATGGTAATACTGGAACAATGCTTGCAGAAATTGATCGATATAATCAGACAACAGGCTTTGTTGCTACGCCTACCGGTCAACCTGGTTTAGCCCCTGGTTCAGTAGCTAAAACCACTTCGGAAATTGATCTTGTTGATCCGAATTTAAAAATGCCTCAAGTACTCAGACTTGATGTAGGTGTTGATCATCAATTACCATTTAACATAACCGGAACTGTTGAAGCTCAATATTCTAAAACTTTGTATGATATGCTTTATAAAGAAGTCAACCTGAATCCTGCTATTGGAACGTTACCAGACGGTAGAACTCTTTACAGCGGTACCAACAGTGGAAATGGTAATTTCTACGGTGTATATTATTTAACTAATACTACCGAAGGCTATCAATATAACTTAAGCGTTCAATTACAGAGAAATGTTGCAAGAGGAATTTCAGGAAATATCGGTTATACATTCCAAAGATCATTTGATCAAAACGGTGTTCTATCTTCACAGGCACAATCCCAGTTGAGATACAACCCGATTGTTAATGATCCTAACAATCCGGCTTTGACCACTTCAGATTTCGAAATCAGGAATAGAATCTTTGTATCTTTAGCTTATACTCACGAGTTCTTTAAAGATGCACCAACAAGTATTTCACTCTTCTACAATGGTCAATCAGGAACTCCGTTCTCCTTCACTGTTTACGGTGACTTAAACCATGATGGCTTTGACGGAAACGATTTGTTTTACATTCCTAAAAATGATGGCGATATAGAGCTCGGAACTGTAAAGAACGGAGTTTATACAAAAGCTCCTCAAAGTACTTATAATGCACTAGATGCAATGATAAATGGAAACTCTTATCTTTCTTCGCATAGAGGACAGATATCTCAGAGAAACGCAACAACTTATCCTTGGAGGAATGAGCTTGATTTAAGAATCGCTCAGGATATTCCCTCTATTTATCAAGGTCATATAATTTCAATTTCTCTTGATATTCTAAATGTACTTAATTTGATCAACAGCAATTGGGGCTGGGATGTCAGCGGTGGTTATAATAACAATTCAATTGTTTCTTACCAGGGAATGGATAATGCTACCGGACAACCGGTTTACAGCTATAACCCTGCTTATAAACCATGGAACTATAATGATCTTACATCCCGCTGGACAATGCAGCTTGGATTAAGATATACATTTTAATTCCCAGCATAAATTAAAAAAGATAAGCCTCCGGATATTCCGGAGGCTTTTTTATTTAAGTACTTATATTATGTGACGTTGTGCACTGTACAGATAATAATTTATTCCAATCTTTTCAGCCGGAATTTTTAGTTATTATTATGATGATGTGGATACTAATTTTGCTTCTCTTCCTTTTTTGGCTGGCTGGCATTATTTTAAAATTTTCAGCTGGCTGGTTTTTGCACATTATCCTAATTGTAGCCGTTATCCTCCTTGTAATCAATCTTTTAAGAACAACAAAAGCTAAGTCTGTTTGACTTTATTTTTCACCTTGCCTTAAAACTTCTATAATAACATTTGCAGTACCTTTGGAAATCATTCCTAGTTTCTTAGCTGCCGCGTAAGAAACATCAATAATTCTTCCCTTCTTTATCGGACCTCTATCATTTATTCTTAATAGAATAGATTTGCTATTCTCGGTATTTATTACACGTACAATTGAATTGAAGGGCAGTTCAGGTTCTGCAGCAGTCATGTCATTCATGTCGTATAGTTCACCGTTTGAAGTTCTTCTTCCGTTGAATTCATCTGAATAATAGGAGGCGATACCGGAATAAGTTTTCAGCGGCTTGACATTTTCGTATAAAGCTAAATCATTTTCATTAGAGGATATATTATTTTTCTCCTTTATTCTGGCATTCTCATTTACTCTTTTTACTGAGGTAAATCTCGGAACACTGCTGCATGCAGCTAAAGTCAACGTGAATAATATAAGAAAGAGATATTTTGTCATTAATATTAGAATTATGAGCTAGAGCTTGCACTTCATTATTAGACTAAGTTATCTAACTTTTATTTCCCTATTATACAAGATGCACTAAAGCATCGAAGCACATTTAATAATCGCTGTTTCAGAACGAAGACGATTCTCAGTTAGTTTAAATATCTGTTGTTTATCAAAGAGCTGAAGTTCTTTTTCTGTAAAACCACCTTCTGGACCGAATAAAAAATAAAAGTTTTCCTTCGGATTCCTTTTAAGATTACCAAATTGATTTTCTGATTTTTGATCAAATATAATCTTTTCTCCCGCAAGTTCATTTATCAATTTCACTGAATCGATTAAAGATATTTTCGGAAGGAAACTTCTAAGCGATTGCTTCATTGCAGAAAGAGCAATCTTATTCCAGCGTTCAAGCTTAGATGATGTGGAAATCGTTCTTTCGGATTCAAATATTAAAAAGTTTGTTATTCCAAGCTCAACGCACTTTTCGAGAGCAAACTCAAACCTTTCAGGATTTTTTAACTTTGGGATGCAAAAGTGGATATTATCAAAATTATTTATGTAGGTAAATGTTTTTTCCAGTGAAAGTTTGAACTGTTCTTTACTGGTCTCAACTATCTTTGCAGAAAATATTTTTCCTTCACCGTTTGTAATGAATAAAATATCGCCAAGACGATGTCTCATTACCCTAAAAGCATGTTTGAACTCATCGTCAGTTAAAATTATTTCTTCACCGCAATTTTCGGGAAGAGAATAATAAAGTTCTATATCAGAAAGATAATCCAAGTCCTAAAATAAATTGTGGTTGTCCTAAATCATTAAATGCGTATTCAAGCCTAAGAAGATTATACGGCAGCACTAAGAAAATAAGTCCTGTTCCATAGCCGCTGTAAAGATGCCGGATGCTGAGCGGCTGCCCCCAGTTTGTAACTGTTCCGGTATCGGAAAATAATTCTGCATAAACTGCAAATCTGTAAGTGAGCAGAGACTTTGGAATTATCGGCACAAAATCAAAATTAATATTTAAATCTTTTATTAAAGGATAATTAAATTCGACGGAACCAAAATATAAATTATTCCCTTCCATCTCTTTATTAAAATAACCTCTTATTCTTTCATCGTAACCGAAGTAAGAATAATTATAATAAGGTACAAGCTTACCGAAGGTCATTCGAGTTGCCAATCTAAATTTAAATCTTAAGTCGTCGCCGATGACAAAATATTTTCGCAAATCTATATTGGCAATCTGATAATTTATATCATTTAATCCAAGTCCCTCAAAAAAGTAACTTGCATTAGCATAAGTGCCGACTGCCGGAAATTGTGTTAAATCTCTTGTATCGTATGAATAGCTGGCACCAAGAGAATACTGTCTATCAATTCTGTTGTTAGAAGCAGAAATTCCCTTAATAAACACAGGATTCTCCACATAATCATAACCAACTTGTAAATCAAACCGGTTGAATAGATTAAATCGTTTTCCTAAATCGATGTAGCCGCCAATAAATTTTTGATTGAAGTCCTTACCATATAAATTAAAAGCATTTTCACTTTTGTTTTTTGCATTTTGGTAATAGACTTCCATGTCAAGGTAAATTTCTTGGCTCCGGATGATATACGGTCTGTTGTATTCTAAAATTAATTTGGGATCGTAGCCGAAAGCTGCAATTGCTCGCAGAGTTTCATTCTCACCTCTAAAATTTCTGACTACAAAATCTAATCCGTAGGAAATCTTTTTCCAATCTTTATCTTGGAACTCAAGAAAAGGAATTGGATAGATGTACCAGCTTTCTGAAACAAATATCAACAAAAAATTTTCATTGCCAACTCTGTATGGAATTAGGCTAACCCAGGTGAAAATACCTAAACTATAAATTCTGTTGGAATTGTATTCAGCAATCTTTGGAGTTAAGGTATCTCCCACGCCGAACGTCAATTCCCTAGTAATCACATCGGGATCAGTAATTTTGTTTCCTTCAATTTGGATCGAATCTATTTTTATAGCGTAGTTACCGTGGTAATAAACAGTATCCATACTTCTACAAAAAGCTATTTGTGAAATTGAAAACAAGATTAGGGTGGCAAAAAGAAATTTTAGCATCAAGCCTTAATGCTTTTACTTAAACAATTCGTATAAAATTTTTTCGTGAAATTTCAACTTATTCTCTCGCTCGTAATCGTACTCTTAATCTATATCTGATTAAAGCATGTAAAAGCATGATTACGATTAAGAGAATAAGAAATATTATTAGAGTTAAGAGACTGTCTCTTCAATATAATCAGAAATCGGATTGCAGCTACAAATCAAATTTCGATCTCCGTAAGCATTATTGATTCTGCTGACGCTCGGCCAGAATTTATTTACTTTCAGCCAGGCTGCCGGATAAGCTGCTTTCTCTCTAGAATACTGATGATTCCATTCATCTGATATTACACTTCTTGCAGTATGCGGAGAATTTTTCAAAACATTATCGATAACATCAGCTTTTCCATTTTCGATTTCTTTCATCTCATTATATATTGAAATCATTACATCACAAAATCTATCAAGCTCAGGTTTTGATTCGCTTTCAGTTGGCTCGACCATTAAAGTTCCGTGAACTGGGAACGATACAGTTGGTGCATGAAAGCCATAATCCATAAGCCTTTTGGCGATATCTTCAACTTCAATTTGAGCGGAGGATTTAAAATCTCTCATATCGAATATCAACTCATGAGCAACTCTTCCTTTAGCTCCGGTATAAAGTGTTTTGAAGTAAGGCTCTAATTTTGCTTTAATATAGTTTGCATTCAAGATAGAAATAATGGAAGCTTTTTTAAGCCCTTGAGCACCCATCATTTTAATATAAGCATAGGATATTACAAGAATATCCGCACTTCCCCACGGCGCTGACGATACAGCACTAATTCCTTTTTCATGACCAAGATTAACCACAACATGCGACGGAAGAAAAGGTACAAGATGTTTTGCTACTCCAATCGGACCCATGCCTGGACCTCCGCCTCCATGTGGAATGCAGAATGTTTTATGCAAATTAAGATGACAGACATCTGCGCCAATTTCAGCCGGACTTGTTAATCCTACTTGCGCATTCATGTTTGCACCGTCCATATAAACCTGTCCGCCATTATCATGAATGATTTCACATATCTCTCGGATATTTTCTTCAAACACACCGTGAGTCGATGGATAGGTTATAAGAAGTGCAGCAAGATTATTTTTATATTCATTAGCCTTTTTCTTCAGATCACTTATATCAACATTGCCCTTCTCATCGCAATTCACAACAACCACTTTCATACCTGCCATTACTGCGCTTGCAGGATTCGTTCCATGAGCAGAAGAAGGAATTACAACAACGTTTCGGTGCTGTTCTCCTTTATTTTTCAAATATTCTTTGATTACCATCATTCCCGTATACTCGCCTTGGGCTCCGGAATTTGGCTGAAGCGAAATAGCATCAAAGCCTGTAATTTCGCATAGCTGCTTTTCTAATTCTTTAAAAAGAAATTGATAGCCCACAGCTTGATCAAGCGGTGCAAACGGATGTATACTGCTGAATTCAGGCAATGTAATTCCAATCATTTCTGTTGTTGCATTCAGTTTCATGGTGCATGAACCGAGAGGAATCATAGAATGAACTAATGACAAGTCCTTGTTCTCCAACCGCTTCATATAACGGAGTATTTCTGTTTCCGAATGGTATGTATTGAATACCGGATGCTGGAGATATTTGCTTTGTCGAGTAAAATTTTTAGGGAATGCAATTTGAACTTCATCTTGAAATTTTTGTAAATCCTTTTCAGTAATTTTCTGATTTGCAGTTTCTGAAAAGACGGAAATAATTTCTTTAACATCTTCGAGTTCCGTTGCCTCGTTTAATGAAATTCCAATTTCATTATCATTGATGTACCTGAAGTTCATCCCTTTCGTTTCTGCTAAGCTTCTGATTGATTTAATTTTGCTTTTTGATTTATCATCAAATCTAATCTTTAGAGTATCAAAATAATTTTGATTTGTCTGATTGTATTCAAGTTTTTTTAATGACAAATCAAGTACTTTGGTTAGCAAATGAATTTTTTCGGCAATAGCTTTTAATCCATCCGGACCATGATATACAGCGTACATTCCTGCTATTACTGCAAGTAGTACCTGCGATGTACAAATATTGCTTGTAGCCTTTTCTCTTCTTATATGCTGTTCTCTTGTTTGAAGAGCCATTCTGTATGCATGATTTCCGCTTGCATCAACAGAGACGCCAATAATTCTTCCGGGCAGTTGTCTTTTAAATTCATCTTTGGTTGCAAAGTAAGCAGCGTGTGGTCCGCCATAGCCCATCGGAACTCCAAATCGCTGAGTATTTCCGACGACAATATCCGCTCCAAACTCTCCTGGAGACGTTAGCAGAGTAAGACTAAGTAAATCAGCAGCAACTACCGCAAAGGTGTTATTCTGATGAGCATGCTCGAATAATTTTTTATAATCATAAAACTCACCGTTTTCGGCAGGATATTGAAGCAGCATTCCGAAAATCTTTTCGCTGAATTCAAGTTTTGAATGGTCACCGATTTGAAGCTCAATTCCAAATGGCTTTGATCGTGTTCGTAAAACATCAATCGTCTGAGGATAGCATTGTTCAGAGACAAAGAATACATTTGCATCGTGAGATTTTCTCATAGAATAAAGCATCGTCATCGCTTCAGCAGCGGCAGTTCCCTCATCAAGAAGAGAAGCGTTTGCAATCTCCATCCCGGTTAAATCGATTACCATAGTTTGGAAGTTAAGCAGCGCTTCAAGTCTTCCTTGAGAAATTTCAGCTTGATATGGCGTGTATTGAGTGTACCATCCCGGATTCTCTAAAATATTTCTCTGTATTACTGCCGGAGTAATCGTTGGATGGTAGCCCATACCTATGTATGATTTAAATATCCTGTTCTTGCTGGCAACATCTTTAAGGTGCTCTATAAATTTATATTCGGTTAACGGTTGGTCTAATTCTAATTCTTTTTTAAGTTGAATATTTTGGGGAATTGTAGAATTGATCAGTTCTTCTAAACTGCCTACTCCGATTGTCCGAAGCATCTCGTGGATTTCTTCGGCATTAGGACCGATGTGTCTGTTAACAAATTGATCCGGATGATTAAATTTACTCATAAAATTGAAATTCTTTCTGAATAAAAGTTGAAAAATTTAGTGTTGAAAAATAAGGAAAGTTTGTCACCTAAAAAATGAAAATTGCTCATGAATTTTCATTAAAAATTTTAATCAAAGCCATGTGGGCTGCATTTTGTTCCGCCGATTTTTTATTTCTCCCTGTTCCTACACCATACTCCATATTTCCGATCTTTACCTTAATTGTAAATAGTCTGTTATGCTGAGGACCTTCTTCCTTAATAACAGTATAGTTGGGATTATCCATTTTATGTGCCTGAGTATATTCAAGCAATTGGCTCTTGAAATTTTCATCGACTAGATAAATACCTTCTTTTATATTCGGTTCGATTAATATTCTTTTTATAAATTCCTTCGCTGACTTTAAGCTGTTATCTAGATATACCGCACCTATTAAAGCCTCCAGAGCATCTGAAAGCACTGTTCTTGAACCGTTTGTAAAGTTGTTTGAAAGGTTCTTACTAATTAAAAGAAAGTTTTCAAGATTGATTTCTTCAGCAGCATCGGCTAATGCGGAACGATTTACAATTTTCGCTCTAACTTTTGTCAAGAAGCCTTCGTCTTTATCTGTAAATTCTTCAAAAAGATATTCCGCAACAGCAAGACTGAGAACAGAGTCACCCAAGAATTCTAATCTCTCATTGGAAACTGAAAAATCACTGCTTGTTTCAAGAAAAGATCTGTGCATTAAAGCTTGGATAAAGAATTCTCTGTTTTTTATACTGAATCCGATTATCTTTTCAAGCTCTGCAAATTTTTGAGGAGTGAGGATCCGGGAAATTTCTTTAGCTTTATTTTTCTCGGCTCTTTGTTTTAACTTTTCAATCAGCCACGAAACGAATTTTCCCAAAATTAATCCTCTAACTTTTTAAATAACAGAGAAGCATTATGACCGCCGAAGCCGAAGGTATTACTGATTGCACAATTAACCTTTCTTTGAGTTGCTTTTAACGGGCTGTAGTTTAGGTCGCATTCCGGATCCGGATTCGTTAAGTTAATTGTTGGGGGAACAATATCATTTTTAACCGCAAGAATTGTCGCAATTGCTTCAACACCGCCTGCCGCTCCTAATAAATGTCCGGTCATTGATTTTGTAGAACTTACAATCAGTTTGTAAGCTTGCTCTCCGAAAACATTTTTAATTGCCATTGTCTCGTTAACATCATTATAAGGTGTAGAAGTACCGTGAGCATTTATGTAATCAATATCTGTAATTGAAATACCGCCGTCTTTGATGGCTTCACTCATTGATCTGACTGCACCTTCTCCACCGGGTGCCGGTGCTGTAACATGGTAAGCATCTGCAGTTAAACCGATGCCTATCATCTCGCAGTAAATTTTGGCACCGCGATTTTTCGCATGCTCATATTCTTCAAGAAGTATAATTCCCGCACCTTCACCCATAACGAAGCCATTTCTGTCCTTATCAAATGGACGGCATGCCTCTAGATATCTATCGTTCCACCTTGATAATGCTTTCATTGCGCTAAAACCGCCGATTGACATTTCCGTAATCGCAGCTTCTGAGCCGCCGCTAAACATTAAGTCTGCACTGCCGCGTTGTATCAGCATAAAAGCATCTGCAATTGCGTGAGATGATGTTGCACATGCTGAAGTTGTTGCGTAGTTGGGACCTTTCAAACCATGCTTGATCGAAATTTGTCCGGCAGCTATATCGGAAATCATCATTGTAACAAAGAAGGGGCTAATAACACGCGGACTTTTAGTTTCTTTGTATTGAAAGTGCTGCTGCTGGTTAGTTTCCACGCCGCCAATGCCGCTTCCAAAAATTACTCCAAATCTTTCTCTGTCAACTTTTTCAAGATTCAATCCGGAATCTGATAAAGCCATATCTGAAGAAGCAATTGCGTATTGCGTAAAAGAATCCATTCTCTTCGCTGATTTTTTATCGATGAATTTTTCAGGTTCGAAGTTTTTTACTTCGGCAGCGAATTGAGTTTCAAAATTTGAAGCATCAAATTTGGTAATTGGAGCTACTCCATTCTTCCCTTGAAGCAGATTACTCCAAAACTCTTCAACTCCAATGCCGATTGGAGTAACTGCACCAAGTCCGGTGACAACCACCCTCCTTTTATTCATATTTAGCTCCGGGGAAATGATAAAAAAGTTTTTTCAAGGAGTCCAATTAGAAAGGTAAAGCCGGTGGAATAAATTCCCCGGCTGTTAAGCTCCTAATTTACTTTTTCCTTAAGGTATTTTATTGCATCACCAACAGTACCGATTTTCTCGGCATCTTCATCCGGAATCGAAATTTGAAATGCACTTTCAAACCCCATAACCAGTTCTACGATGTCTAAAGAATCTGCACCGAGATCGTTAGTAAACGATGCCTCTGGTGTAATTTGAGATTCCTCAACACCAAGTTTGTCGATGATGATTTCTTTTACCTTTGCTTCAACGTCCATACATTCTCCTATTTAGTTAGAGTTAATTGATTAATTATTTTCGTTATTTACATTGCCATTCCGCCGTCAACCGGAATCACCTGACCTGTAAGGTAATCAGAATCGCTTGATGCTAAGAATGTAACTACTTTAGCAACATCCTCCGGCGTGCCGATTCTTTTAACCGGTATTAAGTTTATTATAGCTTCCTTCTGCTTGTCGTTCAGCTTTTCTGTCATATCAGTCGAAATATAACCTGGAGCAACAGCATTCACGTTTATATTTCTAGATGCAAGTTCTTTCGCTACGGATTTTGTAAATCCGATAACGCCTGCTTTAGATGCAACATAATTTGCTTGACCAGGATTACCAATCAATGCCACAACTGAAGACACATTGACTATCTTTCCGTAACGCTGTCCGACCATCGGTTTAACGGAAGCTTTAGTATAATTAAAAACGCTTTTTAAGTTAGCCGCGATAACTTTGTCGAAATCATCTTCGCTCATTCTGAGAAGAAGGTTATCCTTAGTTATTCCGGCGTTATTCACTAAAATATCTAAACCGCCTAACTTTTCCAAAGTAAAATTTACAGTTTTTTCCGCTTCTAAAAAGTTCGCTGCATCAGCCTGGAAGCCGAAAATTTTAACGCCAAATTTATCAGCTTCTTCTTCAATTTTTTTTGCGGCTTCTGCGGAACTGCGATAAGTAAAAACAACATTGCATCCATTTGCTGCTAATTCAAATACGATTGCTTTTCCGATTCCCCGGCTGCCACCGGTTACAAGTGCACGTTTGTCTTTTAATCTCATGCTACCTCCCTTTCTTTTTCAGATTCCATATATTCTTTTCTGTATTCTTCAAGTTCCGCAAAACCATCATCTCCGAAGAAAAATCTCAACTCCTCCTCACAGGAATCATAAATTGAGCGGGAAGGAGAAGGATTTATATTACAAGTTTTCAATCTACCAATATGCTCATCATCTATTGTTAACGCGCCTTCAAAAATTGTCAAAGGAAACAATACACAATAAATCGGTTTATACTTCCACTTATGAACACCTTTTTTGTTTGCAAGCTTTTGAAGCGTACATAATCCGTTCTTATCCAGAAAAACACATTTATTATTATGAAGTTCAGTTCCGACTGCAACTCCAGATTCAAAATCTTCATCTGCCTCAGGCGGCTCAAACCATTTACTAACTTCTTTGGTTTGGGATTCATCCATCATCGGGATAATTTCATCTTTTATGCTAAGGATTAAATCATGCTCTTTTTTATCTGCATAAACACCATACCAGCAGCACTCGCCCGAACACTTGCACTGAAAGTTAAAAGTGAAGATAAGCGGATCAATCATTATTCCTTTAATAGATTTTGGAAACTTTGGCATAACTATAAATACTTCTCCACATCGGTATATTTATCAATTGAAACGCACTTTGCTTCCGGGCTGATTCTCTTTACTAATCCCTGGAGAACTTTTCCCGGTCCGACTTCATAGAACTCATCTATTCCGTCATTCACCATATTTTTGATTGTTTCTTCCCATCGCACCGGAGATGTTACCTGTTCGAAAAGATTTTTCTTAATCTCATCTTTTTTTGTTGAAGGAAGCGCACTGACATTAGCATAAACCGGAAATTTTGCATCGTAAATTGGCGTGTTCTCCAATTCATTTGATAAAATTGCTTTTGCTGGATCCATCAAAGGAGAATGAAACGCACCGCTTACAACTAATTCTTTAACAAGCTTTGCACCTGAAGCTTTACAAAGCTCCATTGCTTTTTTAACTCCGTCAACAGAACCGGATATTACAATTTGTCCCGGCGAATTAAAATTAGCACACTGTACAATCCCAACCGATGATGCTTCAGAACAGCAAGAAGCAACTTTCTCAGGTTGCAATCCGACCACTGCCGCCATTGTACCCGGTCTTTCAATTCCGGCTTGCTGCATAGCCTTGCCTCTTGCTCTAACCAATTTCACCGCATCATAAAATTGAATTGCACCGGCACTTACTAATGCAGAATATTCTCCGAGGGAATGACCCGCTGCCGCATCAACTTGGAGTGTTCTAATTATACTAGCAAGTATGACGCTATGAAGAAAAATTGCTGGTTGAGTAAATTCGGTCTGCTTAAGCTCTTCTTCCGGTCCGTTAAACATAATATAAGATAAGTTAATTCCTAACGCATCATCGGCAGTTCTAATCATCTCATTAGCTTCAACGGAATTGTCGAAAAGGTCTTTTGACATTCCGACATACTGTGAGCCTTGCCCGGGGAATAAGAAAGCTTTTTTAGCCATTAATCCATACTCCAAACAAGGTAAATTGAACCCCAAGTAAAACCAGCACCGAATGCAGCTAATATTAGCTTATCGCCTCTCTTTATTTTACCGTTCCGGTAGTATTCAACAAGGCAGGATGGAATGGTTGCGGCAGTAGTATTACCATATCGATCAATATTTATCATTACTTTGTCGCGGTTTATTCCCATACGCTCTGCGGTTGCATCAATTATTCTTAAGTTAGCCTGATGTGGGACTAGATAAGCAATGTCATCGGAAGTCAAATTGTTCTTTTGCATAATTTCATATGATATATCTGCCATACCTTTAACGGCAACTTTGAAAACTGCCTTCCCATCCTGATAGATAACATGCATATTCTGGTCTACAGTTTCATGAGTAGGAGGATTAAGGCTTCCGCCGCCTTTCATGTACAAAGCTTCTCTTCCGGAACCATCAACGTGAAGCAAAGAATCCTGTAATCCGAACCTCTTATCTTCCGTTGGTTCCAGTAAAACGGCAGCACCTGCATCGCCAAAAAGGATACAATTGTTTCTATCCTTATAGTCAACGATAGAACTCATTTTATCTGCACCGATAACCATAACTTTTTTATATCTGCCTGTTTCTACTAAGGAGCATCCTGTTTGAAAAGCAAAAAGAAATCCCGAACACGCAGCAGATAAATCAAATCCCCATGCATTCTTCGCTCCGATATTATCTTGGACAAGACAAGCCGTTGCAGGAAAAAACATATCCGGTGTAACTGTTGCTACAATTATAACATCAATTTCTTCAGCCGACATATTTTTTGACTTCAGCAAATCTTCAGCCGCCTTTGTTGCAAGCAGGCTTGTTGCACCTTCTTCTAAAATTCTTCTTTCTCTAATTCCAGTTCTTGTCCTGATCCATTCATCGCTAGTATCTACAATTTTTTCAAAATAGGCATTATCATAAATTCTATCCGGAACATACATTCCAACACCGGTTATTTCTGCATTGTATCTTTTTTCTTCCATTTCAACCTAATTTAAATTTGAATATTGCTTTATCGAATTTTCAATCTTCGATACTAATTTCTTTTCGTGCATTTCGTATGCTTTAAGCACCATATTCTTAACAGCCTTTGGAGAGCTTGAGCCATGTCCAATAATGCTAATGCCATTTATTCCAAGCAACGGCACACCGCCATATTCCTGGTAATCAAAATCTTTTAATATCTCTCTCATGCTGCTTCTTACAAGTGCAATCTTTAATTTATTTATAATGCTTTTGTTTGCAAAATCTCTAAACTTAAATTTCAAAAAATCCAGAACACTCTCTCCAAATTTGATAAGAATATTCCCAACAAAACCATCGCATACAACAACATTTACTGTACCTTTTAATATATCTCGACCTTCTACATTGCCGACGAAATTTAAATTCGTCTTTCTTATCAGCTCTGCTGCGGCAAGAGAAACTTCATTGCCCTTCTCTTTTTCTTCACCTACGCTTAAGATGCCGACTTTAGGATTTTCTATTCCATACATTTCTCTTGTAAAAATAGTTCCCATCAAAGCGTATTCAAGTAAATGTCTAGGTTTTGAATCTACACTCGCACCAACATCGAATAAAGCACTTATTCCGGTTTGGTTCGGCATAGCTTGACCGATAGTTGGTCTGCCAACTCCGGGAATTCTTCCAATTATTAAAGTTGATGCTGCCATCATCGCACCGGTATTACCAGCGCTTACAAATGCATCTGCTTTCTTTTCCTTTACCATTTGAGCGCCGAGAACGATTGATGATTTTGGTTTTAGTTTTAAGGAAGCTGTCGGCGGGTCTGCCATCTCTATAACTTCTTCGGCATGGAAAATATTTTCATCTTTAAAGGAAAGCTGATTGGATTCTATAACTTTCTTGATTGCATCTTTTTTCCCTACCAGGTACAATTCGAAGTTGTTGTTTTGCTGCTGTGCCTGGATTGCGCCAAGCACGGCATTTTGTGGGGCGAAATCGCCCCCCATTGCATCAACAACTATTCTGCATCTATTCTTTTCAGAATCAGAATTGTACATTAAAAGGATTTATATCGTTAGTTAGCTTTTCGGGATAAACATCGAACGTTCATTATAGTAGCCGCAGGAAGGGCAGGCGCGGTGGGTTAATTTCAATTCACCGCAATTTGAACATGTACCCAGCGCAGGAAGCGTTGCTTTATAATGAGTTCTTCTCTTATCTCGTCTGCTTTTAGACCATCTACGTTTAGGATTTGGCATTATGTTTCCTGTATTTAATTATGATTAATTTTATTCTTTAATTCCATTAACGGAAGCCACCTTTCGTCAATTTCTTCGCGTTTGCAGCCGCAGTCTCCTTCATTCAAATCTTTTCCGCACTTAACACATAATCCTTTGCAGTCTTCTTTACATAATTTCTTCATCGGTATTGCCAGCATTGCATAATCTCTAACATCATTATCTAGTATAATTTTATCTGCATCAGCAGGCAAATATGTTAGGCTTATTGCTTCGGTGTCTTCCGGTTTGGTTCCAAGCAAATAAACCATCTTATATGAGTTTGTTAATGTGGATTTATAATTTTTTGTGCATCTATCGCAATCAAATTCAGTTTGTAAACTTAATTTAGTATTAATCACAATCTGATTATGCATTTTATTAAGTTCCACATTAACGCTGATATTTCCAAAGAACGGCTCTTCAAGCCCGGCATCAACTGCCGGCTCTTCGAAATTAAAATTATGAATACCGTCGCTCAGGTTAGAAATTTTAATCTTCATAACAACATCTTAAGAAAAAGAGCGAAAAACGGTTCAAAATATACTGATACTGCGTTTTATAATCAAATAAATGAATCAATTAAAAATTAAAATTTAGAAATTCTAAATTAATAATTGAAGTTTTGCAAAATTACTAAAATGGTCCATTTGTCATTCCGAACTTGTTTCGGAATCTTTATTTTTATGCTGTTTTTAGATGCTGAAACAAGTTCAGCATGACAATTGTGTAATTTCTGTTAATAAAGAAGGGATGGGGGGGTTACCCCTGGCTTATTTATTTTTCCACTTCGTGGAATATTCTTCCTTATTTAAATCATCCAAGCATAATAAATTTTTTCAAGATGATAATTTCATCATGTCCAATCTCTCAATTAGTCACCTCTTCCCTTCTCAAGGGAAGAGGCTGGGAGATGAGTTCTTAATTAGCAGAGCAGCCTTCGAGGTCACTAAAAAATATTACATAACCTCTTGTGTGAATTAAATTATAAACCGTTCCGCCAAAGGACGGACAGGTAAAACGGTTAGTAAATGCTTTGTTTTTTTGTTAACCCACGGATTAATCCGTGGGTTAATGAAAGCTCAAAATCGAATTAGAAACTGTTTCAACAGTTTTCTTTATTGCTTTTTCTAATTCACACAACGGGTTTACATATAAAGATTAATTACATATTCTAATTTTGCAACCTCGAAGGTTGCTTTGTTTATTCATCCGGGGTAATAAAGTAGGTGGAACTTTATTACCCTTTCTGGGATATCTCTTAACTGCCTTAAGCTTGTTACAGCCAGAGGATGGCAATTAAGAACGGATGAAAATTACTTTCTTTCACATCTTTTTGACCTCATCCCTAAATCCGAGGCTGACCAAAATGTAGCACAGATTAGTAATCTGTGCTACGATGATCTGTATTTTTAATTAAATTCAAATAAATAAAATTTAACTTTTTAATATTTTTTACCTTTTTGTCAGCCTCGGACTTTTTCTATTTTACTCTCCCTTACTAAGGAGAGAGTGTCCCGCCAGGCGGTACGGGTGAGGTCTACGCTTCTCCCGGTGATTTCGATACGTGCCCGCTGAAGCGAGGTTACTCATTCACATTACTCACCATGCAAGGTCATCGAGTTTTCCCGCATGCTGAATATCGACGGACATTTCGATACTTTTCGAGGACTCAAAACTCAATGTCCGTCAACGCCCGCGCGGTCATCGAGTTTTCCTCGCCCCAACCGGGACGAGGAAAGTATCGAGATGACCGGAACTACTGTGCCGGCGGAGTTGGCGGAGGTGTATCGTTCCCGCCTCGTCCACCTCCTTTAGAAACAGGCTCAAAGGCAATAAGCATAGCACGGTCTTTAGGAAAATTTGCCTTTACAAAATTCCTGATCTTATTTATTTCGGACTTATAAACTTTCGCTGCAGCATCGCGGATTTCAGTAGCTGTTTTTTGATCCTTCTTAGCTTTAATCTGAGCAGAGTTTGCCGCGCGCAGCTTTTCGGGCATTGCTTTAATGTTATCAATATCCTCCTGTGTCATTCCATTATCAATCAGAAAAGTATGGCTAACCTCATCAAGTCCGTCGAGATATTCACAGCGCTCTATTATGCCTTTATACCCGCCTGTTATTGATTCATCAATCTTAAACTTCTTCTGTTCCGTCGCATCATCAGTTGCACTCTTTACAGTATAACCGACTTTTTCTATTAACGAAATTGCTTCCTGCTTAGTATTTTGTTTTTCTGACGTCGCACTTACAGCTTTCTCAACGGATAGCGTCTGTGCCTTATCCTTCGCATCTAAATCTGTCCGAGCCGAATTAAAGGAATCGAACTTTGCTTGTTTAAAGTTTTTCGCATCTAATTTAGCACGGTTATCTTCCACTGCCTTTTTAGTAGCATCTCCTTGTTCCTGCAGTTCTTCTATTCTTACGTCCATTTTTAACTCCTTTTTATTATTGGTTAATTATTTCCTTCAAAAGAGGAATGGTTAGTTGTTAAATAGCAATAATTTTTTCTTAATCAGGTTTATAAATCCATTAAAAACCTTTATTTCAGCCCCAAAAACACCTTTTTCAAAATGAATTGATAGTTTTGCTTTTAACTTCAGTCATTTTCAATCTCATTTCGATCATTTTCAGAATTCATTTAATGATTTTAAAAGTCAATTTGGTGATTTAAAAAACCATTTCGGTCATTTTTAATTATCGATCAGTCATTTATAAATCCAATTCGATGATTTTTCATGTCCGTTTGATCATTTAAAAACCTAATTTGATGATTTACAAAGTGCAATCGGTCATTTTAAATCTCAAGTTGTTCATTTAGAACTTCCTTTCAGTCTCTTAAAAATTAATTTTGATTCCTTAAAAAATCATTTCGCTATTTCAAAGAACAAAACAAATCTTTTAATAATTATGGTAATTAGTCGATAAAAAGAAAATATAGTTATGCAGAAAAAAATTGTCAGGATTTTTTTCTTAAAGGATATAACTTTGTATCTATATACCAATCATAAACAAGTCAATACGGATTTTAATGGTCTGAGGTTGACCGTAAGATATTTTAATAATTTGTCGAATTAATTTTTCTGATCAAGATCCCTCAATTAAACAAGAACTAATTGCCCCTTATACATGCAAATCAAAATTTTAAAATGAAAACATGCAATTAGTTCTTAAGCTAATCAAACTTATTGTTGCAGCAGGTTATTTTTATGTGAATGTACAATTAAACTCCCTTCCACTTTCTTTTGTTGATGTAAAATTCCAAAATAAATTTATAAAATGCAAGAAGTTGAATAAATTAATACTCACGTTACGCACATGTCATGCTGAACTTGATTCAGCATCCCAAAAATGCTGAAAAATGAGATTCCGAATCAAGTTCGGAATGACAAAGTAAATTAGATCCTTAATTGTGCGTAACGTGAGTTAATATATATATCCATTTCTAAAAAAAGCATTAACCGCATTTTAGAGCAATGCGGATAAAGCCTTTTTAATTATTCTCATCTTTTATCCGTTAATAAATCGAACGGCAATTAATTTATTTTCAATTTTATTGATACCTATGTAGGGTAATATTTATCTCAAATCATTTAAATTATTATAAGTATCTTTCTTATAATTTTTATTTGAAGAAATACCAATGCAAGAGCTAAAAATAAAATCAAAGCTGCCGCAAGTAGGCACAACAATTTTTACAATAATGACTAAGATGGCGTTGGACTACGGAGCTATAAATCTTTCGCAAGGCTTCCCTGATTTTGAATGTCCCGATGAATTGAAAGAGCTTGTTAACCATTATATTCAAGCCGGAAAGAACCAATATGCACCAATGGCTGGGGTTCCGCTTCTTCGCGAAAGGATTTCCGCAAAGATTCAAAAGTATTACGGACATTTATATAATCCTGAAACCGAAATAACTATAACGGCAGGGGCTACACAAGCCCTGTTTACTGCAATTACTGCATTAGTCCATCCAGGCGATGAAGTAATTATATTTGAGCCCGCTTTTGATACTTATGTCCCTTCCGTACTTGTCAATGGAGGTAAACCTGTAACTATTCCATTAAATGAAAGAGACTTTTCAATCGATTGGGATAGATGTAAAAATGCAATTACAAGTAAAACTAAGCTTATAATAATTAACTCGCCTCATAATCCTACCGGCAGTGTTATTACTTTGGGCGATTTAAAACGCCTCGAGGAAATTACTAAGGATACAAATATTTTTATCATAAGTGATGAAGTATATGAGCACATTGTCTTTGATGGATTAAGACATATAAGTCTTTCACGTTCAGGCGAGCTTGCTAAGAGAAGCTTTATTATTTCGTCTTTTGGAAAAACATACCACACAACAGGCTGGAAGATTGGTTACTGCGCTGCTCCTGAAAATTTAATGCGCGAGTTTAGAAAGGTTCACCAGTTTAATGTATTCGCGGTAAACACTCCCATCCAGCATGCCTATGCAGATTTTATTTTGAACGAAAATCATTTCCTCCGTCTCAGCGATTTTTATGAACGCAAAAGAAATACATTGGTTAAAGCTTTGAAGGATTCGAAATTTAAACTCTTAAAATCGAAAGGAACATATTTTCAACTTCTGGAATATTCAGGCATCTCGGATAAAAATGATTATGATTTTGTTGAATACCTAACAAAGGAAATCGGAGTAGCGGCAATTCCGCTTTCGCCGTTTTATTCCAAAGAGAATGAAAGAAAAATAATCAGGTTATGCTTCGCTAAGAAAGATGAGGTGCTTTTAGAAGCAGCAGATAAACTGTGCAAGGTTTGAATGATTTAGAGTAGAAGTCATTGCGAGGAGTGAAACGGCGAAGCAATCTTTTGTTTTTAATTCAAAATTCAGATCACTTCGCTTCGCTCGTGATGACAAAATTACTTTTTGGACAGCCCGACAGATTAGAAGTTGATCTATTTCGTCATTTCAATTATACTTTTTTCCCCGGTATTTAATGAATCGTTTTCTTTTACCGTTTTTATTTTCGGTACTTCAACTCTTTGAAGAATAATTAAACCGGCAAGAAAAAATAATCCAATAGCAAGTGCGGCAATGCGCTGGTTTGAGATATCTGCAATAATCCCATAAAATAACGGACCAACAACCGCAGAAGATTTTCCGAACAATCCGTCATAAAATCCGAAGAACTCCGCTTCCCTTTCTTTAGGTGTAAGCAGAGCCATTAAGCTGCGGCTGCATGATTGAGATGAACCGATTGAAAGTCCGGCAGTTAATCCTACCAGATAGAACTGAAAAACATTTTGAACGAAGAAAGCGCCGACTACAACAATCAGCCAAATAACTAATGTTATCGTAATTGTTTTCTTCGGTCCAATATGATCTGAAATAATTCCAAATACAAACGCACCTCCGACTGCTGTGCTTTGGACTATAACAAAAAAGTAAATTACTTGATCGGTGGACATCTTTAATATTCCGGAGGCGAATATGGAAGCAAAAGCTATTATCGTAAGTATTGCATCGTTATATAAAAAGAATGCAAGAAGAAATCTTGAGATTGAAGGATACTGCTTGTGAATAAAAATTGCTTTTAATGTTTCTTTGCTTTTATTTATTCCGATTCTAAAAGCGTTCTTCTTTACCGGCGCGGTTATTTGCGGCTCATGGACAAAAAGAAAAATCGGCAGTGAAAAAAACATGAAGAAAACAGCAGCTACAACGAATGAAAGTCTTATATAAAAATAATAATCCGGTGAAGACTGCGGCGGAAGCAGAACCATTACAATTAATAATACCGCAAGCGCACCCACATATCCCATTGCAAATCCATAACCGGAGACTCTTCCAAAATTCTTCTTCTCTGTTAAACTCGGAAGAAACGCATCATAAAAAACTAATCCTGATTCAAATCCGATATTTGCCAATATAAAAAGTACAAGTCCGAAGATCACGTCACCTTTGTGCACATAAAACATAAGTGCAGTACAAATGACTGAGAGAATGGTGAACATTAATAAAAATCTTTTCCGGTTTCGGGAAACATCAGCAACAGCGCCTAAAGGAGGGCTTAGCATAGCAGAAATAATCATTGAAATACTAACCGCTAATCCCCACAGCCACTTTTTCCCTCCGGCAACGTGGTTGGAAAAGTATTTAGAGTAAATAACGGTTACTATAATAACCGAAAAGGCGGTGTTGGCAAAATCGAACAGCGTCCAGAAAAAAATCTTTGACTTAGATTTCATTCTTCGTCTTGTTTGGATTGTTTCGACGGCGTTTCTTCAAGTAATCCCCTCCCGGTCTTATTTAAATTTCCTGATTCTTTAAGATCAGACAAAATTGCATCGAGAATTCCATTGATAAACTTACCGCTTCCGGCGGTGCTGTACATCTTTGCAATTTCTATTGCCTCATTGATGGAAACCTTTGGCGGAATATCCGGAAAATAAAGAAGCTCACAGATCCCCATTCTTAAAAGCAGCTTGTCAATTAATGCAATACGGTTTAATTCCCAATTATCTACTCTTTTCTTTATTTCCTTATCGAGATCATCTTTATAAATTAAAACTTTATTAACCAGTTCGTTAGCAAAGTCTCTATCAGCTTTTTCATCAACATCGGCAAGCATAGCGCCAATTAAAGCTTCAAGAGATTCCTTGTTCATTGTATAAGCATATAAGATTTGGAGTACTTTTTCTCTAACAACTCTGCGTTTGAAAACTTTGGGCATTTATTAAAAGTATCCTTCAAAATATTTTATGGAAATGTTTTTCACTGAAGCGAACATAATTTTCTTTATTCCGCTGGCAAAGTTAGCAAAAAAATGTTAAATATCACTTGAAAATATCAAAGCGCAAAGAACCAGAAAACCAGAAGCGCAATACTTTCTTTAAATTTATAATATAGATTATGTTCAAAGTTCATTTTCAAGTTTGAAGCCGCCAAACCGGCTTTAACGCCAAAAAATCCGCACATCTCATGCACTCTTGTTAGATGGTAAGAATCGGAGACAATAATTATTTTCCCGATGTTCGGCTTTGTTAATATGCTGTCTTTTATATATCGTATTTGATCCGCTGTAGAGACTGTTTTGTTTTCAAGCCAGATATCTTTGCTATTTATCTTGCTTAACTTGATGTAATTGTCCGCAACTTCAGCTTCGGTCATTTCGCCTGGCGCATTTCCTCCCGTAAGCTGAATTTTATTTACAATTCCTTTTTTGTATAGTTCAACAGCTTTATCAGCACGTGCTGCCAAACTTGGACTCGGAGAATTATGAGACCAAACTGCTGCTCCAAGTACAACAGCAACATTTTCCAAATGTTTATCTGTAGAAAAGCCCTGTCTAAAATTCTTTTTCAAATTTATATAAACGAAAGTAAGCGCTAAAAGTAAAAGTACTAATGCCGCAGAATCAAATATTGCTCTAACTAAAATCAATTCCTTACCGCCCAGAATATTAAACCACAATACTGCTATAAACATAAATTGTAAATACTGGTAAAATGAAAATAAAGCACCAATTAAAATCAGACTAAGCGGATGATCAATAAAATAAATATTAGGAAGCGGCAGGTGAATTTTTGTACTTTCATAAGCAATAAAAAGAAAAACGGTAAGTAAAACAGGAAATAATATGATTAGTATTGATTTAAATTTCGATTTCATCCTAACCGCATAAACAATTACACCAAGAATCGCAAGGAATGTAAATATTGCATTTAGAAAATTCCCGGTATAAAGAATATTTAATTTGGAGAAAGGTAATCCTTGGTTTTTATATTTAAAATAATAAAGCATTAAAAGGTCAAATAGCAAAATCATTATTGCTATTGACGATGGAACAATTCTTTTACTGGTTGATCTATTTTTTCCAGGCATATTCAAATATTCTTACCTAATACTTCCCTCTTCTTTATTATATTATTTTCAGAAGGTTTTTAATATAAACTCAGTTAATATAGATTCTATAAAGTAAAACATTTATGGTAATTTAAAAGAACTTTGCAGAAAATTAATGGCAGCGGGTAGTTTTTTAATGATATCCGTAGCAGTATAACCAAACTCAGTAAATTCATTGACAAGCAAGTCTGCAGCAAGGCTGTGAATATAAACTCCGGCAATTGCTGCTTTTTCTAAATCCTTTAATTGAGATAAAAAACCTGCAATAGTTCCGGTAAGCACGTCGCCTGTTCCAAACTTTGCAAGACCGGGATTTCCTGTCGTATTTATTAAAGCTTCGCTGGAAGGTGTAAAGATAATTGTCGGCGCTCCCTTAAGTACTAAAAAAGCACCTGTTTCTTTCACAAATTCTTTTCCGTAATTAAGAATATCTTTTTTCAATTCCGTCACTTCGATTCCGATTAAGCTTGCAAACTCCGCATGATGCGGTGTAAGAATTGAATTTTTCAAATTCAGATTTCTATAACGACCCGCGTTCAATGCAAACACTGCATCGGCATCGATTATAAATCTTTTACCATTTTTTCTTTTTAGAATTTCATTTATTGCCAACTGAGTTTCTTCTTCTCTACCAAGCCCGGGACCAATTGCTATTACATCAGCCCAGTCCAATCTTTTGTCAATCTCGCTTAAATTTTTTTCAGTTAAGAATTCCTTACTGTTATCCTCGTACGCATTAACCACAACTTCAGAAATATTTTTAAAAGCTAATTTTCTTACGGATTTTGGGAAGCACAAAATCGATGCGCCAGCTCCAACTTTCATCGCAGCTTTCGCAGTCATCAAGGCAGCGCCGGGAAAATTACCCGAACCGGCTATTGTCAAAACTTTTCCAGCGGAATATTTATGCTCATTCTTTTTCTTCTTTGGAAAGATATTAAATACGTCTTCCGGTTCTATCAAATATTCTTCCGGTTCAAATCTATCAAAGAAAGAATCGTTAATGCCTATATTCCCTTTTTCAATTTGTCCGCAGTTAACGTAACCCTCGCCGAAGAATAATCCTTTTTTGAATTCACCGAGCGTAACCGTCAAATCAGCATTAAAAACTAATTCTGCATAACCGGTGTCTGCATCCAAACCGGTAGGAATATCAACCGCAACTTTGTATGCCTTCATCCTATTCAAATCAGAAACGATAGAGTTGTACGGTTCTTTCAAGCCGCCGTGTGCGCCGCTGCCGAGTAAGGAATCTAGAATAATATCGCAGTCAGCAAGGTATCTTAAATCTTTTTCCGATTCATATTTCTTAATAAATATTTCCTGGTTGTTATGTGCTAATGCAGAAAGGATTCTGAAATTCGCCAGGCAATCAGGTGACATTTCTCCTTCATTCCCAAGATGAATTACATTTACAGAAAAACCATGGTTTGAAAATTGTCTTGCAGATGCAAAGCCATCGCCGCCGTTATTGCCTTTGCCGCACACAATCCCAATCTTTTTTCTTTTCTTAAGATGTTGAGTTTTTTCTAAAACGTTAGAGAAAATTTGAATTGCAGCATTCTCCATCAGTACTAATCCGGGAATGCAAAGCAGATTGATTGCATAATCATCAACTTCCCTGATCTGGCTTGTAGAAAATAGAGGTATCATTGAATGTCTGTGAATAAAAATTGATTGTTTCCTATTGCAAAGATAACTTCAATTTTTGTTAGATAAAAAGATAGAAAAGAAATTTGATTATAACGAAAAGAAGATATCGAAGAAGTTGTCTTTTCTTGGCATCTTTGCGTCTTAGCAGGAAAATTTCTTCACTGCAAAGGCGCAAGGTTTGTTTCTCATCTAAAAAACGAAGTAATCAAGCCAATCAAAGAGCCTGGCGCAATACCAATTACTATTACAAGAAGCACCGAAATAATAACTGCTAACAAACCGGTATTGCTTCGCTCAAGCGTTAATTCCGTTTCCGTTTCTCTAAAATACATCAGCACGACTACACGAATATAAAAGTAAACACTGATAACGCTTGATAAAACTCCCGCAATCGCCAGCCATGTAAGATGAGCTTTTATTGCCGCGATGAAGATATAATATTTTCCAAAGAATCCCGCAAACGGCGGAATACCAGCAAGTGAAAACATTACAATCGCAAGCAGCGCCGCAAGCATAGGACTTCTTGATGCCAGTCCGGAATAAGATTTTAATTCGAGGTTTGCTTCTTCCCTTCCCTCAATCAAAGCTACAATTCCAAATGCACCAAGATTCATGAACGTGTAAACAGCGAGATAAAAAATTATTCCGGCGATGCCGTCATAATTTCCGGCTGCTAAACCGATAATCATGTATCCTGCATGAGAGATTGAAGAATAAGCAAGCATTCTTTTAATATTTGTCTGAGAAATTGCAACAATGCTTCCAAAGAACATTGAGAGAACTGCAATAACAGCTAAGTAAGGCTCAAAGATATTACCGATTGTATTGTGCAATAATATTCCAATCATTACAATTATAGCACTGAAGGCAGCAGCTTTACCGCCTGTAGAAAATAATCCGCCGATAGTTGAAGCGGAGCCGTGATAAACATCCGGTACCCACATATGGAACGGGAATGCCGCAATCTTAAAAGAGAATCCGATTAAGAATAAGAGCACTCCTGCATCGAACAAAAGGTTGTGTTGAAGCTGAGTAAACTTAGAGGTAATAACATCGATTGATGTTGACTGAGCGGTTCCGTAAATGAGCGCAATTCCGTAAACTATAAATCCGGTTGCGAATGCGCCTAGCAAAAAATATTTAAGAGAAGCTTCGTTTGCATTCAATCTCTTTCGGTTGATCCCTGCTAAAGCGTAAAAGCTTACAGACATTACTTCCAATCCGAGGAAGATTACAAATAAATCTTTCGCACCAGCCATCAGCATCATACCGAGGACTGAGCATTGAATCAGCAAATAATACTCGCCGTAATAAGTTCCGTACTTCTTCAGGTAATCAATTGAAAGAAGCGAAACAATAGCTGCGCCGAAAGTGAAGATAAAATAAAATACATTTACGTTACCGCCGGTTGCAAGCATATTTTGAAAAACAACCGAAATTGAATTTACTGTTGCTAATGCATAGAATCCGGAAGCTAAAAAGACTATTATCGATACCCATGGCAAAACGGCTTCACTCTTATTAAAATACATTTCAATAAGAAGTGAAACCAAAATACCCGCGCCTAAAATTACGAGCGGCAAAATGTTGTAAAATTCTTGAATGTTGTTCAGCATAAAATTATTCTATAAATAAAATGTCTTCGTCTGTTTTTTCAATTGTTACTTTATGTTCGTCTTCAAGATGAACGACTAACTTAAAATGATTTTTGAAATCAAAAATATCCTTATCTTTCTCAACAGCGATCAATTTAATTGATTCATATTTTGTAACTGCTTCTTTCAAATTCTTAAATTGCTTGAAATAAATTTCCGTGAAGCTTTCGGTTTCATTTAAATAAATTGCCTTTGAGCCCGGCGAAAAATCCATGATAATATCATCTTCAATTATCACTTTGAGCAGCCAGCAGTTTAACGGTAATATCAGTCGGTTACCGTAATAAAGTCCGGTCAAATTGTTATTTAAAGCATCTTCAATTGTTTTCATTTTTAACCTCTCCCGAAAAAGAAAATCAACCAGATAACAGCAAAAATAGGAACAAGTATTATAAAAGAATACTTAATTATATAAACAAAAAAGCTAGGCATCTCTATTCCGGCTCTTTCGCTAATAGACTTCACCATAAAATTTGGTCCGTTTCCAATGTAAGTCATCGCGCCAAAAAAGACTGCCGCGACCGAGATTGCCTGCAGATATACTTCGTCAACAGTAACAAAATGGGCTACCTGAAGTTTATCAACTACATCCAGACCGTATTTGCCCATTGCAGCGCTGAGAAAATTCATGTATGTCGGAGTATTATCAAGTACCGCGGACAAACCACCTGTCGCCCAATAAAAAACTCCAGCGTTCAGTTTATCACCTAAAGTATGCGCTTCACTGGCAATCAACTGCAAAGCTGGAATCATTGTCGCAAATATGCCAACGAATAAGTAAGCTACTTCTTTAATTGGCTCGAAATCAAATTCATTATCTTTAAGAACTCCTTTATCTGCTTTCTTATAAGAGAAATAAACAACCGCAAACATAATAATCTCTCTTAATCCAAAAGGAAGCGGTGCTAAACTCGGCACCCCAGGAATAACAGTAGGATCTATAAACACAGCTATGATAATAACTGCAAGAAAAATTAAATTCTTGTATCCCTTAAAGTAAATCTTGCCGCTGTACGAAATATCCTTCCCTTCATCTTTCTTATTGTTAATATCATACAAATAGAAAGCAAGAAGAATTAGCAGGAGCGCCGGAATCCAAATATACCATACATTATCAATTACCCAGAAAAACGGAACTCCGCTTAAGAATCCAAGAAACAGGGGCGGATCTCCAATTGGTGTTAAAGCTCCACCAACATTACTTACAATAAATATAAAAAAGATAATGTGGTATGGCTTAATCCGGTTTCTGTTCATTCTTATAAAAGGTCTGATAAACAGCATCGATGCACCAGTCGTACCTATTATATTCGCGATGACTGCGGCTATCAATAGGAAAATGACATTAACCATTGGAGTTGATTTCTTATCAACTCTAATCAGGATTCCACCGGAAGCAACAAACAAAGAACTAAGCAGCGCAATGAATGAAATATACTCGGTTAAAGTATGAAGAAGCGAGTGGTAGTTATTCAAAAATAAAATATAATAGATTACCACAACTAAACCGAGAATGATAGATACTTTCGGATAATGCTTCTCCCAAAAATGTTTGTAGAAAAGCGGACCGGTTGCAATCATCAAAAGAAGAAGCAGAAACGGAATTACCATAAACGGCGTTGGAAGTATATGCTCGATTCCGGATGCATTTGCAGCCGCTTTAGCCGTCGTATCCGCAACAGTCTGAGCAGCAGCCTTCAAGTTGAAAAAGAACAAACAGAAAACCACAGATAATAATATCTGTGTTATTCTGTGAAATCTGTGTCTCTTACCATGCTTTATCACCAATCAAAGCCTTATGGTAGTTGTTATTAAATCCTACTGTCTTTTCGGGTAAAACCTGCTGTATAACATTTTGAGTTGATTTTGCCGAGACGTTTAAGAAAGTGCTTGGATAAACTCCAATCCAAATTACAAAAACAAAAATCGATGCAAGGATAAACATCTCTCTCTTATTCATATCGGTAAGATTATTCATCTTCGGATTTTTAACTTCACCAAAGATAATTTTTTGATACCACCACAATAAATAAACAGCGGCAAAAATCACTCCGCTTGTTGCAAAGATGGTGTATCCCCAGCTATTTAATACCGGTGATTTGAAAGAGCCGAGAAGAATTAAAAACTCTCCGACGAAACCGTTTAATCCCGGAAGTCCAACTGATGATAAAGTTGCAATCATTAAAAATGTTGAATAAATTGGAACTATCTTAGCAATACCTCCGTATTCTGAAAGCTCGCGTGTATGAGTTCTCTCGTAAATAACTCCAACCATCAAGAATAAAGCGCCGGTAGAAAGTCCGTGGTTAATCATTTGGATTACAGCGCCTTGAATCGACTCTTGAGTGAGCGCGAAAATTCCAAGTACAACAAATCCGAGGTGTGCAACAGAAGAATAAGCAACAAGCTTCTTCATATCTTTCTGAACCATTGCAACAAGCGCACCATAGATAATTCCGATGATTGCAAGAACCGAAATGTATGGCGCAAATGTTATCGCAGCCTGCGGAAAAAGCGGCAGGCAAAATCTAAGCAATCCGTAAGTTCCCATCTTCAGAAGAACACCGGCAAGAATAACACTTCCTGCTGTTGGAGCTTGCACGTGTGCATCCGGCAGCCATGTGTGAAGCGGGAAAATTGGGACTTTAATTGCAAAGCTGAATGCGAACGCAAGAAACATCCATTCTTGAATGTTTTTTTGAATAGTAGGTCCTACACTGTATAGTTCGATTAAGTCGGTAGAAAAATGTCCAAGCGGAGCCGAAGCATAAACAGCCAACCAGATAATCGCAACCAGCATGAGTAAACTGCCGAACATTGTATAAAGGAAAAACTTGACAGTTGCATAAACTCTCTGGTCGCCGCCCCAAATGCCGATAATAAAGTACATCGGTATTAGCATCGCTTCCCAGAAGATATAGAACAAAAACAAATCGAGCGATACAAAAACCCCAAGCATTCCAACTTCAAGCATCAGCATGAAGAAAGTGAATTCTTTGACTTTGCTTGTAATCGCTTTCCAGCTTGAGAGCAAAGTTAAAGGAGTTAGAAATGTCGTCAGCAAAACAAGAAGCAGCGAAATACCGTCAACACCAACATGATAGCTGATATGAAGGTTCGCAATCCAGTTGAACTTGTCCATCAATTGGAAACCGCCTTTATTTGTATCATAGCCGGCATAAAGGAATAAAGAAATTATAAAAGTAATAACAGAAAAAGCAAAACCGAAGTACTTGATAAAATTTTCTTTACTTTTATTTATAAATAGAAGTAAGATTCCTCCGGCTAACGGAGCTAAAAGTAAATATGAAACTAAATGGTTGTTTTCCATAACCTTTAAAACTTTGGCTTAATTATAAACTTAGAATTAACCAGAAAAAAGCTACAACAATGCCGAGCATCATCATCAAAGCGTAGAACTGCGCAACACCTGTCTGAACTTTACGGATTCGCTTTGAAACAAAATCAATCACCGAAGCAGTGCCGTTAACAACACCATCGATAATTTTAGCGTCGGTAAATTTCCATAGAACCGTTTCCGAGCCTTTAACTATCGGGTTGACGACAACTGCATCGTAAGCTTCATCAACAAAATATTTGTTGAGAAGAAGCTTGTACCACCCTTTGAATTTCTTGCTGTATGCTTCCGGCAAGTCCGTTCGCTGCAGATACAAGTATCTTGCATAATAGATACTCGCAACCGCACCTACAATTGTTACGATCATCAGTAAAATTTCCGTACCATGTCCGTATGAACCGTAAACAGCAAGCTTGTTGTTTGCCGGAGCGAAAACCGGCTCCAGCCAATTCTCAAATGCATTGCCATGTGGACCCGAAAAAATTTCCGGTATTCCTATAAATCCACCGATTGCGGAAAGAACTCCGAGAACGATTAACGGAATTGTCATAACGCTTGGAGATTCATGCGGATGCTTGTCATGCCCGAATCTTTCTTCGCCATAAAAAGTAAGATAAACTAAACGGAACATATAGAATGCAGTTAATAAAGCAGTGAATGTACCGATGAACCAGAAGAAGAAGTTACCATTAGCAAACGAGTACCAGAGAATATCATCCTTACTGAAGAATCCGGCGAAAGGCGGAATGCCTGAGATTGCTAGTGAAGCTACTAAAAATGTCATAAAAGTTTTCGGCATGTATTTCTTAAGTCCCCCGTAGTGTCGAATATCCTGATCATCATGCATTGCATGGATTACCGAACCGGCGCCGAGGAACAACAAAGCTTTGAAGAAAGCATGAGTCATTACATGGAAAATTCCGGAAGCAAAAGCGCCAACGCCCATTGCTAGGAACATATATCCAAGCTGACTAATTGTTGAATATGCTAAAACTTTTTTAATGTCATTCTGAACTAGTCCAATAGTAGCGGCAAACAAGGCAGTCAAAACTCCAACTACAGCAACAACAGTCATTATCGCCGGTGCGGATGCAAAGATGATTGAGCACCTTGCAACCATGTAAACTCCGGCAGTAACCATTGTAGCAGCATGAATCAATGCTGAAACTGGTGTAGGACCAGCCATCGCATCCGGCAGCCAAACATAAAGTGGAATCTGGGCGGACTTTCCGGTTGCGCCGATAAACAAGAATAATGCAATTAAATTAAAAGTACCGGTTGGAATGTTTATAGAAACAGCTCTCGTAAAAACATCATTAAAGTTTAGACTTCCGAATGTCAAATAGATTAAAAATATTCCAAGTAAAAATCCGAAGTCGCCGATTCTGTTTACGATAAATGCTTTCTTTGCCGCATCGCTTGTTGTGCTCTTTTCAAATTTTCTATCATACCAGAATCCGATAAGAAGATAAGAGCAGAGACCAACGCCTTCCCAGCCGAGGAATAAGAGAACGAAGTTATCACCTAAAATCAAATTCATCATTGCAAAGATGAATAAATTTAGGTAGGCAAAGAATCTCCAGAAGCCTTTATCGCCGTGCATGTAGCCGATTGAATAAACATGGATGATGAATCCTACGCCGGTTACAATCAAAGCCATAACTAATGAAAGCTGATCTACCTGGTAAGCAACGTTTACGTTTAGTCCGCCAACATTGAACCATGAAAATAAATTTACAATTGTTTGTCTTTGCTCGACAGGCAGGCTTAATGTTTGGAAGAAGGCGCCTAGAACAATTAGAAACGATATCCCGATTGTTCCGCTTCCGATAATTCCAATTATTTTTTCATTCTTTATTTTGCTGCCAAATAGTCCGTTGATTATAAATCCGGCGAGCGGCAGTAAAACCGTCAAATAAATTAAATGGATCATAAATTTTTAGTAAATAAAATTTTCATAACCTAATAAAAAACTTAAACAAAGGTATAATGGAATAAAGAAATAAGGACAGTATCATGAATCTTATACCTTAAAACTTTATAACATATACCTAAATGTGGTACTCACCACTTGAGTATATTTATCTCGTCAATGTTCATTGTCAGCTTGTTCCTGAACATTGCTATAATGATTGCAAGTCCTACGGCAGCTTCCGCAGCGGCAACAGTCATTACGAAGAAGACGAACAATTGTCCTATGGAATTTCCAAGGTAAGAAGAAAAGGCAACCAGAGTTAAGTTCGCTGAATTCAACATCAATTCAACAGACATAAAAACTATTATAGCATTTCTTCTAATCAAAACTCCCGTAACGCCGGTAATAAACATGAATGCGCTCAGGATTAAATAAAAGTCAATTGGAATAATCATAACTCTATTCGAATTTCTTTTTAGCTAAAACCAATGCACCGATTGTAGCCGCAAGCAGTAAATAACCCGCAGCTTCAAAAGGCAGAATGTAATTTGTATAAAGTTCTTTCCCTATTTCTTCAATCGTTCCGGCTTTAACGCTTGCCGCAACAGCAGGATTTTCAGAGCTAGAAGGATTAGAAAGGAAAATCATATAAACTAATTGCAGGAAAACCAGTGCAGCTATTACTACTGCAAAAACTTTTATCTTCGGATGGATACCGAACAACTTTTCGTGTTCAGGCTTAAGAAGCATTATAACGAAGAGAAATAAAACCATTATAGCGCCGGCATAAACAATAACCTGAGTTACTGCAATGAATTGGGCATTAAGCAGCAAGTATAATCCCGCTAGAGCTGCAAAGTTCAGAATCAGAAACAATGCACTGATTACCGGATTGGACCGTGTAATCATCAGAATTGAAGACACCGCTGCTATAATCGCAAAGACAAAGAATAAAATTATTTCGAGAGGCATTATCTAGTAAAAAATTTATTGTTCAATATTTGTTAAAATAAATTTAAGTCCATAGTCACTTCGACAAGCTCAGAGACCGATCATTTGAAAATCAATGAGTTTGCCTTATACCATTTGCCGTACCTGTTGTCGAAGCAATAACCAACCTTCTACCACCAATTACGGAGTATTCCGGTAAATCATTCTTGCAAACGGAATGGTTTCTCTTACATGGTCGAGTCCGCAAATCCAAGCCACAGTCCTTTCAATTCCAAGTCCGAATCCCGAATGCGGAACAGAACCATATCTCCTCAAATCAAGGTACCACTCAAAAGCTTCCATCGGCAGGTTTTGCTCTTGAATCCTCTTTACAAGCAAATCGTAATCATCTTCTCTCTGGCTTCCGCCGATAATTTCACCATAACCTTCAGGAGCCAGTACATCAACAGCTAACGCAAGCTTATCATTCTGCGGATCCCGCTTCATATAGAAAGCTTTTACTTCCGCGGGATAATGATGAACCATTACAGGACTATTAAACTGGTTTGAAACAACCGTCTCATCAGTTCCGCCTAAATCATTACCCCACTCAAACTCAATTCCATTTTTCTTTAAAATATCTACTGCTTCATCATAAGAAATTCTCGGAAGAGGTTTCTTTACATTCTGAAGCTTTGTTGTATCGCGTTCAATTACTTTTAATTCTTCGGCTCTATCTTTTAGAACTGTTTGAACTACATATTCTAAAAAGTCTTCGGCTAAATCCATATCGTCGTTCAATTCTGCAAACGCAACTTCCGGTTCCACCATCCAGAACTCTGTAAGATGTCTTCTTGTTTTAGATTTTTCTGCTCTGAATGTTGGTCCAAATGTATAAACTTTGCCGAAAGCCATTGCCCCGGCTTCGGCATATAACTGACCGGACTGCGATAAGTAGGCTTTTCCTAAATCAAAATAATCCGTTGCAAATAGAGTCGAAGTTCCTTCGCAGGCGGCAGGAGTTAAGATGGGCGTATCCATCAAAGTAAAACCATTTCCGTCAAAATAATCTCTTATTGCTTTAATTATTCTGTGGCGTATTCTTAGGATAGCATGCTGTTTGCTTGAACGGAGCCACAAGTGACGATGGTCCATTAAAAATTCGGTGCCGTGGTCTTTGGGTGTAATTGGATAGTCTTTGGCTTCCGATATTACTTTCAAACCGGTTGCATCAAGCTCATATCCGCCGGGAGCTCTTGGCTCAACTTTTACTTTTCCGGTTACTTCAATGGATGATTCCTGTCCCAATTTATCGGCTAAATTAAAAACTTCTTCTGAAACATTGCCTTTAAAATAAACGCATTGAAGAAGCCCGGTGCCGTCTCTTAATATTATAAACTTTATCTTCCCGCTTGATCTTTTATTGTAAAGCCATCCTTTTAATGTGACTTCTTTACCGACAAATTCACCTAAATCTTTTATCAATTTTAACTATGTTTTTTAGTTCAAAGTTCTAAATTTAAGTTTCAAATATATGTACACCCTGCTATAAATGCAAAATAAACTGTGTATAAAACATCAAATAACAAAACACAAATTAAAATTTATTCCTTATTCTTACGTCTTTCTTTTAGTCTTCATCTTTCTCTTAATTGATTTTAAATCCGATTAAGATTAAGGGCACGATTAAGAGTTCTCCGAGTAACATAATTTAATAACTGAAGTTACGCAATTGTCATGCTGAACTTGTTTCAGCATCTAAAAACAGCTTAAAAATAAAGATTCCGAAACAAGTTAGGAATGACAAATGGATCATTTTATTCATTTTGCGTAACTTCAGTTAATAAGTCATTCCCGATAGTTTCGATACTTCTTGATGAATCGGAATTACTCATTCGCTTTGCCGGAAATGAAAGGTCATTGAGTTTCTCCGGTCGCTTCGATACTATTCCTCAAAGACTCAGAATAACTCAGCGACCGGAGAGGTATCGAGATGACCGTCTGGGTTCTTCACAAATTATTCTAATTCTTATTAAGAATCTCTGTTTCTTTCTCTAAGAAACTCAGAAAATTCCACTGAAACTCCGTGCATGTTCACATGAATTTTTTAAGCTTTCATAAGACTTCTATGGCATTTTCCAATGGTTCCGGGGAATGTCACAGAGCTTTCGGGGACTTCCACAGGTATTTCGTGGAGTTCCACAAATGTTCTGTTGTATTGGTTCAGCGTGAAATGGAATTTCAAGTTGATTAAGTAAGGTGAAAAATCAGTCCGTCTAGCGACGAGGTTTTCAACTAACATGTTTCACCTCATAACGAGCTTTTTTAGCTGATTGTAATTTAATATTTCTTTGATCAAGTTTCTCATTAATTCTGTTATTCAAGAAATCATCGGGAGTAAGATAAAATAAAGAGCTGTGCAGTCGCTTGTTGTTATAATAATCGACAAACTTAGCAATCTGCTCTATGGCATCATCAAGGTTTATCATAGACTTAGCCTGAATGCACTCTAGCTGAATGGTCCTATGGTAACGCTCAATCTTACCGTTACTCTGAGGATATGCAATTGAAGTGCGAATATGCTGCAGCCCGGCAAGCTTCAAGTAAACTGCAAAGTCTTTAGAGATATACTGAGGTCCATTATCAGTAATGAGTCTGGGTTTAACACCGGGATATTTCTCCAGGGCTTTCTGCACGGTAAGCTCTATATCGTACTCCTGCATATTTAGCCTTAGCTCATGATGGACAATATAACGCGAATAACCATCAATAACAGAGATAAGAAATAAGAAGGTGCCGCGGAAGTTAACGTACTTAATATCATTGTGCCAGTGCTGATGAGGCGCAGTCGGCTGAATAAACCCGCTGCCTTTGGATGATTTCTTAACCTGGTTCCAACGATTAAGCAAGCCGACAGATTTCAAGACTCTGTAAGTAGTTGAAGGACTTACGGCTGCTATGTTATCGTCTATCATCATGTAGGTTAGTCTTCTGTAGCCTTCACCAAAATGTTCTTTGGCATAGTTAATAATGGCTTGTCTTTCCCAGTCCAGTATCCAGTGCTGCTTTGGAATGGTGCCGTTATGATTGTTGGCTTTATCTTTACGGTCAACCCAGGAGTAGTACTTACTGGAGCTGATGCCTATAAGCTGAAGCAGCTTACCGTTCGGAATATTTGTTTTAGATGTCATCATCAAAGTAAACTCTACAATGTTATCTCGTACGTCAGGCTCGACCCACTGAGCATTTAGTTGTCCCCATCGATACTTTTACGCCAAAGGCGCACAGGTTTTTATTTCGATGTTCTCCCTAAGAAGAAAACTAATTGCCTCATCACGGTCTTTGAGCTTAGACTGGAGCTTCTCGATCTTTCTCTGTTCTGCAGAAAGCTGCTGAGAGTTGGATACTTTCGGCTTAAAAATATCTTGGGCAGATTCAAATAGCTTTTTCTTCCAGTTGTAGATGTCATTTGGTCTGACTTGATACTTTTCTGCTATTTGGCTGATATGGACATTGTTCTCTAATAATTCGCGTAGGATTATTACCTTTTGTTCTGCTGAGTACTGCTTTCTTTGTTTCATGGAATCTCCTATAATATTTTACACTAATTGTAATTTACGAAATTCCATTTCCATCTGAAGCTTTACAATATCATTCATAGTCACCCAATTGCTATTCATATTCTTTGAAGCGAAGGAGCTACTGGTTTTTAAAATAGAAATTTATCCCCGTCACCGTCCATCTTGCCCGAAGGTTTAACGTATCGGGATAAAAGACAAATTTTTCAGCAGGCTTGAAAGGTAATGGCTTGCCGAATGAATAAGTTTTGCTGCTGTCCGTATCGTAAAAACCCCAAAGTAAATATTTGCCGGGCTGGACTCTGTCGAATTTGAAACTGTTTGAATTCTTCATGGGCTGCTGATATTTTAATTTGTCAGCGTCTATACCTTGAAGTACTAAGTATGGATTGCTAGAAAAGTTCACTCCTTCAGCCGTGCCTGAAACTCCGGTAAAGTCAAGTCCGTTTATCGTTCTAAACTTATATTGATATACCGAATCGTAAGCGTTTCCGGCGGCATCTTTAAATGCGTTTAGGTTTAATTTGATTATATAATCCGTGTTAGCTTTCAATTTTTGCTTTGGTAAAACTTTGAATGAAGCATTGTCTACAAAATAAACTTCAATTGGATATTGCATACCCGAAGTATCTGTTAATGAAATGTTTTTCTTCGCGGCTAAAGAATCGAATCCATCATTAAAAGAAAAAGAGATTACAGCGTCTAGAAAATCAACTTTATCCGAATTTGGCGGCGGAATAACACCTGCAACTCCAGGTTTAGTTGTATCGGACTTATCACTAAGAGTAACCTGTGCAAAGTCATTGACAAAGATATTTCCTAATTTATCTTTAATCGAATCTACAATTACATAAACTTCATCTTTCATCGGAAAATCAGCATTCGTAACAAGTACCATTTCGGTAGGCTTAGTGTTTCCTTTGAAGGCAAAGACCGGAGTAAAAGTATTTTTTGATGTTGAATCAATTAGAGAAAAATTCTTAGTGCTGATGGTTGAATAATCGACTTCTTTTGTAAAATTTAAAAGTATATGATATTTATCTGTCATCGCAGCGCTGATAAGTCGTGGTTTAACTGTGTCCAATTTAGTCAGGAAAAAATTAACTCCGGTGGCAATTGTATCTGTTTCAGTCAACTTAATATCGCTTGATGGCATACCGATGTCATCCTGCTCAGGCTGATAAATCAAATCTTTGTACTGGTCTCTAACTGCGAAGACCCTGTAAGTTGCCGGGGCTAAGCCAAGTAATTTATATGAACCGTCAATGCCGGTTTGAGAAATATAGTCAGGTTTATATTTCATTGGATTAACTGCGCTGTCTCCAACGGTGTAAGCAAATATCATTATTCCGTCAGGCTTTTCATCATAGACTTTGCCTTCGATTTCACCTTTATCAATTTTATCACCTGTTGAAAAAGTTAAAGTGTAGGACTGAGACATCCTGTTGTGGTTGTAATAATCCTGCAAGTCAGTCCCGATGGTCATAACATAAGTAATATTTTTTTTCAATGCTGAAGGAAAAGAAATCTTAACCGATGTCCCAGTCCAATCAAAATTCATATCTCCTTCAATTGCCGGTGAGATGAACAAGGCATTCTTCAAAGTTGATTTATCAATATATTTTGAAAAATCAAACTGAACATAATCCCCATTAAAATTTGTTGTTCCGTTTGCAGGATAAACGTCAACGATCTTAGGAGGAACTGTATCAACTGCACCGCCGCCGGGAGGAAGCTGGTTGGCGCACCCTGATAACAGCAGCATTATAAAAAAAGTATATGGCAAAAGATATAGGGAATAAGGTTTATGGTATAAGTTATAAGCAATACCTTTGTTTCGTTTCCATATACCATATACCCTATACCCTATACCTAAATACCGTAGAGTAATGTGTGAATTCGTAATATGTGTTACCGGTTTTTTAATGAATCCAGCCTTTTATAATATTTATCAGCATTCTTTAGATGCTCTTTATAATTCGAGGTAAATAAATGTCCTCCGTTACCGCTGGCTACAAAATATAGATAATCGGTTTTAGCCGGATAAAGCGCAGCCAAAATTGCTGCCTTAGCCGGATTGTCTATTGGACCTGGCGGCAGTCCGTAATTCCGGTAAGTGTTATAAGGCGAATCAATTTTCAAGTCATTGTTATTTAATCTGACCCACTTTCCCTGCCTGGCAAATTCAACTGTCGGATCAGCTTGAAGCTTCATTCCTTTTTTCAATCGGTTATAATAAACACCTGCAATTAAAGGCATCTCGGATTTTTTATTCGTCTCGCCCTGAACAATTGAAGCAATTGTTAGAACCTTCTGAACTGAATAACCAATCTGCTTTGCACGCTGCCTCAAAGAATCATTCATAAATTTTTTGAATCCATTGACAAGAATTTTAACCGCTTCTTCCGGCGAGCTTCGTTCATAAATGTAATATTGCTCCGGTATAATATAACCTAGAAGCGAAGAAGAACTTACTCCAAGCGAATCTAAAAAATCTTTATCCTCGCACAAACTTAATATTGATGATGAATCAATAAAAGCATCATGCTGAACTTGCGAAGCGACCCATTGCAGAGAAGAACCTGGGATAATATTTATAACCTTTAGTAAATCCCCTTTAACGCTTATAAAATAATCAAGTAGGTCGAGATAACTTAGCCCATTCGGAATATAATATCGTGCCGCTTTAACTTTCTTTTCAGCACCGTAAATAAAAGCTGCAATCTTAAAATTTGTTTTGCTTGGAATTATACCTTTGGAATAAACATCATCCACTATCTCAGAAAAAGGCTCACCTCTTCTCACTTCAACTTCGATTGGCGATTTGCCTTTGTAATAATTCGGCGTAAAAAAAGTAAAGTACATTATCAATAGGATGATAACAAAGAATGCTCCGACAATAAAAAATTCTTTTTTAGACAGAAGCTTACCAAATCCTACCTTCATCTTCTTTGCCGAGATATTAAAAATATTTCCTTTATCTTGTTCTTCTCTTTGTATAGCGCGCGATTCATCAAGTATACGTTCATAAATTCTTAGAAGCGCCTCTTTAGTTAAAGGCTCTTCAACATAGGAACCGATTCTGTCGGCAATTTCTTTTTCTCTTTGCGGATTATAAGTCGGAAGGTTCATCGATCGCTTCACTCTGCCGATAAGAACGGAATGCAGTGTCCTCTTGCTTATCAAAGGCACTACCTGCTTATCAATTTCATCTATTCCGTCTCTTAGCTTTTTAAGAAGTTCCTCCCGCTCCTTAATGCTTAGCGTATTTAATTCATTCTCTATTTTTCTAATTATGTCTTCCATCAGTGCCTAAACTATGGTATAAAGGTATTGGGATAAAAGTTATACGGTATATTGGAACGAAAGTACAAAGGGAAGTAGTCTACCACTATACCGATATACCCTATACCGAATTCTGCTATTACATAAACTTAAAAATTTATCAGTCATATACTCTTTACATGCCGTTACATCTTAACCCGCGAAGTGAGCTTTTGTTAACCCCGGGAAAGGGCTGTAAGTCAATTGCGATTGATAACCTTCTTCAAAAAGCTTTAAGCCGCGATACGCTATCATAGCAGCATTATCACCGCAAAATTCCATCCGCGGAATTACAATTTTCTTTCTATGCTTCTCAGCTATTGCAATTGCTGCTTCTCTTAATGCTTTATTTGCAGCTACTCCGCCGGCAACGGAAATTGATTTTACCTCAAAATTCTTCAAAGCCTTTTCCAAATTCTTTGATAAGGCTTTAACAGCCGCTACTTGAAACGAAGCAGCAATATCATTCAATTCATTTTCCGGGATGTTTCCGCCATCGGGATAATTTTTCTGAACATATCTTAACACCGCAGTCTTCAATCCGCTGAGAGAAAAATTATAAGGATCTTTCAACTCGGCAACCGGGAAAATAATTTTTTTCCCGTTACCATTCGAAGCAGCTTTCTGAATTTTCGGTCCGCCTGGATAACCGAGACCTAAAATCTTTGCAACTTTATCAAAAGCCTCACCGGCAGCGTCGTCAACAGTTGTACCGAGCTTTCTAATTTTTGTATCGCTTTCAACAATCAGTAATAAAGTATGACCACCTGAAACCACAAGCGCAAGATAAGGAAACTCCGGCTGCTCTTCCATTAAAAAGCCGGAATAAATATGTCCTTCAATATGATTTACTGCAACAAATGGTTTTTGTAAAGAATATGCTAAGCCTTTCGCAAAGGTTAAACCAACAAGCAAGGCGCCAATCAATCCCGGACCCGCAGTAGAGCACACCAAATCGATGTCGCTCAAATTCAATTTTGATTTTTCAAGTGCATCTTTAAGAAGAGGAATAACAATCTGAAGATGAGCACGGCTCGAAAGCTCCGGCACTACTCCGCCGTACTTTGAATGAAAATCTTGAGACGAAATTAAATTCGCTGTCAGTTTTCCATCAGATATAATTGCGACCGAAGTTTCGTCGCATGAGCTTTCGATTCCTAATACATTCATTATTTAGCTGTAAATAAACTTTTAAAAATATATCCTGCAATCTGCGGATTTTCTTTTAACCTTCTAACCGAATACGGGTACCAATCTTTTCCGAACGGAACATAAATTCTGATTTTGTAGCCTTCGGAGTTCGTCTTGTCACGCCGGTCTTCTCTTACACCAAGCAGCATTTGAAATTCATATTTATCTTTCGGGACGTTTAGCTGCTCGATCATTTTCTTTGCCGAATTAATAAGATAATCATCATGAGTTGCAATGCCAACATAATTACCTGATTTTAACATCAACTCAAGTACTTTCAAATAATTTTCTCTCACCTTCTCGCGGTCTTTATATGCAATTGACGCCGGCTCAATATAAATTCCTTTACACAGCCGGTAGTTAGTTCCAAGCTTGTTCAGCAGAACCACATCGTCGAACGTCCGTTTCAAATATGCCTGGACTACGATGCCGACGTTGTCGTAATTCTCAATCAATTTTTTATAAAGATTGATTGTTGCATCCGTGTATGGCGAATCCTCCATATCAATACGAACGAAGTTGTTCAGTTGTTTTGCTTTCTCTACAAGTTCTTTAATTTGATTGAAAGCAAAGTCTTTATCGATGCTCAATCCCATCTGCGTAGGCTTGATCGAAAGATTGGCTTTCAGCTTTTCAGTTTCAATAGTGTTAAGAACTTCAAGCGCTTTGTTCTTGGCTTCCACGGCTTCTTCTTTGTTCTTTACCGATTCGCCGAGAACGTCAATTGTCGCATAGATTCCTTTTTCATTTAATGATTTTACCATTTTAATTGCTGAGTCCAGTGTTTCGCCGGCAATATATCTTTTGGAGAAAAAGCCGACCATCGCTTTTGGCATCATCTGGACTATCGCTACAATAATTTTGTTAAAGAACGACACAAGTACTCCTGTTTATTATCCTGTTCCGCTGAACTTGTATTATACGAAACAGCCGTTCAGCTCTTATATGTTTTTCCTGCTTCGTATGTACCAAACTTTTTTATGCTAAGTGAAATTTCTGATAGATGGTTTATCGCATTCTTTACTCTTTCTTCTTCGAGACTGCCAGTCAAGTCAGCGTAGAACATGTACTCGAAGGGCTTGTGCGGAATCGGTCGTGATTCAATCTTTACAAGATTTATATCCCGCAATGCAAACACACTTAATGATTTGAAAAGTGCGCCCGGAATATTCTTAAGCTCAAAGCAAATTGAGGTCTTCGGATTCTGAAACTCATCTTGGATTTTCTTTTTACTGATTATTAGAAATCGCGTGTAATTTTCCCGGTTGTTTTGAATCTGACTCTTGAGAATTTTAAGATTATAAATCTCCGCTGCTTCCCTGCTTGCGACCGCTGCCGAAGGAACGCCTTTATCCTGAAGCGAAATCAGCGCTGAGCCTGCTGTATCGTATGCCGGAACAAGTTCTGCATTCTTTAATGTTTTTAAAAAAATTGAGCACTGCCCCAGTGCCTGCGGATGCGAATAAATCTTTTTGATGTCTTCCAGCTTATAATTTTGATTTGCAAGCAGACAATGGTTTATCTGCAAGTTAAGCTCGCCGACTATCGTAAGCGAATATTGAAGCAGTAAATCGTAAGTTTCAAACACACTGCCATAAAGAGAATTCTCAATAGGGATGATTCCAAAATCAACCGAGCCGTTTTTTACTTTTATAAAGACGTCTTCAAACGAAAACGAAGGTGAGACCGAAACACCATCGCCAAAATATTTCATCGAGGCAATTTCGCTAAACGCGCCGCGTTCACCCTGGAATGCAACATTAACCATTAGTAATTATCAAACCTTTTAAAATTGATGCGAGCAAGGAAGCTTTATTTTTCAAGTCATCCTTGCTGCCGTTATTTTCAAATACAAAATCAGCAGCCTGAGCTTTCTCATCATCCGGAATCTGATTCTCATTCCGCTTTACGAATTGTTCGGCAGAATATTTTTCAGAGCTCATTTTTCTTTTCATTCTGACTTCCTCCGGTGCGGTAATTAAAACAACAAAATCAAAATTATTTTCCATTTTAGCTTCATAAATCAAAGCTGCCTCTGCCGCTGCGATGTCATTATCTTTCAAAATATCATCCGCTAAAATATTAACTTTTTGAATAACTTTTGGGTGGATAATCGAATTAATTTTCTCAACATTTTCCGGATTAGAAAAAACTTTCTCTGCAAGGAATTTCTTATCCGGCTTGCCGTTAATAAAGGATTCCTTGCCAAAAGTTTTCTTTATCTTTTCAATAATCGCTTTATCGCTCTCGAGCAGTTTCTTAGATACATCATCCACATTGATTACCGGAATTCCATTCTGCTTCAGATATTCACAGAACAAAGATTTACCGGAACCAATGCTTCCGGTAACCGCAAGCTTTATCTTTTTTCTTTTATTCACAAACTACCGTTCATTAAAAAGCGAAGACCAAAAATAATTCAGTCTCCGCCGTGTTTACATCTTATGCAACTTTAGAAGTCAAAAAATTAAAATATAAAATTTAAATTAATTTTTTTCATTCTTTTGCAACTTCGAAGGTTGCTCACCTGATATTGTCAAAGCTTATTTAGCATATCCAATCTTCCGAACTTCCCGGATAACCGTTACCTTTATCTGTCCGGGGTATTCCATTTCGCCTTCAATCTTTGCCGCGATGTCGTGTGCAAGCTTTTCAGCGACAAGGTCGTCAATCTTATCGTGCTCGACAACTACTCTTACTTCTCTTCCTGCCTGGATTGCATAAGTCTTCGCAACTCCTTCAAATGATTTTGCAAGCGCTTCAAGATTTTCAAGCCGCTTCACATAGCCTTCCAGAGGCTCTCTTCGCGCGCCCGGTCTTGCACCGCTTATTGCATCCGCCGCCTGCACAAGAGGTGCAATCGGGTGTTCCATCTCGATATCTTCATGGTGGGAACCAACCGCATTTATAACTATTGGATGCTCTTTATATTTTTTTGTTAACTCATAACCAAGCAATGCATGCGGACCTTCAACACTTTTGTCCACAGTCTTGCCAATGTCGTGAAGAAGCCCTGCACGCTTAGCAATAGTTGCATCAAGTCCAACCTCTGCCGCCATTATTCCGGTTAAGTAAGCAACTTCAATACTGTGCTGCAAAAGATTTTGACCGTAACTTGAGCGGTATTTCATTCTTCCGATGTGCTTAATCAGTTCCTGGTGCATGTTGTGTAAGCCAAGTTGAAGAATTGTATTTTCACCATCGCGAACCATGTCTTCCAAAAGTTCCTGCTGGACTTTCTGAACTATCTCTTCAATCCTCGCTGGATGAATTCTACCGTCAAGAATTAATTTTTCCAGAGATACTCTTGCAACTTCTCTTCTGAACTGGTCAAATGAAGAAAGGAGAATGGCTTCCGGCGTATCATCGACAATAACATCAACTCCGGTAGCGGCTTCGAACGCACGGATGTTGCGTCCTTCCTTGCCTATAATTCTCCCCTTCATCTCGTCGTTATTTATCTGCACAACGGAAACAGTAGTTTCGATAGAATGGTCCGCAGCCGTTCTTTGAATAGCCTGGACAATTATTTTCTGTGCTTCTTTCTTTGCATCGGCTTTTGCTTTGTCATGCATTTCTTTAACCATGACCGAAACATCTGCCCGCGCAGAATTGGTCATGTTTTCAATCAGCATTTTCTTTGCCTCTTCGGCAGTTAAGCCGGAAATCTTTTCCAGCTTTTCGTTTTGTTCTGCTTCAAGCCTCTGAGCATCGGCAAGCTTTTGCTCGATGTTCTTTTTTAAATCAAGTAAATCTCTTTCAGTATGCTTATTCTCCTTCTCTTTCCTAATTACTAAATCGAACTTCTTCTCAATATTTTCTTCGCGTACGTTTAACTGTTTCTCAAGGTTACTGATTTTTTGTCTTTTCTGATTTACTTCGTTATCGAATTCAACTTTCTTTTTGTACCATTCGTCTTTTACTTCAAGTAATTTTTCTCTCTTAATGTTATTGGCTTCCTTCTGAGCTTCGGCAATAATTTGTTTGGATTTATCTTCCGCTGCATTTATACTCTTCTTTCCAATCCTATTATTAAACTGCCATCCTAAGTAGAAAAATAATACCACGAGAACAATGACCATAGGTATTAGTATAATTACATCCATTTTTCCTCCGTTGTAAGGATTAATATAAGTACCGCATCTGTCAGTCACTGAATAATAAGGCGAAAAACCCTATTAAATCAGTGTGGGAACTTGCCCGAACGCTTTTTGCTTCCTCTGTCCCGAAATCGGGATTCCGATTAAATCGAAATGAGGCCTGTAATAGACGCCGAAAGTCAAACTCCCTGTGTATAGAAAGTTAGTTTTTCATTTTATTACGGACTGACAGAGCGGTAGTAACTTTTAAGATGGGTTAGACATAGCCGGGTCATTCAAGAGAAGCTTAATCTTTTTGATTTTGTCGGAAGCCTGAATAATAAACTCGCGGTTCTTATTCTTCTCAAGGAATAAGTCGTAAGCAATGTTTAGGCATGCAATAATTGCAATGGTCTGCGCCGGTTGGTCGGGCAGTTCTTCCTTTGTTTCCTCCATTACTTTGTTTACGTAGAGTGCAAGTTCTTTTGCAATCTCTTCGTTTTCAACTAATAGAGAATATTCTTTGTCAAATATTTTTATTTTAAGCTTTTTCTTGTCCTTCATTATGTCTTTTCCACCTAACAAACAATAAGTTTAAGAACTTATGCCTGCCTTTCTGCCTTGCTTTCGGGCAGATTGGTAGACAGATGATATTCAATTTTAGAAATCAAATTTTGTATCCTAATTTTTAAATTCTCTCTCTCCTTCAAATTTAATGAATTAAACAAATTAGTTTCACCATCCTCTTTTTGGCTTTGAATTTCTCCTTCAATTTTAGAAAGTTTCTGCGTTAAGAAAGTATTCTCCGTCTTCAACTGTTTCAATTGCTCTTCAAGCTCGGCATTCCTGGAATGCAGCTCCTGATTTTTATGAGCAAGACTTGAAAGCTGCGTCTCAATCGCAGTCAAATCGTTTATAAGGACTTCGTACTTGGTTAAGTCTGCCACTTACGTACCTCTTAATGTTGCGTTGAATTTTTTACTTACTTCAGAAATTAATTTGGAAAACTCTTTTTCTATTTCTTCTTCGGTCAGCGTACGCTCATCGGAAAAATATTCAAGACTGAACGCCATGCTCTTTTTGTTTTCACCAAGCGACGGGTTCTCAAACAAATCGAATATCCTTACTGATTTCAGAAGCTCCGAACTCATTTGCCAAATGAACTTAATTACTTGTTCATAAGTTACTGATTTATCGAACACAAAAGCAAGGTCTCTTATAGATTTAGGATATTTTAGCGGCTCCTTATATTTTCTCCCCTCCGACTTAATGCTCTTAAGCAGATTCAAGTCAAATTCAAAGCAGTAAACATCTTGCGGAATGTCGAACTGTTTCAGCAATTCTTTTTTTACTCTTCCGCCTGTGCCTAAAATTTTTCCTTTGTAGGATTTTGTATAGTATAAATCGAAAATTGTTTCTTCATTGTTATAATAAGAATCGGCAACTACTTTATCAAGTGAAAGCCTTAGTAGATAGCTGTCGACAATTCCTTTTAAAGAATAAATGTCAAATGACTTCTCCGGCTGCTGCCATGTCTTTTCATTTTCTTTTCCTGTAAGAATAAAAAGCAGCTTCTGCACTTCTGTAAAATCTTCAAAACTTTCAATCTTTTCTTTATCCGGATTTAAGTTAAATACATTTCCGATTTCAAAAAGATGAAGAGTCTTTTCTCCAACGTTAATGTTTTTTGCAACCACTGATAGAGCGCCTGGAATGAGTGAAGTCCGCAGATACGCCATATCAATACTCTGCGGATTAAGTACCTGGATTCTGTTTCCGGTTATTTCCGCAAGGCTTTCTCCTTGAAGAGGATTGTTCAGCATTTCATAAAAGCCAAGTGAGCATGCAATCTCTCTCGTTTGGTCTACAAAGCTTGATTCATCAACTTTTTCGCCGAGTGAAATTGAAATCTTAGAAATAGTTGGGATGTTATCGTATCCATTAATTCGAGCAATCTCTTCGATTAGATCAATCTCACGCTCGATGTCTGAACGGTAAGTTGGAACAGAGAAACGAAATTCTTTTTCAGACTCGAATTTCACTTTAAGTCCGAGCCGTTTTAAGATTGAGATTACTTTTTCATTCGGAACAGAATAACCGAGAATTTTTTTAATTCTTTCAAACCGGAGCGGCACTTCCTTCTCAACAATCTTTTCCGGATAAACATCTATAACGCCGTTTAGAATTTCACCTTCGCCAAGTTCCGCTATCAGTTGAGCTGTTCTTTCGGCAGCAAACAAAGTTCCTGAAGGGTCGACCCATCTTTCAAATCTATAAGATGCTTCGGTGCTTAATCCAAGCCGCTTTGAAGTTTTTCTAACGCTTGCCGGATTGAAAAATGCGCTTTCAATTAAAATATTTTTTGTTGAATTACTAATCTCTGAATTCTCTCCGCCCATTACTCCGGCAATTGCAACCGGCTTCTCTCCGTCGCAAATCATAAGAGTTCCGGCGGGCAGCTTCCTTTCTTTTGAATCGAGAGTTGTAAAAGTTGATTCAACTTCCGTACTCTTTACAACAATTTTATGCCCGGCAAGCCTGTCCAAATCAAATGCATGCAGCGGCTGACCCAACTCATACATAACAAAGTTGGTTACATCCACTACGTTGTTAATCGGTCTCAGACCGATTTTAGTCAGCCTGTTCTTCAGCCACTCCGGCGATTCTTTAATCTCCACATTTCTAACAACCATAGCTGTATATCGCGGACAGTTTTCCGAATCTTCAATTTCAACCGAAGCAAAATCTTTTATTTTATGTGAAGATTCATGAAGCTTTAGTGAAGGCAGTTTAAATTCTTTATTATAGATTGCAGCCAAATCTCTTACAACGCCGATATGCGAAAGTGCATCAGGTCGGTTTGGAGTAATTGCAATCTCCATTACGGTATCATTCAAAGAAAGCTCATCAGCGATTGATTTGCCGACGTTTACTTTTTCATCCAGCACCAAAATACCGGAATGGTCGTCGCTTAAATCAAGCTCGTCCTCGGCGCAAATCATTCCGTAAGATTCTACTCCGCGGATTTTTGCTTTTGTTATCTTAAAATTTCCTTTAGGTATTAAAGTTCCGATTGGTGCGAAAACAACTTTTTGCCCGGATTCAACATTAGGCGCTCCGCATATAACCTGCAAGTCTTCCGTTCCGGTGTTTACTATGCAGAGAGAAAGTTTATCTGCATTCGGATGTTTCTTTTTCTCTTTTACGTAGGCGACAATAAAGTCCTTGTAAATAGCAGTCTCGTCAACCACATCTTCAACTTCAAGACCGGACATAGTCAACCTCTCAACTATGTCATTCGAAGCAATGCCTTTTAAATCAATATAATCTTTTAACCAGTTTAATGATACTTTCAAATCATAACTCCTGGAGTAAATACTTACCCAATAAGTTTTTCATTCCAATTTATTTTTCATTCAAATCATCCAAGATGCAAATCCCAAATGACCAACCCGCTCAGTTAGTCATCCCTTCTCTTCCTAAGAGAAGCGGTTGGGGGTTGAGTTCAAAACTGCCTTAGGAACCTGAAATCATTTTCAAAGAAAATGCGGATGTCGTCAATCCCATACTTAAGCAGTGCAGTTCTTTCGATGCCCATTCCGAAAGCGTAGCCGGTGTATTTTTCATGGTCAATGTTTACGTTACCAAAAACGTTTGGGTCAACCATACCGCATCCAAGAATTTCAAGCCAGCCGGAATGCTTGCAGACTCTGCATCCTTTTCCGTGACAAAGGAAACAAGTTATATCCATCTCAGCGCTTGGTTCCGTAAACGGGAAAAAACTTGGACGAAATCTATACTTCAAACCTTCACCATAAAATTGCTGTGCGAATGAAACGAGCGTTCCTTTCAGTTCGGCAAAAGTAACATCAGTGTCAACATACAATCCTTCAACCTGATGAAACACGCAATAACTTCTTGAGCTGATTGCTTCGTTACGATAGCAAAGTCCCGGCATTATAACTCTGATTGGCGGCTTATACTTCTCCATCACTCTTATTTGAACCGGCGAAGTGTGGGTTCTTAAAAGAAAATCTTCAGTAATAAAAAACGTATCCTGCATGTCTCTTGCCGGATGGTTTGGAGGAAAGTTTAACGCGCTAAAATTGTTGTAATCGGATTCAAGCTCCGGTCCGCCGACAACAGAAAAACCCAATCCCTTAAAAATTGTTTTAATTTCATCAAGCGTCTGAGTTATTAAATGCTTGCTGCCGATTATTCTTCTTGTACCCGGCAAGCTTAAATCAATTTTATCTTCTTCTTTTTCTTTGGAATTTTCAAGCTGGATTTTTACCGACTCGTACTTTGCCGTTAAGTCGGTTCGAAGTGTGTTGAGAGATTTTCCCAAAACCGGTTTCTCTTCCTTGGAGGCATTTTTTAATTCGTCAAAAAGCTGGGAGACTAACCCGTTCCTGCTGAAGTATTTTATTCTTAATTCTTCAAGCTGCTTTTGGTCTTTAATAGTAGCAATGTCCTGGTTGAAGCCGGAATTTATTTCGGAGATTTTTTCTTCAAGCATAAAATTTTAAAATAGAATTACCCTCCCGGAATAATAAAATTATTCCAAGAGGGCAAAAAATTAGTTAGCGGAAAACTTAACTATTTCAGTAAATGCTGCCGGGTTTTCAACGGCGAGGTTGGCAAGAATCTTCCTGTTTATATCTACGCCTTTTTTGTTGAGCGCACTGATTAACCTGGAATAAGTTGTTCCGTTTAATCTTGCGGCTGCATTTATTCTAACAATCCAGAGCTGTCTGAATGTTCTTTTCTTAAGTCTTCTGTCTCTATAAGCATGAACCAAGCCTTTCTCAACGTGGTTCTTGGCAACAGTCCATACTTTACTTCTGGCGCCCCAGTAACCTTTGGCTAGTTCTAATACTCTCTTGCGTTTTCTATGTGAAGCTACTTTATTTTTTGAGCGTGGCATCTTTAACCTTTCATTGCATTATTTCTGAAGCATAATTCTTACACGCTTTACTTCGGCTTCGGATACCAATGTAAGGCGTCTCAACTTGCGTTTTCTCTTTGTACTTTTGGAAGTAAGTATGTGGCTTTTAAAAGCGCTTACTCTCTTGAACTTCCCGGAGGCGGTTTTTCTGAATCGCTTTCCCGCTCCGCTGTTGCTTTTCATTTTTGGCATTTTATGTTCCTATTTATTTCTTGCTTTTCATCTTCGATGGAATCAGAATTACAGTCATGTTCTTCCCTTCCAAACGGATTGGGACTTCAACTTTTGCCACATCCTGAACCTTCTCGACGAACTTATTTAACAGTTCCTCGCCTTGTTCGGTGTAAGCTAATTCTCTTCCTTTAAACATTACAACTACTTTTACTTTATTTCCTTCTTCAAGGAAATTTAAAGCGTGCTTTGCTTTGAACTCAAAGTCATGCACGTCGGTATTTGGATGCAACCGTATTTCTTTTAGCAAAGAAACCTGCTGGTTCTTCCGCTGAATCTTTTCCCTTTTCTGCTGCTCGTATTTGAATTTTCCGAAATCAAGTATCTTGCACACCGGCGGCTTAGCCTGCGGCGCTATTTCAATTAAATCCTGACCGCGTTCGCCTGCAATTCTCAACGCATCTCTTACAGTGTAAATTCCAAGCTGGGCTCCATCGACATCTATCAGCCTTACCTTAGATGCCTTGATTTCCTCATTTACACGAACTTCTTCTTTTTGAGCGATTAGCAACCTCTCTAATTTGTTGTTGTAATTTTATTTTTAATTTCGGTCTCAATATTATCAATAAAATCAGACAAAGACAAAGAACCTAAGTCACCTTTTTTATGCTGCCTAACGGAAACATTTTGCGCAGCTTGTTCCTTCTCGCCTACAATCAGCATGTAAGGAACCTTGTGGTTTTCCCAATCTCTAATCTTATACCCGATTTTTTCATTCCTCTCGTCAAACTCTGCACGGATGTTTCTTCTTTTCAAAGATTCGTAAACTGACTTTCCGTAATCAATGTAATTTTGCGAAATAGGAATGACCGCAGCTTGAACCGGCGCCAGCCAGAGCGGGAATTCCCCAGCGTAATGCTCAATCAAAACTCCGATGAATCTTTCAAGTGAACCGAACGGAGCGCGGTGAATTACAACCGGTCTGTGCTTTTGTCCGTCGCTTCCGGTGTACTCAAGATTGAATCTCTCCGGCATTACATAATCAATTTGAACTGTACCGAGCTGCCATTTTCTTCCAAGCGCATCTTTAACCATAAAGTCGATTTTAGGTCCGTAGAATGCTGCTTCGCCTTCAGCAACGTAATAAGTAAGATTCATTTTGTCGGCGGCTTCTTTAATTTCCTGCTGGGCTTTTTCCCAAAGAGCAACATCGCCGCCGTACTTATCAACATTGTCATCACGGAATGAAAGCTGCGTTGTAAATTCTTTAAATCCCATCTGACTGAAGACAACCTGGATGAGCTCGATTACGTTACAGACCTCATCTTTTAGCTGGTCTTGTCTTACAAACATATGCGAATCATCCACAGCAAAAGAACGAACGCGAGTCAATCCGTTCAATTCGCCGGATTGCTCGTAACGGTAAACAGTTCCAAATTCCGCATAACGAATCGGAAGATCTCTGTAGCTTCTCGGCTTCGAAAGATAAATCTGGAAATGATGCGGACAATTCATCGGTTTAAGAAGATATTCTTCTTTGCCGTCATCCAATTTTATCGGAGGAAACTGGCTGTCTTTGTAATAAGGATAATGCCCGCTGGTTTTGTACAGATTTATATTTCCGATGTGTGGAGTAATAACCGGCTCGTAACCGCGCTTTCTTTGTTCTTCTCTAAGATAATTTTCAAGAGTCTCTCTAAGAATTGTTCCTCTCGGAAGCCATACCGGAAGTCCGCTGCCGATACTTTGAGAAATGAAAAACAGTTCGAGGTCTCTGCCTAATTTTCTGTGGTCACGCTTCTTTGCTTCTTCCAATCTTTGAAGATATTCATCAAGCATTTTCTTCTTAGGAAAAGAAACGCCGTAAATTCTCTGAAGCTGTTTATTATGCTCGTCGCCTCTCCAGTAGGAACCGGAAATGCTAAGTAGTTTTATATACTTTATCTTTCCAGTTGAAGGCAAATGAGGACCGCGGCAAAGATCGGTAAAGTTTCCTTCTTTATAAATGCTGATGTCTTCCGAGTTCTCATCAATCTCTGAAAGAATTTCAACTTTGTAATTGTCACCTTTCTTCTCAAAAAATTTTATTGCCTCCGATTTCGAAAGGTCTTGACGGACAAATGAGTTATTCTCCTTAGTCAGCTCACTCATCTTACCTTCGATTTTTTTCAAATCATCTTCAGTAAGATTCGAGTTGATATCAACGTCGTAATAAAATCCGGTTTCTATAGCCGGACCAACACCAAACTTTGCTTCCGGATAAATTTCCTGTATTGCATGCGCCATCAAATGCGAAGTTGAATGCCAGTAAACTTCCTTCCCATGCTCATCATCGAAGGTAAGGAACTTAACAATAGCATTTGCACTAAGCGGAGCGTGCAAGTCTTTAATAATTCCGTTCATCTCAACAGCAAGAGCTTCCTCAGCTAATCGCGGTGAAATTGACTCCGCAATTTTATAAGCCGAAGTTCCCTTCTCGAACTCTTTGCTGCTTCCATCCGGAAATGTAATTTTTATTTTATCCATAATTCGTATATAAAAAAATCGGAATCTAATCCGATTATAGCCTTATTCTTGCTTTTAATCTTACTCCCAATCTTAATCGAACGAAATCGAATAAGAGCAAGATTAAGACTGAAAGTAAATCAAACTAATCTATTTTCGTGGGCTCTAGAGGAGTCGAACCTCTGACCTTCTGTACGTCAAACAGACGCTCTAACCAAACTGAGCTAAGAGCCCTGAATCGGTCATTATCTACTGCAATGATCAATGGCTGATGACAAATAATCAATTTAGTACCGAGAGCCGGACTCGAACCGGCACGGGTGAAAACACCCACAGGATTTTAAGTCCTGTGCGTCTACCAATTCCGCCATCCCGGCTTATAAAGAACATCCTTCAAAACTCAAATTTTAATTAAATTTGCTTTTTGCATTTTCATCATTCGGGTTTAATCCACTTCTCTTTGGGATATTCCCCGAAGGTTTTCAAAATTGGCGTGTAAATATAGATAAACACTGATATTATTGCAAGATTTGGCAGTCTAAATCAGAATTTTTCTACCTGAAAATAAAAAGAGATGAACCATTGTTCATCTCTTTTTATTTATTGAAGTTTCATAACACGAAATTTTTAAGGCAGCATGCTGCCATTCTCCCCTTTTACTTCTTTAACTTTTCCAGCAATTGTCGGCTTATGTGCATCGTTAGTTTCAACAGCCGCAAGCATGATATTTCCTTCTTTCAGGTTTTTGTAAAGCAAATCTTCTTCCATAAGGTAAAAGAATTGATTTCTAAATTCATCCAAGGAAATTCCACATGTAGCTGCATATTTAGCCAATTCATGTGGGTCTTCAAAATCAGCCTGGTTTAGCCTTAGCATATATCTGCGGGCAATATAAAAAGATTCTGAAGAGGGATCTACCATTCTCACTTTAGTTTTTTTAGTTGCCGGATCTATAATATCCTTAAAATACATCGGAACAAAGCGTCCATTCTGAATCGATACCATTGCACCAGTGCCGCCGTTTAAAATAAATTGTGCAGCCGCAAAGCCGAGATCTCTGGTATATTCCATATCAAAGGGAATCGGATCTGCACAGCGAAGCTCATAACCAATATTCTTTGCTACTATCGTTGATTTAATTCCAAATTCTTTTAACCTTTCCTGAACTTTGTATTTAAGAATTTCTCCGAAGTTGACTTCAGCAAGTCTGATATTATCATGAGCATCTCTTTCAATATTAACGAGGGGTTCAAGTTCTTCGGGCTTTAAATGCTCTACCAAGCCTTCAGCAAGAATTGCAACGCCGTCTTTCCTCCCATAACTCAACCTTTTGATTATAGCTCCGACAAGTATATCAACCATGTGAGACAGTTTGATATTCGGTCCGGGAAATTCTTCCGGAATTAAAGTAAGAGTGGCACCGGTTGCTTTGCCGATTCCTAATGCAAGATGACCGGCTTTTCTTCCCATCGAAACAACGAAATACCACCTTGAAGTTGTTTGTGCATCAACCATAAGATTTTTTACAACTTCAACACCAATATGCCTTGCCGTTTGAAAGCCGAAAGTCGGGATTCCATGAGGAAGATCCAAATCATTATCGATTGTTTTGGGAACGTGAACAACTTTTATTCTTCCATCAGCCATTTCATCAACTTTAAGTGCGCTGAAGGCAGTATCATCTCCGCCAATTGTAATTAGCTTATCAACGTTTAACCGAAGCAAAGAAGTAACTGTATTTTCAAGATGTCTTTTGTCTTTAGTTGGATTGTTTCTAGCAATGCCAATATAAGAACCACCTCTAAAATGAATTCGGCTTACATTTTCAATAGTTAATTCTTTTACGTGTGAAATGTCACCTTCCATTATCCACTTAAAGCCGTCTCGTATACCAATTACTTCAACACCTTCTAATGCAGCCCGAATAGTAGCAGCTCCAATAACACTATTGATTCCCGGTGCAGGCCCGCCTCCAACTAAAATTGCCAATTTTTTAGGCGCGATGGACATTGTCTCAACTCCTTGATTTATATTTTGATTTTATCGACAATATTTTTTTCATATCTTTATTCGGAAAAAATATTTTAAATTATTTAAGTAAATTAAAGAACTTTTAACTTCGCAAATTTAAGCATTAATTGCTTAACATTGTTGCCTTCGAAAACTACCGTAGCTTTCTGCATATCACCGGCACCTACCACCTGAGTCACCTTTCCTAATCCGAATTTTTCATGCATTACTCTGCTGCCTGGGCGTAATGTTTTATTATCCTGATCGAAATCTTCATAATCAACAGATTCAAAATATTCATAGTACATTTCTTTCTTCGATTTACGCATCGAAGATTTTCTACCTATACCACCGTTTACCTCACTATAAGTGGAAGGATCCAATTCATCAATAAACCGTGATCTGCTTTGGTATGCTACTTCACCAAAACGATAACGAGAACGAGCATGAGAAATATATACTTTGTTTTGAGCACGAGTAACGGCTACATAAAATAATCTCCTTTCCTCTTCAACAGTTGCATCGGTGCTAAATCTGTTGGATAGAGGGAAAATATCTTCTTCGCAGCCTGAAATAAATACTACGGGGAACTCTAATCCTTTTGCAGCATGCACAGTTAAAAATGTCACTGTATTCTTCTCTTCTTCAAAAGAATCTGCGTCAGACATAAGCGATACATCTTCAAGGAACTGCTCAAGCTTAGCTTCTTTATTGGTATTCGAAAATTCACTAAGCGCAGAAAGAAGTTCATTAATATTTTCCCAACGCGCCATAGATTCCGGAGTATTCTCTTCTTTGAACATTCGCATTACTCCGAGTTCATCTACAAGTGCCCTTGTCAATTCTCCGACTGAAAGTTTATCCTTCAAATCAATATATTTGTCCAAAAGAACTTTAAATCCTTTTACATTCTTCTGGATTCTTTCTTTAATGTCGATTACTTCAAACACTCTCGACATCGTTTCAAATAAGCTCAAATTAAGCTTACGAGCAAATGCTATCATCCTCTTAATAGTTGTTGATCCGATACCTCGCTGAGGAAAATTCATTACGCGAAGCAGGCTTTCTTCGTCATTCGGATTTACAATTATTCGGAGATAGGCAATAATATCTTTTACTTCTTTGCGTTTGTAAAATTCCAGTCCGCCTATAATTGTATATGGAATTTTTTCCCGTCTAAAAATATCTTCCAAAGCTCTAGATTGTGCGTTAGTTCTATAAAGAACTGCAAAGTCTTTCAATGATAATTTTTTCTTAGAAATTTCGTGCTTGATGAATTTAGCGATTTGAAATGCTTCATCCTTTTCGTCTGCACATTTAACGAGTGTAACCTGATCACCATCGTTGTTCTCTGTCCAAAGGGTTTTAACAATCTGCCCTTTGTTATTTTTAATAATTGAATCAGCTGCAGCTAAAATATTTTTAGTTGAACGATAATTCTGTTCCAATTTGAAAATCTTATGTTTCTGAAAATCTTTTTCAAAGTCCAGCATATTTGCAAGATTTGCACCTCGGAAACTGTATATGCTCTGAGCATCATCGCCAACTACACATATCTTGCCATTAGTTACCAGGAGCTTTAACAACTCATACTGAGCTTTATTTGTATCCTGAAATTCATCAACAAGAATGTATGAAAATTTCTTTCTGTATTTTTGTAAAAGTTTGGGATTTTCATTAAAAATATCAATAGGCTTCAGAAGCAGGTCATCAAAATCCATTGCATTATTTTCAACCAGCCGCTTTTGATATTCATCGAAAATATCTGCGAACTTTTCATCAATAAAAGATTTTACATGATGTTTCCTGAATTCTTTTGGAAGTATCATGTGGTTTTTATTATTACTGATTCTATGCCGGATAGAATTTGGAGTTAAACCTTCAATATTTATCTCAAAATTTGAAAGGATATTAGAAACCAAAGACGTCGAATCTTCAGTGTCATAAATTGAAAAATTACTTTTGAAATTAAGATTCTTGGCTTCTATCCTAAGTATTTTTGCAAAGATAGAATGGAAAGTTCCCATCCAGATGCTGCCTGCTTTTTGCCCGACCAGATCTTTTATCCGCTCTTTCATTTCGTTTGCAGCTTTATTGGTAAAGGTTAATGCAAGAATACTATCCGGCTCATAACCAACATCTATAAGGTAGGCGACCTTGTATGTTAAAACTCTTGTTTTTCCCGAACCCGCCCCTGCTACAATCATCTCGGGACCGTTGACGTACTCAACAGCCTTCCGTTGTTCACTATTAAGAGATTTTAGGTTGATCATATACCCATTTTTTATTTTTGAAATGATTTTATTTTTTTGAAGTGCAAATATATGGAATCTTATTTTGAATAAAAAGGAAAGAAGAAAGTAGAAAAAGTAAATCCTTCTCCGCAATTAAGATTATTTACTTTATCAATTTTGTTAAATAATCCTCTATTTAATTCGAATAAAACTCAACCAGACACACGGATACATAAATTGGTAAAAAAACGAAGATAATTTAATTCAGGATAAAAAAAACCCATTATCAAACTATTTGCTAATTATAAATAATTGTATTTAGCACCTATTTAATAAGCGGAATGCCAGTTAATTAAGATATTTTTCTATTTCATGAATTAAAGCGTCTTTCGTTATTGGTTTTGCAATAAAATCATTCGCTCCAATGTTTAGGAATTTTTCTTTATCACCTTTAAGCGCATAAGCTGTAATTACAATGACAGGCAAATCCTTTAACTTTAAGTTAGCTCTTATTTCATGAAGGACATCAATGCCGTTTAAATTACCGGGAAGATTTATATCGAGTAGTATAAGATCAAATTCATTATTCTTTATAAATTGAATTCCTTCTTCCGCAGTTGCGACAATATCGAGATAATATTTTTGTCTTAAGTATACTTTAAAAATCAATTGGCTTTCGATATTATCTTCAACAATAAGTATCCTTTTTTTTTCCGTTGAAAAATCAGTTTGCAATGATTGATAATCCATTTATTTCCCTGTTTAATGATAATTATTTATATATTGGGTCAACTTGCTCGCGATTTTCTTTAGCCTTAGGAAAATCCGTACCTATAATCTTATCCCATATTGGTGAACTGACTCCATAACCTTTGTCAGGATCTAAATAATGATGTCTCATATGGTGCTTTTTTAGTGCAAGCCAAAATCTATTATGAATATTAAAATGATGTACAGCGTAATGGGTCATATCATAAAAAAGATAACCGATCAAAAATCCGACAAAGAATGGAGAAACGAAACTATTACCGAGAATAGCAAGAAATAAAAAATAAAATAATACTGCAAGTGGAACACTTACTGATGGAGGCATAACAAGTCTACGTGAGTCACTTGGGTAATCATGGTGTACTCCATGAAAAATAAAATGTATCCTCTCTCCTAACCTTGAGCTTGGTTTGTAATGAAATATAAATCTATGGAGAGTATATTCGGTCAATGTCCAGACAACAATTCCTATAATAATTAATGTAAATATATTGACTACGGAAATTGAGTAAATATCAATAGTTTTAAATAGAAAATATATAATGACAGGAGTGTATATTATAACTGGCACAACAGGATGAACCTTCGAACAAGCTTCTAAGAAATCATTTTCGAACATCCTTACTGTAACATCTTTATTCGAAACAAAATTTTTAGGCATCACTATTCCCTTTCTAATTTCTACATTAAATTTAGGACTTTTTCAACATTAAAAACAAAAGGCATGTTGGCTAAATCATATTAAAAATAAAAGATTAAATTGGAGCTTTAACAACCACATACATTCTGATGCCTGGTAAAAAGCGATAATAAATCCCGCCGAAGAAATAGTATCTTATTCTTCCATGATATTCCACTCTATATCCGGTTGGAAGATAATTAATTCGGATTCCAATTGGGGGTGTTACAACTATATAATTTCTATCTCTCATTTCATAAAACCTGCCGTCGCGGAAAAAATAATCACGATCATTGTACCTACATCGTCGATATGAATTCTCATCTCTGCGCACAGTACGGACTTTTCTTTCGTAATAATCGCCTCTTCTATAATGTTTATCCCTATTATCATGTCTATATCTTTCCTCTTTTTTATATATGCCTTTATGTTTTCCATTATTATTATGGTCATAATTTCCTCTATCTTGAGCAAATAAATTAAATGATAGCGAAAGAGTGAACATCAATAAAGTTAAGACCAAGATTAATTCGTACTTAGCAGCAGTTTTCATATTCTTATACCGTTATGTTCAACAAATATCAATATAATTTTGGATTGTAGACATCCAATTATAACTTTTCGTTTAACAAAAACAAATTTAATGGATCACTGACAGATGTTTATTTTAGATCTTTCATTGTGATATGTACTTCAAAAATCAATTATTAAAGACTTTATCTTAGCATCTAAAATTTCTAAGGATGTGTATGAAGTATGCAATAAGAACTTTAATCGTAATTGCAGTTTTAATAATTGGATTTATTCTTTTTCTTGAATCGGGGATTTACAATATCAGCGCTATGGTTCCTCATAACAAATTAACTTTGTGGGTAATAAGCACACTTAAAAATAACTCGATCGAACATAGATCCAAAGACATAAAAGTCCCGAATAACCTAAATGATTCTACATTAGTAAAGATTGGATTTTCACATTATAATGAAATGTGTGTAGGCTGTCATGGAGCACCTGGAATTCCAAGCAATGAAATAGGAAAAGGACTTTATCCTCATCCGCCAAATCTAGCTCATTCTGCGAAAGAAATGCCGGCATCAGAATTATTTTGGATTACCAAAAATGGAATAAAAATGACCGGAATGCCTGCTTTTGGTAAGACACACAGTGATGATAATATCTGGGCAATTGTAGCATTTATGGAAAAACTACCAACAATGACAAAAGAGCAATATAGTGCTTTACAAAAGGCTAACAAAAATAAAGTTGATGAAATGACAAATTAAATTTTAAGCAATGGCTTGCCCGGAAATATCATTAACTTTTTGTTAAATACAAATATCTTTTAATGAATAATAATATCGAAAGATATATAGATATTAGTCCGAGTATGAAAAGAGTCCAATTATAATTTGAAGGCATATAATTAAGAGTTATGTTTTGAATTTCAACTTGATTAAAAGAGAAAATTTTAGAGAATAGATTTCTTGAAATTAAAATGGAAGTATAATCCCAGATGAATGATATAAATATTAAAACCGCTCCCAAATAAATTAAAAGCCATTCAATCAACTTAATTTTGAAATTGTCAAATCTCTCCCGAAAAAACAACAAAGACAACGAGAGAATAATCATTGATAATGAGGAAATAAACGGTGCTACCACAGGACCAATCCAAGGAATTGGAATTAAGAAGAGGATGTCCCAGGTTAAAAATGAATCAGGCCAATTGAGAATTAATTTTAGTCCTATATAATATACGATATCCCAAACTGCGAAGGATAGAAGGAAATACGAAAATCCTTGTAATTTGTTTTTGCCAGTAATAAAAGCAATTGAAATAAGCATTACCAATGTGCAGAATTCTCTCATTATCTCTACCTGCAGAATAGCACTTGGAATAATTACTAATGGAAACTTGAAACCTTCAGGGTAATAAATTTTTCTTAAATAAACCACCACAATAGTCTCAAGCAATCCCATTGCAATGCTAAAAATAATAATCAGCAGTATATTCTTCTTTAATGTTTTCAATTTTCTTTTTATTAATTTTGGATAGAATAATTATAATTGATTTTAGTACGTAAATCAATTAGCTTGAAATTTATTAATACCAATTGAATACAGTTAAACATGAAAACATTAAAATTTGCGACAAACATCAGTAGTAATGAAGCCGTTGAAAAGATTAAAACCCAGCTAAACGAATCAGATGGAATAGTCGAATGGAATATTGATCTAAATGATCCCGGGAAAATTCTTACTATTAGAACAGTAAATTTAAGCAGCGAAAAAATATCAAGGATTATATCTTCTGCAGGTTTTAAGAATCAGGAAATTACGCCGGGCTGGAAAAAAATAAGCAAAAGATTATTTACCAAAAGCTGCTGCGATTAGTTCGATACTATAATGGTAAGTTATTAATTATATTACTGAAGTTACACAAAGAAATGAATTTGTCATTCCGAACTTGATTCGGAATCTCTTTTTTGCGCAGTTTTTAGATGCTGATCCCGAAAGCTTTCGGGACTGCATGACATTTATAAGCTCTTGCGTAACTTCTGTTATATTAGTACTTTAATAAAAAAATAATTTAAGAAGATTATTAAAGGAGAAAATATGTTTAATCAATTCTTCTGGGATGGGATATTCTTTTTGGGAATATTCAAAGTGCTTTTTATTGTTCTTATCATCTGGATCGTGGTAAAAATTATAAATAGAGAACATTCACCTAAATACATGCCACCTATTCAAGAAAGTGCGTTAGATATTCTGAAAAAACGCTATGCCAAAGGTGAGATAACAAAAGAGCAGTTCGATCAGATGAAAGCGGATTTACAACTTTAGAATTTTAATTTGAATTGATTAGATTTGAATAAAAAAAATTAGAAAGGAATAGAATTAAAAAATTTTATTCCTTTCTAACATACTAAAATCAGTGTTGTTAAAACGCCGATAAAATGTATTTATAATCAGGATTTTTTATCTTATTTAAATATTCTTCAGCCTTGTAAGCATTTCCCCTTATCATATATAGGTGGTATAGATCAGAGTTGAATTTATCGCTGTCAAGGCTTTCAGCATATTTCTCCCTCGTTCTGATTGCCCTGCTTGGAATGAAAGAGTTGAGTACTTCTATTTCGATCCCTGTTATATTATGATCAAAAATAGTTTCCATGTCTACTCCTTTTTTAAAATGAAATATGAACTGGAGCATCATAAAAATATATAGAGATTACTTCTCCCTCGGTCTAAGAAAAAAATTTATGAAAACCCTCAGCGCAAACATTTAATTACATGTTGCAATTTAATTTTAAAAAGAAATTAATCTATGTAAAAAATTTGGGATTAAATTGACTTCCCGGTTTTTTTCTTATATACTTCAATAATTGAATTAAGCATATCTTCATTTCTAATCGGACGCGGTAGAAATTCATCTACACCGGCATTAAAAGCATTCTGGCGGTCTCTTGGAAATACATGGGCAGAAATGCAAATAATCGGTGCATTAAAATATTCCGAAGATTCCCTCAATTCTTTTACAAGTTGAAGCCCGTCCTTCTTCCCTCTAAGAGAAATATCAACAAGAAACACATCATATTTCCCTTCTTTCATTTTTTCATAAAAAGTCGATTCAGAATCGCAAACACTAATTGTAAATTTACGCTTTAGGTAAGTTTCAATTAACTTTTGGTTCTCGTAATCGTCCTCAATTACAAGCAGCCTAGTACAACGTTTTTAAAATTCTCATACAATTGTATATAGGTTAAACAGTATCCATTTTGTATTTCCATCGGTATACTATCGGATTTTTATTTATCATAGAAAAATATTTGTCAATTCTTTCTATT
>JAKAGV010000027.1 GCA_021815405.1 Bacteroidota bacterium
CTTGAGTTGGCAATTATTGTATCCATAGTTAATGTCTTAACTCTTGTAAGCGAGCCTAACGATGAGCCCGGTTCGTTAAACGCAATATGCCCGTCAGGTCCAATTCCACCGACAAATAAATTTATTCCGCCGGCTTCTGTAATCCTCTTCTCATAATCTTCGCACTCTTGGTCAAGATCTTTGGCATTGCCATCAAGTATATTCACGTACTTTCTATCTATATCAATATGGTCAAAGAAATTTTTATTCATAAATGAATGATAGCTTTCAGGATGATCTTCAGGCAGATTAACATACTCATCCATGTTAAATGTTGTTACATACTTAAATGAAACAACGCCTTGCTTATTTAAATTGACCAACTCTTTGTACATCCCGACTGGAGATGAACCGGTCGGTAATCCAAGCACAAATCTTTTATTAGCAGTAGGCGCAAATTCCAAAATTCTTTTTGCTACATAATTTGCTGCCCATTTTGATACTAAGTCGTAATCAGATTCAATTATTAGTCTCATAAATATTCCATATTCAATTATTAATTTTAATTAATTGTATAAATATTTTCCTACCGGAATCTTGTAGTATTGGGGAATAATGGGATAAAAAGTCAGATCTGTTAATTCCATTCCTCCAATATTCTAGCACACCATCATTCCTTCATTCCGACATTTCTTTGTGTTGCAAGAGTCTTACCCTCAATAATCTTTCCTTCTGCGCTGATCAAGTTCTTATAAATTATAAATATTGATATCAGCGCTGCAACCGCATAAATTATAGCTGACTTATAATCTCCAAAGATTAATTTTCCTATTCCAAATAAAAATGAATAAACCAAAATAACCCCGAAAAGCCAATTCATAAACATTTTGAAAAAACCGGTATCGCTTTTCACATCCGGAAGCTTATCTGAAATTTTCTTCCATAAAACTCCGCCTGGATGAACAGTTCTGTAAAAAGAAAAAAGAGTTTTCTCATCTGTAGGCTTTGTTAAGAACGTAACAATAAGCCAGGTAATAGTTGTTCCAGAAACCAGGTAATACAGTGAAATCGGAAATTCAACTTTATAAATCATAATGAAAGGCAATATTACAAACGGCGCAATCAAAGCAGAAATTTCCGACCACGCATTTATACGCCACCAAAACCACCGTAAAATTAATACTAGACCAACACCGGCGCCTGTCTCTAAAATAAATTCCCAGGCTCCGGAAATACTCTGAATAAAAAGTGAAATTATTACTGAAGCGATCATTAAAAGGATCGTTAAAATTCTTGAAGCTTTTACGTAATGCTTTTCATCTTTTCCGGGTTTCATAAAGCGTCTGTAAAAATCATTAAGAACATACGAACTCCCCCAGTTTAACTGTGTTGCAATCGTACTCATGTATGCAGCAAAGAAGGCGGCGACAAGCAATCCTTTCAATCCCATCGGAAGAAAATCGTTCATTGCATAAATGTAACCCATGCGTTTTGCATCAGGTCCGAGATGCGGATACAAAATCAGTGTACATAAACCAACAATAATCCAGGGCCATGGTCTTATTCCATAATGAGCAATTTGAAAAAATAAAGTTGCAAACAATGAATGCTTTTCATCTTTAGCAGACATCATTCTCTGAGCAATGTAACCGCCGCCTCCAGGCTCTGCACCGGGATACCACGATGCCCACCATTGAATTCCGACGTAGGCTAAGAAAGCTGCAACTGTTAATGCGAATGCACCGCCTGCAGAAGTTACACTTGATATTGCTGGAAAGAAATTAAAAACAAAATGAGGAAGCTTATGCTGTAATCCGGAGATGCCTCCAATCTGATTTGAGTTAACCACAATAATTGCCAGGATAATAGTACCGCCCATTGCAAGAACAAATTGAAAAGCATCTGTTACTACAACCCCCCATAATCCAGATAGTGCAGAATAAAATGCAACCAAAAACATGCTGGCAAAAACATAAAGCATTACTTGCGACTCTGGTATGCCAAACATGCCGATTAAGATTGATTCCATTGCCAGATTTACCCAGCCCATAATAATTACGTTCATGAAAATTCCAAGATACAGAGCACGAAAGCCTCTTAAAAATCTTGCTGGCTTTCCAGAATATCTTATCTCAACAAACTCTACTTCGGTCATTATCCCGGCACGCCGCCAGAGCTTCGCAAAAAAGAAAACTGTAAGTAATCCGCCGAATGCAAAATTCCACCAAATCCAATTTCCAGCAATTCCATTTTTTGCTACAAGTTCCGTTACAGCAAGCGGCGTATCAGCAGCAAACGTTGTTGCAACCATAGAAAGCCCTGCCAAGTACCACGGAAGATTTCTCCCGGAAAGAAAAAATTCATCGGTGCTTTTACTTGCGCGCTTAGAATAGTATAAGGCAATTCCTATTGAAAGAAGGAAGTAAAGGAGAATAATAACGTAATCAATAAAATACAATTTAGCCTCTTAGTTTAAGGTTAAGTTTTACTTACAAAAATAGTGAAAGCTTCTATTTAATACTTTTTTCCGTTATTCAACATCTATAGTAATAAACTTGGAACTGAATTCATTGCCGTCAAAATCTTCTGCAACAGCTTTCAGTTTGTGTTTGCCCTTTGAAAGGTTGAACCACACCCAATCATAAGGCGCTTTTGCACAATAGCCTATTGAATTACCGTCTACAAAAAATTCAACTTTGGCAATCGAAGATTCACTTGATTCAAGTGTACTAATAATTACGTTAGATCCGGCTGAAATCTTGTCATTCATTTGAGGTCGAATTATTCTTATAGAGATGCCCTTGTTATTGCTATTACTATGATTTGTTTGAACAAGCGGCATATTTCGAGTATAAATTGTATTTACCAAAGTGCCATTGGAATCGTCTCCGCTAATTTCCCAAAACATAAGTCCGCGCAGATTGTAAGCATCTACGTAGCGTGATTTAAGTGCAATTGATTTAGCATCATCAAATGTCCAAAATATTTTCTTTTCAGGATTGAAAAGCCACGGCGCCATTGCCAGAGTGTCCCAATAATAATTATATCCTTCCGACTCAAGTTTAACTAAGTTAGAATAACTAGAGAATAAAACATTAATTACGCCTCCTGAATCTTTTGCCGGCTGATATAATCCGTTGTTAACAGTATCAATTACCGACCAGCTTTTACCGTAGAACGCCGCGCCGGGAACAATCTTTTGGCTGCTTATTCCTAAAGTATCTAAGAAATATTTTACCGATTTATTAAATGAAAGCTCTGCACCGTTATCGGAAGTATCTTGCGGAGATGAAAGAAGATTTGTATGATGGGCTGAGGCATTATTCCAATTGCCATGTAAATCGTATGTCATCAAGTTGAACCAATCCAAATATTTTGCTTCAGCTTTTATATCAAAGTTATTTAGATTAGGATTAAAGGCAGGAACAGCCTCGGTCAGAATCAACTTAGGGTTTACAATGTCCAATCTTTTTCTGAATAACCCGAGGAGTTTGGTTAAATTTTCTTTATCGTCGGGAATATTATGAGTTCCTTCGGGTCCGCCGCTTACCGGAAATTCCCAATCAATATCAAAGCCGTCAAAGATTCCTTCTGCAGATCTATTTCCACCGGCGCCATTGATTACAGGTAGGTCACCATAAATAAATTTATTGATGCAGTCATCAACAAATATTTCTCTGGATACCGTAGTACGCGCTGCATCTGAAAAATATTTACCTCCGCCCCAGCCTCCGATTGATAAAAGAATTTTCAGTCCAGGATATTCTGCTTTCAATTTTTTTAATTGATTGAATTGCCCACGAAGCGGTTGAGTTGAATCATCAGCAACGCCGTCAATGCTCATTTCGGAAGTGTAAGGCTGCTGGTAATCAATGTAAGAATTTATTTGAGGAACAATGCTGCCTAAAGAGTCCGGTTTCGGCGCCGCGAAGGCAAAAATTAAAGTTGTTATTTTACTTGCCGCCCCTGAAGTTTTTATATTCTTTACTAAATATCCATGATTAATGTCGCCGCCGCCGAAATATGCAACTATCTCTCTCTTTTGTGCAAACAAAGCTAATTGAACTGCCAGGATAAATAGCAAAATATTCTTGATTTTCTTCATATTAATTTTAAATCCTGGTAGTCATTCAATATAGATAAATAAAAAAATGGATCTTTAATTCCCCGCAGCATTTTTATTCATAGTTCTGCAAGACGTCATATCTTTGTAAAAAAAATCAAGCGATTCACTTATTGGTATTAAAATACTTATGAAAAGTAATAAATTTTTTATTGTAATAGGAAACCTGTCCCGGTTAGTCCGGGACAGGGAAAGGAGGTCAGTTATTATTTCATTAAGATCATTTTTTTAGTCTGGACAAAATTGCCCGATTCTAATCTATAGAGATAGATTCCGCTTGCAAGTTTCGAAGCATCAAATGTAGCCGTATAAGCTCCGGCTCTCTGGAATCCATTATAAAGTGTTGCAACTTCCTGACCGAGGATGTTGTATACTTTAAGTGTTACTAATCCGCTCTTTGGAATCGAGTAATTAATTTCAGTACTCGGGTTAAAAGGATTCGGATAGTTCTGACTTAATTGGAAATTAGACGGCATCTCATTAGGTATTTGCTGAACGCCATTGAGCCCACCGCCGGCAAGCCAAGCAGCTTTTTGTGTTGGAAACCAGTTTAAGTCGCCAATTGCATAACCATCTGTTGCGGCATGCTGCAAGGTAGTGTTTGTATAACTTAAATCTTCATGCAGAGGCCAAACAGGAGGATAAAGTGCAGCGTTGTTAGAAGTATAGTACCAAGCGCTATCTAATGTGTTGGTCGCTATTTTTATAACGTAAGCCATCAACTTATCCAACTGACCTTGAATGTCTGCATTGAATCCTGGATCAACGTTTAAATTACCGGTTGTATCAACATGACCGCCATTGCTGTCTATCTTAGCAATCGCATATCGATCATATGAGCTCATCCAATGAGGCAAATAAAGTTTCCTAACCATAACCGCTTTAGTACCGGCAGTTGTATAGTTTGGTACATCCACAGAATCTGTTGTTTTTACTGTATCATTATATGCTGTGTAAACATCGTAAAATTTCTGAGGCCAGAAATAATCATTATTCCTAAGATCAAAAACTCTTGCAGAACCTGCTACTTCAGCGGCTGTAACTTGAGCATTACCTGATCCGCCGGTGCCTGCATAAACTTCTGGACCAGGGACTGCACCATTTGATCCGCCTCCCCAAAGTTGAGTCCACCAGCTTGTGGTATCTGTTACCATAACCTGCACAATACTGCTCGTTGATGTATCCGGATAATTCTCAAACCAGCTCTGAATAACATGCTCGGGAATTCCTCCATATGCATGCATTGTATAAAAGAGGTTGTTGTCCATATGTAGATTTTGATCTAAATATGTTAAGAATGGATTAACAGTTCCGTAGACCAAAGTATTGTGTGCGAAAACAGATCTTGGGCAATATCCACGAATAGAGAAATCGTAAGAATTGTTGCAGAAGAAAGTATTATTTACAAATATAGTGGTATCCATATCAGTGCTGCCGTTTGAAAGATAGCCACCGCCACCGAAGTATGAACTGCTGTGCATTTCATTTCTGAATACACAGTCGCTGACCATTAGTTTATCCCACTGTCCTGCCAGCGATAATGCAGTATGAGTAAATGCATCAAAGATATCGCCCTGCAATGTCAGCTTCACACTGTCCGCATTAATACGAATACCATCAGACCATCCAAGAACTACATTGTCTGAACGAACAGAAAGGAAGTATACGTTTTTAATTGTAACGCTGCTACCCTTCCCATTCAAATCGAAGAAATGATCTATTGATTGGTTGTTCTGCAAAACTTGAGGAGCTAGTACCGGGGGTCGATCTGTTGTAGAACCACTGTCAATGATAGTAATTGAGCCATTTACCTGAATTGGTTCACTTACCTGGTAAATTAGTCCGCGCTTTAACTCATAAACGCGGTTAGGATGCTTCCTAAGTCCGTTTGAAGTTGTATCACCATTAATTACGGTGTTAACATTTCCCGGAGGAAGCGGAGAGATAACAAGCGTATCAGGCGTTAAAACCTGCTGTGCTTGCAGGTATGCGGCAAATGTAAAAAATATTGCCACCATTAAAGTTATAGACCATATCAGTCTCTTCATAGTAGGTTATACCTCCTTAGGTTGTTGTTTGGTTATTAGATTGCTCATGCTTATAAGTGCATCAGCGCTTTTACATAGAGTTTGAAATTTTATAGAATACAATTGTTTTAATAGTTTTAAATTGTCTCTTTAGTTCTTGATTTTTTTTACATACTTAATCGTAGACCTAATTCTGCTTCCAAACCATATCTCTGCTGAGATGATAAATATCCGGTTTTAGCATTTTGGTAGATGTCATCCTCACTATTAATATTATTGAGATTAAAAAAGACTTGCAGTCCATACCAAGGAAGATCTTGTTTAGTTGAAAGGTCCCACCGGATGTATTTTCCGCCTAATGATCTTTCCGCCGAAATAAAACCTGGAGTATTAAATACCTGATCATGATAAATCATCGATACTCTTATTGAAAATCCCTTATAATCATATCCGATGGCTAAGTTGGCAATATCAGTTGGCTGATCAATTAAACGATCGGTATAAAACGTATCAACAACTGTTGTTACAGTATTTCCATATTCATCATAGGTTACATTCTTTACCGTTTTCGGATAATTCGCTTGCGAAAAGATGTGTGTGTAATTAACGCTCAGTATTAATCCGGATAAAACTCCAGGTAAATACCAGAAATGCGTTTCCCAGTCCGCTTCTATTCCATACACATCCACTACATACGGGCTATTTACATACGTTACTAAATTCCACAAATTTCCTTTTTTAGCAGGGAGACCCGGAAATGGAGCTAAATCTGTTACCCATGTGTTTGAATAAAAAACTAGATTTTTGATCCGCTTGGAAAATCCGTCAAGTGTAAGCAATCCGATTTCATTTGAATAAGCAGACATAACAAAATCAAAATTTTGAGATGTTGCTGGCTTCAAATTGTAATTGTTATAAGCGATGAAAGTTTGAGCTATCTCATACCGGGGAGTTATGGTAGTGAAATCAGGATAGTTCAGAGTATTAGTGTAAGCAAAGTGTAGTTGCAGCCAGCTAAGAGGCTTATATATCAAGTGAACCATTGGAAGCAAATATCCGTGAGTCTCTTTTACTGTAGTATCGCTATAAATACTGCCAGGCACTGTTGCATCTACTCTTCCAGCAGTATATGTACCTGATAGATTTTGGTAACGCACACCGGGAAGCAAGGTAAATACATTTCCGAAATTGAGAGTCAACATTCCATACCACGCACTTTTAATTTCATCGCCTGTATAGTTGTTTACCTTTGATGCTAGATCGTTTGCCTGGTAGCCGCCGCCTAGAGATGCATTTTGAGTCATCGCAATCGGAACCAGCTGCCACATAAGATCGCCGTTAAGAGGATAAGCCATATTATATTCGCCCTTTAAAAAATTTCCGAAACTGTATCCGTTATAGACGAAATTTAACATGCTTAGACCAGTGGAGTTAAATACCATATTTGGATATTGTTTTCTAAAAGCTGAAGAAACAACATCCCCTCCGTTGTATATTAAAGAGCCGCTTCTTTGTCCATAATCGTAAGAACGGGTTCTATCCTGATACATTCCGCCAAACTTCAACTTTGCATTTAACAGGTCGGAAAAATTAAAATCATGTTCAAGATCAATTTTACCTTCATAAAATTGGTCTTTGAGTAAATAGTTTGAATTAATGATGTTATCCAGCCAGGCTGCCGTATCATTTGGCTGTATATATTTCGCAATTGTACTTGGGGGAAGTTTGGCAACTGACGAACCAATACCACCGGTAAATCCGCCGTAGTCCTGTACAAAATTAAAAGTTGCATCGCCTGGATCTTGAGACCGCGAATAAGAATAAGCCACCGTCCCATGAACTTGAAAGAACGGAACATTCGCATCGGCTTTTAGAATGCTTGTAAGTGAGTTCAGCTTAGTATCATTACCGCTTAATCCGTAGTTTAGTTCCCTTGAAGCGTTCCAGATATATGCTGTTTCACTACGGTTGGTAGATTTAGTGTCGCTGTAGCTCATTACATTTTCTAAACCTATGCTGAAATTTTTATCCTTATAATCCAACACTAAAGTACCATCATCTCTCTGACGAATTCTATATGTATCCGTCAGAGTCAAGTTATCAAGATTCGGTATCGTAGCCTCTCCAAGATTTACATTTACATTGTTTACAGTATAGGAAGCACCGAACTCCTGGTCACTCAGATTACGCTTCTCAGCAGATCCTTGTAAGAATATTCCAAAGTGATCATTGAAATAACGATTCTCAACAGAGGCTACATATTTATAATCATTAGTAGAATTCTTTAACTGATTATATGCACCTTGAATGAGAAGACCAATTTTAGGCACCAAATTGTGAGTACTAGTTTCCGCCTTCCTCAAATCAAAGTTTACAACGCCTCCAAGTACTGCTGCATCCATGTCAGGTGTAATTGCTTTTATAACTTCAATTCCTCCAAGGCTGCTTGAGGAAATCATACTTAGATCCACAGCTCTATCACCTAGTGAGCTATTTGTTGCAGTGCTATTTAGATCAGTACCTGTAAGAAGATTACCGGAAGCAATATTACTGGGCAATTCAACACCGCCAATAGTTACCTGATTGTATTGCGGTGCAAGACCCCTTATTACTACCTGGGATGCCTCACCGCCTTCCCTGATAAGAGATACACCGGGCAGTCTTCCCACCGATTCAGCAGCATTTGCATCAGGTAGTGTTTGTATCTTTGCCGCAGATACAACATTCTGAATCGACATGGAATTTAGCTGTTCATTTATGGCTTTAGTTTGCCCTTCTGCTTGCGCAGTAACTACCACTGTTTCTCCTTGGAGAGTTTTAGGCTTCAGCATAATATTATGAGTTAGAGTTTTCCCGGCTTCAACATTAACGGAAAATTCTAAAGTATTATAACCTACATAAGAAGCTTTTAATGTGTACTTACCTGGAGGGACATTTTGTATTAGGTAATTACCGCTCATATCCGAAGCAGCTCCCATGCTGGTCTTCATCAAAATTACATTAGCATAAGGAAGCGCACCTTTTGTTTGCGCATCTCTAATTACTCCTTTAATAGTACCGTTCTGCGCAGATAAAAACGGTGTACAAAAAAATTCTATAAGAAGTAAAAGACTTCCTAATAAAACAGTAAATCTTTTTATCATACAATCCCTTCATTTAGGTTATTATAAATTTTTAAAGTAGCGGTTAGTTTTATTTTTGAATTAATTGTTAAAAAAGAATCATAAGTTTATTCGTTATTAAAATAAACTATTAAAAAACAAAATGCAATAGCTAATTTTTCTTTTTATTATACATAGATTTAGAAATATTATTGGGTAATATATTTTACATTAGAATAAACTTTATATACTATTTTACTTTTAATAAAATATTCTTTAGGTCAAATTGAGAAGATGATGAACCGATTGAAATGACATAACTATCCGGTTCAACAGTAAAACCTTTTCGGTCAATCCATCTTGAAAGTACTTTCGGAGAAATAATAAAATTAACTTTCGTAGTCTCACCTGGTGCTAATTTTATTCTCTTAAATCCTTTCAGAGTCTTTATTGCAATAGAATCCTTCTCAGCCTTCACATACATCTGCACTACTTCTTCACCTTCTACTTTTCCGTCATTTGTAATATCACAAGAAACAACAGTCGAGTCGGATGGACCGATTATTTTTTTCTCAAGCCTTAAGTTTTTGAAAGAAAACTTTGTGTAGCTTAATCCATAGCCAAACGGATATAACGATTTACCCTTGAAGTACCTATAAGTTCTACCTTGCATATCATAATCTGTAAATGGCGGAAGTTGGCTAACGGACTCATAGAACGTAACAGGCAATCTTCCCGAAGGATTATAATCCCCGAATATGATATCCGCAATAGCGGCGCCTGCTTCTTCACCTGGATACCATGCTTCTAATATTGCGGGAATATTCTCATTCTCCCAGTTAATTGATAACGCACCGCCGTTTAATAATACTAGCACTACTGGCTTCCCAAGAGACTGAATCTTTTTAATGAAATCAGTCTGCATCTGGGGAAGATTAAGCGTAATCCTATCTCCACCTTTAAAGCCTTTTACGTTAACCTTCATCTCTTCGCCTTCAAGACGGGGAGACAAACCCATAAACATAATCACTGCATCAGACTTTTTTACCGCGTCTATAGCTTTCTGCTCAAGACTGTCATCCGGGATATCCCACATAAGCTGCATAAAAGCGTAACGCTCTTTTTCATAAAACTCAATCTTAATTTTATATACTTTGCCCGCGGTAAGTTCAATATGATTGTACTGTACAGCCGGATCAAACTCGCCATAATAATTGACTAACAAGGAATCATCGATGTAAATTTTGTAGCCGTTGTACCCATAACCGCCGATATAATATTCGCCGGTTCTAGGAGGAACAATGACCCCGGTCCATTTTATTCCATAGTTTGTCGGATTAAATTTCTTATCAGGAGGTTTATCACCCCAAACAAAATCAATCTTCTTATCTATTCGTGTGAATACCGGTTTCCCTTTAAAATCTCTATTGTCAAAATATTCTCCGACAAGTCCGTGATTCTTTTTCTCTTTAGAAGTATAAAGAAAAGCATCATCAATTTTTTCAAATGTGGGCATGTTCTCTGCAAGATTGCAACCGCGCTCATAAAGAATCTTAGTATTCTTCAGTTTGTCTTTAATTCCTTTCAGCGGAGTAATTGGATTCGAAGGAAAGCCGTTGTAATTACCGAGAAGAACTTCAACGTCGTTTGCATTTGGTCCTACTACAGCAATCGTCTTGATATTTTTTTTCAGAGGAAGCAAATTATTCTCATTCTTCAATAATACTATCGACTCCCTGGCAGCCTCAAGTGCTGTCAGTTTATCCTTCTCTGTATTTATCTTATTCAATTTAGAATACGGTACCATCGAAGGCGGATCAAACATTCCAAGCTTAAAGCGGGCTATGAATAATCTCTTTACGGAAGTATCAATTTGCGTTTCACTAACTAAACCCTTCTTAACGGCATCAACTAAAGAAGGATAAGAATTACCACATTCGAGATCGGTACCTGCACCAACTGCAACAGCGGCAGCTTCCTCCTTTGAACTAACTGCTTTTTGAAAATCATACATATCCGGAACAGCCCAGCAATCAGAAACAATGTAGCCTTTGAAGCCCCATTCATCTCTAAGAATTTTTTTTAGTAAAGGATTATTTCCGCAGCAAGCCATACCGCGGAATTTATTGTAAGCGCACATTATCGAACCGGCACCGGCGTCGACAACACAATCCTTAAACGGCGGCAGATAAGTTTCTCTCAAATCATAATCGCTAACTTCCACGTCAAAATTATGTCTATCATATTCGGGTCCGCTGTATAATACAAAATGCTTTGGAGTTGCTACAGTCTTTAAATATTTCGGATTGCTGCCTTGCATACCTTTTACGTACTCGACAGCAAGCATACCAGTTAAACATGGATCTTCACCGTACGTTTCCATGCCTCTTCCCCACCGCGGATCACGCTCTATATTTATATTCGGCGACCAAAAAGTTAATCCTTGATAAATACCACTGTATCCGTTTTCTTTTATTGCCTTATTGTACTTTGCCCTCGCTTCATCTGAAATTACGGTCGCAACTTTGTACATAAGTTTTGTATCCCACGTTGCTGCAAGTCCAATTGACTCTGGAAACACCGTTGCAATTCCGTCTCTTGCCACACCGTGTAATCCTTCATTCCACCAATTATATTGAGGGATGCCAAGCCGCTTTATAGCCGGTGCATTGTAGACCATCTGGTAAACTTTTTCTTCAAGCGTCATCCTCGAAATCAGATCGTTCACTCTTGCTTCAACGGACAGCTTTGGATTTTTATACAGCGGAATGCCTTGAGACAACATTACAGATGCATAACAAATAAAGACAGATAATATAAAATTTAGTTTCATTTTCACTTAAACTTAAATCGAATTGTCTACAAGTTTTTTATTTAGTATTTCGGGTCTTTCATTATAGAGTTTTAGAATTAATTCACCGAATAAAGAATTAGCCCATGCAAACCAGCTTCGTGTAAAAACATTTGCATCATCCTTGTCGAATGATTCATGCATGAATCCCGCGCCTACGGTCGTTGTTTCTAAATAATAAAGACACCTAATAATTTCTTCTTCATCGATGGTGGTCAAAGCCCTCATAATAATTCCGATGTGCCAGATATTATTTTTCAAAGTATGCGGACTTCCGGTACCTTCAGCAGCTTTTCCTTTAAAGAAATACGGATTACTTCCACTTAAAATAAATTTTCTTGTATTAAGGTATACCGGATCATCAGCTTCGCAGCAGCCTAAATAAGGCAGTGAAAGCAGGCTTGGAACATTCGCATCATCCATAAATAATTTATTGCCGAATCCGTCGACTTCGTAAGCAAATATTTTTCCGAAGCTAAGATGATCAGATACCGAATATTTCAGAAGAGCATTTTCAATCTCATAAGCAAGGGTTTTACACTGCACAACTGCATCGTAATTTTTATAAATCCTCTCAAATATTTCCGCCATTTGTTTTAATGATATCACTGCAAAGTAATTCGATGGCACTAAGAATGGATAAATCGCGGCATCATCGGAAGGACGAAAGATTGATGCAATTAAGCCAACCGGCTCGATTGGATTGCCGTAGCCATTGCCCGGGACTGTATCCGTACTCCACGCAGTTATTCTACCGAACTTATATGGACCAGCATTGTTTTTCCTTTGCTGTTCAGAGAAAGTCTTTATTATCAGTATGCCTGTTTGCTGCCATTCGCTGTCAAAGCATGTAGCATCACCGGTAATTTTCCAGAAGTTATATATCAATCTAATGTGGTAGCAAAGCGAATCAAGTTCCCACTTTCTTTCGTGTACACCTGGTTTCATTTCTGTCAGATCGTTTTGCCATTCACTTTTATCTGACGTTTCTTTTAAAAATGCATTGGCGTAAGGATCCAGCAATATAGATTTTCTTTGCCGGTTAAGTACGCCCTTAATCATTTCTTTCAAATGAAGATCTTCATTTGCAAACTGAAGGTAAGGAAAGATTTGAGCTGTGGAGTCCCGCAGCCACATTGCGTTTATGTCGCCAGTAATTACAAAAGTATCCGGCTCATTATCGTTCTTAAAATCTATTGTAGTATCCAGAGTATTTGGAAAACAGTTTTCGAAAAGATTGGCCAAGTCTTTATCCGCTATCGAACTTTTTACTTCCAATATTTTTTCTTCGATTAAACTGCTGACAAATTTTCTATTTTTAGGATCTGGTCTCATAATAGAATATTAACTTTTTTAATCTTGCGCTTAATCTTAATTGGATTGAATCTGAGTATTATTAAGAGCATGATTACGATTAAGATTAGAGAAGACGCTGACAATTAATCTATTCTTAATTTTAATTATTTCGTCTGGGCTTTCAAAGAATGTTTTATCCAAACCCGGCTGTCATTTCTAATGCACACGTTCTCGGTTCCGTCAAGTGATTGCAGCCGAGCTTCGAAGTAATCCGTTGTGCATTCAACAACTGGCGGCATTTCAAAACCGGGGACGTCTTCATTTTTCATCCCGATTTTTTTCAAGTCGGTGGTAAATGAACCTGTAGAATCAAAGTAATTTCTTTCGCGATAATAAATCTGTCTCAAGTACCATTTTGCTGCTTCCTCTTTTCTTTCAACAAATGATTCTGATTTTGTTCCTACCTTATTTGTAGAAAATTGAATGTATCCCCACATCTCGGGATAATGCATATTAACAACACCTTGAGGAGACCATACCCAATTATCTTCCGGGAATGGTTTACCTGTAGCCGGATTTATTTCTTTCTTATAAATTCCGTTAACTACATGCGTCTTCCATTCAACCCTGGAAAAATTTATTCTCCATTGATCTTCATTCTTTGGAGGAGTTGATACTTGAGCAATCTCTTTAAATGCTTCCCATGGAAAAGCTAATTCAACAGTCCAGCCTTTATCTTTATCACCGGGTTTGTTAATAGTACCTTGAACAGTAACAGCAGTTTTCAATCCATGGATATCCCAATCATTTAGAGGTGCATTCCAGGTATCTCTATACGGCTTTATCAGTAGTAAATCCCAAACCGTATTAAATGCATTCATCTCAAACTCCGAATAACGATGTGTATCACCGTCAGGATCGATAAAGACCTCGAAATCATTATCATAGAAAATAACTGTATCGCGTTGTCTTAATGTAGCCCAAACTTCCGGTTCATTAATTTCAGCACCGATATATAGATAGCTTGAGTCCCAGAGCATTTTAACACGGGTTCGGAATCTCGGAATCGGCTTAGACGGACCTTCAATATCAACAAAGTCATTTGTCCACTTAGCTTTTTTCCAGGCAGTTTCACTTAGTTTACCATCAATTCTTAACGGCTTACTTGTGTAATAACAAATATACTTTTGCGGTGAAAATTTTATTCGCGGTATGGGAAGCTGTTGAGCAAAACAAACTGTACTTAGAAGAAAGAGTAAAAATATTTTTTTCATTATGTCTTTTTATTTATTGATTTAAGGACAGTAAACTTTTTTGATTCTATTTTAAGTAAGCGGATAAGACTTTTTTATGACTGCTTCGCAGCTTCAATCAGCGCTTTAATTGTAGTTTCAGCTAATCCAACCACAGTATCCGCAGCTCCGTAATAGATTAGGACTTTACTTTCCGGCAAAGCAAAACCATTTTCATCAGATTCATCCACAATCATACCGCTGGGAAAAACTACATTTGGAACTTGACCGATTAATTCATACAATTCTCTCGGCTCGAGGATGTTATATCTTCCTCTTGAAAAAACAATCGAAGGATCTTTCAGATCAAGCAAGGCAACTCCGGCTTGATATATATTTGAACTGGCAAAGTGCATTGCAACTCCATGATAAATGTGAAGCCAGCCTTCATGAGTTTTTACTGGCGGCGGACCTGAACCGATATTTTCATCCCAATAATGAAATCGTCCAGTCATAACAGGTTTAATTGCTTTCCAGTTTAACAAGTCTATTGATTCGGATAAATAAATTGTGTTGCCTGATGTAGGACCATCTGCAAGTTGAACTTTATTTGGTCGATCAAAACGTAAATATTTTCCATTTATTTTTTCAGGGAATAAAACTCCGTTGCGTGTATCATCATTAGATACGATGCCGAGAAAAATAAATTCATCAAAGTCATTTGTCTTAGCTAATCCGAGCCTGCACCCTTCATCCATATCCATTGCAAACATGATGAAGTACTCATTTTCAATTCTTGTTATTCTAGCATCATAAATGTGATAAATCTTTTTTTTAACCCTTTCAATTCCTTTAAAATCAACTATCTTTTTGTCAACCTTGAAATTTATACCATCGCTGCTTTCAGCTTTAACAATAAATGTTTCTCTTGCTCTGTTCTGAACACGGAGAAGAAGTACGTACTTGCCATTGAACTTTATTGCCCCCGGATTGAATACCGAGGAAACATCGACCATTGCCGGGTAAATATCCGGAATATCTTTTCTCGTTACTATTGGATTTTTTGAGTTTCGATTAAGCATAAAAGAAATATCTATTTTATTTCAACATTAATTGTTTGCTGACTGTCCTTCTGTTTGGTTTTCAGCCTGCTTCCTATTCTTACTTTGACCCGGCAAATCTTTTTCTTGGAAATCGGAATTAGGTTGCCGTCTAAAGAAGTTCCGTCAACCTGAATAGAACTTACTCCATATTCAACACCGTATGGATTTTCGAATTCAATTATATATTTGGTCCCCCTAAAAATTCTTTCAACTTTAAAATATTTCCAGTCGGCTGGAATTGCTGGATCGACAATCAAACCGTTGTATGTAGCCCTGACACCGAGGATATAATCGAATGAAATTCTGTACATCCAGGACGCAGTGCCGGTCTGCCATGAATGACTAGCTTTGCCGGGAGAAGAATGCTCATCGCTGGTAATATACTGAGAATAAACATAAGGTTCAGCTTGAAAAATATCAGAATCGACTCTGTTAGGAAGAAGCTTCTTGAAATAATTAAATGCCATGCTGCCTCTACCAAGCATGCATTCCGCCTGGATAAGCCATGTGGTAGTATGACAGAACACTGCACCATTTTCTTTTTTGCCGGCAACGCATCTTGTAATAAGTCCTATCTCCGGATCGATTTCCAGAAATGATGGAGAACAGATTTTAGGTCCATAATCAGAATCAAGATGTTCCTTTGCGCTGTCCATTGCCGCCAAAAGTCTATTCTTATCGGGAAGATTTGCAATTACCGACCAGCTCTGTGTATTGATAAATATCTTTCCGTACTTATTTTCTTTAGAGCCGATCCTTTTATCGTTAGCACCGAAAGCTCTTATATACCATTCACCGTCCCAGCAATTATCTTCAATTCCGGCAATTATTAAATCTCTTAGTTTTAAAATTTCAGAAGTATCAGTTTCAATGTTTTGCAAAAGTTCAATAAGCATATTGAAGATTGCGACATAAAACATACCTCCCCAAACGCTTTCGCCACCGTCATCGCCGCCTATATAATCAAGTGTATCGTTCCAATCGCCTCTTCCGAAAATAGGAAGATTATGTTTTGCCAGATTATTTTTAACAAAGTTTACTACAGCAAACAAATGATCGAGTATAGTTCCCTCTTTCCCATCAACGAAAGGAACTTTTTTATCAAGAAGCGAAAAGTCGCCGGTTTCTTTTATATATTCGGTAACAGAAAGGATATACCATAGCGGATCGTCGCAGTGCTTGGTTAATTCACCTTCTCCTTCATTATAGAAATGATGGTAGACTCTTCCGTCGGAAAACATCTGGCGAGATAAAAACAAAATACGCTCATAAGCTTTTTCCGGTTGAGAGATAGTTACAGCAATTACATCCTGAGCAGTATCGCGGAATCCAAATCCTCTACTGATACCCCAATAATAATAACTTGCAACTCTTCCAATATCAAAGGCAACTTTTGCCTGGTACTGCATCCAATAATTAATGAAGATGTTTATTTCTTTGTCCGGAGTTTCAGCAAAAACATGACTAAAGAAATTACCCCAGCCGGCTATCACTTCACTTAAAGCTTTATCGATTGATTTCAAATCCGGAAATGCTGAACGAACTTTTTCTTTACTTTTTTCGAATTCGGATTTTGGAATAACACCAAGGGAGAAAATTACATCCTTAGATTCTCCAGGCAGAAGTTCTAAATCTATTTGAAGCGCTCCAATTGCATTACCGAAATCAGTATCCTGGCTGGAAAGACTGCCGGTTTCAATTGCTTCCGGATTATTTTCATTTTTGTATAAACCGATAAATCTTTCACGCAGAGTTTCGTATTTTGAAACCGGATGGTTAACAGTAAAAAAAGCCCACTGATCCCATTCCTGATTTTCCTGCTGCTGTGTTCCCTGAGATTGTGTAACCCAATATGTTTTTGTGGCAAAAATCGAATTCAGTTTCTTATCAAAATAAACCCGGTTGAAATGCTGATCATCGCACTGATTTATTATGTCTATCAATCCATGCCCGAGAGCAAATTCAACATAGCCGAATAAAGACAGTTTTCTTTTTCTATCGGAATTATTTGTAATTCTTGCTTTCCAGATTTCCCTGTTTTCATTTTTCGGAACAAAATAAGTTACGGATGACTTGATATTCTCTATTTCTGATTCGATTCGAGTGTAGCCGAAACCGTGAATAACTTTATAAGCTTCCGGTTTTTTACCAACCGGCTGCCATGAAAGACTCCATATTTCAGATGTATCGTTGTCTTTTACGTAAATATATTTTCCGGGACGGTCTGGTGGAATATCGTTTATCCGATACCTGGTTATTCTTCCATGCAGCGGATTTTTGTAATAGCTAATTCCTCCGGCGTTGTTTGAGATGGTTGCAAAATAGTTTTCGTTATAAATATAATTTATCCATGGAGTTGGTGTTTTTGCATTCGTTATTATAAATTCTTTGCCATCTTCTGAAAAGTGACCGTAATTCATACACTTCTCCAAAACAATAGGTACCTGCTGTAAGTATTCATCTTATTTAAGCTTTCAATAATTTGCCTGAATTGAATAAATAAAATATTAATCATAGTAAGATGATTTCTCCCTCACTATTTATTTGTTCAAAAATTTTCCAGGAAATAATCAATGTTTATTTTATTCTAAAATTAACCATAAGCTAACATATTGTTTTTGGGCTATAAAAGCAAGTTTTAACCTGAATTTCTATTAGTTAATTACAAAATATTTAGAATGTAGATCAGTAGTTTATTTCTTAGTGAAATTATCATTTTTGCTTGCACGAAACTCTTTACACTAAAAAAATCACTATCATCCGACTAAAATTTAATTTAGTCTAAAAAGTTTTGAATTTATTTTATATCCTAACAAAAGTTATAATAATTAAAAACATACCCCCGATTTTATACCGGGAATAAACTGGGCATTGCTG
>JAKAGV010000009.1 GCA_021815405.1 Bacteroidota bacterium
CACGTCCATTATCCGTACAATAAAGCGGGCTGAATGACTCTTCAAATTGCTGCCAGTTAATTCTTTCTGCCAAGATGTATAATGGATGTCTCTGATCTAAGGTATCCTTTAACGAGAAGAACATACTGATCTGTGATTGCTTTTCTGGCTTTTTTATCATTTTATTTTGCAAGATTTTTTATGCAAATATATTAATTCTTGCATTTATTCCTTAGCATTTTTCTATTTAATCTATTTTATTCTAATGCCTTATGTACCTTTTAAGGGCTGACTATATAATATGGAATAAATATTATTCCAAATTGATAAAATGTCATACTTGTTTTATAAAAATTAAGACACGCCGGTTAAGGCGTGTCTTAATTAAAAGCGATTGCATTTATATTATTTTATTTTAAAAGCATAAGCTTCTTTACTGAATTGAATTTGCCTGCATGAAGCCAGTATATATAAACCCCACTTGCAAGTCCGTATCTATTTGAGGAAAGCTGATAGCTATATACACCTGCCTGCTGGTTAATATCAAGAAGCGTTGCTACCTCCTGGCCAAGTATATTATACAGCTTCAATACCACTCTGCTTTGGGCGGGAAGGTCATATTTTATAGTTGTTGTCGGATTAAATGGATTTGGATAATTCTGATATAGCTCAAACTTTGCCGGTATTAGTTTAACATCAATTGTTTCTGTGTATTTAAATCTACCGTCATTATCTATCTGTTTAAGCCTATAATTATAATCATTCCCCCCTGTAGGATTTTGATCTACAAAAGAATATTCCTTAGGTGAGTTGCTGTTCCCATTTCCTTTCACAAAACCTACTTTCTCCCATTGACGATTTACGATTGACGATTGAGTTTTGCCCTCTGATTTCTGACTACTGACTTCTAATCTCTGGATCTCAAAACCGTAATTGTTGACTTCAGTGGCTGTTTTCCAGGTGAGCTTTATGTTATCATCAACATTCCTTCCAGTAAGCGAAACCAGTTCAACGGGAAGCGCACCGCTGCTAACATTATATTTGGTTGCTAAATAATTCTCTACCAAACTTCTGTCAGAGGCGCTGAGTGTTGTATCATAAATTATGACTTCAGCAATATCTCCGTTAAAACCATATGATGTACTATCTGCTCTAATTCCTATTGTCATAGATACATTATTTGAGTTTCTTAAATCAGAGCTTGAGGTTCCGCCGTCTACACCATCTACACTTATAGCACCTCCTGTTGATGAAGCTCTTGCCTCTATTATATGCGGATTTCCATCTGAATATTGACTTCCAGTACCTACATCATAATAAGTAGTTGTAGGTAGTGGAATAAACCTTGCACCGGGGGTGTTTAATTGAATCTCATACTGAGCATTAGTCCCGCTGATTAGAAACTCCGGATTTGTTGTATATGATGACTTAGCGACAATAAATAATTCATATGCAGAGTTTTGTATTCCCAAAGTCGATGACGTCTGCAGATTTAATCTGGATCCTGAACCATTAAATATAAGATCAGGCTTACCGTTTATTTGGTTTGTTCGGAATAACGGCTGTGCTGCTGAAACATATTCCGTAGTATTATTTAAATTACCGGAGGCATCGTACCATGTATTTACATTAGAACTGTCAGATGTTCCCGTTATACCATCATCAGCTCTCAGCCATAACTTTAATGAAGTTTTTGTTATGGATGTGTCGATGCCTATTGCCGAAATGGATGTTTCGTTAGTTCCACTTGTGTTTGAAGATGCCAATTGATAGTAATATATATTGCCGGTAACCATGCCAGTCAATGTTGCTCTTACACTATCCACAGTAGAACCGCTGCCTGCACTTAGAGAAGTTGTTGAGTCAGTCAAAGAATTTATACTTGTGCCATAATAAAACTTATATGTAGCTGCTGTACCGTTTGGATTTACACTACCTCTGAGAATAACAGATGTTCTACTTAATATTGAATCGGGCAGAAGCGATACCACAGGTAACGGAACTGTAGTTTGCTGGCTGCCTGTTGCAGGTGAGGTTGTAAGATAATTCTGATCAGTATTTAGTCCGTTGTATTCAAAAACGCTGAAGTAGTAAGTCGTCGTGCTGGATAAGCCTGTAATTGTAGCTACACTATCACTACCACCATAAACGACATAATTCCCTGTACCTATTTGGGACCCGGATCCGAATACAGAGTTCGCAGTATATACCTGTCCAGATGTAGGGGACGCATCTACAGCGCTTCCACTTTTTGCTAAAATTAGCCGATAGGCGCCATTACCTTTATTTACTTTTATTGTCATAGATACATCTTTCACATTGCTGAAGGAAACATTGCTTGCCTGAACAGTTGGTTCAGTTATAGTTGCAATTGAAATATTATATCTTTGAGCTAGATAATCTGAAATTGCCTGTCGTTGACTTGTACTTAGGTTTGAATTATATATAATTACTTCAGCAATATCGCCGTTGAAAAAATATGTGCCATCTCCTCTACGTCCTATATTCAATCCACCTGCATCAGAGCTTTGGGTATTTGATAATACATACCCTCCGGCTAATCCATCAACGTGAATAACACCTTCTGATGAGGTAGCTTTTACTTCAAAAATATGAGCTTGTCCATTTGTATATTCACCGTCGCTGCCTTCATTCAACAAATTACTTCCCGCAGGAATAAAGCGTGCACCTAAGCCGCCGTTTAACTGCAATTCATAATTGCCTGCAGTTCCTCCTGCGATAAATTGAGTACTAGAAGAGGAAGATTTAGCCACAATGAACATTTCATAATCTGAATTTTGAATACCCAGGCTTGTAGATGTTGGAAGCGTTAGGTATGAGCTTGAGCCGTTAAATCTGATCACCGGTTTAGAGTTAATTACAGAAGACCTGTACAATGGTTCATCTACTGCTGTAGACTGCGAGGCATTATTTAAATTTCCAGAAACATCATACCAAGTTGAAACAGATGTACTGTCTGTAGTAGTTGATGTTCCTTCATCCGCGCGCAGCCATAATTTGAGATTCGTATTCGATATGGAAGTATCAGTTATTACTGCATAAACAGAAGAAGTAGATGTTCCTCCGGAATTAGTTGCAGTTAGTTCTTCATAGTACACTGTACCGTATTTCAATCCGGTTATTTGCAAACTAACCGTATCTGCGGAAGAACCACTACCCGCACTTTGAATTGCTGTTGAATCAATTAATGAATCCGGACTAGTTCCATAAGCAAACCTGTATGTTGTAGATGCGCTATTTGGATTTACAATTCCGCGAAAGTACATTGATGAGCCGGTGATTGCTGAATCTGATAACATAGAAACAGTCGGCGGAGTATAATTGGTAGTGGCGTTTCCGGTTGCTGGTGATGTAGTTAGATAATTTTGATCTGTGTTGGATCCGTTAAATTCATATGCGCTGAAGTAATAATTTGTGTGGCTGTTAAGCCCGGTTACCGTGACAACACTATCTGTTCCCTGATAAACGACATAATTTCCACTGCCCAGCTGAGTACCTGAGCCGAATACTGAATTAGCTGTGTAAACCGTTCCATTCGAAGGAGCTGTATCTACAGCACTGCCGGATTTACCTATTATAATTCTTTGCACACCGTTGCCTTTTGTTACCTTCAAGCTCATTGAGTTACCTGTTGCATTGCTTATAGTCATGTTGCTTGCTTGTATAGTTGGCGTACTAACTGTTGTGTAAGTTATGTTATATTTTTGGGACAAATAATTCGCAATTGCCAGCCTTTGACTTGGAGTTAGATTTGCATTATAAATAATTATTTCTGCAATATCACCGTTAAAATAGTAGCTGCCGTCACCTCTTCTGCCAATGACAAGATTGCCTGCATCAGAGTTTTGAGTGTTTGATAATACATAACCACCTGCTGTTCCATCAACATGAATTACACCTTCTGATGAAGCAGCCTTTAATTCAAAAATATGCGCCAGTCCATTAGTATAATCATTACTATTTCCTTCATCTAAATAATTGCTTCCGACAGGAATGAAGCGCGCTCCTGAACTGCCGTTTAACTGTAATTCATAATTACCTGCAGTACCTCCCTCTACAAACTGAAGGCTTGATGATGATGATTTAGCTACTATAAAGATTTCATAATTTGAATTTTGTATGCCAATACTGGTCGCTGATGGTAGTGTAAGGTATGTACTCGTACCATCGAAACTTAGTGCCGGCTTGGAGTTTATTACTGAAGTCTGATATGATGGTTCATCAGCTGAAGTTGATTGAGCTGCATTATTGCTATTTCCTGATTTATCAAACCATTCTGTAACTTTTCCTCCAGAAGTATCAACACCACTGTCAGAGGCAAGCCATAATTTTAAATTAGTATTGGATATTGAAGTATCATAAATAAATGAGCCAAGTGAAGATGTATCTGCACCGTAAGGGTTTGATGTCAGAAGCTTAAAATAATAAAATATTCCGGCAGTAAGGTTGGTGAGATTTGCACTTACATTTACAGTTCCGGAACTTCCAGCATTTTGTGAGCTTAACGTATCAGCTAATGCAGAAGGATTTGTGCCATAAACAAAACGATAAGTTGTAGAAATATCATTAGTATTTACACTTCCATTAATAGTAGCCGAAGTACCAGTTAGATTAGTTACTGGAAGAATTGCAGTAGTAGGCAATACAATACTTCCTGAATAAATATAATAATCAGAGCTATTTGCAGAACTGTTTGCATTTGAACCGGTTCCGAAAGTATCATTACTTAAGAGGTAACTGCCGGAATAATTGAATATGGCTCCGCCATAGCTAGTACCATTAGCAGATACACCCGTTCCACCAGTTGCAGTATCATTATTAAAAATACAATTTTCTATAACAACGGCTCCATTGCGGTTAAAAATAGCTCCTCCTAGACCTGCACCGCCTCCACCACCGCCATAATAAGAGCCACCGGATCCCGCTGCAAACCCGCCAGCACCTCCTAAGCCGCCAACTCCGGACATATAAATACTACCAGAACCTCCTCCTCCTCCGAAACCTCCGCTGCCGCCGTTTGCACTTGCGGATTCTAAGCCCTCACCGCCACCACCGCCAAATCCGCCGGGATAACCATCAGAATTGTTATTATCACCTCCATTTCCACCCCCTGTACCTCCAAGTAAACCACTTGAACCTGCTCCTGAGACTACGGCACTTCCGCCAAATCCGCCCCCACCGCCTGTGACATTACCATCGTAAGATGCTCCTTTCCCTCCAACTGCTTTATTCCCGCTGAATATTATACTATCTACTGTAACTGTTCCGGCATTTATGAATAATGCGCCTCCCATTCCAGCAGCTCCGCCGCCCCCGTTAAAACCATCGCCGCCAACACCGTATCCGTTGCTTATTGTAAAACCTTTGAGAGTTACTTCCGGTGAGGCAGGAGACGTGGAATTAAAAGGTGAAATTCCATTACCTATAAAGAATGGCCTATATAAATTATCACCGCTGATTGTGAGGCCGCTTGACCCCGGCCCGGTTATAATTGTATTATAGTTGATGGCAGGCAGTGCACTTGTTAAAGTTATTGTTCCGGTAATTGATGTCATATCAACAGTAGATGTTGAGGAAAGAGCATTTGAGTTTATTTTATTCATTACATACCTGAGGGTACCGATATTATAAGTTCCAGTATCAACATCTGCAGTACTGTTCACTACAAAATTAGTATAACTTAAACCGTACTTATTTGCAAGATATGATTCAACAAGTATTCTATCCTTGGATGATAGTACAGTGTTGTAAATAATCACTTCCGCAATTTCGCCATTTAGAGGATAGGTGAAATCACCCCGAATACCAATTAACATGGAATGATCGAGGTTGCTTAACATATTTCCGCTAGAATCTGCGCCTTCAATTCCGTCAACTCGGATGATTCCATCAGTCGAATTAGCACTTGCATCGAAGATGTGCATGTTTCCGTCTGAATACTGATAGAGTGAACCCTCATCAATATATTTTCCGGATACCGGAATAAAACGTGCGCCACCATATCCATTTAAATGCATTTCAAATTGTTCAGTACTACCGCCTATAAGAAACTGTGTAGCAGTAGAAGCTGACTTAGCAACAATAAACATTTCATAATTACTATTTAAAATGCCTATTGTTGAAGAGGCAGGTAAATTTAAAAATGATGTTGACCCGTTGAATTGAATAGCCGGCTGTCCATTGACAGCATTTGTAACATAAACTGGTTCGCTTCCAGGATTTGTTTGAGTGGCATTATTTCCATTACCCGATTGGTCAGCCCATGTTGTAACTGAATCTCCAGTTGCTGTAGTTGTTACTCCAGTACCCGCTTTCAGCCATAATTTTAGATTTGCTGTAGGCACCTGTGCATATAACTGTGCAGCAATAATAACTATAAGGATTAAAAATAGAGTAGTAATTCTATTCAATGTGAACTCCTATAAATAATTTTAGAAAATATTTAGAAATCAGTACGGTTATCTTAAAGTATAGCTAGTAGTTCTAATTTTTCACGTAAGCATTCCGCATTGCTTATCTATGAAATGAAGACTTTTAATTAAATACGAGTAACTATTTGAATTAGAAAATTCAGATTGAATTTGGTGATATCAATTTTTAATCGCTACTCCTTATTTAGGGAGGTAATAGCCGTTGTGTGTGTTAAAGCAAGTTATCTTTAAGCGCTTTTGAGATTGCACCATGCTTTGAATGAACATGAAGCTTGTCATAGATATTCTTAAAATGAAATCTTACTGTCTCATGAGAAATTGATAATATCCCCGCAATTTCTTTATCGACTTTATCTTCAGATGCTAGCGTTAATATCCTTTTTTCCTGCTCTGTAAGTGTACTCATTTCATTTTTAGGTTTTTGAAAAGCTTGGACTACCTTTTTAGCAATCTCAGGGCTCATTGATGCGCCACCGTAATAGGTTTGACGAATTCCGGTAAGGAGTTCATCTGGTGAAATATCTTTGGTTAAATATCCGCTCGCACCCGCACTTAGAGATTGGAATATATAGTCGTTAAAATCTTTATGAACTGTTAACATCAATATTTCTGTTTTAGGAAGCTTTTCCTTTAGTACTTTGATTGCATCAATACCGTTCATTTTTCCAGCTCCAAGGTCTATGTCCATTAGTATAATATCAGGATTGTCTTCAAGCAGGTTTGCAATGGCAGATTCACAATCATTAAAAGCACTTATGCATTTCATGTCTTCAGCGCCATTGATTATGAACTGGAATATATCTCTGAAGCGATCTATATCTTCTACAATAGAAACGTAAATACTATTTGATTTTACATTAAGCATAAAATAGAATGAATCGATTTCAGTTTACTTGTATATTCCATAGCTCAGTATGAAAGTCTTAATTTGAAATAATTAAAATGAATAGAGTATAAAATCATTAATCGATGATACAATCCGCTGTATCTTTTTCTAAGTGTACAAATATATTTTTAGTAATTAGTTATAACAACTACCTATTTAGGGAGGATAGCGGCAAATGTAATTTTAGTACCTTTATTAGATTCCGACTTGATAGAGATTTCACCTCCAATCTTTGCGGCTCTTCTCTTCATATTTTTAAGACCATTGCCTTTGGTAACTATTTCATTATCAAATCCAACTCCGTTATCGGTATAAATTATTCTTAATATTGTCTTCTCAATCTCAAATTCAAGATTAACTTTTGTACAGTTGCTGTATTTTAGACTGTTATTGAGAATCTCTTTGAAAATAAAAAGAACATTTCTTTTCCAATCCAATGCGAGCTTGATATTTTTAAATGAGCTATCTATACCGATAACTCGGAAATCTACTGGTCTTTGAATCCTACCAAATAAATTGAAGCCGTGAGTCTTTAACTTTATACATACATCGTAAAGTGAATTAACCTCGGAATCCAGAGTCCACAGAAAATCCTCAGTCTCCGATTTTAATTTCTCAGACGCATCAACAATCCAGCCTACCGAGTTAGCAATTTCTTTTGATTGTTCGCCGATATTACTTTGTAGAAATTTACTCAACATTAAGATTTGTGCGAGCTTATCCCCTGAACCATCATGAAAATCTGCTGCCATCTCTTTACGTATTGCTTCTCGCTCTTCAAATTTAGCTTTCTCAATTCTTTTAGTTCGATAAACCTGATATTTAATAATAAAAATAAAAAGTCCTATTATAATTAATATAAAAGCCAAATAAGCCCACCAGGTCTTCCACCAGGGAGGGACAATAATTATACTAACTTGAACGCCATCTTTATTCCATATTTCGTCATTGTTCGAAGCTATAACATGAAAAATATATGAACCCGGATGAATATTTATGAATGTAGCTGTTCGGTTTGCAGCGTCTGTATATATCCAATTTGAATTATATCCCTCCAATCTGTAAGCGTATCTATTTGCTGATGGATTCACAAAGCTTGAAGATGTAAATTTGAATGAGAAAGTGTTATCATCATACTTTAGATGCATTTCGGGCTTGCGAGACCATAATCCTTTTACAAATGAAGTGCCTGAAAAATCCGCAGTTTTATTTAATATATTAAATCCGGTAATTAAGACATTTGGCTTAATTTTATTGTATACAAAACTCTTTGGATTAAAAAGGGTAATTCCATTTATACCACCGAAGAGAAGTTCACCTTTACTATCCATATAATATGCACCTTCCGAAAACTCATTCTGTGCTAAACCATCACTCTTTGTATAAATAACAGTTCTTTTTGTCATCGGATTAAAATTCGTTATTCCATGATTGGTGCTTAACCATAAATTACCGTCATTATCTTCAAGGATTCCGTATACTTCATTGCTTGACAGTCCGTTGGCTTTTGTATATTTCCTACAGATGCCTGTTTTACGGTCAACTTTATATAAACCGGCCCCGTATGTCCCTACCCAGAAATTCTTCCTGCTGTCGACGAACATTGAAAGTATTTCTTTACCGGATAGACTATGGCCTTTTCCAATAGATTTTGTAAATTCAGTGAACTTACCTGATTTTCTATCCATTTTATCCAAGCCTTGTTTGGTAGCTATCCAAAAGTTCCCTAATTCGTCCTCAAATATTCCTGTTATGAAATTGTTAATCAGGCTGTTCGGGTCCTGCGGATTATGTTTCCAGCTAATAAATGTATTTGTTTTACGATTAAATTTATTTAAGCCGCTGCCGTATGTGCCGGCCCATAAATCGCCATTTTTGTCTTCATATACATCAGTAACAAAATTTCCTGAAATAGAACCTATCGAACCATTCTTGAATGTAGTAAATTTTCCTGTTACCGGGTTATATTTGTCCAATCCATTATCGCCTGTTGAAATCCAAATACATCCTTCTTTATCTTTATAAAGACAGACAATAATATTACTGCTAATGCCATTGGAATTGTTTGATCTGTAAAGAATTCTTTTAACTAACTCCATATTATGATTAAATATATATATACCGCCGCCGAATGTACCAACCCATAAGTTCCCTTTAGAGTCTTCAAGAAAAGCATTAACATTTGTTCTGTCGCTAGTAATATTAGAATTCAAATAATTTTCAAAATGATCTTGGAAAATATTTGTCTTATTCAATCCGCCATTATGAGTTCCGACCCACAATGTCCCTTCGCGGTCTTGATATATGGTATTTACAATATTGCTGTTAATACTGAATAAATTACTCGGGTCATTTTTATATCTTATAAATTTCTTAAAAGAGTAGTCAAATCTATTTAACCCCTTATATGTTGCAATCCACAATACATGAGAATTATCCTCAAAAATATCCATAATGTTATTTCCGCTTATTGAAGAATTCTTACCCGGGATATTCGTATAAGACTTAAAAGAATTCATAACAACGTTATAACATATCAGGCCTTTATTGGCAGAGCCAATCCATAATAAACCGTGCGAATCGACAAATACTTTATGCACATCAAGTTGCTTTAATAACGGCTTAAATATTCCCGTTGCCAGATCAAATTGATAAACTCCTCCCTTTCCAACACCAATCCAATATTTACTTTTACCTGATGAACATATTGATGTAATATCATTCTGATTAGGTTCATTATTCCTATAATGGAATATTTTTTTTGTAATCGTATTAATAAGCATTAATCCATTATCAGTTGCAGCCCATATTCCTTGTGAATCATCGTATAGGTAATTAATATGCTGGTTGGTTAAGCTTTGCTTTAAGTTTTTTCCGTTACCAAATCTTACAAACCGGTCTTTAATTCTGTCGTACCGGTACAATCCCCCGCCATCTGTCCCAACCCATAGACAACCAGTATTATCCTCCAGTAATGAAGTTATTTCGTTTGATTCTAATCCGCTGGATGAAGGGATTTCATTTCCGTATACTTTGAACTCATACCCATCAAATCTATCTAAGCCTGCATCCGTACCAATCCATAAAAATCCGTATTTATCTTGAATTATCGAATTTACACTTTCGTTGGATAATCCTTGCTCGTTACTATAATGTTCAAATTCAATTTGCTGCGAATAAGAATAGCAAGTAAAAATTACTGAGACTGAAGCTAAAAAGATAAAGTATTTTATTCTATTCAATGATGCTATTCAAATCCTTTTGTTTTAATTTTTGTAATTGTTAATCACATAAGAAATAAAGAAAAATTCAAGAAGGTGGATATTTACTTCTGTATCCCGGCAATAAATCATATATAAGTCCGCACTAAAATACCGGAAGACTCGAAATGTCATTCCTGCATAAGTTAGAATCTATTCGATCATACAAACTTTGAGATTCACGTTTTCACAGTAATGACTTTTTTCGGCGGCTTCATATATAAAATTTAGTTTTTATAATATTAAAAAGGTTTTATCCGCATAATTATTATTATACCATTCGATATCTTATACAAATTGGAATTTCAAAGTGCTCAATGCAAATTTGAATAGGATGAATTAAAGAGTATGTGACAAGGAATAAATGTTCCAAATACAAATAATTCTTTGGGTGTCTTACAAATGAATTAACTGAAGTTACGCAAGATGGAAGAAATGGTTAATTTGTCATTCCAAACTAGTTTCGGAATCTTTATTCTTAAGCTGTTTTTAGATGCTGAAACAAGTTCAGCATGACAATTATGTAACTTCAGTTATTAAATACTTTTTGATGCTGGTCTCGAAAGCTTTCGGGACAGTATGATATTTTTATGTCCTCGTGTAACATCACTTATTAATTATACCGTTAGCGCTCTTTTTATCAGTATTTTTTTGAACATCATTCCCACTAATCTAATATTTTTTCTCTTTGATTAAATTATTTACTAGTAGATAATTTATAATGAACTGGATATTTTCCCCTAAATCCGAATCCTTCCCATTTTTAAGTATTATCTCAGGATCATCAGGCAGTTCGTATAGTGATGAAATGCCCGTAAAATCTTTTATCTATCCTGCTCTTGCTTTTTTATAGAGACCTTTTACATCCCGCTCTTCACAATCTTTCAAACTGCAGTCAACATAAACTTCAATAAATTTATTTTGATCGTAAAGCGGTCTGGCAAATTCGCGGTCTCTCTTAAAGGAAGAAATGAATGCCGCAAACACAACTACCCCGGCATTGGTAAATAATTTTGTAACTCCTGCAATCCTACGAATATTCTCCTCCCTATCTTCCCTGCTAAATCCAAGATCTTTATTCAAGCCTCGCCTTATTTCATCCCCGTCTAAAAGATATGTATGAATTCCCATTTTTTTAAGTTCATATTCTACACTCGATGCAAGCGTTGTTTTACCGCTGCCTGATAAGCCTATAAACCAAACACAAGCCGAATTATGGTTTTTTATTTTACTACGATCTTGTGGGGAGACAAGTTCTGTATTAAACTTCATTAAAATTACTTTTGAAATAAGAAATTTGTATGTAGCGTTATCCGCACAGCCGGATACTAAAATATAAAATTATTATTTAATTACACATTAGGGTTGCGACATAAAACTATTGCTTCAATTCAATAAAAGATTTCTCTGTCTTTAATGCTGCACGAAGAACAAATAATTTAACTGCGATTTTATCCTAACATTATATTTGTCATCCCATCTTTATTCTTACAAATTCGTGTAATTAGTGAAATCTGTGTCTCTTATTTAATTAAAATCATTGAGCGTGTTAATTTGAACCTGCCGGCAGAAATAGTGTAGAAATAAACTCCGCTGCTCAAATTAGAACCGTTGAAGCTTACAGTATACTCTCCTGAGAATCTCTGCCCATAATCTTTAATAAACACTAGTCTCCCGCTTATATTGTAAACACGCAACATTAATTTACCGCTTTCCGGAATCTGTACATCAATATTGGTTGACGGATTAAATGGATTAGGATAGTTTTGTGAAACGGAAAAATTTGAGGGGAAGTTTTTTCCGATGTTAATTAAACCTGTTATAACTGAAACAGACAATGTATCTGAATATATATATTGACCGTTCAAATCTATTTGTTTTAACCGGTATAAATATGTATTACCATAAACAACATCTGTATCTGCCAATGAATAGTCCCACGGAATATTACTGTCACCATGCCCAGGTACAAATCCTATTGTTTCCCAATTTGAAGAAGAATATCTTTCAACATTAAAACCATAGCATTGAACTTCCGTTGCAGTTCCCCACGATAAATTTACGGTTGAATCTGACAATTCATATTTGAAATAAACCAATTGAACAGGAAGATGAGCTTGTGCATGCAGCAAAACTGTGTATATTAGAAACAACACCGGAAGTGGCTTTAATATAGACTTCATCTAACAATAGCAAGTTTTTGAATATCAGAATAAGATTTACCTCCTAGAGTTGCAATTACTTTATAAAGATAAACTCCGTTCGCAATCAAATCGCCGTCTTCATCTCTTCCATCCCAATAGATCCTATTAAAGTTATTCTTCAGGTTAGATGTAGGAACATTTATAACTTTTATAAGCCTGCCTGCAACAGTAAAAATTTTGATCTTTAACTCATCCGGTATGTTAGTTAGGTTGAATGTAAAATATGTACTAGATGCAAATGGATCTGGGTAGTTATAAACATCGAGAATTTGCATTTCATTTGACACATAAAATGTACGCTGCAAATCTTGGGATTCATTCGTTAGGTTTGTTCCGGTTATTATAAGAGTATGTTCGCCGTCAGCTAAATGTTCTCTTATCTTAAATGTTACCTGACGGTTAATTGTATCATAGACAATCGAATCCATGGAAGAGTATGCTATTCTATTGCCGTCAAGTATAAAGTTAAGGTCAGTAGTATCTCTGTAAGGATATTGAAAGCCATACTTTAAATTGAATGATATATCAGGATTAGGTGAAACATAATCTCCGTTATAAATTAAATTACCGTCAAAAGTATAGCTTATAGTTGCAGTCCTGACTAAAGTTACTGAATCAACATATACTGAGAAGGGAACGTTGTAGATGTTATTGTCTTTATATATTTCGTTTATTTTTTGATTTGGATCTATGTTGATCGTAAAAGACATTTTTCCGTATCCATCATTCACATTACTTTTATAATTATAAAAGATCGGAATACTGTTTCCAGCAGCCAGCCGTACTATCAATGTATCGTAAACTACTTTCTGAGATTTATCTGGAAGATTTAAATCAACATCAACCTTGAAGCTATCAGCTTCTGATCCGCCGGCATTAAATACTGTAAAATTTAATTTTTCATCATTGCCAAGTTTTACTGAATCAGAAGATAAAGAAACAGCCTGTCCATTTGTTCCAAGTTCAGGAAGTGTTTGATATTTTATTAATAATGATTGTACTGCAGCACTATCTGATGAAGAACCTTTGTTTAACGAAATCATAAATTTCGCACTTCCGCCTTGCAGATTTGTAAGATTATAGTTCCCGCTAGTACCATTTAGATTAACAAGAGTATCTGCAATACCTGAGCTATTGAAGATAATAGGATTTACATTTACATCATTATAATTATTATTCGAAAGCTTTATCGACAGTGTATCCCATTTATTTACCGGTCCGATTTTACCGGTAACAAAATATCCATTGGTATTATTAATAATTATTGTAGTATCGACTGTAACAGGTCCTTGATAAGGTGGGCTTAAAACCTCAGGTACAGTACCAATTACAGCACCTTTCCTTCCAATCATAGCCCAATTGTATCTGAAATTCATTTGATCTATATACTTGCTGCCAAATTGCTTTATGGCATTTTTAACTTTAGTTGTAAATCCTGAACCTCCTCCTCCGCTATTAGCAAAAGCTAATATCTCATTAGATGATACAGTATCTAAAAATGCTGTAATGTTTGATTCAAAAGTAGCAGTATTTGCCCAATAATCGAATAAATATGATTTTTGAAAATTCAATGATGAATCAAAGACTGCGATATGAGTTCCTTCTAAATTTCCGTTAGGTAAATAATCTACGTTATTAACTGATATTGTTGCATAATCACCATCATAATAACCCGCTGAAACTACTTTCAATAGTTTTGAATATCTGCTTAATGAGATTCCATTTGCAGAATATGATAAATTCTTAATTTCAGTGTTACTAAAACCAATCGAATCGTTAATGAAGAAATTTGATCCGGAAGCAGATTCGTCATAAACAAATGAAATCGGTATAGAATAATCCAAACCGGCATTAGCAGTTCTGAATTTTATCCAATATCTCGTTCCGGTTACCAATCCCGGAATTTTAATTTGCGTTTGGAAGATCCCGTATTTGTAATAATAATTTTCCGAATCACTAAAATTAGAATTGTTCGCAACTAAAACATTCAAAGAATCACTGCTAATTACATCTGCCGGATTTAATATTACAAATTGTCCATTGCTTATGTTTTCATTACTATTTAAAACTAATGCTCTGACAGTATTACTGGCAACATTAAATTGTACTGAAGCTTCATTATCTGTTTTGGATAGTTCATTGATTTTATTTTCAGGGTCTATCTTAACATCTATCTTATGAAGGCCAACTAGATTTTTAGTCTTAATGTAAAATATCAAGCTGTCTGAGATTAATGGAATATGTTCCGCAAACTCTTTTGTCTCAATAATATTTCCATTATAATAATGTGTTATCAGAATATTAAAAGTAGAAGTATCTACTCTTCCATAGTTATAGTAATTGACCTTAACTTGTAAGGAATCATTCGAGCCGTTAAGATTATTTTGATCATAATTTATATCATTTGGAGCAACGACTAAATTAGGTAATGGTGGGATCTTAATTTTTATTATTGGATCTCCAATTAGAGTATTGCACAGATCAAATACTCGATAAACTTCACTAGTTCCATAATTTTGTAAAAGTCTAACTTTAGCCTCCATGTGGGTTTCTCCTAAAGTTGGCAGGCTGTCGCTTAAAAGAATTTGATAAAACATCTGCGGATAAACAAGTGTCGTTGAAAAAAATCCGAGTGAGCTATTTCCGATATAAGCAATAGCATTGCTGTTCGGTCCTACAGTAAATAATTCTGAAAAAGATTTTATATCCGGTTCTGCAAATTTTCCTGTTGAGCATCCAAAATCTGTTATTAGTGAAAATCTATTAACAGCATTTTGAAGCTGCGATGGATCGTTGATGCCATTATCCCAAATTTGCGTCCCGCTGTGTCCGATGTATGAAAAAAACACTGCACCGCTGTCTATCATTGTGGCTATTTGGTCTTGAGTATATGGTCCTAAATTAGTAATTGGATTTGTTGTTTTATAAAAATGATCTATTATTCCTCCGACAGGTGCCGGTTCTACGGTATTATTAATTATCTGGTTATTTACATCATTAAGCTGGCTTATCTCGCTTGGATTCTGACTGTCTCCTCCGGAAATAAAAAAATATCTCTTATTCCATATATCGTACGGTGCTGATTCGTAGTTTTGCAGCCTCTGCAAATATTTTTCTATATCAGCATTGCTGTTTGCGGGCAGTCTTCCTACGTACATTTGCGGTATTAATGTTCCTGTAGTATCCCAAACAACATACCATACATCAGAAACACAATCGCCGTATGAAGGGACATAATTTGGAGCAGGCGGAGAATTAAAATATTTCACCTTATTTCCATAGTAATCATAGTCCGCATCACCTATTAAAAATAAGTAAGCCGGCTTAGGAAATTCCCAATTATTAAAGGCAGATTGAAGAAAATATTTAATCGGTTCCGGTGCAAAAAATCCGTAGTTAAATTCATCATATATATCAAAAACATTTATTACTTTAGTTGTAACATTAAACTGCTGACTAATGTAATCAGCATATTTCTGAGACTCTGAAATAAATGATGGATAAGTTATTAAGATATAATCTGCCTGGTTTGAGCTAGACGCAATATCAACAAAATTTTTCTTATAATAAAAATTGGGCTTTGTAATTTTTGTTGTAGTGATTAAATAATATTTTGATCCCGGGAATACAGAATCGTTAAATGTTAATACTCCGTTAGACAAATTAAAATTTGTTATTTTCTTCAGTCTTCCGGAAATCTTGTATAGCGAATATGTAGAAGATGTAAGATTCGTAATCATTATTTGTGCTGGCTGAGAATTAATTGTATCGGTTATCTGGAACTCAAGCGAGTCATTGATTGCATTCAGATAACGGGGATAATCTATCTCATACCAATCATACTCAATAGAATTTATAGTTGCAGCGGTAGGGTAAGAAATCGCATGAAGAATATTTGAACCGTTCTTTATACTTGATGTTGGGAATACGGCATGTAATACTTTTTGTTCATATTTATTAATGTATTCAGAATCGTAAATTGTAGGATCGGTATTAATTGACAATCCAATTTTGTGCGCTTTATTTGTTATGTCTGATGCATAATCTTGAATTTTATAATATGCATCGGCGGTTTTACCGGCAACTAAATCTGAAATAGTAAATGGATAATTATTTGTACCAACATACTGCTGTCCCCAAACCCAGGTTTCATTTTCTATCCAGTCAGGATCCTGTCTTCTTGCTAAATCAGCTACGGAATAATCCAGCCATTGGTTTTGCTCGTAATGTGCAACTTCGGTGTAATAATTAATTGTGTCATTTGGAATGCCATTCGTATTAAGAATGGTATCTATCCTTAACCCTGGTGTTCCGCTCCACGTAAGCCAATAAATAGTTGTATCAGAATATCTGTTTAAATATTCATTATACGGAGTATTAAATGCATTTACTTTTTTATAATCCGGGCTGCCCCAATTCCGGAATCCAAAAAATTCAATATAGTCCCATGAAGCAGGATTGGAATTATCTTGGTAATGAACGTAAATTGGAATTTCTTTCCCTCTAAGAAATATTTTAAAAGTTGCCGGATCAATAATAGATGAACTAATCCCAAATGAAGATAAATCTGAAGGTGTAATTCTATAGACTCCATCCCGGTTTACACCCATCTTTAAATAGGTATTTGAATAATTAATCCAAGAAGTTAAAGAATCATATTCGCCGGTAAAAAATTTTGCTTTATCCATTCGCAATGAAGGATCATAATTTAAAATCATTTTTGCAGCAGAAGCTTCATAAAAATCTTTTTCATTAGATTTCAGCGGAATAAAATTACCCGGTTTATTTATCTTTAAAGTTAAATGTATATTATTAATTTGTTGGATGAAGTCGGAATTATTGTATTGATACTGATGAATTTTTAATACGGCACAATAATAATCTCTTATCCACGTAAAGCCCGCTAATTCTACGGCACTGGTTGAAGCATTTTTTTCAAGACTTACTGGACGGTTATAGTTTTGGTAAACCAGCAAAGAATCATTCACCGCAGTAACTAACGGATTTATAGAAGGCACACCTTGTATCTTCTGATAGTTAGTAATTGACGATGAAATTTGAATACTTGATACGGAAGGAAGCTCTACAAAAATAATTCTGGTCGGAAGGTAATAATTGCCCGGTTTTGCCTCATCCATGTAACCGGAAAAACTTATTACATTCTGCTGATAATTATCTTTTTCAATTGTATATTTCAGAGGTAATAAAGATAAATCAAAACTGATTTCATTTTGTGTTTGTATTAAATTTTCAACTTTAGTCTGAGAGAAAATCTTAAAGGATATTAAAATGATTATCCACGTTAAAAACAGAACCCGTTTTTTGACCATGCTTAAATTATATTTTAATTTAATACTTAAAATTTAATATAATTAATTTAGGATGCAATATTAATTCAAAATTATCTTCATATCTTGACCTTGACGGGATCAAAATCGCAAATACCGATTTACTCTCGCTAAAATTATATTTCAAGTATCTCCTTGTAAATAATGAAAAACCATTTCACATTGTTACTTTCAATTTGGACTTTTATTATAATGTCAGTAATAATAAAAATTTTTATAATATATGCGCCAATGCCGATTTAGTTGTCCCTGACGGTTATGGAATTATTTTTCTCCTAAAAAGAAAGTATAAGAAAAAAATAAATAGAATTACAGGTAATCAGTTATTTATCCTATTACTTGAAATAGCTGATGAGCTAGGATTAAGGGCAGCATTTGTCGGCTCATCTGGCCAGGTTCAATTAAAATTAAAAGAAAAAATAAAACGATTATTTCCATCGATAAATATTGTAAACTCTATTTCGCCTATTCAATATTTTGAAAATTATGAACATGAGAATAATAGAATAATCGAAGAACTTAGAAGTGCAAAACCGGGCATCGTTTTCGTTGGACTAAGTTCGTTCAGACAAGTCGTCTGGATAAATCAAATTAGAAATTTAGTGAATGCAAATATTTATATAGGAGTAGGGGCAGCATTTGATTACTTTACGGGCTGCAAAAAAAGAGCTCCTCTCTTAATTCAATCAATTGGACTGGAATGGTTATGGAGGGTTCTACTGGAACCAAAAAGATTATTTAAAAGGTATATAATTAATGATATTCCTTTTTTCATTAAAACCTATTTAAGGAAATAGTTTGGAATCAATGGAACTTAGAAATAAAAAAATATTATATATTGTTAAGACTTTGGATGTCGGCGGAGCTGAAAGGTTTACTTTTAATTTATGTAAGCACTTTGTAAACGCCTTCTCACAAGTTGCCGTTTTCTCTTCCGGAGGAATATTTGAAGAAGAGCTTAAAAAGATTGGTGTCAAAATATTTCTTTCAAATCTCGCTGATAAAAGAGGAATTCTTAATTTCTTTAGGCTGCGAAGAGAATTAAAAAAAATTTTATACGAAAATAATTTTGATTTAATTCATTGCCAGCATAGATATTTTGTGCCAATGATAAAATCTTTAAAGCAAAAGAATTTTAAGCTAATCTATACTTCAAATAATTATTTTAATGATTTACTGCAATATTTATTATTCCCAGATGTTGCGGTTGCAATATCTAATTCTATATTTGAAAATTTAAAGAAAACATTATTATTAAAAAAAGATAAAATCCGACTGATTAATTATGGAGTTGAAGTAAGTAAATACGAAATTAAAATGTCGAATAATTATGCGTTAGGATTTGTGGGTAGACTAATAATAGAGAAAGGCATATTAGAATTAGCTGAGGCATTCAAAATTCTTTCCGCATCGTATCCCAATATTAAATTAATTTATAGGGGCAAAGGTAAAGACTTACCATCACTTACAAAATATATAGGCGATAACAATTTAATAGATAAAGTAAAAATAGATGAGCCCAGTGATGATTTGGTAAATGTATACAAGGATATTGATATACTTGTGCTTCCTTCTAAAATGAATGAAGGTTTACCAATCTCTATTTTGGAGGCTATGTCTAAAGGTATCTTAATTGTTGCAACAAATGTCGGAGCAATAAATGATGTCCTTATAAATTATAAAACGGGAGTTATTTTAGAAAGTCCGTTTGCTAATGAATTGGTTCAGAAAATTAGTTCCTTACTTGATAACAAAGATATTATTGGAAAAATAAGAAAAGAGGCAATTGATTTGGTAAGAAAAAATTATAATATTGATAATCTATTTTTGAGATATGAGGAACTCTATTTTAATGTAATCCATTTTTAAGTTTAAATTAGTTTAATAATTTATTTGCTTTTTCAATTACTATATCTAATGGAACTTTTGTAAGACAGTATTTTTCACTATAAATACATTTCCATTCACAATCAAAGCATTCTAACAAATAATAAAGAAAACTTCGTTTTTCATCTTCCATAAAAGGAAAATATTTTCCATAATTTCCGCCGCCGATTATTGCAATTAAAGGTATATTAAATTTTAATGCTGCATGTGTTAACCCGGAATCGTTTCCTATAAATAAAGCACAATTTTTAATTATCTGTAATACTTCTAATAGCTCAGTTTTTCCTATTAAATTTATAATATTGTCGTAAATTTTTGGTAATAAAAATGAGTTATCTTTCTCCTTTGAATTTCCAACTAAAACTATTTGATATGTTGAAGATAATTGTTTGCTTATTTCCAAATAGTTATTCAATCCATAAGCCCTAGAATTATCAGAAGAAAATGGTGAGATAACAATAAATTTATTATTTAATAATTTTGTTTTAGTAGAATTAAACAGATTACTGTTTTTTGTTGATATAATTGGTCTATCTTTTTTAGTTGTTCTTTTAAATACTTCAATATGTTTTTCATATTCATTTTTATATTCTTTAAAAAGAATATCATTATATTTTTTATCAATCCTTATTCCAAAACATTTTTTTAAATATTTCCAATTTGAATTTAGACAATAGATTTGTTTGGAACCCGAAAGTAAAGCTAATTCATCACAGGTTACTCCTCGTGCGGAAGTTAAATTATATGTTTGGTTATATTCCAAGCTCCTTAATTTTTTAATAAAATTAATTCTATAAAATATTGACCATTTGTATTTTTTATAATCCCATTCGACAATATTAAATCTGCCTGAATACTCTTTAAATATTGAAGAATATTCCTTCTTAATTACTAAGTACAGCTGCAAATCATTTCTAAAACAATGTTCATTTTCTAAAAACATGCTTGAAATAATTATATCACCAATTTGCCCGGTGTTTATGAAAAGTATTCCTTCTTTATTTGTTCGTTTCTGTTTAAAGAAGATCGAAAGTATTTTTAGGATAATGAATGCTATAGTATTATTGATATAAATTATAAGAGTTGGTTTCATATAAATATCAATTTTTCCTTTACATATATAGATTCATTAACTCAGTAATAATTTTATATTAATGATTCTTATAATTGGGGAAAAAATCTCGATCAATAAAAGCAATTAAATTAAGATATTTTTTTTGATTCTCATGGTTAAACGGACTTCGTTTCTTAAAATATTTTTTAAAATTCTTCATGATATCAAATAAAGCCTTAAAAAATATTTTCCAGTATGAATAAAAAATTGAAATTATTAACCTATTCACAATTAATTTAACCCCAAAATATATCAAATATTTAAATTGATAATTCTGAATAATAAAAATTGAGTAGCCGACAAAAAAATAATAATATCGTTTCTCTGATTTCAAAATGTCAGATTTAATTACACCGCGACTTCTTGGGCTAAAATTATGAACAATTAGTGCTGAGTCATTATAAATAATTGAATAACCGGCCTTTAAGCTTCTTGCACTCAGGTCCAGTTCATTATGATATAAAAAATAATCCTCACTATAGCCACCAATCAATTCTATTAATTCCTTTTTAAAAAGTGCACCGCATCCTATAAATGAAAATGAGTTATTTTTAAACATTTCAGTTTCTACTACATTCAGATACTTATTGTAAATTTTAAGCGCTACTATTCCAATTTTATTATCACTCATAAAACTTTTCAAACCTACTTCAATTGTATCTCGTTCCGGAAAACTATCGTCGTCAAGTATCATTATATATTCTCCTTTTGAAATCTTGAAACCCAAATTAGCGGCTGATGCTCCGATATTTTCACTTAAAGCAATCAATTTTACTTTATCAAATTCGTTTTCCACCATTTCTTTAGTTCCGTCGATTGATGCATTATCGATTACAATCACTTCAATATTTTTATAATTCTGTTCATAAACTTTTGTTAAAGTGTTTCTTAGTTCTTCTCTTCTATTAAAAGATAAAATATTGACTGATACAAGCGGATTATTTCCCATCATTTAGTAATTCTCTAAATTTTTTTAAAGAATTCGCCGCTGCCTGATCCATATTATAATATTGATACTCGGCAAGCCTGCCGCAAAATATAACGTTCTTAATTTTTTGTGTTTCTAATTTATATCTTAGAAAAAGTTCTCTATTAATATCAGTTGGCACTGGGTAATATGGTTCCCCTTCTTTTTCAGTATATTCATATGAAATCGTAGTTGAATTTGATTTTTGACCTGATAAGTATTTATATTCTGTTACTCTTGTATATTGAACCATTTCTTCAACATAGTTAATTACAGCGGATTCTTGAAAGTTTTCAACTCCTAAATTTTCAAACTCAAACCTAATTGATCGGTATGGCAGTTTTCCAAATCTATAATCAAAGAAATAATCAATCGGACCGGTATATATCATTTTATTAAACTCAATATCCTCTATTATTTTTTTATAATCTGTATTTAAAATAACTTCAATATTATTATGCTTTAACATTCTCTCAAACATTTTTGTATATCCTTCTTTAGGCATATATTGATACTTATCCGTAAAGTATCTGCAATCATCATTTAATCTAACAGGTATCCTTCCGCAGACTTGGGCAGATAGTTCTCTCGGCTCTAAGCTCCATTGTTTTTGAGTATAATATTTAAAAAATTTCTCAAATAAGTCAACCCCAACTTGATTAATTATTATATCTTCAGAATTCTTTATCGGATACCTTTTCTCTCTAACTTTTTCAAAATAATTTTTTACTTCATATGCAGATTGAAAATTTTTATTGTACAATTTGTTTATCGTAATCCTATTTATGGGTATGGGATATAATTCGTCTTTTATTTTTGCTAATACTTTGTGCTCATAAAACCGCCACTCGGTAAACTGAGATATGTAGTCAAATACCATTTTGCTGTTAGTATGGAAAATATGCGGTCCGTATTTGTGTACTAATATTCCATGCTCGTCATATTCATCATATGCATTTCCTCCAATATGATTACGCTTTTCTACAATTAAAACTTTCTTGTTTAACTGGGACGCAATTCTTTCTGCCATAACTGAACCAGCAAAGCCGGCACCGACAATCAGAAAATCATATTTCATGAAGCAAATACTTTATAAGTGTTTTTATTAAATAAATAAAATACTCCTAAAAATACGGCTGCCTCCGACAATAAAGTTGCAAAGGCTGCTCCGACATAAGTATACTTAGGTATTAACAAAATATTAAGGATTATATTAGCCAAAGCACCAAACGCTACTGCAAATGAGTAATGCTTCTGTTTACCCCATGCAATTAAAGGATTACCTAAAAATACATTAACACTTATTACCAATATATTTAATGCTAGAATTAAGAGAGGCGCTTCTGCGTTTGTATACTGCTTACCGAATATAAGATTAACAATTAAATCTGCATCAAAAAAAATAAACATACATATTACAATTCCGGTTCCAAACATAAAAAAAGCATATTGTTTAATTATTTTTCGGAACTCGAAAGATTTATTTAGCCCAATTTTAGACAAAGATGGGAAGAATGAATTTAGCACTAATGATATCGGAATTATTCCAGCTAAGAATATTTTGTATGCCGCGCTGTAAATTCCAACATCCCTTTCAGGTTTCATATACCCCAGCATTACCATATCAAGATTATAATATATGGCAATCATAAACGAGGAAAACACTAACGGCAGTGATTCTTTAATAATAGTTTTAAGATAATCTTTATCCAATCGTAGGGTAAGTTTATTATATCTTGAGTTAAATATTTTCAAGAGCCAAGCCGAATTTATAAGATTGGAAAATACAATTATTCCAGCCGCAATTGTCAGATCATTTTCTTTTTTAACAAAAATGATTATTCCTAATAGTGAAAGCAGATTGGTTGCAATTTGCCGAACTGCAATCAGCCACATTTTTTCTATCCCCATGAAAAACCAATTTATTGATATGGCGTTTACTAATAAATTGACCGCTGTAATCAACAGTACAATTTTAACTGTTAGCGGCTTGTCAATTAACAAAACGATTATTAAAAATAAAGTATACCATACAACTGCAAATAAAATTCTAATTGATAAAATATTATTAACTAATTTTGATGATTGGTTTTTATCTTTTGCAATCTCTCTGGTCCCATAGGTATCTAACCCGAAATTTACCATTAACAAAAAATAAGAAACGAACGCTGTTGCAAATCCTAAAATACCGAATCCTTCAGGCTTAAGAATCCTTCCCAGGTATGCTGCCATTATAAGAGCATTTATTTTGCTAATAACTTCGGCGCCTGTCAGTGATACTAAATTTTTAAATATTTGATTAGATATCCTCATTTGTTAGTTTCAAAAATAGTTAAGCCTAGTTTCATTTGTAATTAAGATTTTATTTCTATAGTTTACCAAATAAATTTTATAATCGTTTTAATCGATACAATAACTTAAATACATGTCCTTTTAATCAAACCTTCACCCTTCTGAAAACGTCTTGAAATCGTCTTGAAAACGTCTTAACTATACTTTAATTGCTCTTATCTTCCTATGTTATTCCTATCAGCATAAACTTTATAAACAATTCCAAGACTCCATTACTCCATTTTTCAATTATCTAAATAAAACTAGTAACTAATCGATAATGTCTGTAATAATATACAAATTTAATTTGTAAGATTGGGTAAATTAATGGAATTTACTTTTTAGCCAGCCAACTCTCCGGGTTCTGCTTGTTCCGCGAGTTCCATATCTCAAAGTGAAGTATATTCCCTTCCAGGCTTTCTCCAACTTTTCCAATTATTGTCCCCGCTTTTACTCTGTCACCCTCTTTAACATAAATGTCTGATAAATGACTATACACTGTTCGGTAATCTCCTTTATGAGTTAATATTAAAACACTGCCATATCCCGGCAGCCAATCTATTACCGATACTACTCCATCTGCAACTGCATGCACATCCGCATCGGGAGTCGTCTTAATGTCTATACCATAGTTAAGCGTAACCGTATTTAGTTTTTCATTTCGGTTCTCGCCAAAGTCTCTTACTACTCTCCCCCGACTTACCGGCCAGTTCAGCCTTCCCTTTAATGCCGCAAAAGAAGAAAACCCGGCTGTGGATAAATCAACATCGTAAGGCTTTTCTTCAAGTGGTGCACTCTCTGCAACATCTGATTTGGATGCGTAGTTTTTAACAGTAGAAGATGATTTTAATTTAGCAAGTCTCCTTGCTTCTGCCTCAGCTTTTCGTCTTGCTTCCTCTTCTGCAATCAATCTGGATATTAGATTTTGAATTTTAATTTCGGCATTTCTTTTTGCATCAAGCTCACCACGAAGCGCTGCTTTGTCATGCCTAATAGATGCTAATAATCTTTTTCTTTCCGTCCGTTTTATTTCAAGATTTTTCTCTTCACCGGTTTTCTCATCAGCCAGATTCGACTTTTCTTCTTTCTCCTTAATTAAAGAATTCTTTGCCGTTATCAAATCATCTTCTTTACTCCGAAGCTTAGATAAATCTCTTTCTCTCTGTTCCGAAAACTTCTTCAGATATTTGTAACGTAAAATTGCCTGCTCGAAAGAAGCGGCATCAAGTACACTTACCCACTCATCAATCTTTCCGTGTTTATATATAGCAACAACGTACTTTGCATAATTACCTTTCAGCTCTTTCACTTCCCTCTTAAGCTCGTTAATATTGCCTTGTGTTTGAAGGATCTCTTGTCTTTTGACCTGCTCTTCTGCTTTAAGTTTATTAATTAAATTATGCAGAAGAAAACTTTGACGGTTATAATTATCCAGCACATTAAATGATTCTTTCTCTTTGGCAGACTTTATCTTAAGTTCATTTTCAAGTGAAGTGATCTGCTCCTTAATTTGCTGAAGTTCATTCTGTTTCTGCGATATTTTCACAGCCCCAATTGATGCCGGCTTCTTTATCTGGGCAGTACATATAGAAACAGTAGAAAAGATAATTAGAGGAATTAGAAAAAGTTTTGAAGATACCAATCCGGTAATTCTAATAAGATTATAAACGCATAAAGGTATGGATGTATGATTGCATGATTTCGTATTTCTGGCTTCATACTCCATACTCCTTACTCCATACAATCAATAGCTTCTACCACTTAATAATGGTCGCGTCGCTTGGAACATTAAAACCGATAAAGGTATTCGGTTCGTTAGCTTTTAGAGTTTTATATTTGATCGACACATCTTCATCCTGTCTTTTATCCTGAACTTCAATCGAATATGGAATAGACACATTTTGAAGATAATCGAAATCGGAATACTTGCCATCAAGTATTACATTCCCGGATGCATCTGTAGTTTTAAAGCTTGTAATGCCCAAACTTCTTATATCTATTTTGTATTGCGTGGTAATATTGGTAACCGAATCCACATATGTTAAAACATATTTGTCATAATCAACCGAGTATTTAGTAGGTGGATTGTATAAATGCTTTGTTAAATTTACTGAACCAACAAATGCATCTATAATATCGCTGAATGGTAGGTCTATCTTAAAAATATTCTTTAAAACATCTTCGGTAAGTACTCCTTCATAGGCTGTATTATGGAGTGCATCATAAAAAATAAAATTGTTGTTTGTAACCAGAGCTTCCGCAAGTTGAATACCAAACGGTCCCATTATAGCCAGATAAATTGAATCCGGTTTTACTAATGTAATCTGGAATGTTGCTTTATTATCCATCTGTGCAGTCTTAATGAAGAGCGTTCCTGTACCTTCAAAATTCTTAATGCGCATCCGGTTGACTTCCAACTTCGCAACCAATCTTTCTGCAGGAAGTATTTCTACTTCTTCTGTTGGTTTAGACGGCACGCACCCGGGAATCATAAAAATATAAATGATGAGCCCTGCAAGTGCGGTAAATAAACTTCCTGTTAGTCGTTTCAAATTATTTGGATTTCCTTTAACAATCGAAAGTAATTTCAACTTTCACCTTTCTCAATTTTTTGTTTCAATGCAGCATTGTCCTTATTCAGTTCAAGAGCTTTTTTCCAAGTAGCAATGGCTTTTTCCTTTTCCCCCATTTTAAATTCAATATCGCCGAGATGTTCCCATAGATCAGATTTTGATCCGTCAATCTTAACAGCTTTCTCGGCATACTCTTTGGCTAACTTATATTCTTTCATCTTATAATATACCCAGCCTATCGTATCCAGATAAGAAGAATTATCCGGCTCTTTTGCTATTGCAATTTTAGCCATCTTTAATGCTCTATCAAGATCGATTCCTCTTTCGGATAGTGAATAAGCATAATTATTATTGATCAATGCATTCAGAGAATCAATATTAAGTGCACGCTGATAAATACTGTCGCATTTATTCCATTCTTTTTTATTATCATAAATTAATCCGAGAGTTCCAAGAAGGTTTACATCATCAGGAGAAATTTCAAGAGCCTTATTCAGATAAATAATCGCCTCGTCATTCTGTTTCAATTGACTTAGAGTAAAACCATAAGCTGAAAGAGCAGTCGGATCTTTCGAATTCAGATTAACTGCTTTTTTTAGATAAGGTAAAGCATCCTGATTTTTATTATTTTGCGCCAGAGCCAAACCGAGGATCAAGTTTACACGAAAATCTTCCGGGAATGATTTAATAGCCTGCTGCATTACTAACGCGGCTTCATCATATTTTTTATTATCAAAATACAAACCGCCTAGTCTAACCCAGCCCTCAACGTTCCAGCTTGCAAGCTGCGTTGCAGATTTGAAATAACCAATCGCTGCAGAGTCGTCTTTCTCATCAATAGAAATGGCGCCAAGATACATTTTTACCTGCCAGTCACTAGTATCCTTATTTATTTCGGTAAAGAATTTTTTTGCGATGGGTAGAAGAGTGCTGTCTTTAAAAGACTGTTCAAAGTACGATGCACCAATTCTAATCTTCGCATCCAAAGGAATATCCGATCTATTCAAGATGTAAGAAAATTCATTTGAAGCAGCATCCCAATTATTTTGAGCAAGATAAATTTGCGCCTTCTGTTGATGTGCATTAATATCATCCGGGTTAGTCAGAAGCACATCATCTATTGCTTTCATTGCTTCATTATACATTTTCGCATGAAGATAATATTCAGCAAGAAGCTTTTTTAAACCGGGATTGTTCGGATCAATAGTGATAAGTTTTTGGATTGAGCCAGCAGCCTCCTTGAAGTTCCCCAAGTTTGCTTCTAATTCGGCAACTCGCATAAGCACATTCCAATCCGGTCCAATGAAAGATGTAATTTGATTATAAATTTCAATCGCTTTAGAAGGTCGGTTGTTCTCGTAAATTCGGGCAAGTTGGTAATAAGCATTTATATCGGTCGAATCTAATTGAATTATTTTAGATAACACTACTGCTGAAGAATCAAACTGCTTAGCTTGTGAATAGATATCTGAAAGCAGGTTGTAATAGTCAATCTGGCTAGAGTCTAATTTAACTGCCATCCTGGCATTCGGCAACGCGAATGATAATTTATTCTGATAGAAATAACTTTTGGCAAGAGCAAAATAAACTCCGGCTTCCGGTTTTAATTTAAGAACATGATTATAATATTTTATCGCAGTATCATAATTGCCTTTAGCTTCTGCAATCGAACCGTCTATGAATTCATTCAAAGCAATTTTCGACGTATCAATAGCTGTAGATTTATTTAGAATGAAATTCTGTTCGTAATTTTTCGTAATTTCCTTTTGCGGTGAACAGCCGTATAACAAAAGTGCTATGATGGCAATTGCCAAAAACTTTAACATACAATCTCAATGGAATTCAAATAAAAATAAATATAACATTACAATTTATTCCTTTTATAGCAAGATTAAAACTAATTTATCTTTCACCTTGTCCATAAGCATAGTTGGAATGCCGATTGCTGAATGTCGAATCATCAAGTACCGAAATCAAATTCCAAGATGCCAACAACAATCGGCCTACAATCTTGCTTGCAAATATAGTAAACAATATTTTTGTATAAATCATTTTAGGATATGGAAAAATTTGATCTCGGATTAGCTTATGTCTGGGAATACGATGTTGATTTTATTGCTCTCATAGAAGATGTAATGCATAATGCCGGGCTGACCACCTTCCTGGTTTCATATCATAATATAAAAGAGATCACGGAGCGCATTCAGAGTAAAGACCTGGCTTTTGACTTTTATTTCGATCGCGCCTGGGACGTTGAAGATGATTTCGAAAATCTCGGGAAAATCTTAGTACGAAGAAAAACATTTATCTTTAATCCATACCACAAAGTCCTTCATGCCATCGATAAAGCAAGCATGCATCTTGAATTTATTACGGCAGGTTTGAATGTGCCTCATTCTATTATAATTCCGCCGCACAGCGAAAAAGAAGAAATATATATATCAATCGACGATCTTGCTTTGCTTGGAAGACCTTTTATAATTAAACCGTGTAATACTACCGGAGGCGGTATCGGTGTTGTAACCGGTGCTGAGTCATTAAAAGAAGTTCTTGATGAAAGAATTACAAATACTGAAGATAAATACATACTACAAGAAAAAATTTATCCTACATTTTTTGATGGAAAGCGCGCTTGGTTTAGATGTTTTTGGGCTTTCGGTTCGCCAATTCCCGTTTGGTGGGACGACCAAACTCATGTTTATAGTGAACTTCAGCCAGACGAGATAATCCGATTCAACCTGAAAAGATTAAACAAGATTACCAGAAAAATTGCAGAACATACCTGCCTGGATTTCTTCTCCACCGAAATTGTTTTTACAAACGATCAGAAATTTGTAGTTATTGATTATGTTAACGATCAATGCGATATGAGATTCAGTTCTAAACATGCAGACGGCGTGCCTGATAGAGTTATAAGGATAATTGTAAATAACCTTATGAAGAAAATAGTCAGAATGAAAAAACAAATGCTTCGGCAACCATAAAATAGATGAAAAATCCCTTGACTACCTTAATTATTTTAATTGTTATCGCGATCATCGGGCTGGCTTCTTATTCTTACATATTCAAAATATATGAGACTAAAGTAGAAACATCAACACTAACTCTTTTTGCCGATAGCAACTCCAAAGTAACAATAACCGCTGTTCCTATCAATGCACTTGGGTGGAGAGCTCCTTTTAGAAAAGTAAAAACCCATTTTGAAATTTATGAAGGCAAAGATCTCATAAAAATTATTTCAGAGGATAATATCTCCGGCAAGTTAATTCTTCAAGCTAAAGATAAAACCGGAAGAGTAATTATCTACGTAAAACCTTCATTAGCTCTGCTTCCGACGCAAGTTGAAATAAATATTTATCCGAACTATGCGGTGAAGTAAAAGTCAAACTTTCAATTCTTTTTATCTTAGAAGAGAAAAAAGTTTTATTTGAGATTTTATTACTATTTTTGCTCATGGATTTTCTGTGGTAATTTCTAAAACAAAATTTGAGGGAATATGAAAAAGATAATACTGCTCTCCTCTATTTTGATTCTTGCCGCTACTGCAGCATTTGCGCAGGGAACAGCAGGCACAAATGCCAAATATGAGTACAGATATTTAATCGATATGCCTACTGCCGGTATACTTCAGAAAGGTTATGTCGGTGTTACTTCAGATGTACTGCCTGAAGGTGTATTAATTGAAAGGCTTGAAGTCGGTGTGTTTGATAACATCAGCTTCGGCATTTCTTACGGCGGTGCAAACTTGATAGGTGCCGGAACTCCAAATTGGTACAAATATCCCGGCGTTAATATACGTTTCAGAGCAATAAATGAATCGGTTGGATTCCCTGCTGTTACATTTGGCTTTGATTCACAGGGAAAGGGTGTTTATTTCGATTCTACCAGCCGGTATGCAATTAAATCACCTGGCTTTTTTGGAGCGGTAAGTAAAAATTTTGCTTTTATGGGTTACATGGCATTACATGGAACTTTGAATTACTCACTCGAAAGTAAGGACGGCGAAGATTTTATTGATCTGCATGTAGGTTGTGAAAAGACCATTGGACCAAACGTTTCTTTAATTGGTGAATATGATTTTGCTTTCAATGATAATTCCTCAAGATACGGTGCCGGAAATGGTTATCTAAACATTGGTATTAGATGGGCAATCGGTGATGGTTTTACTTTAGGATTTGATCTAAGAGACCTGCTGGACAACAAGAAATGGAGCCCGTCATCTGCTGATAGGGCACTTAGAATTGAATATATTAAGAGTATATTTTAATACATATTTACTATGAAAATTAAACTATTTGAAACTTATTGTATGTCAAATAGTAAAATATAAGTGAGTTTGTAGATAATTATATACATGAGAGTTTATTATTTTATACAAATTAAAATAAATTAAATATCTTTGACAATTTCGCTGCAAGCTAAGTAATGATATTTTGAATAATGGAATAATGAAATATTGAAAAAATTTCAAAGAAAAGAATTGTTCTATTATTTTTTTCTCTTTTTATAATGAAGTTATTATTTAGGCTCGATTTTTGCGAAAGTTTTATTAGTTATTTCAATCGGTGGAGTTAATATGAAAAACTTAAAAATTTTATTCGGAAGTATTCTGGTAATCACCGCATCACTTTTAAGCGGTTGCTACACACAGGTTGCCATGAGCGACAATGGAAGTAATAATTCCAGCTACGGCTATAATGATAATAGTCAAGGAAATTATCAAACTCCTGCCGATTCCAGCTATGGAGATCAATACGGATACCAGAATTATCAAGATTCTACACAGCAAGGATATTCGAATAACTATTACTACGATAATCCGTCAGACTATGGATCATGGGGAAATTGGAATAGTTATTACTGGAATCCAAGATTCTCTTTAGGCTTTTATTGGGGATCGCCTTTTTATAATCCATCCTATTGGGATCCTTTCGGATTATGGTCTTACTATAATAGTTATTATCCTTACTATAGTTACTTCTACCCGAACTATTATCCAAACTATTATGGAAATTACGGATATTATGGCGGGTACTACGGTGGGTTTTATGGAGGATATACTGCTATCATTCCAAGGTCACATGATACTTACCAGCTAAGAAATAATAATGGATTCAGAAATAGCGGCGATCGTGGAGGTTTTACAAGAAACAATGGCAACGTATTGGTATCTTCTCCAAGCACATATGGAGGAAGAAGCGAACCGTCCGGCAGTACTATGAATAAGCCTTCTACTACTAGTAATCAACCTGCTACAATTAATGGTAGAAATAATAACGGAAGGCAAATGACAGGCAGGGCATATAATGCAAGATCCGGAAACGCAAGAAATAACAACGGATATTATCATAACACAAGAATCCAAAATAGAAATAGTAATCCAAGACCTGAGCCAAGAACTTATGCACCACCGCGTCGTACATATTCTCCTCCACCGAGGACATATTCACCGCCGGCACGGTCATATTCTCCTCCGCCAAGTTCATACTCAGCACCGAGAAGCTATAGCCCTCCGCCTGCTCGTTCTGAAGGTGGCAGCCACGGCAGTTCCAGTGGTGGCGGAAGAAGAGGAAGATAAAATCATGTTAAAAAATTTGCTAAAAATATTGTTGATTCCAGTAATTGCTGTTGCTTTATCCGGATGCTACACAGTAGTTTGGATGCCGAATCAAAGCAGCAGCAATTATCCAGAACAAAGCAATTATTATTATCCACAAAACTATTACGGAGACTATTACTACTATTATGATTCTCCATGGTGGAATTCGATAATTAATCAAAACTCGGAATCAATTTCTCCGACAACTGACAGGAGTAAAGGAACTGAATTCATAAGAAATAGAGGCGAACGTGGAAGCCAGCCACCTGGTGGAATATTTACTTCTCAGCCGCCTTCAAGGACTGAACCGATTTTAACTCCGGCTTCACCGGCTACTTCATCTACACCTGCTGATAATAGTGGAAAGGTCGAGAGTTCAAGTTCTTCTAACTCAAATTCAAATTCTTCAAACAGAAGTTCTAATAATAATAGACCAGCACGAAACGATAACGGAAGAAATTCCAACGGGAGGAATTAATGAAAAGCTCATATTCATATTACGGCAAGCTTTTAATTTTATTTTATTCGCTATTTATTGTCTCTAAAACTTATAGTCAAAATTATAACGATGCTCTCAGATTAGGTGTATCTGGATTAGGATCAAATGCAAGAGCTCTTGGAATGGGTGACAGTTATATTGGATTAAGCGACGATGATGGTGCAGCCACTTTTAATCCTGCAGGTTGGGCTTTAACAAAAAAGCTTTCTATATCCGGCGGATTAAGCTATGATACTTATGCAAATAACACAACATTCTTTGGTCAGAATACAAATTATTCTAACAGCGCAACCAGATTAAACGATCTGAGCTTTACTCTCCCCTTTCCTACGGTAAGAGGAAGCTTAGTCTTTGCAGTTACTTATCATACGACCAAGGATTTTACAAGCGCATTAAAGTTCAACGGATTTAACAACGGCAGCAATTCTTTTATTCAAGATCTTAATAACAATACCAATATTCCCTACGATTTGTATTTAACCGACACCAATTTTGTCACTCCAATAAATGGGCATCTGAACCAAAGCGGATCTATTCTTGCAAGCGGTGACCTCCATGATTGGACATTTTCCGGTGCAATTGAAGCATATAAAAATTTGTTCGTCGGATTAAATTTGAATTTCTCTTCCGGCAGTTATAATAGCAACAACAATTATTACGAGGACAATACAGGATACTATCCTTCGAACTTAGAAACGGATCCCGGTAATCCCCAAACTAAAGGATTTCAAGAATTTAAGTTGAATAGAATTTTAAATTGGGATATCAGCGGATGGAATGCCAAGTTCGGAGTATTGTATCAAATTCAGGATAAAGCAAGAATCGGAATTACTGTTCAATTCCCGAAAACTTATACTGTGAAAGAAACTTACACTGTTAACGGCTCTAGCCAGTTTGCTTCGGGATATTCTTTCACTCTTGATCCTTCTAAATACAGCGACCAGGTTCAATATGATATTGTAACTCCGTACGAATTATCTTTCGGCGGTTCGGCAAATATTTCCAGCTTAATTGTAAGTGCTCAAGCAACCTTAATCGATTATTCTCAGATGCAGTTTCAAAATGCAAGCGGATTAAGCACTGATTATGTCAACCAGGCAAATCAGGGAATTAAAGATCAGCTCCGTTCTGTATTTAATTATAATCTCGGCGCTGAATATACTTTCCCACAGCTTGGAGTTAGGTTAAGAGCGGGTTACATGGTCATGCCGTCTGCATTCCAGAGCGATGCTTCTACATCAACTTATGATAGAAAATATATTACAGTCGGTCTCGGTTATTTAGCTGATGGTGCAGTTGGATTCGACTTAGCCTATGCACACGGCTTATGGAAAAACTATGGAGACAATTACGGAGTAGATGTCTCAAGAACTTATCAGGATATTACTAAAGATAAACTCATCCTATCAATGACCTACAGGTTTTAACTTCTTTCGCAGCACAGTTCACTTTGGTTGACTGTGCTGCGAAAAGCTTCTAATAATCCTTTCAAACAATCTGAAATTTGACACGAAATCTCCTTCATCTTATTTTTAACAAAAAGATTTTTTATTCATTCGGAGAAAGTTATTAAAGGAATAGTCAGCAGGATCGAGAGTAAAGATTACTATGTTTTCGATGCTTCAAGGAAAAATGTAATACGCTGTACTCTTCGCGGAAAATTCAAGAATGATTTCAAATTAAAAAAAGATAAACTGTTCCATACCGATATTACGGTTGTTGGAGATTCGGTGGAGTACGAATTAAACACTGACGGCAGCGGGGTAATTTTTAAAATAGAAAAAAGACAAAATTATATTTCAAGAAAAGCCCCGCGGATTCGCGGAGCCAGTTATAGAGGCGAAAGACTTGAACAAATTATTGCATCTAATGTCGATTCCCTTTTTGTTGTCGGCAGCGTAGCAGAACCGGTATTCAATAATAAAACTATAGATAGACTTCTTGTTATCGGTGAGAGTGCAGGATTATCTCCATTTATAATCATTAATAAAACAGATCTAGATACTGACAATCAAATTGATTATTGGATTAATATATACAAAAACACCGGTTATCAAGTATTTAAAACAAGTGTCATGTCTGGCGTTGGAATTCAAGAGCTAAAAAATCAACTAAAAGGGAAAACAAATTTGTTTTTCGGGCATTCGGGAGTTGGGAAGTCTTCATTATTAAATGAAATGTATCCGGAGCTCAATCTGAGAGTTGGGGGAATCAGCAGTTTTACAGACAAAGGCACCCACACTACCGTAACCAGCGTTATGCTTAAGGTTGAAGACTCCACTTTTTTAATCGATACTCCGGGAATAAGAGAAATTGATCCTTTCGGAATTAGGAAAGAAGATGTCGGTCATTACTTCATTGAATTTTCGGAATTTTCATCTGAATGTAAATTCAATACTTGCACTCATTACCATGAGCCAAATTGTGCAATAATCAGGGCCGTTGAAGAAGGAAAAATTTCAAGCGAACGGTATGAAAGCTACCTAAAGATACTAGAAACAGTTGAGGAAGATATATTGTTCTGAGCTGCGCTACCGTAATACCCAATACATTTTGAAATTGCCGATTGTAAACTTTTTAATGATAAATTATATTTATAACAAAAAAAATCGAAAGTTTTAATGGAAGATTTTATTTCAAGTTCCGAAAACTCTCTTAGGAAGTTTTTGTCGGATTCAGATAAAATTATTAAGTCTCGAAACGGCGGGAATCTTCTAGTCAGTTTTGCTTTACCGTTTGATAATTTCAATACAAACGATATTATAAACCATCTCGCAAAGAATTACGAGAGATCGTTATATTTTGAAAAGCCCGCGGAAAACTTTTTCATTGCCGGTCTGGATGAAGCTCTAACAATTTCGGAAAACGGCGAAGGAAGATTTGCTGTTACCGATAAGAAAATAAGGGAATTGAAGAATTCTTTTATTAACAACTGGGAAAATTTACCTGACAAAAAAATTCCTCTGTTTCTCGGAGGGATGAAATTTACCAGCGAGCATAACGAAGAAGATTGGCAGGATTTTAACGACTCTACTTGGTTTGTCCCCGAATTTTTGATACTGCAAAAACAAAATTTTAGATATTTATTCTTTAATTTCCTGCTTCAGAATCCTTCTAAAGAACAGGCAATAAAAAAATTCAAAACAAAATTTGAAAAGCTCTTCAAGATAAACGGAAGCGGAGAAAATTTATCTTCACCAAAAATTATTAAAAGCTCCGGCGATACACCAAAAGACAAAAAGAAATGGAAGCAATTGGTAATCGAAAGTCTTGGAAGGATTTCTGAAAATCAGGTTGAGAAAGTTGTCCTCTCAAGAAAGGTGGAGATGCAGCTATCTAACGAGCCTGACATGAAATTGATAATTGAAAATCTCAGGAAGGATTATCCTAACTGCTACCTTTTCATATATCATCACGGTAAATCAAGTTTCTTTGGTGCTTCGCCTGAAAAGCTTGCAAAATTTTACAATGGATGTATTGAAGTTGACGCACTTGCAGGCTCAGCCCGCCGAGGCAAGACTGAAGAAGAAGATATTCAAATCGAAAAAGCTTTGTTAAGCGACAATAAAAATTTAACCGAGCACAACTTTGTCGTTGAGTATATTAAAAATACAATTTCAAATCTAACTGAAGACTTTAAGATCGAAAGTAATCATACCGTCAAGAAGTTGGCAAACATTCAGCATATTTGGTCACGGATAACAGCTAAGCTTACGAACAAAAGCTCGATGATGAATATTCTTAAAGAACTATATCCGACACCGGCAATTTGCGGTTATCCCAAAGACGCGGCACTTCATCTTATCAAAAAGACAGAAGGATACAAGCGCGGGCTTTATTCCGGCATTATCGGCTGGTTCAACTTTGATGATGAAGGAGAATTTGCCGTCGCACTCAGGTCAGCATTACTTACAAATAATAAATTGATAGCATTTGCCGGAGGCGGCATTGTGCAAAATTCGGATCCGGAAGCTGAGTACAAGGAGACCGAGCTAAAACTTAAAACTATTTTGTCCCTTTTTAAAAATGAAAATAAAAATTAATCGTAATATCTTATGGACCGAAACTTTTGTACAAGAACTTGCCGCACTTGGCGTAAAGTATGTTTCAATTTCGCCTGGTTCTAGAAACACCCCATTAACGATAGCATTTGCCGGCAATAAAAAAATAAAAACTTACGTTCACATAGATGAACGGAGCAGCGGTTTCTTTGCGCTTGGTCTTGCTAAGGCAACCGATACTCCAGTTGCTGTTGTCTGCACTTCCGGAACAGCAACTGTTGAACTTTATCCTGCAATCGTCGAAGCATACAAGCAGCGAGTACCGCTAATTATCTGTACTGCCGATAGACCTCCTGAGCTGCTGGATAAAGGTGCAAACCAAACTATAAACCAAATTAATCTTTATAAAAATCATATTAGATGGTTTTACGATTTAGGACTGCCGGAACCTTCAATTGCCAGACTCAAGCAGTTGAAGCTTGCGGCAAAAGAAGCTTACACAAAAAGCTTATACGAATCCAAGGGACCGGTGCATTTGAATTTTCATTTCCGCAAGCCGTTTGAGCCGAAATTTTCTACCGACGAAATTAACGAGAAAATAATTTTGTATGCAGTTGAGATTCAAGCTGAAAAAGTAGTTATTTGTCAAAAAGAATCTAAAGATATCTCAAAAGAAAAATGGTTCATAAATATTTTCAATCAATTGAAAAAATTTGAACACGGTTTGATAATTGTCGGTCCTGATAATTATGATCCGCGCTTTTTAAAAAGCTGCCAGGTAATTTCACAAAAGCTTTCATACCCTATTTTGGCTGACGGTACTTCGCAATTAAGATTCGGGAAACATAATAAAAGCAGCATAATAACAGGTTTCGACGCGCTTCTTCGTTCAGATAAATTTTCCTTGCATCACCAGCCGGAAATCATTCTTCAATTTGGAAGAACAATAACTTCCAAAGGCTTAGATACTTTTTTAGAAAAATGCAATGCCGTAAGATATATGATAAACACGTACGGCGATTGGTTTGATCCGGCAGATAAAGCGAAAGCGGCGTACTCATGCAAACCTTACCAGTTTTGCGAAAGTATGAATGAAAAATTTCGTTCAGACAATTTCAGCAGAAAGCACAACGGCTGGCTTCAATCATTTGCAGATGCTGAACACGAGACAATTCAACTTAAAAAAGAAATTATAGACAATTCTGATTTTTCAAACGAATCAAGAATAATAAATGAGGTTCTAGAATCCATCCCTGATGACAGCCGGATTATGCTTTCCAACAGCATGCCGGTAAGGGATTTTGATTACTTCGCATCCAACAATGATAAGAAAATTATTCTTTATAACAACCGCGGCGCAAGCGGTATTGATGGAATTACATCAACTGCACTTGGCATTGCCGCTGCTGAAGGCAAGCCGACCGTACTAATTACAGGCGACCTTGCTTTTTATTATGATTTGAACGGCTTACTCGGCGCAATGAAATACAATATTCCTCTTGTCATTGTCTTAATCAACAATAACGGCGGAGGAATTTTTGAAGTACTGCCGATTTCAAGCTACGGCGAAGTCTTCAAAAAATATTTTTTAGCCCCTCATAATCTTGAGTTCAAAAATTTTGTTAAAGCTTACGGCGGGAATTATAAAAATGTAAAAAGCTGGAAAGAATTTAAGAAATCATTCAATGATGCTTTTAAAAAGAAAAACTTTACTGTTCTCGAGATAAAAACCAATTCAACAGAGTCGCTTAAACTCCGTAAAAAATACTGGAAGGCAGTCAGCGAGAGAATTGCTAATTAAAATTTCTACCATTTCACTTAATATTGAAGTTTACTCATCGGGGAAAAAATCTCCAGGAATAATATTTTTTTTTCATGGATTTACCGGCTCATTAGAAGATTGGAAGCAAATTATTCCCTCGATTGATCCGCGTTTTAAAATCATATCTGTAGATTTAATCGGGCACGGTAAAAGTGATTCACCAAATGACGTTTCCTTGTATTCCGCAAAAGCATTAGTTGAGCAGACTTCAGAACTGATAAAAAAATTTGGAGAAGGAAAAATAATTCTTTCTGGATATTCGATGGGCGCAAGGGCTGCTTTATTATTCGCCGTCAAGCATCCTGAAATGCTGGAAGGTTTGATACTTGAAAGTGCAAGTGCTGGTATAAAGGAAAAATCTTTGCGCATTGAAAGAGCTAAATCAGACCAACACCTTGCAGAATATATCGAATCTCATCCGATAGAAGAATTCGTAGATTACTGGATGAATATGGATTTGTTTGATTCGCAGAAAAATCTTCCTAAAGAAAAGTTTGCTTCGATCCGAAATTCAAAATTAAAAAATAGCCAAACCGGATTAGCAAATTCTCTCCGTGGATTCAGCACCGGCAAGATGCCCTTTCTATATGATAAGATTACGAAGGTAAAATGCCGGACGCTTCTAATTACCGGCGAACTGGACAAGAAATACACACTCATTAACTCCGAGATGCTAAAAAAATTTCCGGCGGCAGATCATCAAATAATTAAAAATGCCGGGCATAATACTCATCTTGAAAAGCCAAAAGATTTTGCCCGGATATTAAATAGCTTTCTCAGCGCATACTAACTTTCTTTTTTTTTTAATACTTTTGTACGCCTAAAATAAATCCCTGGTGAATTATGAAATATAATTGGATAAAAGCAAAAGAATATACCGATATTATTTATGAAAAGATGGACGGGATCGCAAAGGTTACGATTAACCGCCCAGAAGTTAGAAATGCATTTCGACCTGAAACAGTTCAGGAAATGTATGATGCATTTTCCGATGCTCGCGAAGATCAGGCAATCGGCGTTGTATTATTAACAGGCAAAGGTCCTGCCGAGGACGGCAAGTACGCTTTCTGTTCCGGAGGCGATCAAAGGATTCGCGGCGACAAAGGTTATGTCGGTAAAGACGGCGTTCCAAGATTAAATGTTCTCGATCTTCAAAAATTAATAAGGAGTATGCCTAAGCCGGTTATTGCTCTTGTTGCAGGTTATGCAATCGGCGGCGGACATGTTTTGCACGTTGTTTGCGATTTAACAATCGCAGCAGACAATGCAGTCTTCGGTCAAACCGGACCAAAAGTAGGAAGCTTCGACGGAGGCTTCGGTTCAAGTTATCTTGCAAGAATGGTCGGACAAAAACGCGCAAGAGAAATTTGGTATCTCTGCGAGCAATACAACGCTCAGGAAGCATTCGACATGGGTATGGTGAACAAAGTTGTTCCGCTTGACAGCCTTGAAGATGAAGGAATTAAGTGGGCAAAGAAAATTTTGCAGCACAGTTCGATGGCTATTCGCTTGCTAAAGTCTGCTTTTAATGCAGAACTTGATGGTCAAGCGGGAATACAAGAACTTGCTGGAAACGCGACTCTTCTTTACTATATGAGCGAAGAAGCGCAGGAAGGCAAGAAAGCTTATCTTGAAAAAAGGAAACCTGAGTTCAACAAGTTTCCCAAGCTGCCTTAGGCTGAAGAGGTATATGTTATAAAGGTATAGAAATATTTAGGTAATACATGCAAACAAATTTTTATATCTCTTTATCAAATTAAAAGTAAGTGTGAAAAAAGTATAAATGGAATTACAAACTAAACCAAGCATTGAAGCGTTACCCGGCAAATTTGAAAGCTGGATTCTGGCAAGCAGACCGAAGACATTGTTAGCGGCAGTTGTACCGGTAATGGTCGGCTCAGCACTAGCTATCAACAAAGGAAAATTTATTTTTATTTATGCTTTCATTGCGTTGTGCTGCTCTCTTCTTATTCAAATAGGAACCAACTATGTAAATGACCTCTATGATTTTCTTAAAGGCGCCGATAACGAAAACCGCAAAGGTCCGTTAAGGGTTTTAGCTTCCGGCTTAATTACCGTAAATGAAATGAAGATTGGAAGCATCCTAGTTTTTCTCATCGCTTTTGTTCTTGGTTTAATTTTAGTGTATGAAGCCGGCACTGCAATTTTAATCATCGGAATATTATCTATCATTGCCGGCATTGCTTATACCGCCGGACCATTCCCTCTGGCTTATAATGGGCTCGGCGACTTGTTTGTGTTCATGTTCTTCGGAATTGTAGGAACTACCGGAACATATTATATTCAAGCAAAAGAATTTTCCATGCTTTCATTTCTAACTTCAATTCCGGTCGGCGCCTTAATTACCAACATTCTGGTTGTAAATAATTTCCGAGATATTGAAGAAGACAAAGCCGCAGGTAAAAAAACTCTTGCCGTAATTTTCGGGAAAGGTTTTACTCGATTTCAATTCGTATTCCTTTTACTTACTTCATTTGCAACACCAGCGATTCTTTACGCTTTCTTCAATTTTCATATTTGGATATTTCTTCCTTATTTAACAGTACCGATCGCCTACAGGCTTTCAGTAATGCTTTATACTTTAGATGGATTAGCACTTAACAAAACTCTTGAACTAACAGCTAAATTTTCTGCGTTGTTCGGTTTATTATTTGCTGCCGGTCTAACTTTATGAACAAGATAGAGCTTAAATATTCTCCTTATACTTTAAAATTCAACAAACCTTTTGAAACTTCACAAGGAATAATTTCCGAAAGAAAAGGTTTGGTTATACTTCTTCAAAGCAATTCCGGAAATACCGGCATTGGAGATGCAGCACCATTTCCTGAATTCGGTTCTGAAACTTATGAAGAAACATTAGCGGCAGCAGACTACATCGATGTCAACTTCAAAATTGACTTAACCGATATTGAAAACAGCTTCGATGATTTTTTTTCGCCGATAATTCATCTCCCTGCGCTCCGAAATGGAATAGAACAAGCATTTATGAATTTGATTTCAAAAGAAAAAAATATTTCGCTAAATCAAATCATAAATAGAGCTTCCAAAAAAGAAATTAAAGTTAATGCCGTAATCGGTATACTGCCGCATCAAGAGACTTTAGTATTAACAGGAAAATTTATTGAACAAGGCTTCGATACAATTAAGCTAAAAGCCGGAAGAAAATCTTTTAGTGAAGATTTGGAAATATTAAAATCACTTCGTGAAAATTTCGGTGAAGGGCTAAAAATCCGGATTGATGTAAACGGTAAATGGAGCTTGAGTGAAGCTATTAGCAATTTGAAAGAACTTGAGCATCTAAATTTGGAGTATGTTGAACAACCGGTTAGCGGATTTCATGAATTAATTGAATTGTCATCTCAAACAAAAGTCAAAATTGCGGCAGATGAATCATTAAGAACTGTAAATGACGCCCGTGAAATTATTTCAAGTAAAGCAGCAAATTATTTAATACTAAAGCCGATGATGTTAGGCGGTTTAATTCCAAGTTTAAAGATAATTAAGCATGCAGAAGAAAACAGGATTAAGTGCGTTGTAACTTCATCATTCGAATCGGTGTTCGGAAGATCATTCGCTGCATTTGTAGCTTCGCTAGTCGATAACGACTTAGCTCATGGTTTGGATACAGGAAGATATTTTGAAAAAGATTTAGCCGCCGATCCTTATACTATTACCAATGGAAAAATAAACTTATACAAATGAGACTAATCGATTTACTTTCTAAAAATAATAATCAAAACAAGTCTGCAATTCTTTCAAATAAAATTAAACTTACCTATTTAGAATTTGAAGGAAAAATTTCTTCCATCCAGGAAGAGCTTTTAATATTAGGCGTAGGAAGACAAAATAAAGTTGCCATTCTTAGCGAGAATAGCCTTGATTATGTAGCATTAATCTTTGCCTTGTGGAGGATTGGTGCCATACCGGTGCCGATGAATGTAAAGCTTCTTCCAAAAGAAATTGAGAAGCAAATTGAAATATCTAACTGCAGATTTCTGCTGCTCGGAAATTCAATCAATGATAAAATAAAAATTGATAATGTTATAATCGCCCGTATGCCGGCATCAAGCAAAAAATCAAACATTAAGTTTGAAGAGGATATTGAATTTAGCGTAGAGAACACTGCAGTAATTATTTTTACTTCCGGATCAACCGGAATGCCGAAAGGAGTTGAGCTTTCATTCAACAACTTAATACAAAGTGCAATGACAGGCGATAAGATTTTCAAGCACCGGCAAAATGACCGCTGGCTTGCAAGTTTGCCGTTCTATCATGTGGGCGGGTTTTCAATTATTACTCGCTGCTTTATTTATGGAGCCGCATTAATAATACCAGACTCATTAGAAATTGAAAGCTTGAAAGATTCAATTGAAAATTTACAACCGACATTGGCTTCTTTTGTAACAACTCAGTTAAAGCGCTTGATAGAATGCGGCTGCAAACCTAATAAGGAGATTCGCCACATTTTATTAGGCGGCGGATTCATGGATCCTTCTTTAGTTGGAACTGCAATCAATGAAGGTTGGAATGTTTCAAAATCTTACGGCACATCAGAGACTGCTTCATTTGTAACAGCATTGACTGCTGATGAATTCAAACTAAAGCCGCATTCAGCAGGCAAGGCAATTCCTCCCAACGAAATTTTAATAGTAGATGAAAACCGGAATCCGCTTACTTCGATGCAATTAGGAGAGGTTGTAGTCAAAGCTCAATCTGTATCGAAAGGATATATCGGGAATAAAGAAGAGTCAGTAAAGAAGTTTAAGAAGGATATTTTTTACTCCGGTGATTATGGTTATCTGGATACTGAAGGATATTTATTTATCGAAGCACGGAGAAATGATTTGATTGTCTCTGGCGGAGAAAATATTAACCCTTTTGAAATTGAAAAAGAAATTCTTTCGCATCAAAATATAGAAGAGGTTTGTGTCTTCGGAATGAAAGATGAGGAATGGGGACAAGCAGTTGCTGCCGCAATAGTAACAAAAGATAAGTCAGTAATTTCTTTAAATGAGCTGAAAGATTTTTTGAAGAATAAGCTTCCTGGCTATAAACATCCGAAAAAGATTTTTATACTCGAAATGCTTCCAAAGACTGAAATAGGGAAAGTGCAGAAAGAAAAAGTTAGAGAGCTGATAAATAACAAACAAGTACTCTAGATAAATTTCGATCAACCCTGTAGTTTGGATATACGATACTAAATTCTTTATACTGGATGTTCGAAATAATAGAGTATCCAAAATAATCTAAACTTTGTGTTTTGCAAGCCCTTCTCTTATTTCATTCTTCATCTCACATTTCTTCCATGAAACTTTATCAACAAAAATGTGGACGGTTCTAACAAGAGTACATTCTTCTTCTTTATTATTCAAACAGTGATATTCAAGCTCGAAAGAAGATGATTTAAGCTGCGTTACATTTATTCTAATTGATATTTCCTCGCCGTATTTAATAGGTTTGTGATAATGCGCTTCGCTATTAAGAATCGGAACAACATACTCATCATTATTCCAATAATCTTCTTTCAAATTGAAGCTTGCAATAAATTCCTCATAAGCCGAATGACAAAGCTCATAAATCCTGGCAAAGAATAGAATTCCAGCAGGATCGCAATCATAAAAATTTATTTTTCTTTTTGTCTGAAACATTTAAGTGACTATTAAACTGTTTTCTTTTTCGAGTAAACTTTTGGGAATAACTTTCATTATCTCTTCGGTAAGAGCATCAATAAAATGCTTTTTCAAGAAGACCTTACTGTATATCAAACCAACTTCCCTTTTCGGAACCGGAGGATTAAATTCTCTAACCAAAGATTTTTTCTCTTCGCTTTCAATATCTTTAACTGCGAGGTACGGAAGAAGAGTAATCCCGAAATTTTGTTCAACTAACTTTTTCAAAGTATCGATGGTTCCGCTTTCGAATAAAATTTTTCTTTCAGCCTGACGCCATTCTTTATCGCTGCTTTTACAAAGCTTCAAAGCATGTCCGCGCAGGCAATGCCCTTCTCTAAGCAGAAGCAGATCATCTCTTGAAAGATCATCCACATCAATTTTATTTTTCTTGAACAAAGAATTTTTCTTAGAAATATAAGCAACAAATGGCTCGTAATATAATGGATGCTCAACAAGATCCGGCGCATTTATGGGCAAAGCAAGAATACCAACGTCCAGTAAGTCTTTATTCAATCCACGAATAATTTCTTTTGTCGTAATCTCATCAATTATCAATTCTATTCCCGGAAATTTTTTTACAAAGGATTCGAGGAATAACGGAATTAAGTAAGGCGCAATCGTAGGGATAATCCCAATTTTAAGTGTTCCTTTAAATTCACCGGTTTCAGAATCAATTATATTTTGAAGACGTTCGGATTCCTGCAAAATAGTTCTTGCCTGACGAATAATCTTAATTCCAATATCTGTCGGAACAACCGGTTGTTTAGAACGGTCGAAAATTATAACTCCGAGTTCTTCTTCAAGTTTTTGGATTTGCATGCTTAGAGTAGGTTGTGTTACGAAGCAATGGCTGGCAGCTGTCGCAAAATGCCTGAAGTTATCAACGGCGACGATATAATCTAATTGTGCTAATGTCATTTGTAGTAAACAAAAATTAAAAATTCATACCAAAGGCATGAGAGCCTCCGGATCAAAAAAAGTAAATCATGAGCAAGTATATGACTTCTCTAATTCAAATATATGTAAAGAGCATCGGAATAAAAACGACTATGAAGAAATTGTGATTTTACTTAGTTAGAATTGAACTTTAGAAATTTTGATTTAGATGCTTTTAATGTACTATTATTTTCAGCAGAAGAAAAGTGAGACGCAAGTTAAATTTACTGAAATTCTTTTTTAACGATAAAACATACTAAATTTAATATACGATCGAAACAAACACATATCCAATCAATAATTTCTATATCATCATAAAAACAATCTATTTGAGCCTCGTCCTATATAAAGATAAATTTGTTCAGCAAAAAAATAATAGTTAAATATTCACTTAATATAGAAGAGGGTTCACTAGTATGAACAATATATTATTTATAGGAAACAAATTCCCTGAGTTCAAAAAAAATGCAGTTGTCTCTTTAGAAAAAGGTAAAGAGTTTGCAGAAATAACAAATGAAGACCATATCAAAGCCGGCAAGTGGATGGTTATGTTCTGGTATCCGAAAGATTTTACTTTTGTATGCCCTACCGAAATTGCCGAGTTCAATAAGAATTATGAAGAGTTCCGTGACCGTGATGCTATACTAATCGGCGCTTCAACTGACTCCGAGTTTGTGCACGCAGCATGGAGAAGGGATCATAAAGATCTTAAAGATTTAAAATTCCCTTTGCTTGCAGATACTTCAAAATCATTAGCTGAGTCTCTAGGTATTCTTGAAGAGAATGAAAAGGTAGCTTACAGGGTTACCTACATTGTAGATCCTCAGGGAGTAATCCGCTGGGTAAGCGCAAATGATTTGAATGTTGGAAGGAACGTAAAAGAAGTGCTGCGGGTTCTTGACGCGTTACAAACAGACGAACTATGTCCATGTAATTGGGAAAAAGGACAAGAAACTTTGAAGGTTGCATAAACTTTCCCTTAGCCTCTCTCTTTATTAAGAAGAGAGAAAAAGGGATTTATAAATTTTTTAACCAAGAAAGAAGAGTGCCTTCCCAAAGTCCCTTCTCCTTTATAAGAGAAGGGATTTAGGGCTGAGGTCAATAACGCTAGAAACAGAATAATTATTATGTCACTCAATGAAACTAAAATTGATTTACTAAAAGATATCGGACTTGATGAGAATACAGTTTTCCCTAATCTTGATTTTATGTCTGAAGGAGAAACAAGATTCTTAAGAGATCTAAGAATAAATTTAAAAAATACTCTTGGTTCTCAGAATATAAATTTGAAGGAGGCATATCTTATCGCAACTGCAATAGCAGCTAATGAAGGACATAAACAATTAACTAATGCTTTCCTAAATTATGCAAAACAAAACGGTGCAAGTGAAGCAGAGAATGCAGAAGCACTGGCATGTGCATCAACACTGGCAGTAAATAATGTGTTCTACAGGTTTAAACATTTTATTAAAGGCAGCAATGAGAATTATCAGTCAATGCCTGCCGGAGTTAAAATGAATGTAATGATGAATCCGGTTCTGGGAAAAGAATTATTTGAGTTAATGAGTCTTGCTATATCTGCTGTAAACGGATGCGAATCATGCGTAAACAGCCACGAAGAATCGGTACGGAAGATGGGATCATCGGAAGCAAGGATATTTGATACAATAAGACTTGCAAGTATTATTCGGGGGCTTTGTGTTGCACTAAATTAAAAATGACATTAGTCAAAGGTCATTGGTCGTTAGCAGGTGGGTTCTAATGGCTAATGACCAATGACATTATAAAGCCTCCGATTAAAAATCTAATGTAACTTCAGCAAGTTGTTTATTAATAAATTCGATTTCGTCTTTTGAAAGCTTAACATCGATTGCCTTTGCATTTTGTTCTGCCTGCTTAATATTGCGTGCACCAACGAGCGCAACAGTAATGCCCGGTCTGTCTATTGTCCAACGAATAACTATTTGCCCAAGCGTAGCGTTCTTTCTCTCAGCAATGGGTTTTATTTTATCCAAAAATGAATTTATACTTTTCACATTAGCTTCCGAGAAATATTTATCATCCGGGCGATGATCACCTTCGTTAAATTGATATCCAGGTTTTATCTTACCGGTCAGCAATCCTTTCTGCAGCGGACTGTATGCAAGAATCGATTTCTTATTTTGAATGCAATGAGGAACAAGCTCGTTTTCAATATGTCTGTTTACCATGCTGAACGGGACCTGATTTGAAACAAGATTAAGTACCTTCTCAGCCTCCTTCATTTGATCAACGTTATAGTTGCATACACCGGCATGGCGTACTTTGCCCTGCTCAATTAGGCGTGAGACAACTTCCATTGTTTCTTCAATAGGAGTTGTAGGATCATTCCAATGAATCTGGTACAAGTCGATGTAATCTGTTCCGAGTCTGCGCAAACTGTTTTCGCATTCATATATTAATCCGTCTTTGCCTGCATAGCGATACATATTTACGTCTTCACCGTTATTACCTTTGCTTGCAAAGAAGAATTCGCCGACCTGCTTATTCCATCTTAATCCGTACTTAGTAAGTATCTGTACTTTATCGCGCTGAATTCCTTTGATTGCTTCACCAACTATTTCTTCGCTTAAACCTTGACCATATGCCGGAGCAGTATCGATCGATGTCACTCCAAATTCGTATGCAGCCTTTATTGCATTAATAGCATCTTTACGATCTGCACCGCCCCACATCCAACCGCCGATTGCCCATGCGCCGTATGTTATTGCTGAAACTGAAAGATCTGAGTTACCTAATTTTCTGTATTCCATGATGATTCTCCGTTTTTATATTATTAAATTTTTAATATGGAAAGATATAAATTTCCCCAATTATCCAACGTGATTGATTATTAAATTAATAGTGTTTGCTGCCGGTTATCATGTTTCGTTTCAGACAAAACCGGAAATACTCTGAGGCATTGTAATGTAGGCAAGGCAGCTGAGTTATAATTCATCCTCTACGAGGATGCTGTATCTGTGGATTAAGCCTACCCCATTTCCTGTACAGAAAAACAGGTAATTTAAGGTAGGTTAATTTAATAGAATTAATTATTTAAAAGCTCTACTAACCTCCAAAATATATCTGCGACGGCGTTTTGAATTTTAACTATTGATGAACTCTATCATTGTTGTAAAAGCTGAAATAATTTTCTATTCCAGCTATCAGTTCAGGAACACTCTGATAATCATGTAAGTAAATGTCTTCATACTTTAAGCTTTTCCAAAACCGCTCGATGAAAATGTTATCTAAAGCTCTTCCTGCTGTTTACCTATTTGCTTGTAAAACCGTTTTTTTTTCTTCGGCGTCAGCCTCTGATTTGGGACCTCGTTTTTGACTGAAGATTTCAGCTACGTTCGCCTGCAGCTGCTTCTTCCATTTGCTGACCATGTCAGAATGAACCTGATATTCTTTGGACGGTTCGTTTATTGTCTTCTGTCCCTTGTATGCTTCCAAGGCTACCTTTGCCTTGAATTCTTTGTTGAATGTACTGCGTTTCGTTGACATTTTGTACCTCCAAAATCAACTGAGCCTATAGGCTTACTTATGTTTTAATTTAAGGTTTTCCACCTTAAATTTTTGTCCAGTTTTTTGGGGGAAGCATAATCAAAGACAGGCATAGAGTTAAGGAAGCAAAGGAATGTGGATTTAAAGCTTGTCTTTGGCGATATAAAATGGAATCAAGGATATGCAAGATTTAGGCTGCGAAAGATAGAAAAAGTCAATGTAGAGGTGGGATTACTTGGCATAGCCCATAACCTGACAAAGCTTTAATTAAGCATAAACTGAACGACAGAAAGGCAAGATAATTTTAAAAAATGCAGATGAGTTAAAATATAAGTTTTTATGAAGCCAAAAATTTTTAACAATAAAAATTTACAGGTAAATAGCTACAAGATGTCAACAAATAAATTACTTTTTGATCAACCTCCAAAAGCACAAAAATATAATGACAGTGCGACATTAAAATATATGCCCTTTCTTGTCGGCGCTGTAAGTGTTATATTTTCAATTCAAAAACAAAAAATAAATTGGCAGCCTTTGAGGTATGAAACCTTCAATGTCACATACTTAAATTGCTGAGTTAAAATAATATTATATTTTATATTAGTGACCGTGAAGGTTGTTTGTTATTTTTAGAAACCTCTAAGGTTATCAGAAAGTCAAAGGAAGAAATTTTGAGAATTTTAGTTTGTAATGATGATGGAATTTATTCACCGGGAATTTTTGCACTTGCAGAATCATTAAAGGCAATCGGAGAAGTTACAGTTGTTGCGCCGCAGCAGGAACAAAGTGCAGTCGGTCATGCGATAACTATGCAAATACCTTTGCGGGTTACAAAGTCTTTTAAGAACGGAGAGTTTTTTGGTTATGCGGTTAACGGCACTCCAGCAGACTGTGTGAAAATCGGAATTAGAAATTTAATGGATACACCGCCCGATCTTGTCGTCTCCGGAATCAATCACGGTTCTAACACGGCAATAAATATAATTTATTCGGGTACAGTTTCAGCGGCACGGGAAGCGGCTATAATGGATGTCCCCGCAATGGCTGTGTCTGTAACAAATCATGCTGTAACTGATTTTAAGTTTGCTGCAAAAGTATCTAAACTATTAGCCGCAGAAATAAATCATAGAGAAATTCCTAAAGGAACTTTATTAAATGTAAATGTTCCCGATGTTCCTCCTGAACAAATTGAAGGAATTATGCTGACTAAGCAGGGCAAGTCCAAATGGGATGACATCTATGAGCAAAGGATTGACCCCTTCGGCAAAGATTATTTTTGGCTGACAGGAAAACTCATCGAGATTGATAAAGAAGTTGAGTTCGACCAGGTAGCAATCAAGAAGAATTACGTTTCCGTCTCGCCTATTCATTTTGATCTGACCGACTACGATACTTTTGAAAAAATGAAAACCTGGCACATTGAAGGGATATTAAATGGCAGACATTAATTTTCATCAGTCAAAGACAATTAAAATATTTCAGATTGATGCTTTCACCGATAAACCTTTCGGCGGCAATCCGGCGGGAGTTACTTTCGGTGATTATCTTACCAAAAATGAAATGCAGTCAATCGCAAGAGAAATGAATCTTGCGGAAACTGCTTTCCTAAGCAAATCCGATAAAGCTGATTACAACCTTAGATGGTTTACGCCGATTATGGAAGTTGATCTTTGCGGTCATGCTACAATAGCATCGCTTCATTTTTTAAATGAACACAGCTTGCTGAAAAATAATTCTATTATAAAATTTGAAACGCTTTCCGGCATCTTAAAATGCAGAACAGAAAATGGGAAATATTTTATGCAGGTTCCGGTCTACAAAGCAAAAGAGCACGATGAACAAAAAAAAGAAATTTTGGAATCGCTTAGTCTGAATGAGAATGTTGTTGATAAATATATTCCATTCATCATGCTGGAGAATGGTTACTTATATATTTACGTTAAGAAGCTTTCAACTTTAAAAGAAATGAAGCCGAATTATAAAGAGCTTTTAAGACTTCAGAAAGGACTTAACTTTGGCGGCGCTGTTGTATTTACACTCGAGACATATGATAGGGAAAGCTTTGCTCATCTAAGGTTCTTTGCTCCATACTTCGGCATTGATGAAGATCCAGTAACCGGTTCTGCAAACGGTCCGCTTATTACTGTATTGAATAGATTAGGTTTTATAAAACTCGGCAGCGAAGAAATCAATTTAATATTTGAGCAAGGCGATATAATTAACAGGCGAGGAAGAGTCGGTGTAAAATATATTCCTTCAGCCAATGAACTTTATATTTCCGGCAATGCTGTTACTGTTTTAAAAAGCGAACTGTATTTATAATTAACCGGCAGATTAATGTTTAACTTCGAAAGAATAAATTTAGATTTATCATTCCCATCTATTCTTTTCTTTTTGTTCATAATTTTGCTTGTCGGCTATGCAATTTATACTTACCGCTACACTATTCCGCAAATTCCAAACGGGAAAAAGATTTTTCTTATTATTCTAAGGTCGCTTGCATTAATTCTTCTTCTATTCGTTTTCTTTGAACCGGTACTTACGCTCGCAAAGAAAAAAGTTCTTGAGCCTGTTAATTTGATTTTCTTAGATAACTCACGTTCAATACAAATTAAAGACGGTACAAATCGCGAACAGACTGAAAAAGATTTTGTTGCCGGATTAAAACAAAATAATTTGCGAAGCAACTCAATGCTTTTTACTTTCGGCTCGAATGTTAAGGGTTTGAGCTACGACAGCCTCAAAGAATTAAACTTTTCAGAAGGCAGCACAAACTTTGCGAACATTTTCACTCAGGCTGCAAAGATAAACCAAAACATTTCTTCCATTGTTATAGTAAGCGACGGTGACATTAACGATGGTTCCGATCCTCTGCATACAGCTATTAAGATGAACATTCCGGTATATACTGTTGGAGTTGGAGACTCTACAACAAGAAACGATGTTGCAGTAAAAAATGTTCTATATAACCAAATGATTTATGCCGGCACACCCACATCAATTGTAGCCTCAATTACCAATACCGGATTTGTAAATAAAAATATTACAGTTTCTCTTTACGAAAACGACGCATTCGTTCAGCAAAAAAATATTTCGCTCAGTCCTGACGGCATTCAGAATGTTGACTTTACTTATACACCCAAGACTGGCGGCGAAAAGAAGCTTACTATTGCTGCTTCAAATACTCCAGGAGAATTTACCTTTGCCAACAACAGAAAGGTATTTTACGTTAATGTATTGAGCAACAAAGTAAAAGTTCTCGTACTTGCAGGAAGTCCATCGCCGGATGTTTCGTTCGTAAAAAATACATTGCGTTCGGATGATAATTTTTCTGTCAGTTCAATTACTCAAGTCGCCGCCGGCAAATTTGTTGAACGCGGAGAAGATCAGCAAAGACTTATTGACAGCGCGAATATCTTTTTCTTAATTGGCTTTCCTTCAAGGGAAACTTCACCGCAGTTATTCCAATCTGTAATAAAAGAGATTAGCGAAAAGGATAAACCGTATTTCATTTCACTTTCGAGCGGAACGGATATTTCAAAATTGAAAGCGCTTCAAAGCGAGCTTCCGTTTATTATTGGAAATATTAGCAATGATTATCTTGAGATTCAGCCGGATATTTCCGCAAGCCAGCAGGATAATCCGCTTCTGAAAAATAATGCTGCTAATCCGATAGCAGCTTGGAATAATCTGCCGCCAATTTATCAGCCTAATATTAATTTAACAGCAAAACCCGAGAGCGAGATTATATCAAAAGTAAAAATAAATAACATACCAATTAATAGACCTCTGATTCTTACAAGAACTCTTGGCAGTAAAAAGTCAATTGCCGTACTTGCAAAAGATATCTGGCGATGGAAGCTTGAAACTGTCCCTCAGAATCTTGATTTATTCGATAGATTTATACTAAGCAGTGTGAAATGGCTTAACACAAAAGAGGACCACAAACAGGTAACTATTAAAACTTCGAAGAAATTATATTCTCCGGGCGAGGTAGTTGATTTTAGTGCTCAGGTTTACGATCAGACATTCAATCCTGTTTCAGATGCTGATGTTAATGTTAAAATAAAATCAGGAAATGATAATTACGAAGTAAATCTTAATCCCCTCGGCAGCGGCTTATATGAAGGAACATTTCAAACTAACAAGCCCGGTGATTATTCCTTTTCAGGAAATGCTATCCATAAAAATAATAAACTTGGATCGGACAATGGTAAATTCAACATTGGCGAAGTTGATATTGAGATGCTCAATCCTAGAATGAATTATAACTATCTTGCATTGCTTTCAAATCAATCCGGAGGAAAGTTTTTTTATAATTCAAATTACAGGCAGCTTTATCCAATCTTGAAAGAGCTGAATAAAAAATCATCAAAAGATAAAATTGAAGTCAGCGATATAAACCTTTGGTCAAATGAGTGGCTGCTGGTAGTTGCCATTTTACTTTTCGGATTGGAATGGTTTTTTAGGAAGAGAGCAGGGATGCTTTAAATATTATTAGATTGAGAAATATAATTAGGTTCAGTTAAATAATTTTTAATTTTGAATTTTTAATTGATGACCACTGTAACTGAAATATTTGATTTCTTTTTGCCGCGGTTTTGTCCGGCATGCAAACAAAAGTTAGCAGCTGATGAAAAGTATGTTTGTCCCGAATGTATAGACAAAATTCAAAGAGTATCTTCCGTCAGGCTTCAGTTTGAGTTCAATAAGAAATTTGCTGCAAAGAAATTTATCTCCGGTTATACCTCGCTTTATCTTTTTGAAAAGGATAAGGAACTTCAGAACATTATTCATGCCTTAAAATACAACCAGAAGTTTTTATACGGGAAATTCCTTGGTGAAAAGCTGGGAGAAATTTTTCGAAGTTTATTTGAAGGCTGGGAGATTGACATTATCATGCCGGTACCTCTCCATCATTTGAAGAAAGCCGAACGCGGTTATAATCAATCATCTTTTATAGCAAAAGGGATTGGAAAATCATTTAGAGTTAATGTTAGAGAGAATATTTTGAAGAGAAACAGATTCACACAATCCCAAACAACAATGAATATATCCGAAAGGAAAGAAAACGTTAGCGGCGCTTTTACGATAAGACATCATGAGAAAATTGCCAAGAAAAATATTTTGTTAATCGACGATATAATAACAACGGGCTCGACAATAAATGAATGCGCTAAAGTACTGCTGGATAACGGTGCAGCAAAGGTTTACGCTGCATCAATAGCTATTGCAGATTAAAATCCTACATCCTTTCCGGTGCGCTTACTCCTAAAATTGTCAATCCATTTTGTAAAACAATTTTAGTTGCCAGTGCAAGTGCTAATCTTGCTTCAGCAAGATTATGCTCAGAGCCCAGTATTCTGCTAAAAGTATAGAACTTATGAAAAGCTGCGGCGAGTTCTTCCAGGTAAGTACAGATTCTATGAGTTTCAAAAAATTCCGCACTCAAGATAACTTCATTTTTAAACTGGTGAAGCTTTCTTAATAACTGCAGCTCCTCATCTGATGCGAGCAAGTCTAAATTATCAACTGAAGCATGAAGGTTTTCCTTCTCTACCATTTTAATTATTGAACAGATTCGTGCATGAGCATACTGCAGATAAAAAACCGGATTCTCATCGGATTGTTTTTTGGCAAGAGATAAATCAAAATTCATATGAGTAGTAATGCTGCGCATATTGAAAAAATATCTAACTACATCGGCGCCAACTTCATCAACCAATTGGTCAAGTGTAATATAATTTGCTTTTCGTGTCGACATCTTTACAACTTCACCGCCATCCATAATGGTTACGAATTGGTGAATCAAAACTTTTACTTTCTCTGAATCGTAACCAAGTGCTTTCAGACCGGCAAGAACATCAGGATAAGTTGCATTATGGTCCGATCCAAAAATATCAATCATCAAATCATAACCGCGATTAAATTTCTCGACGTGGTAAGCAATATCTGGTAAACGATAAGTTGGCTCTCCGGTAGATTTAACAATAACTTTGTCCTGCTCATTTCCAAGCTCAATTAGCTTTAACCATGTAGCACCGTCTTTATCGTAAGCAAGATTTTTATTCTTAAAAATATCAATTGTCTTTTTAATCTTGCCTTCTTCATAAAGTGAATTCTCGTTATAAAATATTTTATGAATAATTTTCAACCGCTCGAGTGAATGCTTAATTTCTTTGAAGATTTCTGCTTCGGCATTTCTCTTAAAAATACCTTCCGCAGGTTCTTCTACCAATTTATTATTGTATTCAATAAGAAGACTTTTCGCAATATCTTTAATATACTCGCCTTGATAATAATCTTCCGGAAAATCTATTTTTTGCCCGAGCAATTCCAGGTAACGAAGTCTTACTGAATCGCCTAGCACGCGCATTTGTCTGCCGGCATTGTTAAAATAATATTCGCGGTCAACTGAATATCCAACCCACTCAAGCAGGTTTGCAATCGTATCACCGAATACTGCATTTCTTCCGTGCCCAACTGTTAACGGTCCAGTAGGATTTGCCGAAACAAACTCTACATTCGCTTTTTTGCCCTTATACTTTTCACAATGACCATAATTATTTTCATCTGCTAAAATCTCTTTAGTTATTTGGGCAATGTAAGTCGGAGTGAAAAAAAAGTTTATAAATCCTGGACCGGCAATTTCCGTTTTCTGAATTACATTTGAATCAATAGGTAAAGCAGAAATAATTTCTTGCGCAATCTGGCGTGGATTTTTTTTCTGACTCTTTACCAGCAGCATTGCAGCGTTTGAAGAATAATCGCCGTAAGCCTGAATTTTCGGTACATCAAATGTAATTTTTATATCGTTAAGGTAGTTTAACTTTTTTGCAGCTTCATTAAATAGAGATTGTAAGTATTCTTCCAAATTTTTCCTATTAAATTTTAATTTGAACAAAAGAGGGTAAAAGGAGTCATTCAGATTTAATTTTTCGTGGTCTGCCCACCCGTTTTTTTGCCGGCTGTTCAGTCTGCAGAATTGGATCGATTACATCAATAATTGCTGCATCGCCCCAAAGTTTTTCTAAATTGTAAAAATCTCTGTAGTCCTTTTTAAAAATATGAACTACGACATCAACATAATCCATTAGTATCCAGGTCAATGCTTTGTAGCCTTCAACATGCCAATTCCGTATTCCTTCATCACGAAGACTTTTATCAATTTCATCTGCAATAGCTTTTACTTGCGTATCCGAATCGGCTGAGCAGATTACAAAAAAATCAGACATGGTAGTCAAGTTTCTCAGATCCATTATCTTGACATCATATCCTTTTTTGTTAAAGATTAGTCCGGTAATTTTCTCGGCTAAATTTTTTGAATCCAAAATTATTCCTTATTGATATGGTTTTAAAGTATTAAAATCTTTTCCGATTATCAAAGAGACATCAAGTAGGTAATTATTGTTCATCTGTTGGATAACATTTCTACGGTTAATACCAAGCGAATCTGCAACTTTATATGCATTTATCATGTTGCCTGTCCTGTCGATGACAATCGATTTTTCAACATCATACGAAATATAATTTCCAATCTGTACAACGTCAAAATCATGTTTGCGTAAAAAGTTGGTCATCTTATCTGCAACACCGGAAACTCCACAGCCGTTTAGAACTTCAACTTGAACTTTGCTAGTAATCGGTTTCTTTTGAATAGTAATATCATCTACAGTGTTCGAACGAAGCTTAACAATAAGAGAATAAGACATGTAAACAATAAGTGCGGCAAGAACCGGAATGATGATATTTAAAAATTTATTCGCAGAGAGATGCTTAACTTTTAATCCATTATTTTTTAGATGCTGATTTCCCTTCACTTATTATCTCAAATCCAACAAGCAAATATTCATCTTCCATAGAAGGGATTTTCAAGACCATAGTATCCGCCCATAAAAGAATAAGGAGAATAATAGCCGTAACCTCCGTAAGGAAGATTGCTGTATTGCAAGGAAATTGAAAAATCCTTCCACGGCTTGTAGTTTATGGCTGCTCTATTAATGTAAACGCCGTTGATGCTTTTATTAAACTGGCTCCCAAGTGTACTATAAGGTGTTTGGACAACACTTGCTGCAAGCTCAACATTTAGCTGATCATTAAATTTATAGGACATGTCGTTCGTATAAACTCCGAGAGCAAGTCCTTGCCCACCAAATGTTGAATATGACATACTGTATGATTGGTTCATTTTAAAATTTTGCGGATTTATAAATCCAAACAAAGAAGAACTAGATTGTGCAATTATTCCATCCCGAACATCGCTTGTTGGGAAATTAGATCCTTTGAATTGAGCAAATGCCGTAATGGAAAGAATTACAACGAAAGTCATTATCAGCTTTTTCATAAATTACCTCAAAATTTCAGGAGAATATTAATCATTTAGAAAAACAAAATCAATGAATTAAAAGTTAAATTTCTATTAACTGTTATATAAATTACAGAATCTTTTCAATCTTATTGCTCTTGTCAACGAGAATAATCTTCGGCTTATGCCTTTGTGCTTCCTCATCAGACATTTGAGAATAAGCAATAATAATTACTTCATCACCTACAGCACCTAATCTTGCCGCAGGACCATTCAAACAAATTATTCCACTGTTAGACGGTCCTTCGATAGTATAAGTTTCAAGCCTGCTGCCTGTACTCATATTTACTACCTGTACCTTTTCATTTGGCAAAATATCAGCCACCTCAAGCAACGTTTTATCTATCGTTATACTACCTTCATAATAAAGCTCAGCCATAGTTACCGTAGCGCGGTGTATTTTTGAGCGAAACATTTCTCTATTCATAAAAGCCTGTTAAATTTCAACATGCTAATATACTTAGAAGCAAATAATTGTTTCAAGGTTTAATCCGAGCAATAATTTCTTTTATCCGATTTTTAGCCATCAAATATATTGTAAAAGATAAGAACAAAGAGTTAGAAAAACCCTTGCTCTTTACCTTACGTGATACACGTTATGCGTCTTTTATAAAATTTAATAAACATGGATAATCTTGAAGTTTTCTTGATCTTGAGGAAAATATTTTGTCAAATTCTGATTTCTCACTTGACAAATAAATTTTCAGGATTATATTTGCATTACGAAATATGAAAAAGTTTTCTGGGACATATTATAACACAAACAAAAATTTAAACCTCAACTGGTGGTGGTGGTTTGGTATGTGCAATAATATGACCCAGTAATTCTGAGATAAATATTTTTTTACCTGAAACCCTTCTCAGTCAAACTGGGAAGGGTTTTTTTATTTTAAGGCGTAATATGAAATTTGAACAATTTAAAGAGCTTGCAAAAGATTATAATCTTATACCGGTTTTCGAGGTAATAACTGCAGATATGCTGACGCCTGTATTGGCTTATTTGAAAATACGCGAAGAAGGGAAACAAAATTTTTTGCTTGAATCGGTTGAAGGCTCTGCTAATATGGCTCGTTATTCTTTTATTGGAAAGAATCCGCAAAAGATAATACAAAATAAAAATACTGAAATTACTGAATCAGTAAACGGAAACAGTCAGACTTTTCAGAAAAATATTTTCGAGCACATCAGGGAAGAACTAAGGAAATATAAGCATCCCAAGATTGAAGGGCTGCCCGATTTTACAGGCGGCATTGTAGGCTATCTCGGTTACGAAAATATTTCTCTGATTGAGCGGGTAATAAAATTTCATTCAGAAAGCTTTGACAACCCTGATTCTATCTTTGGAGTCTATCAGACAATTCTCGCCTTTGACCATTACAAACACCAGATAATCTTAATTACAAATGTAAATATTGAAAAGGATTCCAATCTTGAAAATCTTTTTAACGATGCAAAAAATATTTTGTCATCACTGCGCGAAGAGCTTAAAAAGCCGGTCAAATACAATTCCGATTTCAAACTAGACGGTGAACTAAAATCAATTATTGAAACCGAAGATTACTATAATCAAGTTGACTCATGTAAACACAACATTGTTGAAGGCAACATCTTCCAGATAGTCCTTTCAAAAAGATTCTCCTCAAAATATAAAGGAGACTTACTGAACGTTTACCGCGCACTCAGGATAATCAATCCTTCGCCTTATATGTACTTTTTAGAATTTGAAAATGATTTCACTATTATCGGAACATCGCCGGAAGATTTGCTGAAAGTAAAGAACAGGAAAACGCAACTTTTGCCTATTGCAGGAACTAGAAGGCGCGGTAAAAATCAGGAAGAAGACAAAGCGCTTGAACAAGATTTGGTAAACGATCCGAAAGAACAGGCAGAGCATACAATGCTTGTTGACCTCGGCAGAAATGATCTTGGAAGAGTATGTAAGTATGGCACAGTCAATGTTCTTGAAAAGATGAAAGTGCAAAGATACTCTCATGTAATGCACATGGTTTCCAAAGTTGAAGGGACGCTTGCCGATGACAAAGATACAATTGATGCTTTAATGTCGTGCTTTCCCGCCGGAACAGTAACAGGCGCACCGAAAATCCGTGCAATTCAATTAATTGATCAGTATGAAAAAGAAGAAAGAAATGTTTATGCCGGCGCTGTTGGATACTTTGATTTTTCCGGTAACCTTGATATGTGCATTGCAATCAGGACTTTGTTTGCGAAGAAGAATATAGTCTACTGGCAAGCAGGCGCAGGTATTGTTGCCGACAGCCGCCCTGAGCTTGAAGCTAAAGAGATAATGAATAAATCGGCGGCAATGGTAAATGCTTTAAAATATGCGGAGGTGCTAGATGAAAGTATTGATAATTGATAATTACGACTCATTTACTTACAACCTTGTTCAGCTTCTTGGAAAACTTGATTGCAGGCTTACAGTGAAGAGGAATGATGAAGTGAATGAGAAACAAATTCAAGAAATGAAGCCGGATAAGATTGTTGTTTCTCCCGGACCAGGACGACCGGAAGATGCCAATGCATCTTTAACCGTATTTGAAAAATTTGCGAACAAAATTCCAGTACTCGGAGTTTGTCTTGGTCATCAAGCGATGGGATATGTCTACGGCGGAAAGATTGTTAAAGCGCCGGTGCTGATGCATGGAAAAACTTCAACAATAAAACATGATGGGAAAACCATCTTTAAAAATATTCCGCAGGAATTTCTGGCGACAAGGTATCATTCGCTTGTAGTCGAAAGAAAATCACTTCCATCAGAGCTTGAAATTTCTGCTGAAACTGAAGATGGAAGTATTATGGGAATTCGCCATAAAAAATTTCCGGCAGAAGGGATTCAATTTCATCCCGAATCCTTTTTAACCGGCGAAGGGATTAATATTATTAAAAATTGGTTGTCACGGTAATTTATACTGACTTCATTGGAGGAATCATGATAAAAGAATATTTGGAAAAAGTCATCGACAAAGAAGATTTGTCATTTGATGAATCGTTCGCTGCAATGAGTGCAATAATGAACGGCAATGTAAATAACTCGCACTTAGCTGGATTTCTTACAGCACTAAAAACAAAAGGCGAAAAGCCTTCCGAAGTAGCGGGCTTCGCAAAAGCAATGCAAGAGAAGAGCATTCGCATTTATTGCGATGATGCGAATGTAATTGATGTTTGCGGCACCGGCGGAGATAATTCTGGGAGCTTCAATATTTCTACAGCAACAGCATTTGTAGTTTCCGGTGCCGGAGTAAGAGTAGCAAAGCATGGCAACCGTTCTATATCAAGCAAAAGCGGCAGTGCGGATGTTCTGCAATCTCTTGGAGTGAATATTAATCTTTCTAAAGAACAGTCGGAAGAGGCATTAAATAAAATCGGCATTGCATTTCTATTTGCACCACTCTATCATCCCGCAATGAAATATGCAGGGCAGGTTAGAAAAGAACTCGGTATGAAAACCGTATTCAACATGCTTGGACCGCTGACAAACCCTGCAAGAGTAAAAAAACAAATCATCGGAACATATAATTTAAAAGCCGCAAGAGTTATGGCTGAAGCAGCAAAGTATCTTGAGATGGATAAAGTATGCTTCCTTTGCGGCGTTGATAAGTATGATGAAATTTATTTAGGAGATTATACCGAGGTTCACGAATACAATCAAGGGAAAGAAATCAAGTCATACAAACTGACTAACGAATCTTTTGGTTATCCTCTTATTCACTTCGAAGATATTAAAGGCGATACTGCTGATGTAAACGCTCAAATTATTCTTGATATTTTTGAAAACAAAAATATAAACGGTGCATTCCACACTGTTGCGGCAAATGCCGCGCTTGCCTTGTATGCAGCAGGTTATTCTGAAAATTTAGATGAATGCAAAAAAGCTGCCGAAGATTCAATCTTAAAAGGAGCCGCACTGGCTAAGTTAAATGAGCTGAAAAAATTTGGTCTGGAGCATGCGAGCTAGATGAATATTCTCACTGAAATATTAAAGAGTAAAAAAGAAGAAGTTGCAGGGCTCAAGATGAGGATGTCAAAGCAGTCATTCATCGACAGCAAATTTTTTAATGAAATTCCATTAAATTTTTATAACCAGATAAACGGTAAAAGTAATATCGCTATTATTGCAGAGATTAAGAAGGCAAGTCCATCCAAAGGATTGATTAAAGAAAACTTCAATCATTTAGAAATTGCACGGACTTACTTTTCTCACTCAGTTAATGCTGTTTCGATATTAACCGATCAGAAATATTTTAAGGGAGAAATCAGTTTTCTTTATGAGATTGCAGAAATCAAACAAGTTCCTCTGCTTAGAAAGGATTTTATTGTTGATGAAATTCAGATTTACGAAGCAAAAGCTAACGGTGCAGATTTAATCCTTCTGATTTGCGAAGCTCTCTCTAAAAATCAGATAAAAGAGTTTACCAATCTTGCCTCCGATATTGGACTTGAAGTTCTTCTAGAACTACATAATGAAAACCAGTTAGAAAAGATTGATTTCGGATTAAATAAAATAATCGGAGTCAATAATCGCAACCTTGAAGATTTTTCGGTTGACCTTTCAACGACACAAAAAATCTCCAAACATTTACCAAACGATGTTGTTCTTGTTTCCGAAAGCGGAATAAGTAAAAAAGGAGACATCGACTATTTGCGAAGCGTTCATACTGATGCTGTTCTTGTAGGCGAACATTTGATGCGCTCTGATAGTATTGATTCAAGCATAGATGTACTAAAGAAATGGTGCGCAAATGAAAGTTAAAGTCTGCGGAATAACTAACTTTGAAGACGCTTTACTTTGTGAAGCTTGCGGCGCAGATGCAGTAGGTTTTATCTTTTATAATAAAAGCAAAAGATACATCAAGCCTGAAACAACGAGAGAAATTATTAAATCCCTATCGCCTTTTACAATGAAAGTTGGAGTATTTGTCGATGAAAATGTAGAAAATATAAATCGTATTGCATCTGAGATAAAGCTAAATGCAATTCAATTGAGCGGGAATGAATCTCCCGAAAATTCTAGTAAGATAATTTTGCCGGTAATAAAAGGATTTCGGATCAAGGAAGATTTTGATTTTTCAATAATAGATAGATATAAAAACACTGCCTACTTGCTTGATGCATTTTCATCGGAAGAATTCGGCGGAACGGGAAAGAAATTTACGTGGGATCTGATCCCCGCTTATCTAAAGAATAAAATTATTCTTGCCGGTGGAGTTTCCGTGGATAACATAGAAAATATCTTCAGAAAAATTCAGCCAGCCGCAGTTGATTTATCATCTTCGCTAGAGAAAGCGCCTGGCATTAAGGACAAAGAAAAAGTTGTGAATTTTTTTGAGAAGTTTAATTTGTTGAGGTTAAAAGAAACATCATGTTAATAATAATGAAACTTGATTCTCCAAGAAAAAATATTGAGAATGTAAAGGAAAAGATAGTTGAAAAGAATTGTGTACCGCATGAGATTCCTGGCGCATCAAAACTTGGAATTGGGATAACCGGACCGACAAATCTTCTAATTGAAGAGGAATTTTCTTCGATGGATTCTGTTGAAGAAGTAATCCGAGTAACTAAACCTTACAAGCTTGTTAGCAGGGAAATGAAACCGGATAACACAGTGATCAATTTAAATGAAATAAAAATCGGGGGAGAAGAATTAGCAATAATCGCCGGTCCTTGTTCAATTGAAAGCAAGCAGCAACTTTTTGATATCGCCGGCGAACTTAAGGAAATGGGAATTAAGTTTCTCCGTGCAGGCGCTTACAAACCGCGTTCAAGTCCTTATTCTTTTCAAGGATTGAAAGAAAAAGGAGTAGAGTATCTTCTTGATGTAAAAAAAGGACTCGAAATGATGATTGTAACAGAAGCAAAGGATACAAAGTCTCTTCCACTCATTGCTGAAGCTGCAGATATCATTCAGATAGGTGCACGCAATATGCAAAATTTTTCATTATTAGAAGAAGTAGGGCAGCTTTCAAATACTGTCCTTCTCAAAAGAGGAATGGCGGCGACAATAGAAGACTTGCTGATGAGCGCTGAATATATTTTATCTCAAGGTAATTTTAACGTTATCCTTTGCGAGCGCGGAATTCGAACTTTTGAAACGATGACAAGAAATACTCTAGACTTAAACGCAGTCCCAATGATTAAAAAGAATTCTCATCTTCCAATAATCGTTGATCCTTCACACGGCATAGGCATTTGGGATAAAGTTCCTCCGATGGCAATGGCAGCAATTGCATGCGGTGCGGACGGCTTGATGATTGAAGTGCACAATCATCCAGATAAAGCATTATCAGACGGCTTTCAATCTTTAACTCCTAAAAATTTAAAAAAATTAATAGATAAGATCGAACAATTGGCTCCAATTGTAGATAGAAAGATAAACAACTATGCAACAATTAACTGAATATGAATTTCCGGATATAAATGGGCACTTTGGCAAATACGGCGGAAAGTATGTTCCCGAAACTTTAATTACTCCTCTTCGTGAGCTTGAAGAAATTTATTTAAGTTTGAGGAACGATGAAGAATTTACAAACGAGCTCCTCAAGCTGAATAAAGAATATTCCGGTCGACCGACTCCGCTTACCTTTGCCGATAGTCTCACTGATTATTATGGCAAAGGGAAAATATATTTGAAGCGTGAAGATCTCTGTCATACCGGGGCGCATAAAATAAATAATGCTTTAGGTCAAATTCTTCTTGCAAAAAAATTGGGTAAGAAAAGAATTATTGCAGAAACAGGCGCTGGACAGCACGGAGTAGCTACTGCAACAGTCTGTGCAAAGTTCGGGATGAAATGTTTCATCTATATGGGAGAGATTGATATTGCAAGACAAAGCTTAAATGTCTTCCGCATGAAACTGCTTGGTGCAGAAGTAATTCCTGTCAAATCAGGAAGCAGAACCTTGAAAGATGCTACAAACGAGGCTATCAGAGATTGGGTAACAAACATAAGCGATACGCATTACATTATCGGATCAGTCGTTGGTCCTCATCCGTATCCGATGATGGTAAGAGATTTTCAATCAGTAATTGGTAAAGAAACGAAACAACAAATTTTGGAAGCAGAAAAAAGACATCCTGATTATATTGTTGCTTGTGTTGGCGGCGGAAGTAACGCTATTGGTATTTTTTATCCGTTCATAAATTCTGGAGTTAAGCTTATTGGAGTTGAAGCTGCTGGTTACGGTCTTGATACTGACAAGCACTGCGCAACCTTAACGCTTGGGCGTGAAGGAATTTTTCAAGGAATGAAAACTTATCTTCTTCAGAATAGAGATGGACAAGTTTCTGAAGTCCATTCTATTTCTGCAGGACTTGATTATCCTGGTGTGGGTCCTGAACACAGCTTTTTAAAAGATGAAGTAAAGGCTGATTATTATTCTGTTACGGATGATGAAGCAATTAAAGCAACACAGCTCCTTTCCAGGACAGAAGGAATAATCCCGGCATTAGAATCAGCTCATGCAATTGCTTATCTAGAATACTTAATGCCGAAAACAAAGAAAGAGGATATTTTAGTAGTCAATGTTAGCGGAAGAGGAGATAAAGATCTCGATACAATTAAAAACAAATTAGGATATTCATTAGAATGAAATCAATTTCAAAATATATAGAAGAAAAAAATAATATTGGCGAAAAGGTTTTTTCAGTATTTCTTACAGCAGGTTTTCCAAACAAAAATAATTTCACACAGCTTGCATTAAAAGTCCTTGATGCCGGAGCAGATATGCTTGAAATTGGTTTTCCTTTCAGCGATCCTTTGGCTGATGGAACAATCATACAGTATTCTTCTCAAACTGCTTTAAATAACGGAATCAACTTGAAAACAACATTTAGCTATCTAAAAGAAATTAGAAGAGAAACCGGCAAGCCAATAATCTTAATGGGCTATGCAAATCCGGTTCTAAACTATGGCGTTAAACGTTTTGCAGATGATGCAATTTCATACGGTGCAAACGGAGTAATTATTCCGGATATTCCGATTGAAGAGTATGATAATTTCTACAATAATTCTTTCAACGGTCTTGATACAATTCTTCTGATAACTCCAACAACATCGAACGATCGCATAAAGATAATTGATGATAAAAGCAAAGGTTTTATTTATTGTGTTTCGGTCAGCGGGACTACCGGCGTTCAATATCAAGATAAATCTAGAAGTATAGATTTTATTAAACGGGCAAGAAACGCAGTTAAGAAAAACAAAACACTTGTTGGATTCGGCATCTCAAGTGCGGAGGACGCCATACAGTTTTCTCCTCATTGTGATGGTGTAATTGTAGGCAGTGCAATAATAAAATCTCTTATGAATGATGATTCAAATTTCAAAAATACCATGTCGCTGGTTAGCAAGATAAAGAATGTATTATAAGAAGCCAATAAATTGTCATTCATTTATCCTTCCTCAAAATGCAACATCTTGATACAATATCCAAGGTGCTAAAACACAGCAATTACAATGCAGTATTGCTTTCGGTTATAATTAAGTGTATTTTTGAAACAGAAAAAGAATTAAATACAAGACAAGAATTTAAACATCCCATCTGCTATTTGATTATGATCAGTAAGATTTGTTTTCCTTCTTAAATTACATTCATTAATTCTTTTAACCATTAAATAATCATATAAGGAAAAATAAGATGAACATTTTTGTAGGAAATTTGTCTCGCGATGTTACCGATGACGAATTAAAAGAGTTGTTTGCCAATTACGGGCAGATAAGAAGTGTAAAAATAATTAGGGATATGTTCAGTCAGGAATCAAAGGGATTTGGTTTTGTTGAAATGCCGGGATTAGCAGAAGCACAGAAAGCCATTAACGAGCTTAACACTAGAGAGTTAAAAGGTAAAAAAATCTCTGTAAGCGAAGCACGTCCAAAAACCAACGATAGACGCGGCGGCAACCAGCGAAACAATACTCGTAGCAGTGGCGGCGGCGGAAGACGCTGGTAGTATTTTAAAATATGATATATCGGTATAAAGGTACAGGGGTAGTATAAATTTCTGCCAACTTACTTTTATACCTATATTCTAACTACCATCTCTATTTCAATTGGGGCATTAAGAGGTAATTCGTTTACACCTACTGCACTGCGTACATGCTTACCTTTATTGCCAAAGATTTTACTTAGCAGTTCCGATGCTCCGTTTGCTACCTTTGGTTGGTCGATAAAGTAATCTGCACTATTAACGAATACGGTAAGCTTGACTACCTGTTCAATTTTATCAAGACTTCCCACAACACTTTTAATGACACTAAGGCAGTTCAGTGCGCATATCTCTGCTGCTTTAGCTCCTTCTTCAATACCTATTTCAGCACCGACTTTACCTCTGAATTTCAATTCGCCATTAATACTAGGAAGCTGTCCTGCTGTAAATACCAGATCATTCACTTTTAATGCCGGAATATAAGCGGCAAGCGGTTTAGGAGCTTCAGGCAATTCATAACCAAGTTCTTTAATTTTATCTTCTATCATACTAACTCCGTTTTTATACAAATAAGATTTTACTAATTTTGTTTATTCAATAATTAAGGAATTAAAAAATGACCGGTAGTAAATTTAATGAATTTGTAGAGATAGTGAAACGTCTAAGAGTAGAATGCCCATGGGACAAAGTACAGACAAACGATTCTATTAAAGCAGCTACACTTGAAGAAGCTTACGAGGTAGTAGATGCTATAGATGAAAAAAATTTTGGTGAATTAAAGAAAGAACTCGGTGATCTCCTGCTTCATGTAGTTTTTCATTCTGTTATTGCTGAAGGAGAAAATAAATTTAATATTGATGAGGTAATTGATTCGATTAAAGAAAAGCTTATTCGACGACATCCGCATGTTTTTGGTAATGTTGAAGTAAGAAATGCAGAAGATGTTAAAAAGAATTGGGAAGCTATAAAATTAAACGAAGGAAGAGAATCCGTGCTTGACGGAGTGCCTGAATTGATGCCTGCTCTTCATAAAGCCTTCAGGCTACAAGAGAAAGCATCCAAAGTTGGATTTGACTGGGAAAAGAAGGAAGACGTCTGGAAGAAGGTTATCGAAGAAATTGAAGAAATGCATAAATCAGAAAGAGAAGAGACAAAAGAAGAATTGGAGAACGAAGTTGGTGATGTGTTTTTTGCAATGACAAACTATGCAAGATTTCTGGGCATAAATCCGGAGAACGCTTTAAGACTAACAAACAATAAATTCGTTAAGAGATTTCAATACGTTGAGAAAAAGATAAATGAAAGCGGCAGGCAAATTCATGAATCTAACCTTGCGGAAATGGACAGGTTCTGGGAAGAGAGTAAATCCCAATTAAAAATAAGAAGTTAAAATTTCTTAGGCAGAATATTGAATTCTTACTTGCTGTTCTTTCACTTTTTAATTTTTGATTGCAATGGAACCGCCGTTGCTAAATTTCTCGTAAGCATTGATGATGTCTTTAACCAGTCGGTGTCTTACGACATCAGCTTTATCAAGGAATACAAAACCGACGCCTTCTATTCCTTTTAAAATATCTTTAGCCTGAACCAATCCACTTATTGATTTTTGAGGAAGATCAATTTGAGTTATATCTCCTGTAATTATTGATTTTGAATTAGCACCAAGTCTTGTCAAAAACATTTTCATCTGCATGTCTGTTGCATTCTGGGCTTCATCAAGTATAACAAAGGCATTGTTCAAAGTTCTACCGCGCATATATGCAAGCGGGACAATCTCTACCACACTCTTCTCAATATAATTTTTTAATTTTTCAGAAGGCATCATATCATCTAGCGCATCATAAAGCGGACGGAGATACGGATCTATTTTCTCTCTAAAGTCTCCAGGCAGGAAACCGAGACTTTCGCCTGCTTCAACGGCTGGGCGTGCAAGAATAATTTTGTTAACTATACCCTTTTTCAATGCAGAAACGGCAAGTGCAACCGCAAGATATGTTTTTCCGGTTCCCGCAGGACCAATTGCAAAACAAATGTCATTCTTTAATGCTGTCTGGAGATAATTTACTTGCCCGGGAGTTTTAGCTTTAATTACATCGCTTTTAGTATAAAGTACTATTGAATCGAATTCCTTATCTGAAATAATCTCTTTGCCTTGAGTAGTTAGGTCCAGAATATTTTCAACATCGGAAGGCTTTAATGAACCGTTAGTGTTGAGTACATAAACCATTTCTTTAATTACTTTTTCAATAGCACTAACTTCATCGAGCACACCTTTTATAACAACATTTTCTCCACGCACAATAATTGAAGCATTGAATCTGTCTTCCACCATTTTAAGATTATTATCATTCATCCCCAGCAAACTCATCATATCAACATTTTCAAGCGTCATACGTTTCTCTATTGCTGTCATTTTCCTCCTTCAAAATAAGAAAAGCCCTCATCCCGGTAAAACCAGGATAAGGGCTCACATAAGTCAACCAAATTTTATATAAAGCATTAAGCTGCTATTTAGCAGGTGCCGGCTTGTAGTTGGCTTTAATCTTCTCGTACTTAGCTTTATCTTGTTCTGTAAGATTTGGAATCTTGAAAATTTGTTTCGGATAAATCAAATTGGGGTTCTTTATTTGATCACGATTTGCTTTGTATATAACCGGCCATGCAAAACCGTTGCTGTAGAATGAAGGCTTTTTAGCTATGTTCCATAAGCAATCGCCTCTTACAACGGTATAATTAACTTCTGTCGGAGCTTCAACCCATGCATCTAATTCAGCCTGCATTTGGTTGTGTACCTTATCATAAAATTCCGGAAGAGCACTTATCTTGTTAGCTTTCAAAGCATCGAGATCTTTCTGCCTATCTGCTTTAGGACCTTCTTTTCTCTGAATTTTTCCGTCAAGTTCATTAACTGCGTTTCTGAAATTATCAACATCTGCTTGTGTAGCACCAACTAATGCATAAAGTTCTTTCATACAATCATCATAGCTTTCAACCGATTTCGATTTCAAATTATTTACATCGGATTGTAATGAACTAACTTCCTGAGTCAAGCTTTGTTTTTCAGTATTAAGACGGTTCATTTCCGCCTGCCATTCATCTTTAGTCATCTCTTTTTCCTGTGCAAAAACAGCAACAGAAAAGAAAATTAAGAGAGCTAAAACACTTACCAAACTTTTCATTTTCATATTATATTTCTCCAATTTCTATTTGTTATTAAATTATTTACCGGAAGACATTTTTTCTAAATTAGCTTTTGTCTCTTCCTTTTGTTTATTGCACTCAGCAAGTTTTTCTTGCTTAGCTGCTATTTCCTTCTCTAATGATGCTCTTTCATCTTTTAGAGAATTGGCTTGAGATTGGAGAGAATTTACTTCACTTCTCAGACTATTCAATTGAGCCATCTCGGCTTCACTTACACCACCGCAACCGCTTAGCAGTGCTGTTGTAACAACGAAGGCACCGGCTATGGCGGTATTTCTCACAATTTTAATTACTTTCATTTAAGAACCTCCAATAATTATTTTAGAAAATTAATTAAGAAATAAAATTAAAAGAACGCTTAAAAATCAAATTTATCCCCCATAATTACTAATCGTTTACAAAACCAGATATTATAAGCAAATGATATATAACAAATTAGGTGAATAAATTCAAGCAAAGTAAAAAAAAAGAGATTTTTTTTGCTCTGCACAACAAATGCCTAAATCAACCTCCTTTCTATAAAACTTGTATAACTATTACCCGCAATTATCAAATGATCGAAAACCGGTATGTCCAAAATCTTACCGGATTCCAAAAGCTTTTTAGTAATTTCAACATCCTCATTGCTTGGTTCCGGATTTCCGCTCGGATGGTTATGTATTAAAATTATGCTTGCCGAGCTATTTTCTATAGCCGCCTTGAAAATTTCGCGAGGATGTACAATGCTAGAGTTTAAGCTGCCTATTGATATTGTTTCCATCTTTATTATTTTATTTGCAGAATTCAAACACACTACAATAAATTTTTCTTTTAGTTCGTCTTTAAGAATTGGAATAAATATTTCTGCAATGTCTTTCGGCGAAGTAATCTTCTTATCAGAAAACCATTTAGATTGAAAGAGAATTCTCCGGCTAATTTCAAATGCGGCAATTAAAGTCGCTGCTTTATCGTTTCCGATACCTGCATTTTGAGTTAATGTTTTTAAAGGTTTTGACGCAAGAACAGCTAAGTTTCCCTGCCCGGTTATTAAATTTTGTGCGACAGTAATCACCGACATCCCTTTTGTGCCTGTTCTTAAAAGAATTGCCAGCAATTCGGCATCAGTTAGATTCTGAGCTCCTCTAAGCATCAGCTTTTCTCTGGGTCTATCATCTAAGGGTAAATCTTTTACTTTCATAGATCCCCGCTTAAAATTTTTTTTATTTTTTTTGAATTACTAAACAAATTTAATTACTTAGCTTGAATTTATCCACTATTTGGAAAGTTCCATTTTTGTAACGGACAATGTTTAAAAATTTGTTTACCCTATCTTTACCAAAATATATATTGTTGTGAAACCCCTGATAAACTGTTTTTGCAATTAAATAATTCTTAATCGCGCTGGTACTAACGTTAAAATTTTTTACTGATGTAAAAAGATATTCAGCTGCATCGTATCCATAAAGAACATTCCTATTTACGATAAGATTGGTAAGGTTAAGGAATTTTTTTTCGAAATTTTCAAACGTAGAATCAGTATAATCGAGATAATAATCCGATGTAAAAGTTAGTTTGTTGCTAAGTTCGGGATAAGTCTCAAAACCTTTTGCATTGAACCAATCCTGATTGCCGTAAAGAGGTAGATTAAAATTATATTTTACAAACCCGGAAAGCAGCATGGTTACATCAAGATTACCGGAAAGCGGTATGTAAATTCCATTAAGCTGCAAGGAATCCGCAGCAATATTAGCAATCTGCTGGTCAAAGGTTGGAGCGGTAGATGAATAAGTTTGTTGAATTAAAATTTTTCCGCCCAGGCTGGTAAATTTTTTTATAAACGCATCGGCAAGCTTTGGCGAATAACCTCCATCGGAATTTAAAACTGCCATGACTTTTTTATTCTCGACATAATAGATGTATTCAGCCATTATTGCACCTCTTTCGGAAAAGGACGGATTAGCTTGGAAAAAATCCGGATACAAATCAGTTAGACTGTCATCCGTTGCAGTTGGAGAGATAATTGGTATGCCGCTATTTTTGAAAATCTCAAGTGTTTCTTTTACCTCATTGCTGTATACCGGACCAATTATAGCTTTTACTGAAGATAGGCTCGTAATTTCTTCTTTAATCTTTTCAATTTGATTCTTATCCCGTGCAGTATTCTTTATAAGTAAACCTATTTTTTCAGAATGATTTTTATTGTACTCAGAAGCAGCATATTTTATTCCCTCAAGAATTTCCGAAATTGTTTTAGAAACTTTACTTTCGCTGGAATCTTTTAACGGAAGTAATACGGCAATAATGGGATTAGACGGCGGTCCTAAAACTTCCGCAGAAGCTTTTTCATACAAAGTTGCCGCATCGCTTCGTTCATCAGAATAAGAAAAATTTTTGAGGATTGACGAGAATGAATTTAACGCCTCCTCCTTCTTATCATCTTGCAAATATAATTTTCCAAGTTCTAAAAGTAGAAACGGTTTAGATTTTATTGCTTTGGTTGTATCGTAAACTGAATCGACCTGGGAGGCGGATAAATAATTTAAGGCAATCTTTTCAGCTCCGTCTTTTGCTAATTGACTATATTCTCTTGAAGAAGTCGAATTAATAAGATTGCATAATTCTTGGAACGACGGCAGATAGTTTTCCTGCTCAAAAAGAGATTGAGCCAATGTCAGCTTTGCTTCATCAGCATATTTACTGTCAGGAAATTCTACTAAAAATTTTTTTAAGATTTGTCCAGCAGTATTGAATTGTTTTAGCTTTATAAAACTTTTTGCATCAAAGAGGTAGGCGATGGTTGTTTTGTCATTAAATTCATACTTGGTAATTATATTGTTAAAAAGTGGTTGAGCTTGATTATAATTACCTGAATTAAATAATTCCAGTGCATGAATAAAAATTTTATCGGTAATAGAAGTGTCAGATGCCTGCTGTCCAAATATTGAAATTGAAAACAGTATAAGTAGAAGAGTCAGCAGCTTAAAATTAAACATCAGATACCACGCCGCTGTCGATGATGGATGAAGCTTTATTCTTGCCACTTAAAGCAGTGTTGTTATGAGGATCGAGTTTAATGGCAATATCATAATACGCCAAGGCATCTTTTGCTTTGTGGTTTTTCAAGCAGGCTTCGGCAAGCTTTGTATAAATATCTGATGAGGCATCTTCAATCGACTCGATGTACCGTAAAAAATTCTTTTCAGCTTTCGAGTAGTCGCCTAATTTCAAATAAATTTTTCCGGCAAGTTCATAAGGAGCAGGAATCTCCGGATTAAGTTTTATCGCTTTTTCAATCGGCTTTACCGCATGCGCATACATTTCAAGGTTGTAATATGTCTCAGCATATATTTTGTTCAGTTCCCAGAAGTTTGCATACATTGCTTCGGCTTTCTTTGCATACCTCAAAGCTTCTTCATAGTTCTTAAGTTTCAACTCAACTTTTGCAAGATAAATATTCGCTTCATGAATAAGCTCAGATTGCTTTTCATAAGAAATGAAATTTAGAAAGCTGATTTTGGCAAGCTCGAATTCCTCAAGCATAAAATGAGCATAACCAATAAAAAATGAAACTACAGGCTCTTCCTGCGGAAGTATGAAGCTTAGAGTTTCAACCGCTTCTTCCCATTTCGAATTTCTTAAAAAAAACTGACCGAGGAATAACCGGACATCTTTATTCTCCGGTTCATCTTCAAGAAATTGTTTTAATAAATTTATCGCGGGTAAAATATTTCCGGTTATTTCGTAAAGGTTTGCAATTCTAAAGTAGGTTTCTATTTCATCCGGATATTCATTGAGTATTGATTGATAAATCTGGATTGCATGCAGATGCTTTCCATCGGCTTCAAATGCTTGTGCAAGATCTATCTTATGTTCAAATTTATATTTCGAATCCAAAATTTATTCCCATTCAATTGTCGACGGCGGCTTGGAACTTATATCATACACTACTCTATTCACGCCGCGAACTTTGTTAATAATTTTATTAGAAAGATTCGCAAGGAAATCTCCATCAAACTGAAACCAGTCCGCAGTCATGCCGTCAACCGAAGTAACCGCCCGCAAAGCCAGCACGTTATCGTAAGTTCTAGAGTCGCCCATAACACCAACCGATTGAACCTGCAGCAGCACGGCAAATGCCTGCCAAATTTTATTGTAAAGATTTGCAGTTCTAATTTCCTGGATAAAAATATCGTCAGCTTCTCGCAAAATGTCAAGCTTTTCTTTTGTGATTTCACCTAAAATTCTTACCGCCAGACCCGGTCCGGGGAATGGATGACGCTCGATAAATTCTTCTGGTATCTTAAGCTCTCTGCCGACATTTCTAACTTCATCCTTAAACAATTCTCTAAATGGTTCGATCAGCTTCAAGTTCATTTTTTCCGGTAAACCGCCTACGTTATGATGAGTTTTAATTGTAACAGAAGCACCTTTAACCGGGACTGATTCAATTACATCCGGATAAAGCGTACCTTGAACTAGAAACTCAGCTCTACCGTGTTTCTTCGCTTCTTCTTCAAATACTTCGATAAAAGTATTGCCGATAATTTTTCTTTTCTTTTCAGGATCAGAAACACCGGATAAATTTTTTAAGAATCTTTCACCAGCATCTACGTGGATATGATTAAGATTCAGCTTCTCATCAAATAATTTACCGATCTGCATGCTTTCATTCTTACGCATCAAGCCGGTATCTATGTGAATGCAGATGAGGTTTTCTCCGATTGCTTTTTTGACAAGAACAGCGGCAACAGTAGAATCAACTCCGCCGCTTAAAGCGCAAATTACTTTTGAATTACCAGCAGTATTTCGAATTTTCTTAATATTCTCCTCAATAAAATTATGAGGAGTCCAGTCGCCTTTGCACTTGCAGACGTTAAATAGAAAGTTGTGAAGAATTTTTTTCCCTTCCTGAGTATGCATTACTTCCGGATGAAACTGAACACCGTGGATGTTTTTCATTTCATTGGAAATCGCACAGAAAGGTGAATGATCGGATACCGCAACTACTTTGAATCCGTCCGGCAGCTTAGTTAAATAATCGCCGTGACTCATCCACACAACCGAGTTGTTCATTACATTATCAAAAAGTTTAGAATCACCGGTAATGTTAAGTACCGCCTTGCCGTATTCTCTGTCCTTCGCCGATTCAACTTCGCCTCCAAAGGTTCGGCAAATAAGCTGAAGACCGTAGCAAATTCCAAGAACCGGAATACCGAGCTTTAATATTTCGGGATCAAGCGTTGGTGCTCCTTCATCGTAAACACTCATTGGTCCCCCGGAAAGAATTATTCCGACCGGATTTATTTCTTTTACTTTTTCTAGTGAAATTGAATGCGGATGGACTTCAGAATATACATTCTCTTCCCTAACTCTTCTTGTAATAAGTTGAATGTACTGCGCACCGAAATCGATGATTAATATAGTTTCTCGTCTGTCCATAAGTTGTGATAGGTAAATGGTAAAAGTTATATGGTAAAGAGGTATAATATCTTAAAATCGATTTTTAATCTTATACCTTATACAGTATAACTTATTCCGAAGAAAATTATGTTCAATTAAATTTTAATCAGTATAGAATAACCAGGTAAAACGAGGTTACTCGCCAAGCAGTTGTTTGTATGCGTTACTATCGAGCAATGAACTTAGTTGGCTTGAATTTGTAATTTCAATTTTTATCATCCAGCCGCTGCCGTAAGGATCTGAGTTAACAATCTCCGGCGAATCGGCAAGTGCTTTATTGATTTCTAAAACTTTTCCATCGCAGGGTCCATATATATCACTAACGGTTTTTACAGCTTCAATAGTTCCAAAGGACTTATTTGCAGAAATTTCTTTTAAATTTGGATCGATATCAACGTAAACTACATCGCCTAATTCGCCTTGTGCGTAATCCGTAATACCAATTGTGCCGGTGCTGCCTTCAATCAGTATCCACTCATGATCTTTTGTGTATTTTAAGTTATCAGGGAAGTTCATTTTTACCTCAAAAATTTTTTCTGTTAAAAGACAAAATGTTCTAAAAAGCCAGTATCAAAATTTCCACTTAAAAATCTCGGATCTTCCAGTACTTTTAAGTGAAACGGAATGGTAGTTTTAATACCTTCGACAACAAATTCTTCAAGCGCCCTTCTTCCTCTTGCAAGAGCATGCTCTCTACTTTGCCCCCATACAATCAGCTTTGCAATAAGCGAATCATAATAAGGTGGAATGGAATACGAAGCATAAATATGGGAGTCAACTCTTACTCCGTATCCACCCGGAAAATGAACTGATTGTATTTTACCCGGCGAGGGTCGGAAATTGTATGCAGGATCTTCAGCATTTATTCTAAATTCCATTGCATGTCCCTTAGGACTTTGAGGAAGAGTTTCAACTTTTTCACCGGCAGCAACTAAAATTTGCTGACGAACCAGATCGAGTCCGTAAACCCATTCTGTTACCGGGTGCTCCACTTGAATTCTTGTATTCATTTCCATGAAATAAAAATTCTTATGCTTATCTACAAGGAATTCAATGGTACCGGCACCTTCATAGTTCACTGCATGAACGCCGAGGATAGCCGCTTCGCCCATCTTCTCTCTAAGAGATTGATCCAGCGCCGGTGAAGGAGATTCTTCAATTAATTTTTGATGACGACGCTGAACTGAACAATCTCTTTCGCCGTAATGATAAGCATTGCCGAACATATCTCCCATTACCTGAATTTCAACGTGCCTTGGGTTTTCTATATATTTTTCAATATAGACATCCGGATTGCCGAATGCAGATTCAGCTTCACCTTTTGCAGTTTGATAAGCAGAATCAAAATCTTTCTTTTCCCAAACAATGCGCATACCTTTACCACCACCGCCTGCAGAGGCTTTAATAATAACCGGGAAACCAATCTCTTCAGAAATTCTTTTGCCTTCTTCCGTATCATTAACAACACCATCGCTGCCAGGTATTACCGGTACGTTGTGTTTTTTCATCGTATCTTTTGCGAAAGCTTTGTCGCCCATTGCAGAAATCATTTGCGGCGAAGGACCGATAAACTTAATATCTGATTCAGCACAAATTTCTGAGAAGTTAGCATTCTCTGCAAGAAAGCCGTAACCGGGATGGATAGCATCCGCTCCGGTAATATGAGCTGCAGAAATTATGGAAGGAATTTTAAGGTAACTGTCGCGGCTGAATGAAGGACCGATACAAACAGCTTCATCCGCAAAAGTAACATGGAGTGATTCTTTATCTGCTTCAGAATAAACTGCAACCGTCTTGATGCCAAGTTCTTTGCATGTTCTGATAATCCGTAATGCAATTTCGCCACGGTTTGCGATTAAAATTTTATTAAACAACAATTCCTCTCACGTAGTAACCAATTCAGGAATAACTTAAGAAATGAATCAGCTTTTTTGAATTAAAAATAGGGGTTGGTTATATTCAACGGGTTTCCCGTTTTCAACCAAGATCTTAACAATTTTTCCGCTAGCATCGGATTCAATTTCATTCATCAATTTCATTGCTTCAATTATGCAAAGAACCGAGCCTACCGAAACAGTATCGCCAACCTGAGCATAAGGATCAGCATCCGGTGCCGGTGCTCTATAAAACGTACCGACAATCGGAGATTTAATTTCATGCAGATTCGAAGCTGTTTCGGGAACCGGAGACTTTTCTTCTGTCGGACTAACTGCCGGCGCTGCTGTGGGAGCAGGAACCTGGCTGATCAAAACCTGAGGCTGGCTGTCCGTCTTAAATCCTCTAATTTTTTTTGCGACTTTAACACGCAAACCATTTTCTTCAACTTCGAGATCTGTTATCTCGCTCGTATCGACAATCTTAACGAGCTTCTTGATAAGATTTAAATCCATTGAATAACCTTTATATTAAGCTTTAACTCTCTCTACATATGCCCCAGTTCTGGTATCAACTCTTAAGAAATCATCAACATTTATGAATAAAGGAACGTTGATGGTTGCGCCGGTTTCAAGCTTTGCAGGCTTTACAGCACCGGTTGCAGTGTCGCCTCTAAATCCTGGTTCGGTTTCAATAACTTTTAAATTAACGAAGATCGGAATTTCAACTGTAATAATTTCATCGCCGTTAAACAGGATATCAATTTCTTCGCTTTCTTTCAGATAATCAACACCGGTTCCGAAGAAATCAGCTGGAACATTTATCTGTTCGTAAGTAGTAGTATCCATGCAAACCAAAAAATCACCTTCGCGGTAAAGATACTGGTATTTTCTTCTTTCAACTCTAACAATTTCAATTCCTTCGCCCGCACGGAAAGTATTGTCAAGTACTTTTCCGTTTCTAAGATTCTTCAAAGTGCTTCTAACAAAAGCGCCGCCTTTACCGGGTTTTACATGCTGGAATTCAACGATAGAATACAAATCATTTTTGAATTTTATAATTAAACCATTCCTGAAATCTGAAGTGTCTGCCATAAACCTTTAATCTTTTTTGAAATAAATAGAAAGAAAAAATAGAAATATGCCGTCTGAAAGTCAAGAAAAATCTAAAATCAAAAATTGATGATTTTTACATAATTTTTGACAAATTCCGGCAATAAATGTGTAATTTTTCATTAAAAATAAAGAAAATCGAAAAATGAATTTTTCAAGCTGGAATATAAAAAAGCCGCAAAAAATCTGCGGCTTAATTTTTTAGAAAAGTAGATGAATTATTCCTGAACCTGAGCAAGATATTTACCCACTTCTCTATTTACAGAAGAACTGGTATAATCTTTCTTAATCTGGTCGAACATTTCCTTAGCATCTTTAGTTTTTCCGGCACTTAGATAGTTAATACCGGAATGCAAAAGATAATCTGCATTTAAAACGTCATTCTTGGAAACATGTGCAGCTTTCTTGTAAAGCTCCGCTGCCTTTTCATAATTATTTTTAGCAGCATAACAACCGGCGGCACCTGCAAGTGCTGCAGCTTTGTACATATCGATACCGCCGCTGTAATCTTCATAATACTTTAAAGCGTCGTCAGTCTTTCCAAGGTAATTGTAGCTGTTAGCAAGATAAATTTTTGCTGTCTCGCCGTTTTCGGTGCTGCCGTATTGCTCAACAATTTTTTTGAGTCCAAGAACATCTGTTCCCGCCTGACCTTCAATGGCTTCGAGATATGCACCGTTATCATAGAGATTCATAACTTGTGCAAGCTGTATTCCTGCTGCTTTGTTTTGCTGAGCCCTGTGATTAACATAAAAAATTACCAGTACAATCAAAACAACAAGACCGCCGCCATACATCATTAAACGCTGCCTGTTTTCGGTTACGTAGTTATAGCTTTTATAATAAAGCTCTACGAGTTTGTCCTGTTTAATCTCTTTCTTTGACAGCTTCTTCTTTTTTGTGAGCATTATAAGATCCTAAAATGATTCTTTATTAAATATTGAAAAATTTATTCTGCGAATTTACTAATATTTTCAGAAAATCTATCAATCAAATCAAAAAAATATTGCTAGGCAGAAAACGGCTTCTATTTAATTGGTTAATAAAAATGGCTGAATTGTTTAATTGATAAATTGTTAGGGACCAACATACCACAAACAACAACCTACAAATCAACCATTTTAGTACGCCCAGAAGGACTTGAACCCTCAACCTTCGGAACCGGAATCCGACGTTCTATCCAGTTGAACTATGGGCGCAAAATATTTCTTACAAAGATAAAAAGAATTATCGACATAACTAATACTGTAAGCTGGTTATGCCGCAGCTAAAATATAATCAGTGATTACTAATCTGAAACTAAAAGCAATTGTCTTGCCCAAGGCAAAAATATTTTGAGCTGCATCCTATTTAAATTGAGCAAAATGAAATTAGAATTTGAAAAGGAGAAATTTCCAAGCCGTAAGTAAAAACCGTTTCTTTAGAACAAGAAATTTCGTTACCGGTAAGAGAATTTTTGATTCAAGAAAAAGAAATTTAGATTATAAAATAACAATTTCTGAATTAAGGATAAGAAATTTTAATTTAAAGAAAAGAATTTATAATTTCAGAAATACAAATTTTAATTCTGGAAAAAGAAATTTTAATTCCGGAATAAAAATTTCTTATTACGGGATTTTCTTCAAAATTTGCAAAATTTCAAAGATTTCTCATTCCCCACCAATTTTAACAAGTTCTTTAATCCTGCCTAAATTAACAGTATTGGGGTAAAACTCGCCCATCCATCTTCGGCAACGGTTTGCATCAAGCGGTACTCCAATTACCGGCAAGCCGAATTTAATGCAGCTATTCATACCGCTCATTAATTCCGGAATGCATGCGATACCCATTACTCCCACAGTCTTGTATTTCTTTAGAAGCATTTTAAGTAATTCTTTTAGATCTGCCGTACGCCAGATGTAGGCATCAACTTTATTTTTTCCCAATATCATGTTAACATAATTTATATAACAATGCTTTGAACATCCTTTGCATACATAATCAATCTCATTCATTTTGGACATGCAGTTCTGATTAAGATCATGCAGGCAGTGCGGGAGAAGTGCAATCTTACATTGGCAGTTTCTAAATTGATCTGCGTATATTCTATTTATAAGTTCAATCTCTGCCATATAGAGATGATATTGTTCTTCAGATGTTGAAATGATTTTATCAATTCTTTCTGTTAAAGATAAGCTTTCAAGATGTGCCTTAACATCTTCAGTATAACAAGAGAGATTGGCTCTTAGAAAATTAAGAATTTCGGAAATTACTGTGTCATTACTTTCAGACTGATTAAGATTTTTCAAGAAACGTTTTTTTCGATCGAAGGAGTGTAAATACTGGAGGAACTCCTCTTCTGTTTCAAAATATTTTTCATTAAGAAACGAAACTACAAATTCTATAGTTTTAAAATAGTTATCAGAGGAAGCTTCAATTCCATAAAGAGAAAAGGTTTTGCCTTTGACAATTTTTTCCTGAGGAGTATTCATTCTATCTCAAATTGAATACTATAATTTAAATAAATTCGGATTGATTAGTTCAATAGTAGAATTTAGTGCAAGTAATCTCTCAGGCAACTTTTACAATTACCATCGTCATGTCATCATTCACTTCTGCATCACCGCGGAAGGTGTTGATCGAAGTCCAGATCTCATTCATTATTTCGGATGAAGTCTTGCTGGTCTTCCCTATTAAGATTTCGGAAAGTTTATCTTCACCAAAAAGATCCAAGTATTTATTCATTGCTTCTGTAATACCATCTGAAAAGAAAGCATAAATTTGTCCGGACTTGAGCGGGACTTCTTCTTCTACCAGTGTATTTTCAAAAACAATTCCTCTCTCCAAGCCGACACCGATACCTTGAGTTCTATACGAGTGAATAGAACCGTTTGAAGCAGCAAGTACGGGCATATGCCCCGCTCTGCAGAACGTAACTTTCTTTTCGGCAGTATCGAATAAAGCCAGGGTCATCGTTACAAAAGAATTTCTTTCGATAGAATCATAAAACTTGCGGTTTAATTCTATCATTATCTGCTTGGGAGATTTATCGGCGGTGCAAGAAAGCTGGATCATCGTTTGAAGCTTGGTCATGTAAAGAGCGGCTGGTAAACCTTTGCCGGATACATCGCCAACGACAACAAACATTTTATTTTCAGAAACAGGGATAAGGTCATAGTAATCTCCGCCGACTTGATTGGCAGGAATCATTTCACCGCAAATATCCAACCCATTAACGTTGGGAACGCATTTAGGCAAAAGCCCCTGCTGAATTCTCCTGGCAAGAGAAAGGTCTCTTTCAATCCTCAGCTTTTCTGCTTCTGATTCATAAAGCCTGGCATTCTCAATAGCAATAGCAGCCTGGCTTGATGCGGCATTTAGAAGATCAAGATCTTTGCCGGCAAACTGAGAACCCGAATATTTTAATCCGAACAGAAGAAGTCCGATAACTTTTGATTTGATTATCATAGGAATAACAGTAAAGATTCCTTCTTCAATTAAAGTGTCGGATGCTTCCGAGAATGCCTCGGCAAACTCATGCTGTTCGATAATTATCCTGTCAGAGATCAGAGATTTTTTTTCAATTATTTTTTGAAGATTGCCGTAATTAATAACAAGATCAGTTTTAGTAATTCCAACGCTCTTTATTAAATGGAACTCACCTTCCTTCTTTCCCTTAATTATGATTCCGAAACGATTAATCTTAAGAGATTCAACAAAAGTAGATTTCATTGAATCAAGAATATTTTCAAGACCAACGAGAGTAGAAACATCATTGCTGAAGCGCAGCAGCACTCTTTGGTAAGCAAACTGCTCCGGGTAAAAGCGTGCAGTCAGGAAATCCTGGAATTTATCTTTTGTAGATTGAAAGACGAGAGCAAAAATGATAAAAATAGAACCGGCAATTACAGCCTGAAACTGAGTTCCTATTACGGCACTGATGCTTTGTCCCAGTACATAAATAACTAAGAAATAAATTGCAGCTAATGCTGCTGTAGCAACACCATACATCAGAGTATTTTTAATTACAACACTTACATCCATCAATTGATATTTGAAAATAGAATATGCAAATGCAATAGGAATCAGAATAATTAAAATGATCGGAGTATAATATTCAGGTGAGTTAAAAATGGTATCCGATATTACCGGTGCAATGCGGGAAGTATAAACAATAGCTGCAAGCGCTATTATGAATGAAATAAGAATAATGAATACCGATTTTTTTTCTTCTTTGGTCGTCAGTTTTCTATAATTGATAATTAAAGAAATCAAAGCGGCTATTTCAACAGCAGATAAAAAATAACCAAGATTTGATATAATCATATTAGATTTAGCTACTGTTCCATTACCAAAGCCAAATACTTCAACTAACGTTATTACTATAGCTAATGCCATTACTGCCGGTACAATTATTAATAGCCGTTTAGTCCATTTTTTCTCCATTAGTTTGAATGGCTTCGGAAAATTCCAGAAAAAGGCAAGCAATAAAAAGGGGAAAGCACTAACACCTGACGCGAGTAAAACGGCAAGGATTAGAAACAACAGTCTATCAGCTTGAACAACTGCAGGTGAAATATCGACAGGAACAAATAACTGCATGCTGGTTAAAACCGAGGCTACACCAATGCCGTAAAACAATTTCTGCACTCTTCCATCAGGCTTAGCCATAAGAACAATAAAGCCGATGAGCATCTGCATTAGAGCCAAGATAGCATTTGCCAATAACGAGATATTAATAAGCTTTTTAATGTAAACTTTAGTGTGAATGATTTTACCGTCATGTTCAATTGTATAATTAGCATATTGCCCGGCATTGATGTTATTAAGAATTAGCTGAGCTGCCCCAGCACTTGGCAAGTTCTGGTTATTTATTTGAAGCAGCAGGTCGCCGTCTCTAATACCAGCGTTCCAAGTAACACCGCCTACTTTAACGCTTTGGAAATGAAGAACAATTTTACCATCTGGTGTTTTTTGATCAATCCACAAGCATTCATCATTAGATTGAATTCTAACTGCAAGAACAAAATAAATTTCAACTATGGCAGTAATTATTAGGGCAAGAGAAACCGCTATAATAAATTTTGACCTGTTCTTAAGATAAAATTGTTTAATAAAATTCATTTATAATTTATAGTTTTATGGATACCCGGCGCTTATATAAACTAATTGGCAATGATAGCGAAATTTGATGCAATAAAACTAAATAAAATTGGAAGTTAAAACAAATACTTTCGCAAATGGCATAACGTACAGAGCAAGCGCTAGACGTTGTTATGCGCTATATTCTATTGAGTTAGGCGTAAGCGAGGTTTATTAGTTAAGGTTTATCCGGCTAATGTTAAGTGAAATTCTTTTGAGAAAGTTAATGAAGAATAATATTTGATTTTGCCGGAACCAGGTATTATTGATGCAGCATAGATAATTGCCTTATTATATAAAGAGTTCATTCTAAAAAGGTAAGACAATTAATTCAAAATTAATGAGTCCAGTCTAAAAAGGTCATTTTCGTGAAAACGGGGATCTAAAGAGTTTAGTATTTAGAATAGATTTCCACTTTCGTGCGAATGACATTCCGGCTATTTAGGCTTTTTAGACCGGACTCATTTATTATTATTTTAAATTCAGCTTAAACTATCAAATCCCATTGTACCAATTATTTTAATATTTCAAATGATGTTGTTATGACATCATCCGAACTGCCTCCAACCATTACTTTGATTACTCCCGGCTCAATTATTTTTTTCATATCAACACCGTAGTATTCGAGCATCTCAGGCTTAAGCATAAAACTTATTGATTTGGATTCACCCGGATTTAAGAAAACTCTTTTGAATCCTTTTAACTCTTCCACCGGACGTGTTACGCTTGCAACCATTTTTCTTATATATAATTCAGCCACTTCAGTTCCCGCAGTCTCGCCGGTATTCTTAACATTAACTGAAACAATTACGGAATCATCCATCCCAATTTGCTTTTTATTAACAGCGATATCACTGAATTTAAAATCTGTATAACTCAATCCGTAACCGAAAGGATAAAGCGGAGTAACGGGGCAATCAATATATTTAGAAGTATAATGATCTGTTGGAGAAGGCGGTCTGCCGGTATTCATGTGGTTATAAAAAAGTGGAATCTGCCCGACAACCCGCGGAAAAGTTGCAGTTAATTTTCCCGACGGATTGTAATCTCCAAAAATAACATCTGCAATTGCATTACCGGTTTGATTTCCTAAAAACCAAGTTTCAAGTATAGAAGGAATATTTTTAGAAATCCAATCTATCGTCAAAGGACGTCCATTCATCAATACAATAATTAAATGCTTATTTGCTTCATAAATTTTCTTTATAAGTTTGTTTTGAATGCCGGGAATATCAAGATTAGTACGGCTTGCAGCCTCGCCGCTCATATCGCGAGATTCGCCCACAACCATTATTGCAACGTCGGATTCTTTAGCTACTTTTATCGCATCGTCAAAACCTGAACGGCTTGTATCAAGTATGCCGCATCCTTTCACATAATTTATTTTAGTTTCCGGAGAAACCTTGTCTTTTATTCCCTGAAGAACTGTAATAACATTTTTAGAAATTCCGTTTGGAGACCACGGACCAAGGAGATCTGCCTGATCATCTGCAAGCGGACCAATTAACGCAATGGAATGAATATTTTTTTTAAGAGGAAGAAGATGTCCTTCGTTTTTTAATAATACAATTGATTCTCTGCCAAGCTGCCTTGCTATTTTATTTTTTTCTTTTTGCGAAGGCATATTCTTTCTGAAATATTCTTTATCAACGTATGGATGATCAAACAAGCCAAGCCTAAATTTCAATCGAAGAACTCTTCTAACAGAGCGGTCAATTAATTTTTCAGAAATAATATGTTTCTTTACCAGATATTCAAGATACGGAGAATAAATATTTCCGGTTATTGTATCGCCGGCAAGGTCGACATCTACTCCGGCAGTAATTCCTTCCCGAGCAGCATCTTCTTTATTTGCTGCAACTCCATGATTAACTAATTCGCCGATGGAATTATAATCGCTGATAACAACTCCCTTAAAGTGCCACTCATCTCTAAGAATTTTTGTAAGAGTAAAATAATTTTCAGAAGCCGGAATTCCGTTAAGATCATTAAAAGCGCTCATAATAGAACCAGCGCCTGCATTTACAGCAGCGTGGAACGGCGGAAGATAAATATCTCTTAAAGTTCTTACTGATATATCAACAGTATTATAATCTCTTCCTGCCTGTGCAGCTCCATAGGCTACATAATGCTTTGCTGTAGCGGCTATCGAACCTTCGTCGCTCAAACTTTTACCCTGATAGCCGCGTACATAGGCAGCAGCCATAATGCTACCGAGGAATGGATCCTCACCGGCGCCTTCAACAATTCTTCCCCACCTTGGATCGCGTGCAATATCTACCATCGGAGAAAATGTCCAGTTCAATCCATATGATGCAGCTTCAAGAGCAGCAATCCTTGCAGCCTTTTCAACAAGCGCGGGATCCCAACTGCAAGACTGAGCGAGCGGAACAGGAAAGACAGTATGGTAGCCGTGAATAACATCAGCCGCAAATGCCAACGGTATGTGAAGCCTTGATTCTTTAACAGCAATTCTTTGCAGACTGTCTCTTACACTTGCAGAATTAAGATCTCCCATTTCTCCGAATTTACCTTCTTTGATTAATTCGCCGGTCATTTTGTTTAAATCAGTTTTGCGCACTAACTGCCCTATCTTTTCTTTCAATGTCATTTTTGATAAAAGGCTGTCAACTTTATGTTCGATTAGGGCATTCTGTGCAAATGCGGATATGCCGATATTAAATAAGAATAACAAAAAAAATAATTTCATGTATTTCATTTTTCACTTTCGCTTAATTCAGTAACTTACTTTATGCTGGCTCGTGATTCTTAATCGTAATCCTATTCGGATCTTTTAAAAAATCTGGGAATATCTGTCGAATCCGCGTCATCTGTGTTCTATTAATCTGGTAAAGCCCAACCGTTCCAGACCTTTCTTTATTACCGGATCTTTCATTTCATACTTCCACACAAAGCCGTTCATGAAATTCTCAATCATAATTACAATAGGACCTTCATCAATTCCTATATAATCCTTGTCAAACCAATTAACTGTCGGATTAAACGCATCAACAAATCCAAACTTGCCCCACAAACCTTTGCTGCCGTAAATTTTGTACATGTTCATTAGAGATGGAATAACAGCCTCAGGTGCAAATATAATTGAACCGCAAGCTGCTGTCGGCGCGATTGTTCCATCATCAAAATAATTTAGATTCGGGCCAGATGCACCCCGTCCGGCATAGCCGAGAAATTTTTTATCATCAAAGTTATAAGCATCACCGGGACCATCGCATGCTGTAATTCCCCATGTTAATGAATCGTAACCTTTCCATCCGTGAGGATTCTGAATTGCATATAGTCTCTGGCAAAGTGTGGCTCTTTTCGAATTTTCGAAGTAATCTATTTTTTTCTTCTGCAGGTAGCTGTCCGCAATGCCGCGAAAATCAACAAACATTTCAGAATATTGATGACCGAATAACGGCGGGAAGACAACGTGTGCAAGCCCTTTATAAGGTTCTTCCCATTTATATCCTGACAGCCAATTACTGTAGCCTTCCTGTACCTCTTTCATTCCGTCGCCAGCCGCTATGATGTAAAGAATTAAAGCTTCGTTATAACCAATCCAGCCATACTTTGATAAGCCTTTATCTGGTTTCCAGTCCATCGAGATTGTACCGGCTGTTTTTGCATCACCATTCAAAGTAAAGAAACTCCAATCAACACGGTTCAGTAATGAATCTGCAGCGGATCGGATTTCTCTTTCCAGCATTTCATCTTTATCATAAAATTGTCTGGCGAAGATGACCCCAGCTAAAAGCAAGCCGGTATCTATTGAAGAGAGTTCACAGTTCCAAAATCGTTTACCGGTTTTCATTCCAAGAAAATGATAATAGAATCCTTTATATCCGGTTGCCAATGCATCGGTGCTTTGTTCAGAATGAAGAAAAAAATTTAAAGCATTAAGAGTAATTGAAACTGCTTTTTCTCTGGTTATCCAGCCGTGTTCGGCACCGATTGCCCAGACAGGAATTCCAAAGCCAACTGCAGCTATGCTAGCAGGAGAATCTTTGGTTGAACGGTCTTTTACCAGTCCGTTCTCCGGATTCATTTCATCAATAAAATAATCGAATGCACGGTGCTGTACTGTATCCAGAAAAGAAATTTCCTCTTGCGATAGCTTTCTATCATTCAATAATTTTTTTTCAATTGAATTCCTTTCCTGACTAAAGCCGGCAGCAGAATAGAAAAGTAATGCGGCGGAAATCAATAAATATAAACTCGACATAAATCTAAATCTTTGTTTACTCTGTTAATTTTTTTTCATGCTTTTTATCTTAACCATAATCTTAATCAAATTTATCAATCGAGTACGAGAAAGAGTAAAATTACGATTAAGATCAAACGGAAACATTATTGTAAACTCCAACGAAGTCCTAATTGCACAACCGGTCCATAATCACTTTCAGACGTAGGGAAACCGTTTCCCTGAACCACATAAGTATCACTTGCATGGTTGAGATCAACTAGATTGAGGTAAACGACAAGACCTGGCCACGGCAAGTTTTGTTTGGCTGTTAAGTCCCAACGCGTGTAAGAAATTTTCGCGGGGCGAAGATCTGGAAACTGATTTGTTCCGGTCGATACATTTGACTGGTATATCATCGATACGACAACAGAGAAGCCCTTGTAATCGTACCCAACGGAAAGATTGACAACGTTATCTGGTTGATATAGCAGGCGATCCGTATAAAATGTATCTATATAGGTTGTAACAAACTTCGGAGGAATGTACTCACTTTTTGTGAACGTGTAAAAATATTTTGCGCTTGAGAAAATATGAGTGTAATTGACGTTAAACACCAAACCACTCAACACTCCCGGCAGGTACCAGAAGTGGGTTTGCCAGTCAATCTCCGCACCGTAGTCATCAACACGATAGGGGCTGTTAATTTCAGTAGTAACATTGTAAACTTTTGGAGTAGTAGGAGGCGGAATGCCGGGATACGTATTTGATGCATCGGAGGAGAATTTATTCTGAGTGAATATCATGTCATCTATTCTCTTCAAGAATCCGCCTAAGGTAAGCAGCCCGATAGCGTTGTTAAAGAATGAAAGCTGCACGTTATAATTCTGCGAATGAGCAGGCTTCAAAGCAAAGTTGTTCCAGGTAACTGCGTTAGAAGATGAAAATATATCTATTTTCGGTATGATGGAAGTGAAGTCCGGGTATGAAAGTGTGTTGGTATAGGATAGACGAGTTGTTAGCCATGAAAGCGGCTTGTATGTTAGGCTTACGTCTGGCAGCAAATAACCATGATATTGATCGATTGTAGTATCATTATGAGGATAGACATCCGGATATCTAATATTTGCCAGGTTTGCATCAAAAATTCTAGCGGTGCGGTAAGATGTTGCAAGACCCTGGTATCGAACTCCGCCTATCAGCGTGATTTGAGTTCCAATATTGATGGTTGCCATCGCATAAGCTGCACTCTCATACTCATTTCCCCAATAATTGTTGACAATGTTGCCATAAGGATCAGGAGTGTAACCCCATGACGTCCAACCCGCGTTAGCAGCTCCCTGACTAACAAAATTCACTATTTGCGACAAAAAGTCGACATTCATCGGAAGCGGCGGCGTGTAGTTGCCTTTAAGATAATTTCCGAAATCCAGGCTCTGACTTTCGAACACAGTTATTGGAAGAAGCTGGTTTCCCGAAGTACTCAGGTTGTAAGGCGGCTGTGCCATAAAAGGATATGCATTAATGATAGCCCGGCGCGGAAGAGTCAGGCTAAAGACTCCACCTCCACCTGCATTGTTGGCACTGTAAGACCGGTGAGAATAACGATATGATCCGCCAAACTTCACAATTCCTGATAGAACATCTGATACAATTATGTTTTTCGTGATGTCGATTGACCCACCAATATTTCTTTGCATTGTAATATTATTGCTGGTGCTGAGAGACAAGAGGTTCATTTGACTTGGGTCGACTTTAGCTGAAGAGACCTGAGCAATCGTTACAGGTGGTGCAGATTGCGGCACAGTCGCCAGATTCGCCGGGTACTGCTGAAAAGTTGCACCCCATCCTCCGGTGGAAATATTCTCTGAGAGAGAATGGGAAACTTTTGCGTCCACATCAAACGACAGCACGTTTTCTTTCAAGTCAAGAAGATTTGTAATTACATAAAGCTTTCCGGGTGAGTAAGAGGCGTTGTCGAAAATCTGGTTTGAAATAAGGCTGTACTGTTGACTCAGTGTATGAGTTGTTGTATTGCTGCCGCTGAAGAAATTCATAAAATCAATCTTACCACCGGGTAATTTGTAATCAATATTGAGAGTCCCATTATACCTCTGTGTAATGCTGGGAATGAAGCTGAGGGTGAGACCGTTAAGAATTAAAGGGTTACTGCCAGTATTCTTTGATGCGAGAGCATAGTTGGCTCCTAATTCATCACTTGATAAATTTTGCCGGTCGACAACTGCTTGTGCGAGAATTCCAAGCCGTTGGTTCAAAAATCTTTTCCCAACTGTGGCGGAAAAATTATAGTCACCAAATTGACTCAGTAGACCTTCGTATCTTCCCTGCGCAGATAGCTCTATTTCCGGTGCGCCCGAAGAGGTTTGCTTTGCTTCCCTTATTTGGAAATTTACAACACCACCCAAAACAGCCGCGTTCATATCGGGGGTTACAGTCTTAAATACCTCGATCCCGCTCAGCATGTTTGAAGAAATCATGCTCATGTTCACTGCCCGATCACTGCTGCTCGTAGCGGCCATTTCTACACCGTCAATCTCAACCCGGTTGTACTTAGGCTGCAATCCGTCGATAGAGACTTCATAACCCTGCCCGCCCTGCCTGAGAAGATAAACGCCCGGGAGTCTGCCGACTGACTCGGCAGCATTCTGGTCCGGCAGTTCCTGAATTCGAGCGGCAGACACAACGTTCACTATCTTGTTCGAGGAAAGCTGCTGGTTTATGGCGGCATTCTGCCCGCTTGCCTGAGCTGTTACAATAACAGTTTCCCCTTCAACTCCAACAGGTTCAAGCTTAAAATTCTCAATAAGGTGCTGACCCTTTTTTAAGTCTATACTTACTGTGATTGTTTTGTAACCTATATAGGAAACTTTCAAGGTATAAGAACCAGAATTAACATTAGGAATTAAATAGTTACCTTCCATGTCTGAAGAAGCTCCCAGGCTGGTTCCAACAAGCATAACATTTGTACCTATCAGAGGCTCATTAGTTGACTTGTCTGTTATTTTACCAGATATTTTTGATGTTTGGGACCACCCGATTTGCGCGAACAGAAAAACAATAATTAGAGTAAAAATAGCCTCAAATTTTTGCACACACATTTTTTTTCCCTTAATATAGAGAAGATTCAAAAACTCCAAACTTTTTATTTAGTGTCTAAATAATATCGTCCGATTTAGTTTCTTTAACACCTCAATTAAATAGATACATTATAACTTAGCTTGGCACTCGTTTACAATTACGACATAAGTCGCCTTATTACACTCACTACTTACCTCTCTCCCAGAGGGAGAGAAGAGGAAAAGCTCTCCCTTTGAGAGATGACAAGGTGAGAGCATTATTTTAGAAGCACCATTTTCTTTGTTAAAGCATTATTACCGGATTCTAGCCTATACAGATAAACTCCGCTTGCCAGGTTTGAAGCGTTGAAATCTATTGAGTAGTTTCCTGGCTTTTGATATTGATTAACCAAAGTAGCGACTTCTTGCCCTAATATATTATATATTTTAAGGGTAACTAAAGCACCCTTTGTAATACTGTATTTAATATTTGTAGTCGGGTTAAATGGATTCGGGTAGTTTTGGTTTAAGCTAAACTCTGCAGGAATGCCATTATTTGTTTGCTCAATACCTGTAACACCAGGGAACCAATTTAAATCACCAAGAGGTAATCCATCGCTTCCATTAAGGCTCGCACTATATTTGAAATTCTCCGGTACAGGATATCCTTGCGTTTGAGCCCAGTTACTCGCTACTTGACCGAATACGTTAGCTGGATCGGTTACGTTCTGCCTCCAGAGCGGCGAGGTAGAGATTGTTCCGTTCCAGCGCGCGATTGTATACAAATTTAAACCGGCAACCATTGGATCCACTATAGATGCTGAAAACCCTGGATCGGTATTTACGTTATTTGAAGCTGATAAGCCGGGCCAAGATGTCTTATCCGCAAACATTGCTGTGGTATGACTGTCCATCCAGGCAGGAGGAACGATGTAATTTTTTGTTGTGTCATTGATCGACGCAATAGTGCTATCGATACTCGATTGCCAGAAATAGGCATTGTTATTTACGACAATACTTCTGCCAGCTTCCGTCCAGTTATATGGCGACTCACTGAACTGGAAAAGTGAATCAAAAACGACCACTCCCGGAGACTCGTTCCCAAGTCCACCAGCTTTAATAGAAGCGGAATCCAAACCCCAAGCATATGTGTCGTAGAAAATGTTATTCGAAATATATGCACTATCAGCCTGATATATTCGAAAAGGCATCCAGGCACATCCTACCATTGTGTTGTGATTAAATTGGAAGTATCTAAGATTATCATTGCCCCATATCCCAAAGGCGATTGCAAAGAAAGTATTGTTGACAAATTGCAAAGTATCGGCAGCTTCGGCAAATATAATATTAGTCGGAAAGCCGGCTTGAGATTGGATATTTCGGAACTCGCAATTAGTGATATAAAAGGAGTTGCCCGAGCCGCCATAACTAATCAGGGCACCTTGTCCTGCGGTAAAATCGTCGAACACACAGTGATTGATACGTATCGACGAACCTACTGGAATCCCGTCTAAGAGCCTGTCGTCTCCGGCCGTTATTAATCCATCGGGTCGTTTGCCCAGGAAGTAAAGATTATCGAGGTTAAGGTTCCCTTCCAGGTTCTCAGTAAAACGAGCGGGTGTCGAGTTGTCTTGAAGAATATAAGGTTCAATCACCGGAGGCATACCGGTGATGGGGTTGTTCTTCCCGATTATAGTGAGCGTTACACCATTGAAATTGGCAGCCATGTTAATCGTAGCGGTAAAGAAATACGTTGTGTCTTGGGTTCCAGTTAGCACGTAAACTCGATTGGGATCCTTCCGGGCTCCTGTATCAGTGGTATCTCCTGCTATGACATTATTAATATTACCCGGCGGAAGCGGCGATATATAAAGGGTATCCGACGAGGTTTGGGCAAATGCCGAACCTGACACAATGTACAGTACCGCACTCGCAGTAAATAACATTATGGCAATAATCTTTTTCATTTCTGACTCCTTTCGAGTTGTTATTGTTAAGTTAGTTATTAGTATCAAACTTATCGAATACTATATAAAACAATTCGTGTAATGAAGTGCCGCAGACAAGTTATATGTATGTTAAAGCAAGAACATTCAGTGTTTGCACCCACACGAACTTCCAATTACAATTTCAGTTGGGAGAACCTCAAAATGTCTTTGTCTTTTTTTATCTCTGTTTATTGCAGCCAATAAATATTTTACGGCTTTACTTCCTAGGTCATAGATCGGAACGTGTACCGTTGTTAATCTAGGCGTAAGGAATTGACTTAAATAAATATCATCGAACCCTGCAATCGCAACATCGTCCGGAATCTTAATCCCAAGCTCTTTAGCCGTTTCATAGGCGCCTAGAGCCATCATATCGTTAGCCGCAAAAATTGCATCAGGCTTGATTTTCTGATTCATCAGAGTTGTAAAACCAATGCAACCGGTATCAACATCAAATCCTCCGTTTACTATTAATGACGGATCTCGGTTAATCTTATTCTTCTTTAGTGCACTTAAGTAACCGGCAAACCTCTCTTCGGCGTCGCAGTTGCCTTTGGGACCGTTGATCATTCCAATCTTTTTGTAATTATGAACTTTTATTAAATGTTCAACTATATCGTATGCGCCTTTGAAATTATCTATTTTAATCTGGTTAGTGCCGTTAAAATCTCCGCAAGTATTTACTAAAATCACAGGGGTTTTGCTTTTAGAAATTATTTCGAAAATTCCATCTTGGATTTGAGGAGCCATTAAAATTACGCCGTCAACTCTACCGCTGCCCATAAGTTCCATGAGAGTTTCAATTAAATTCCTCTGACTATGCGAGCTTGATATTAAAACATGCCAATTGCGCTTGTATGCTTCTTCATCTATACTATGAATAAAATCCATAAAGAATTCGCCAACCAGGTCTGGTAGTACAACGCCAATAGTTTCGGTAGACTGTTTGGATAGGCTTCGGGCTATAGGATTTGGAATATAATTAAGTTCATCAACTATTTTTTGAATTTTGGCTTTAGTATCGGGTTTAACAAGGTCGCTGTTATTAAGTGCTCTGGATACAGTTGCGATAGAGACTCCCGCTTTCAGAGCTACTTTATGAATGTCGATTTTCATTTTAATAAATTGTAAAAATATTATTCAATAATTGAGTTAGTGTTTATTATTATTATACGATATCCTAATTCGCACAGATAAAACGCTGAAAGAAGCAAAGAATATAGGAAAAATGTAAACGTTTACATTTAAACTAATAAACGAATTCCAAATTGTCAAGTTATATTTTTAATTTACAGTGTTCATGCATTATATGTCACTACACCGGAATAAAATTACCCCTTTACCCCACCGAGCATAATTCCCTTTATATAATATTTTTGGAGAGACAGAAATACAAGCACCACAGGTATTATGGTAACTACCGAGCTAGCCATCATCAGCTCTGTATCCTGGTTATGCTCGCCCATCAGGTTTGCAAGTGCAACGGGAAGAGTGTACATCGAATCGTTCGTCATTATAATTAATGGCCAGAGAAAATCATTCCATGTTGCCATGAAGGTAAAGATCGCAAGCGTAATTAAAATCGGTTTTGCAAGAGGAAGTACAAGTGAAAAATAAATTTTAAAGTCATTTGCACCGTCAATTTTAGCCGCTTCAATAAGGCTGTCGGGAATAGCCAGCAAATACTGTCTTATTAGAAAAATTCCGAACACACTTGCCATTCCGGGAATTATTATCGCGAGATATGTGTTTATCAATCCCATATATTTTAGCATTAAAAATAATGGAAGCATTGTTACTTGTGCCGGCACAATCATAAAACTAAGAAGCAGTTTAAACAAGCTCTTCTCCCCAGCAAATCTATATTTTGCAAAAGCATATCCAGCCATCGAATTAATAAAGAGAGACACAATCGTTACTCCGACAGAAACTACCACACTGTTAAGAAAATAGCGGAATACATTTAGCCTTGAAAATAAATGTTTGTACTGTATAAAAGTCACTTTGTCCGGAAGAAATCTTGGCGGGTAAACGTTCGCATGCCCGTTTGCCATCAGTGAAGCGGAAATCATCCAGACAAATGGAAGGAGACATAATATTGCAGCTAATATAAGAATTGAATAAAGTAAGGCTTTCTTCATAAGTTTGTCTCCCGCTGCATTTTAAGTTGAATAAGGCTGATTATTAGGATTATGATAAACAAAATAAAAGCGAGTGCAGCAGAATAGCCCATATTCCACCACATGAAGCCTTCGCGGTACATATAAAGCACAATGCTAAGTGTACTATTAAGAGGTCCGCCTTGGGTCATTACATAAGGTTCAGCAAACAATTGAAAGTATCCTATCATCGTAATGATGCTGACAAACAGAGTCGTCGGCGCCAGCATCGGCAAGGTGATGCTCTTAAATTTATTCCACTCTGAAGCTCCTTCAAGGTTTGCCGCTTCATACAAATCTTCGGGTATGTTTTGAAGACCGGCTATAAAAATTATCATATTGTATCCAAAGTTCTTCCAGACCGCCATTAAAATAATTGCGGGCATAGCCCACAGCGGATTACCAAGCCAATCAATTGGATGAACTCCGATAAATCCAAGAAAATAATTCAAAATTCCGAATTGAGGGTTGTAAATAAATCTCCACAAAATTGAAACAGCTACAAGTGTAGTTACTACCGGCATAAAATAAACCAGCCGAAATATTCCTTTAAACCTCACAAGCCTGGAACTTAAAAATAAAGCCGCACCAAGAGATACAGCAATTGAAAGCGGTCCGCCGACAACGACAAAATAAAAGGTGTTCTTTAGCGACTGCCAGAAAAGCGGATCTTTAAATATTTCGATGTAATTCTGCAGCCCGATAAATCTTGCGTAACTTAAATTGCCTAAGGAGTAAATATCAAAATCAGTGAAGCTCATTACTAAAGCTGCAAGTACGGGTATCAAAAAGAAAATAAAAATCGCAAGCAGTGCCGGAGATAAGAATAAGTAAGCAGCCGATATTTTACTCCGTTTGTCCATGAACTTTTTTTACTTCCCTTCCCTTTTTAATATCCATCTTCGTTTTGCTAAAATTAAATCTGTATCTTTATCTAAAAGCTTAAGCGCTTGTTCCGGGCTCATTATTCCTCGCGCTGCGTATTCAGCATATTGCTGAACCTTACCAGAAACAATGTGTTCCCATTCCGGCACTTTTGGCATCGGGACAACATTATGCAACTGTTCATAAAATGCTTTAAGATATTTATTATTTGTTAAGACAGTATCCTGCCAAGCATCAATTAAAGATGGAAGGTCTGATGACATCTTAAAAAATTGTACTTGTGAAGATTTCTCTGAAAGGAATTCGATAAGCTTCCAAGCTTCTTGTTTATGCTTTGATGCTTTAAACATTACCAGACTAGAGCCGCCAGCCAAAGAAACACCGGGATATTTATTATGATCATAAGCCGGAAGCGGCGCGGTCATCCATGAATTTTGAACCGAAGCAGGCAGTCTATCCTTAAATTCGGTAACATTCCATGGACCCGTAATGTACATTGCAAAGAAGCCGCTTGCAAAAGCCTGATATAAATTTGAAACCAGAGTCATGTCAACCGGCGCAAGCTTTAGTTTATAAAAGTTAACAAGAAACCGGAAAGCCGTTTCAAATTGCGGGTCTTCAAAGTTCCCATAAGAATTATTATCTTTCAAGAGAGTGGCGCCAGCCTGCATTCCAAAAATAATGAAAGGAGCCCACTCATTAGTTGGAACAAAAATAGCATACTTTTGTTGGTTCCCGTACATCTTCTTTATTTTCTTTGAAACGTCGTAAAGCTGCTCCCACGTTTTTGGAGGAGAATTATATCCGGCTTTCTTTAAGATATCGCTCCGATAAAACAGGACTCGCGTATCAACGTACCACGGTATTCCGTAAACTTTCCCATCGATAAGATTAGTCTTCCATATGCCAGGGAAAAAATTTTTTTCTTTTATTGATTTTGAATTATTAATCCACGTGTCTAAATCTTCCAAAGAATTAAGCGCAACAAACTCCGGTATCCAGGTGTTTCCAAGCTGAACAATATCCGGTGTTGTCTCGCTGGCATAAGCTGTAATTAACTTTTCATGAGCGGCAGTCCATGGTATTGCCTGTACCTTAACTCTTATGCCTGGATTGAGTTTTTCAAATTCGGTAGTTAATTTTTTAACATGTTCAGCTTCGGCACCGAATGCCCAGAAATCAATCTGCACTTTGCCGTTGCGACTCCCGCACTGCAGAGCAAAAATGGAAACTAACGCTAAAAAAATTAATTGGTAGAAAATATTTAAATATCTTTTAATACCCTATCTCAAGTTTTTTAAGAAATAATTTTTATTAGCAGCGGTCCTTATTTAAGAAGGACCATTTTACCGGCATATTGTTTTCCTTCCGCTATAACATTATAAATATAAATACCTGAAGCAGCTTCATTGCCTGATTCGTCTTTCCCATTCCAGATAACTTCATTTTCTCCGACAGGAAAATCTTCATCGGCTATAGTTATAATTTTCTGACCGAGGAAATTATATATTGAAACTTCAACTCTTTCTCTTTTCGGCAAACTAAATTTAATTGATGTACTCGGATTAAAAGGATTAGGATAATTGCCTTCAAGAATAAAATTAGCCGGAGCTTTTTCTTCAGTCTTAATTCCTGTTATGTCGCTTACAAATCCAATAGAATCAAGCATCGGCTGTACTTCGGGGTTCGCCATAAAATTTTTCCATAAAAGCTGCGACCGGTAATTCTCAACCATATCTATAATCGGTCCTTCATCAATTGCAAGATAACTGCTTGCATACCAATTCTGGGTAACATTAAATGCATCTTTGAAACCAAAAGGTCCCCAGATTTCTTTACCGTACTTATGATACATATTTTTGAATGCTGCAATTGATTCTTCCGGTGTATAAGGCATAGATGAAATTGCCGCAGTAGGAGTTATTGTTCCGTCATCATTAGTTGGGCTGTGTGCCGAGTATCCGTTCGGATCATCACTCGCCGTTAGTCCCCATGTAACCGAATCATAACCGGCAAAATGTTTTGGATTATCTATACAGTAAGCTCTATTTATTAAAGTCATGTTTCTGTTATTTATAAAGTAGTCTGTATACTTGTCTTTTATGCCTCTCGGGTCAAATCCTAAAAAAGAATAATGCGCAAAGAAGAGCGGACCGCCGTATGCGGGACCGACAAACAGCGGGATGCCGTAATATGAATTCCCATTTAAATAATTGGCGCCTAATCCTGACCAGCCGACTTGATAAAAATTCTTTGAAACACTGTGTGTCGGTGAAGCGACTGCAAGCAAGTATACTATCATCGCCTCGTTATAGCCTCGTATTGCCATGTTTATTTTCCAGCCGTAATCCGGCGACCAATGCCAGTATAAAGAATAACTATCCGGACTTTGCTTATACCAATTCCAATCAACCGACTGCCAGATGTTTGTTATCATACTTCGTATGCTGTCTTCTTCTGTTGTATTTTGATTAAAGAACTGTCGTGCTGTCAACAGTCCTTCAATCATGTAAGATGTTTCAACAAGGTCGCCGCCGTCATCGTACTGGCTGAATGGAATAACCGCACCTGTTGTTCCATTCATCCAATGCGGGAAAGCTCCGTGAAATCTATCTGCTTTTGTTGTAAGGAAATTTAAAATCTTAAGCATGCGCTGAATGCCTTGTTCTCTTGTAATAAAATCCCGGTAGATTCCGACAAGTATTGCCATTACTCCAAAGCCTGAACCGCCGATTGTTACGGTTTCTCCCGAGCCTAATCTTTCTCTTGCAAGACCTGAAACCGGATGCGCATAATCCCAAAAATATCTGAAGGTTGCTTTCTCAAGCATAGTCAACAAAGCGGTATCGGACATTACATAAGTGTATGCCGTAACAGGAGAGCTTAAACCAGATTCGTTGTTGTTTGCATCTAAAGCGGAGACGGCATAAGTAGCGGTATCACCCGGAACTCCGACGAAATCATCAAAAATTCTGATGTCCGGAGTTGTAATTCCTATTTTGGTATAAGTAGTACCCTGCAGTTTATAAATATTGTAGCCGATAATATTTGTTTCGGGATTTGCATTCCAGGTAATATCAATATGGCTGTCGTATCCGGTTGCAGTCACTCCAGTAGGAATAGAAATAACTTTTGTCCCTAAAACTCTTCTAACTTCAGAATTCTGACCGAAACTAACTTTTACCGATAAAATTATAAACGCAAATAAAATTATCTTTCTTTTCAAAACTTAGTTTTCCTAATTATTTAAAAGCCTTCTACAACACAAAAATCAAAATAGTTGTACGTTATCCTTTTGCCGGTATCTTTTTCAATCAGTTCTAATTCCATTTTATGAAGTTCGGTTGAAAGGCTGTTTGGAACTTGAATATCAATTGATTCGGTTTTTATAAAGAGCATTTGATTCTCATTGAGATTTATATTTTCAATTTTACCTGCTTGGCTGCCGTTGATGGAAAATTTAAGCAGGCAATTTTCAAATCTTTTATAAAGATCATTCATGATATAAAGATCAAAAAGAAATTTCTTTCCGGTGAAGTATTGATCCTGCCTAAGGTTTACAGAAATATATACCGGCTGATAGCATAGCTTAATAGTATCGTATGCTTTTTTCTTTTCGCCGAAATAATCAACAACTGCCCAGGATATTGAAGCCCAGCAGTCAATCAGCATAAATTGAAAGATGCCGTTTATTCCGTCAAACCTTTTGCGGCGGTAAAAATCAATTGCGGTTTTTAATACTTCGGATTGATAAACTTGTGAATTTTCTATAAACTCTTCGATAGAATTTCCCATTTTCACTTTAGCAATATTAAAAGTTTGGTCAACTTGAAAATTATGATACTCCCAAAGGCTCCATTTAGGTGGGAATAAATTTTCTCCTCCGACAATTTTCTTCATTGAATCAAGCATTGGCAAACCCTGTGCGCCGAATTCCGTAACTAATGGTCCCATCGGTGCGGCGGCATAAAAATCTTTTTTGCCCCAGTACCAACCTTCGTATGCGTGTTCTTCATAGTTTGATGCCCTTCTTACTATTCTCGATGAGTCCTCGGTTTTGACAGCCGCTTCGAGCAGAGGGTCTAAAGTTTTTATTTGATCCCCAGGTTCATTATGACAGCACCAAACAGCAATCGAAGCGTGATTATAAAAATTACCTACCATCTCTTTAATTTGTTTCACAGCTTCGGATTTAAATGAAAGAGACTCATCATAAGTCCATTGAAGACTGAAGTCCTGCCACACCAAAATTCCCTGCCGGTCGAATTCATCATAAAGTTCATGCCGGTTTACATGCGCGTGAACTCTAACAATATTTATATTAGCTTCTTTTATCAATGAAGCGATTTGCTCAATCCTGTCCTTTTTAAGATCGCTTAAAAATTGGGCTGGAATTATGTTCGTTCCTCGAAGAAATAATTTTTTACCGTTGATAAAAAACTGCTGTTTTTCATCAAGATGAATTTCGCGAATTCCAAAAGTAATTTCTTTAGTTAAGAATTCATCAGAAGTGATTTTCAATTTATATAAATTCGCCTCACCTAAATCCCAGCTCCACCATAAAAGCGGCGATTCGATTTCAATAAAACAATTGAATTGATTATTGCCGTATTGCACTTGACGTAATTCTTTTTTCTCAATTGTCTTTTTGGCGGGAGAAGTAATAGTAATTGTTAATTGAATTTCTTTAGCGATTGTTTGAGAAGATAAATAATCCAAGTTTACAGAAACGGTTGCAACATTCATTTCATGATTGAGAGTTGAAGTTACTTTTATATTTTCCAAAATGATTTCGTAACCGTATTCAATAAATACATCATTCCAGATGCCGCCGGTATTTTGATCCTGACCAAACTGTTTACTGTTTCCGCCAGGTCTGCAGTCGTGGTGGCTGAAGATTCCTTTAATTAATCTTTTTCTATCCGGCCATATTTTATCGGGATCTTCAAACGGTGAAGTTACTTTTACAACAAGAATATTTTCTTTATCAAGAAGCTTCGATATCTCAAAAGAGAATGGTGCAAAGTAGCCTTCATGGCTTCCCAAATAATTCCAATTGAACCATACATCTGAATAATAATCGATTCCTAAAAAGTTAAGTAAACTCAATCCTACATTCTTATCAATAAAGTTAAATTGTTTTGCAAACCATACTGTCCCGTTAAAATTATGCAAACCGGCTAATTCCCAGTTTGTAGGAATAGCCATCGATTCTAAACTTTTACCGGAATTTAAAATTTCTTTAATATCCTTGATTTCTAATTCACTTTTTGAATCCCGGATAAAACTCCATTCACCGTTCAGATTTATTATATTATTCAAACTTCATCCCAAATAAATTTCAACAAAAATTTGCTTATCAACCCGATCTGAATCAATAATATTACCGGATATTTTTTCGCCGTTCACCGTAATTGATTTTATACCATGGCTAACATGTTTAGGATTATAAAATTTAATATTAAATTCCTTTCCTCTAAATAATCTCTTAACCGAATAACTTTCCCATTTTTTTGGAATGCACGGATCAATTAATAATCCGTTTACCTCAGCTCTGATACCAATGATGCGGTCGACAATAATTTTTTGAAACCATGCGGCTGAGCCGGTGTACCATGTCCATCCGCCTCGTCCGTAATCCGGCGAAGAAGGTCCGTCTATATTTCCGGGAGTAACATAAGGTTCGGCAAAATATTCATTCGGATTCATTCCATTATAAACCGGTGATAATCTTTTAAATATTTCATACGGCATTTCGTCGCTCTTCATTTCGGCAAAAGCCCAGATTGCCCAGGTCGCTGCATGAGTATATACTCCTCCATTTTCTCTTCTTCCGGCGGCATAACGAGAAAGATATCCGATATATTTATCAGGTTTAGTATAGGCAGGGAATAAAAGCAGCGGACCGTTTTTCTTCAACAAATATTTTTTAACGGATTGCATCGCTTTCTCATTTTTTTCTTGATCTCCAATCCTGCTTAAGACAGCCCAGGTCTGAGCGTTTAAAAATATTTTTCCTTCTTTGCAAGTTGAGCTTCCAATTAATTCCCCGCTGTCTTTCGTGGCTCTCAAATACCAATTTCCATCCCATGAATATTTATCAAATGTCTCTTTTAATCTGACAGAAATATTTGTATAACGTTCGGCTGAATTCTGATCGCCGAGCTTTTGGCAAATCGGGATAAAATTATCTAAGATGTAATATAAAAATTCAGTAAGCCAGAATGATTCTCCTTTCATTTCGAGACCAACGGCGCTTAGTCCGTCATTCCAATCTCCGGCGCCAATCAAAGTAATTCCTCTGCCGCTCATCCTGCTTAAAACTTTTTCAATTGATTTTACACAGTGAGCATAAAGAGATTCTTTTAATTCCTTATTATCATAATATTCTATTTCTTCTTTAAATAAATTCAGATTGTTCGTCTCTTTCAGATAATGGATCATCAGGAAAGGAAGCCACAATAGATCGTCCGTCATTTTAGTTTCAAGTCCTGTCTCCGAAATCGGATGCCACCAATGAAGAACAGCGCCGTCGGTCATCTGGTGCTTTGCATGAAGCTTTATTTGTTTTTCAGTCAATTCAGGATTTATTTGAAGGAATACAAGGCTGTCTTGAAGCTGATCCCTGAATCCGAAAGCACCGCTTTGCTGGTAGTATGCAGTCCTTGCCCAGAGCCTGCCTGATATTGTCTGGAACTTCAGCCATTTATTTACAAGTAAGTTCATCGCTTCATCCGGAGTGTTTATTTCCGTAGTTCCGAGCATTTCAGTCCATCGTCTTTTTACTTTTTCAAACGCAGCATCAATAGAATCCGGAGTTGAAAAACTTTTTAATGTTTTAACAATTTCTTTTTTATTCTCTTTCAAGCCAAGGAAAAAATCAAACCTGTCTGAGCCGCCTGGTTTAATTCTTGAATTAACTTTTATACATCCGATAGGATCACCCCAGCAGCCAGTTTGCTTAGCTAATTTATTTGATTTAATTCCGGCGGGATTTATTAAATCACCAAGCTGTCCGAGGAAAGTATCTTTATTGCTGTCGTAATCCTTAATCTTTTTACTACATGATAAGAATCCCAAATAAGGATAATCTATATTCCAGTGACCGCGGTCGCCTAGAGGAATTTCCCACAAGCGCTTCGATGCAGTCATAAAATTTAATTTTTCATCGAACGAAGTTTCTAAGAATGATTTATGGAATTCCCGATGATGATCTGCCGATGCGCCTAAGCACCACTCGAAGTAAGTATAAAAGGAAAGGTCAACGTTCTTACGGGTTTTATTAGAAATTTTAAGATCCCATATTTCAATAGATTCATCGAAAGGTACAAAGATTGTTAATTTAATTTCAATGCCTTTGTAAACCGAATTGAATTTTGTATACCCGAAACCGTGAATGCACTCGAATTTATTCAGTTCTTTTTTTACCGGTTGAAACGTTGGGCTCCAAACCTCACCGGACTCATTATTTTTAATATAGATATATTTGCCCCAATTATCCTGCACTAAATCCTGGTGCCACCGGGTCAAGCGATTAAATTCCGAATGTTCATACCAGCTAAACCCGCCGCCTGCTTGAGAAACTACAGTTCCATAAAGACTGTTTGATAGGACATTTACCCAGGGTTTGGGAGTCCGGTAAGTTTTAATAATATATTCACTGAAATCCTCCGAAAAATATCCGTACTTTGTTTCAAACTTTCTCTGCACTTGATGTCCTTAGATAAATTCAATAAAAAAATGTGCGCTTAAAAAAACATTCATCCGGTACTTATAAAAAATACCGGCTGAATGAAAAGTTAAGTAAACTTAAGCGTTTATAAAAATACTATTTAAGGAGCACCATTTTCTTTGTTAGTGCATTATTGCCTTCTTCGAGTCTATAGAAATAAACGCCGCTAGATAAGTTATCCATGTTTACATTCATTTGATAATCACCCTTTGACTGATAAACATTGTTAACAAGTGTTCTTACCAGTTGACCAAGTGAATTATATACCTTCAAACTAACCAGACCGGATTTAGATACACTATATTTGATGTTAGTTGATGGGTTGAAAGGATTCGGATAATTTTGACTTAAATCAAAAGTTAAAGGTTTGGAAACTCCAGATTCTGTAACCCCAGTTACTTGGTGGACCAATTCTATATAATCAAAATAGTTTACACTGCTGTAAGTTCTTGATGCACCTGAAGCAAAATCAGGAATTATCGTTATAGTTGTTACCGTGTCTCCGATATATTTAGAGAAATCATATGAAACTTTTACCCATTGGTGTGCCACTGCATTGGAATCAAAAGTATCGCCTGTTGACCATCCCTTCCCTTCATATTTAAAATCAACTCGCGAGGTTGTATCTTTATAAACTAGTAATGTGGGTTTACAGTTTTCAGCTGTAACTACAAACGGAACTATTTTGTTATTGAAAACCCCTTCCCACGGTGCACCGGATTTATCAACAGTTAATTTTGCAACATGGGCAGTAGTATCCAAACCGGACTTATCAGGATTAGCTACTACTGAAAACGTATCAGCCGAAGGTGTAAAAACTGTCCACCCTGTATCTTGTGCAGTTGTTTCGAAATCCCAAAGATTTACAGCTACTGGATGGACGAAGTCTATATAATCAAAATAGTTTACACTGCTGTAAGTTCTTGATGCACCTGAAGCAAAATCAGGAATTATTGTTATAGTTTTTACCGTTTTGCCAATGTATGCAGAAAAATCATATGAAACTTGCACCCACTGATGTGCCACCTTATTGGAATCAAAAGTATCTCCTGTTGACCACCCGTCTCCTTCATATTTAAAATCGACTCGCGAGGTTGTATCTTTATAAACTAGCAATGTAGGTTTACAGTTTTCAGCTGTAACTACAAACGGAGTTATTTTGTTATTGAAAACCCCTTCCCAAAGTGCACCAGATTTATCTACAGTAAATTTAGCAACGTGAGCCGTTGTATTCAAACCAGACATATCAGGATTAGCTACTACCGAAAATGTATCAGCCGCAGGTGTAAAAACTGTCCACCCTGTATCTTGTGCAGTTGTTTCAAAATCCCATACTGATTGGCCGAATGCGGAAAAAGAGATGAAAATCAGAAAGAGTATTAGATATTTCATAAAAACCTCAGTTTTTTATATGTTATATAAATAAAAATATTATGTAAACGTTTACATAAACTTCAAATAAGTTGCCTCTTGTGGGAAAGGAAATAAAATGAAAACGTTTACATTATAATCTAAGATTTTTATTTTTGTTTGTCAAGCATAAAGTATTCTATCCTAGGGTTGATTTGATTAATGTATGATGGATTTACTTATGTATATGTTCAGATGAAAATTATCCATAATTTAAATTCATGATAGGAAACATTTTGAGACGTTGTCAAAATGAAGCTTTCATTATAATCTGGTATCCAGATTAAGAATCATCTCACCTTTATCACAACCAGTGTAATATCATCTGATTGAGTTGTACCTTTGGCAAAAGACTGCACTTCATCTTTTATATTGTTCATGATTTCCTTTGCATTTGACGAACTGATTTCAAGAGACATGTTTTCAAGCTTCTCATCTGAGAATTCATCATCGTTAATATTCTTTGCCTCAGTAACGCCATCGGTAAATAAAATTATAACATCATCTTTCTTTAGCTGGATTGATTCTGATAAATATGGAACGAACGTCTTCATAACGCCAAGAATAATTCCGCCTTTTTCAAGCTTGATTATTTTTCCATCTCGAATCAATAAAGGAGGATTATGCCCGGCGTTTACGTAATTAATAGTTTTAGTTTCATTCTCTAAAATCATCCAGAAGAAAGTTATGAATTTGCCGTCTGAAATATTTTCAGAAACCAGGTCGTTTATCAATGCAGTGGCTTCATCAAGCTTCATCCCCTGTTTACATATAATTTTTAAGAAGGCTTGCAGATTAGCCATCAATAAAGCAGCAGGAACACCTTTGCCTGAAACATCTGCGATTGTAATGCAAACGGAATTATCATCAAGTGGAATAACATCGTAATAATCACCCCCAACTTGCTGGGATGTTAAATTCAAAACTGAAATATCAAAATTATTGTAAGCGGGAATTTCTTTCGGTAAAAGATTTCTCTGAATGCCCCTGGCAAGCTCAAGCTCTTCTTCCATTTTTTGTTTAGCAAGAGCTTCCTTAAACAAGCGTCTGTTTTCCAAGGAAATTATGGCTAAGCTTCCTGTCGAGTATATAAATTCGATATCTGACTCAGAATATTTTTGATTGTTAATTCTTTTACCGAGTAGAATAAGTCCCTTAGTTTCTCCTTGCAGTTCCATCGGAACAATTAGCTCAATACCAATCTTGGCAAGCTTATCATAATTAGATATTATTTCCTGCTCGTTAATTGGATTAGCCAGCTTTGAAAAATCATAGCATGAAAGAATTGATAGAAGCTGATCTTCAGGAAATTTAGTTTCCAGTATTCTTGTTCCATCTTCAATAAACGTTACGACTGCGAATTTTGAAACAAGAAACTGCCCGATAACAGAATAAACCAAAAGCTTGGCAACCTTAGTTGATTCGGAAACAATTCCAAACTCTTTACTCAGTTCAAAAAGTGAATTAAGCCTTTGAATCCTAGTGTCGAGTTTACGGTTAACTTTTTTTATTTCTTCCAGGATAATTGAATTCTGAATTGCAGAGGCGGCAATATTCAAAATAGTTTTTAAGAATTCTATATCGTCCTCATTGAATGGAGATTTATTCAGCTTCTCGCCAAGGCAAACAACTCCAAGGCATTCATCCGACGAGCAAATTTTCTCTACAGCCTGGAGCTTTGCTTCTTGGAAAAAGTTTTGAAATTGTTCGTTATCTATTGTATTATCGGCGGCGGATACTTCAGGAAATTTTTTTTTTAATTCCTCCGGTATTCCCTTGGAAGATTTGATTTGCAATTTCTCATGAACCTTGAGAGCAATTAAGCCTCTTGTAGCGAGAAATTTTCCCATGCATGTTAGAAGGACATTGTTAAGAATGAAGTCGAGATCGAGACTGCTGTTGATAATCCTGCTGAACTCCACCAACGCAGTAAGATTTCTTTTTACCTTAATGTTCTCAGTGTCAATCATTCTTAATTTGCACCGTTAAGATTTTTTGATAAAAGTACTTGGTTATATTTGCCAGGCACCGAGACATATTTCACTTCATCCATCAACGATTTCATTAGGTACATACCTAAGCCGCCAACTCTGTGCTGCCTGTAATACTTTTGAAGATCGGGGTCGGGAATGCTTTCAGGATTAAACGGCACACCATGATCGATAATCAAAACTGTAAACTTTTTTTCTTTATACTTAAGCTTGATAGTAATCTCGCCTTCTGGGTAAGATTTATATGCATGCTTAATAATGTTTGTGCAAGCCTCGTCGACAGCAAGGATAATATTATCAATTACATCTTTTGAGAAGCCGACATCAAGCGCAGCTGCATAAACAAAATCTCTTATAGTCGAAAGATTGTTAGTTTTGCTTTGGACTACAAGCACTTTATCTTTTATCTTTTTATTTTCCATTTTCAAGTTTCTTTATCTGGCTAAATTTGTTTATAGCTTCATCTTCTTCTTTATAGATTTCATAAAGAAGAGGAAAGCCCAGCAAGTCGAAAATGTTAAATACTTTATCGTTCATTGCCGATAATTTTATATCTCCGTTGTTTTCCCTAATCTTTTCGATGAAAGCCATGAAAACACCGAGACCCGCGCTGCTGATATAAGATAGGTCTCTAAAGTTTACAACCAGGGAATACCGTCCGCTATCAACCAAATTAGAAAAAGTATTTTCTAAAATCGGTGCTGTATGAGCATCTAAGTATCCTTTCAGATAAATAATATTTACATCACCTGCGTCTTTAACTGAGGTGCTGAATTCTGCCATTCTTTCTCTCCATCATTATTAAATTTTTGTTTCCACTTCAATATAACTAAAGTTATGTCGTCATGCTGTGCATGGCTCTGAGAGAACACTGAAACTTCATGCATAACACGATTGGAGATTTCATCTGTATCACATCCGCTGTTGTCAACAAGAATTTTCTCAAAATGTGCACTTCCGAAATCTTCCAGTTCTTTATTCTTTGCTTCTGTTATTCCATCAGTATACAAAACAATAACATCATTATTATGAAGTTTAATTTCAATTTCTTCTAGTGAATTTACAAACTGTTCGCTGAAATTCAATCCGAGCCCAATACCTGATGGGCGCAAATTCTCAACAATGTTATTTCTTATTAAAATTACGGGGCAATGACCGGCGCGAGAAATTGTTACTGTTTCTTTAACTAAATCCATTACTCCGTAAGCAGCGCTGACGAAGCTTTTACGGTCTAATGTCCTCTCTAAAATTTCATTTGCTTTAATTAGAATATCCTTTGGGCTCTCGATGGTTTTCGAAAGCGATTCAAAAATTCCCTTGATCTCTGCCATTATAAAAGCTGCAGAAATTCCTTTACCGGAAACATCAGCAATAACAAAGCCGAACTTGCTTTTATCTATTTCGAAGAAGTCATAATAATCTCCGCCGACTTCAAAAGCCGGAATGAATACAGACGAAATGCTGAGATTTTTATACTCCGGATTTTTTGCCGGTAAAATTTTCCTCTGAATCTCTCTGGCAACGTCAAGCTCTTTCTCCAGCCGTTCCTTTTCAATTGATTCTTCAACCAGTCTTGAATTTTCGATAGCAACGGAAGCATAATCGGAAAAAGTATCCATTGCATTCCTATCTTCATCATCGAAAATAATATCGCTTTTTCTAGCTGCTATCAAATAACCCTTTACTTCATTGTGGGCTTTTAGCGGAGCTGCCGCAAGGTAATAGATCTCTTCGCTTAACTGCGGACGGTTTAAGTATCTTTTTAATTTAATTATAAAAGACTGCTCGGAACCTTTTTCCAAACGATTTTCAAAAATAAATTTTGTTAGATTGATTGAATCGTAATATCCAATATGTTTATTTGCGATTGACTTGAAGCTATCATCTTCTTTCCAGGCAATCCATGAGGCATGCGCATTGCAGACTTTAACTGCTATATCTGTAACGGTTTCAGTAAGCTCCTTAAAATCGACAGACTCAGTAATCAGCTTGCTGAAATACTGAAGAAAATTAACTTCCTGGGCTTTCCTATCAAATGCTTCCGCAGTTGGAATATGGAACAGAGTTGTAAAGAACAAAATAGAAAAATAGATTGCACCGTATGTCATTACTATCTTCAAAAATAAGTTTAGAGACGGCGAGAATGCGGTAAGCATCTGAACGTACAGATTATCATTCGAGGATTTAACCAGGTTGACGAAGAATAAAATCGAAATTATTACCGACAGAACAAGAAGTGAAATTTTTTCTTTCTTAACAATAAACGCAATCCATGAAATGCGGATTGAATTTATTAAGATTAGGAGAACCGAAATGATGAAGAAAGTGTCTTTTAAGTATTTTAGATCATGGCTCAGAAAGCTCGATAAACTTGCTAATGCAAAGAATACAATCATCGTGTTAAAGTAGGTGCTTACATTCTTTTTCTGGCGGTAAAAATAAAGTTCCCGGAAAGCCAAAAATATCGTAGCAGCCGATGCCAAAATGAACATTGAAAAGACAAAGGAAATCAAATTATAAAGCAAGCTGTGATTGATATTCGAACTTTCCGCCTTAGAGATCAGACTGCCGAGAATGACGCTTGAAAATGTAAATAGAAAAAAAATAAGAGCGTTAATTATTCCCACGTTCATTACAAGCGCTAGAGGGTCAACTATTTTCGAATGGATTAAATCAAGTAAATAGAAATAAAGCGAAACGAAAGTTAAGCCTACAAGTAATTCATTTATAATAACCCAGAAAAGCGAATCTGCAGAATAAAAAAATATTCTGAACAGGAAAAGCACTGCTGCTAATCCGAGGAAAGTTTGGAATTTAAGGTTTGACTTTAATTCCACACCGTTTATTTTAAGAAAGTTCAGCTTCGACAATTGAGTATCTATTTATCTCTTCATTTGTAGGTTAAATTACGGCAAAAATTGCTATTTGTAAAGAAGAGTTGGGATAGACGGAAATTTTTTAGGATGGATGAAGTCGAAATTTATTCAGAATACTTTTATAAAACCTTTTATGAATAAATTTTGTAATTCATTTGTCATTGGGCATCAACCATCATTCAGCAGTCATTCATTGCATTTAGTAAAAGAATGACAATAAATGATCGCTGAATGAGTTACTTTATTTAGATCTCAAACGGCTTTTTAGGTTCTGCTTTAGGCGCGGATTTACGAAGTTCTTTCTGCATTTGGTCCATTTCTTTTTGGAACTGCTCCATCTGCTTTTTGAATTGCTGCAACTGTTCTCTCAGATCATTCTGCCGTAATCCATTGGTTGAATCCTGCATAAAATACTTAAAAATGGAAGCCAGAGAATCCGGATTGAATCCGTAATTAAAATTCTTTAATTTCTTGCGCATTAAAGAATCCAGTTTGTGATTCTTTGCGGTAAAGGTAGAATCAAATCCGAACGCTTTGAAATTGAAATTTAACCCCTTGGAAGAATCGTTATAAAAATATTTGTAACTAAAATTCTTGCCTTTTTGACGCTGCGGAATTTCAAAGTAAAAATCGCGCAAGTGCCTTGTAATACTGTCAATATTACTTCCAAGGTCTTGCATGTCCGGCAAATCAATTTGCGGAATTACAATTTCCGGAATATGAACACGGCATGTGTTACTGTCGATAACCACATTAAAATCTCTCTCCCAGCTGGAATCTTTTTTCAACTTAGCAAGATTATCGCCGAAATGAACCCGGAAGTTTCCGAACTGTTTTTCAAATTCCTGCATGTTCTTCTGGACTTCCTTTGACCACTGCTGCATTTCCTTTGCAAATTCCTGCTGATTGAATTCATATTGATCGGAAAAGATCGAATCAGGTGTTAAGAAGATATATTTGTTTGTATTTGCAGCCCTAACCGCATGTACAATCCGGTTTAAATCAGCTTCACTATATTCATGAGTAAATTCAGGCGGAAAAATATTTTGCAATTTCCTCTTGCTTACCTTAGCGGCAAAGGAAATTAAATCAGCGGTAAGCGCTTTGTTATAATTCCAGATGTTTGGGTTTATAGCAACCGTATTCTTATCATTTACCAGGACCTGAGAAGCAAGATCTTTCTTGTAGGCAGAAAGGATAGAATCCATCTGATATTTCTGTTCAGTATTTAGATTTAATTCCCTCTCAAACTTCTCAAGATTATTTTCATTCTGGGCTAAACTGGCGGTTTTAATTTCAAAAAATTGTTTACCGTTTTTGTCGGAGCCAAACTGCAGACACTGTTTTTTCTGTTCGTCAAGGGGCAATTGATGGTAAACTGCAAAATTAAAAATATCCTCGTTACTTAAGTTTGCAGTAAACAGAAGAGGTTTCAGATTCTCTTTATAAAATGCAGCTAAATTAGATTTCTGCTGCTCAACAACTCTATCAATAATTTGCGGATTATATTTTAGGATAAACATCAATAAGACGGATGCAGCAACTATTCCGATAACCGGAGAATATTTTCTAATTTTTTTATACCACGGTGTTTTTATTCTTAACGCAGCGGCAAGACGGGTTTCAAAAAAAGGATTTTCCTCAATCGATTTGACTGAAGAAATAGTCAGCATTTTTATTCGCTTCAATTCATCAAGCTTTTCTTGAAGCTCTTTAGAAAACTTTAATTCATCTTCGAGCTTTTTAATTTCATCATCGGAAAGCTCGTTATCTATGTATGCAGAAAGACGTTCGTATTTATTGTAAAAACTTTTCATCACAATAACTCCTGTTTGTAAGGCTTCAACAGCTCTTTCAAACCTTCCCTCGCTCTAAATATTCTCGATTTAACAGTACCAATCTCACATTGTATTGATTCAGAAATCTCCTGGTAACTCAATCCTTCTATATCTTTAAGCAGCAGCGGCACCCTTAGCTTATCCGGCAGTTTAGCAATAGCTTTATGAACAATTTCCTTTATATCCGAATTTTCAGGCGCCGTTTCATAACCAAGCTCTTCTTCCGAATCTTTAATCGGTGAAAAAATTTGCCTGATTTTTATTTTCCGAAGATGATCTTTGCATTTGTTAACCGTTATTCTGTAAAGCCAGGTTGTAAACTGCGATTCAAAGCGGAAGCTTCCTAAATTTTTATAAACAGTAAGAAAAACTTCCTGCGCAATATCATCAACCAGGTCATGGTTGTTCAAAGTTAAGTAGATTATATTCCTTACTTTTTCCTTATGCCGTTGCACTAAAGTACTAAAAGTAGATTCATCGCCTTCGATAAATCTTTTTATAAGGGAAAAATCGTCATCTAAATTTAATATTTGAGGTAAAGGCAATTTTTCATTCTTCTTTTTGTTTTTCATGATTTTAGACGAAGGTTTACTTTCTTTGTTCCCTAAAATTAATAAGATTTTAACATTATTGTTCTTGCAAAAATAACCGTATCTAATTAAATTAGAAACAAAATTTTAGGAGTTATTCATGAAATTAAAACATCACGAACAATATAATGCAGTTGTCATTGAGCTTAAAGGGAATGTAATGGGAGGTGACGATACAAAGGAATTCAACGAACTACTTCACAAACTTTTGGATGAGGGTAAGAAAAACATTGTAGTCGATCTCTCGGAAGTAAAATTTATGAACAGCTCCGGATTAGGCATGCTAATTGGAGGTTTGACAACCATTAAAAAAGGTGAAGGCTTTATGAAGCTGGCAAGAACTACAGAAAAGATTGAAAGCTTGCTGGTGATTACAAAACTTAGTCAAATTTTTGAATCATACGAAACCGTTGAAGAAGCACTTAAAAGTTTCGGCAATTAAAAAAAATTAATATAGGTTTTAGTATAGAAAACTCCGGATTTGCGAATTCGGAGTTTTTATTTTGTTAAATAAACATTGCAAAGGAAAATTCTGTTAAGGTAAATAAAATGAGCGTTACGGTACTTGTAGGCAGCCAGTGGGGTGATGAAGGCAAAGGGAAAATTGTTGATATACTAAGTGAAAATTATGACATTGTAACCCGCTACCAAGGAGGCGCAAATGCCGGGCATACGGTTTCAATTAACGATAAACAATACATACTTCACCTTATCCCCTCGGGCATACTTAGAGAAAATGTAGTCTGCGTAATAGGCAACGGAGTTGTTATAGATCCAACCGCTCTGCTCGAAGAAATAAATCTTCTTGAAAAGAATAATATCAAAGTTGATGGAAGATTATTTATCAGCCATAATGCACATTTAATTATGCCGTATCACAAACTCCTTGATTCAATCAGTGAAAGTGGTGAAAACAAAATCGGAACTACCGGACGCGGCATTGGTCCATGTTACATAGACAAATACGCAAGGAAGGGTATAAAGATTGTTGACCTTCTAAATAGGAAATCTTTAGAAGAAAAAATCAGAGAGAACCTGAAAGAAAAAAATAATTTATTAAAAAAAGTTTATGAGCATGATGAACTTGATGTTGATGAGATTATAAAACAGTATGTCGAGTTTGATAAGCTAATTGATAAATATATAAAAGACGTTCCGGCTTATTTAAATAACGCAATAAATGAAGATAAATCCATTTTACTTGAAGGCGCGCAAGGCGCACTGCTGGATGTTGACCACGGTACTTATCCATACGTTACATCATCAAGCCCTACCTCAGGCGGCGCATGCATTGGCACCGGAATTCCGCCAACAAGAATAAACTCTGTGTACGGAATTGTTAAAGCATATACAACCCGTGTCGGCTTTGGTCCTTTCCCGACAGAACTTTTGGATGAAGAAGGCGAACTTCTTAGAAAAATCGGAGCTGAATACGGCGCAACTACTGGAAGACCACGCCGGTGCGGCTGGTTTGATGCTTTCCTCGTAGGTTATTCCGCAATGGTAAACGGAATAGATTCAGTTGCAGTTACTAAGTTAGATGTGCTAAGCAAGTTTGATAAGATAAAAGTCTGCGTCGGCTACGAACTGGACGGAAAATCCTTAAAGTCTTTTCCTACCGATGTTGAACGCTTGAGCAAAGTTAAGCCAATCTATGAAATACTACCGGGCTGGAATAAAGAAATTTCCGGTTGTCTTTCTTATTCCGAACTTCCCGGAGAAACTAAAGATTATCTGAAATTTATCGCAGAAAAATCCGGGATAAAGTTAAAGATTATTTCGGTTGGTCCAAACCGCAACCAAACATTTTTCGTAAATTAGAAAGCTAAACTTAAATCTCTTTTTTGGTCTTATCAATTTCTATATTTTTCCGGCATGATGAGACAGAATTTATTTTCAAAATCGATCCAGATTAAATCCCGATATGTTTGGAGTAGATCGGGGAAAAAGGATTCCACATTATGAAAATGTCTGGTGGTCCAGCATCCATCAATATTAAAATTGCTCTTCTGGTTATCGCTATAATAATCGCAGCGGGAACACTGTATTATACGCAGATGCTCGTCCAGCAGCTTCAAACAAAAGAAAGACAAATTGTTCAACTTTATGCTAAGGGAATAGAGTACGTTGCCAACACTTCCAGAACAGATGCCGATATTACATTCTTGTTCGAAAATATTCTTAAGCCAATAGACTTCCCCTTAATAAACACAGGACCGGATAATAAAATAAATATCGTAAATAAAGATGATATAAAAGATGTGAGAAATATTAATTACGACACTTCCCTATCCGCTCAGCAATTAGAAAAATTCTTTGAAGCTAAAGCAAGGGAAATGGATAAAACTCATAATCCTATTAATGTCACTTACAAAGATTCGGTAGTTCTTCAAAGGATTCATTACGGCGATTCCGATCTGATCGTTCAATTAAAATATTATCCTTACCTTCAAATTGTAATTGCTGCACTGTTTATAGTTTTAGGATATATCGGTTTTAGCAATATCAAAAAGAGTGAACAGAGCAACATCTGGGTTGGGATGGCAAAAGAAACAGCACATCAGTTCGGAACCCCAATCTCCAGTTTGATGGGATGGCTTGAAATGCTTAAGCTTAGCTACAAAGATCCGGATAAAGTGCTTGACATTTCAGAAGAAATAAATAACGACGTCGAAAAACTAAATAAGATTACATACCGGTTTTCAAAAATTGGAGCCACACCTGAATTAAAGGAACAATCAGTTTACGAAACCGTTAAGACTGTTGTCGATTATTTTCAAAGGAGGCTGCCGCAGTCCGGGAGAAATGTTGACCTGACAATTACTGGTGATAAAAATGTCTGTGCTGAGTTAAATGCAGAATTATTTGAATGGGTAATTGAAAACTTAATTAAGAATGCGCTTGACGCAATTGAAAATAAGGAAGGCAAAATAAATTTCGAGATAAAAGCTGTTAGAAACAACGTTGAAATTGAAGCAACAGACAACGGTAAGGGAATAGAAATGAAAAGGAGAAAAGATATTTTCCGCCCCGGTTACAGCACAAAAAGAAGAGGCTGGGGTCTTGGATTAAGCTTATCGAAAAGAATAATCGAAACTTACCACGAAGGGAAAATTTTTGTTAAAACTTCAGCACCAGGTGAAGGAACTACTTTCAAAATTATTTTGAAGAAAGCCTAGCTCATTTCAAGCATTCTTTCGATAGGTCTAAGCGCTTTGACCATAATGTCGTCCGGAAGAGTAATTTCAGGTTTCCTGTCTTTCATACATAGATAAAGTTTTTCCAGTGTATTCAATCTCATATAAGGGCATTCGTTGCAGTTGCAATTTTTCTCCGGGGGAGCAGCAATAAATTTCTTATGCGGCGCAATCTTTTCCATTTGATGAATGATACCTGGTTCAGTTACGACAATATAATTTGATGAACTATCCGAAAGAATAAAACTCAAAAGCTTACTTGTAGACCCTATAAAGTCAGCCCGGTTAAGAAGCGCATCTTCGCATTCAGGATGAGCAATAATTTTCGCATCCGGATATTGAACTTTTAAATCAATAATTTTTCTTTCGCTGAATGTCTCGTGAACAATACATGAGCCATCCCATAAGAGCATTTTTCTACCGGTCTTCTTCATCAAATATTTTCCTAGATTTCTATCGGGAGAAAATAGAATTGGTTTATCTACCGGAATTTGGTTAATAATTTTTTCAGCATTGCTCGAAGTGCAAATTATATCACTCAAAGCTTTAACCTCGGCAGTGCAGTTAATATAAGTTATTGAAACATGATCAGGGTACTGTTTCCTAAAATTCTTGAATAAAGGTGCGGGGCAACTATCTGCGAGCGAGCAGCCAGCTTCAAGGTCTGGTAATAGCACCAGCTTATTTGGATTGAGGATTTTGGCTGTTTCAGCCATAAAATGAACACCTGCAAATACAATGACATCTGCGTTGGTTGATTTTGCTTTTCTTGAAAGTTCAAGGCTATCGCCGACAAAATCTGCAAGATCCTGAATTTCTGAATCTTGATAATAATGAGCTAGTATTACAGCATTTAGCTCTTTTTTAAGCCGTTTAATTTCGCTCTCGATGTCAATATCAGAATCAATAATTAATTCACTCATTCCTGTAAACTCCCGTAATTTTATTATGGGCAAAGTTAACAAATTTTTAACAAACGCTTTGTCTCATAGTAAACATTTTAATACTAAATTTCTTAAAAGAAGGCACACGATTTTTCAATAAAAGCTTTTTTCGCTCAAAAATCAACCTGGCATAGCAATTGGATAGTACCATGTGAAAATAGAAAATAGTTTTAAGCATAATCCCTCACTTTTATACCCCGATTTTATATCGGGGTCCTTCTTTTAAACCAGAAAGAAAAACAATAGACGGAAAAAACGTAATTCGTCAGGTAATTTTTACCTGTAAAAAAGTGCCTTTCACCAATAAAACCTATTAAATAAAGCAGAAATCAACTAATTTTTATGGCATGTCAATTGATAAATATAAACTGAAAATAGAAAATAGTTTTAAGCATAACATCCCTCCTACAAGAATGTCACTCTAACTGCCGGATGATCCCTCAATCCGGCAGTCCTCTTTTAAAGCATTACTAAACAAAAAAGTGAATTTTCAAGTTTTCCTGTTGGCTAATATTATCCGTAAGCCTAATATTATTATCCAGGAATTATAATATACTTTCCATCTGGGAGAGAGAATTAAAAACCGCTTTCTTCCCTGCTTCCGCATCCAATATGATTTTACCAATGCCGGACAAAAGCACAAACTTAATCTGTTGGTTTCTGTTCTTTTTGTCATGAAGCATAATATTAAATAAATCTTCTTTATTCAGTCCTTTTAATCTGGAAGGGATTTTCATTTTTAATGGAAGGGAAAGCAGATCTGATAATGAATTCGTAGAAAGCAGCCCGATTTCATTTGAAAGGAAAAGTGCGGCAATAACTCCAGCATCTACAGCTTCACCATGCTTTATTCTGAAGTTTAACATAGTCTCAAACGCATGTGCAAAGGTATGACCGAGATTCAGAATTTTTCTTAAGCCGGATTCTTTTTCATCTTGAGAAACAACCGATGCTTTTATTGAAGCTGAATCATAAATTATTTTTTGCATGACTTCATTATCGTATTCATAAATTTTCAGGTAGTTGGCAATTACATATGAGAAAAACTTTTCATCTGATAGAAATGCATATTTAACAATTTCTCCGAAACCGGAAGTCAACTCAGATTTTGGCAAAGTTTTAAGAAGCTCGGTATCGGTGAGAACAAACTTCGGCTGGTAAAATGCGCCGATCATATTTTTTTTCTTTGCGAAGTTAATTCCTGTTTTGCCGCCGATTGAACTGTCAACAGCAGCTAGAAGCGTTGTTGGAATATGAATTAATTGAACGCCGCGCATAAAAGTAGCCGCTGCATATCCTGCAAGATCACCTGTTACACCACCGCCAATTGCTATAATTGTTGTATCTCGTCCATAATTATTATTCAACAGGAAAGAATAAATTCTATTAAGCTCAATATAAGATTTTGATTTTTCTCCCGGTTTTAAGTAATAAGAATTCAATTTCTTCTTATTTGAAGGGATATAATTCTTTAATAGTTCCGGATTATTTTTGCGGACATTGCTATCAATAATTAATAAAAAATTTTTATTAACCTGATATTTTCCCAGAAGCATATCAAGTTGATTTAGGATTCCGCTTCCTATTAAAATAGGATAAGAATTTTCTTTTAACGATACTTGAATTTTCTTCACGATTATAATTACCTTTTATTCAGTTATTAACTTAACGATCTTGTCTACTGTTTTACCAAGAGAAATTTTATCTGCATCGATGATAAAATCAGCTTGTTCATAATATTCTTTTCTTTTTTCAAGAAGATGATTTATTTTGCTGATGAATTCATCTTTGCCAAGATTCACTGTCCCATCTTTTGTTAAAATCGGTCTATCCCTCTTATTGCGAAGCCGGTAATAAGCAGATTCCGGAGATATTCTAAGATAAATTATCTTGCCTGATTTCTTAAGCAATTCAACATTACCTTTAATTGTAATTGTTCCACCGCCTAAAGAAATAATCGAATTCTCTTTAGAAGAAAGCTCTTTCAGGATTTCGCTTTCAAGCTTCCTGAAATATTCTTCTCCTTTCTCCTCAAAGATTCTGGAAACAGAAGCATTTTCTTTCTTTTCGATTATACCGTCAAGATCGAAAAAATCCCATCCTAGAGTGTTGGCAAGAATTGGACCGATTGTACTTTTACCGGAGCCCATAAAACCGGTTAGGAAGATTAATTTTGTCATAATAAAATTGAATTACTGGCTGCAATATAAAAATAAATTAGAACTCAATCGCGGCGCCAAGATCGAACGCCACACCGTCAACATTTATTTTGGATGTAAAAGAATCCTGCGCAATAAGGTAAGTAGTCCCTTTATAATTTACGGTCTTTCTATCATAAGTATTATTCACAACAAATTGAGGATCACGGAACTTCATGCCGCCGTGAATAATAATATCTTTAGTTAGGTAATAATCCATTGATACGGAAACCTGAATACCATAGGCAATTTGAGTTTCCCTGCTTGAGATTTGGTCGTCGCCGAATAATCTAATTTGCTGCCCGTAATAATAAGCTACGCCCCCGCCCATCATAAATTTATATCTCTCCAGTGAAAACGGCAGCAAATAATATAAAGACAATTCAACCGGGATCAAACGGAATCCGTCCTGAACTGTAATTGTTACTGTTCTATTCCCGGAGAAAACAGTTAAGTTGTTTCCGGAAGAAGTACTTGTCATATATTCCGAGTTTATACCGATAAGCAGGTCATCACTTAATTTATATTTAAGATAAATGCCGGGATTAAAAATATCAGAAATCGGGAAAGTTGTATTCCGTAAAACCGGATCCGATGAATAAGGATATAAATATATCTTTGCTGTAGTTGTGTAAACTCCATTCACTCCCAGAATGAATTTTCTATTATCCTGCGCAAATACGGAGACAACACAAAGTATAATTATAAATGGAAGCTGTTTACTCATAAAAAAATTTCTAATTAAGTTGTAAACACTCATTTAAAATAGAAAACCCCGGGCAAATAACGACCGGGGTTTAAATCACCTGAAGGTTAGATCACTGACCGAAGAACTGAGCACGATTGTCTACTATATCGGCGTTCTTTTGAAGCTCAGTAAGCCATTCCTGGAAAAACGTGTTTCGTTTCTCTTGAAGGATGCTGTTTCTTATAGAGTTTTCTTGCGCCTGATAAGCAGTAGAATCAAACGGCGTTCTCGATAAAACATCAATTAAATAATAACCAGAATTACCTCTTACGGGATCGGAGACTTTATTCAAAGGCAGCTTTAGCACATTTGCAGTAAAGTCATAATCGACACCGATATTAGGAACCGATCCGCTGCCCGGCGTAAATTCACCGGTTTGAGTTACAGTTACTTTCGGATCAAATGAAGGTGCCTTTGTAAGATCGCCGCTTATTTTTGATTTTATATTTTCAGCTTGTTTACGGGCTAGTTCAAAACGCTTTTCTTGAATGACAGCAGCTCTTACCTGAGCTTTAACTTCACTTAAAGGCTTCACTCCTTCTTTTATAATTTCTGATACTTGCGCAACAACATAACCCATTTGTGTCCGTATCGGATCACTTATTTTATTTAAGTCGTTGTTGAATGCAAACTTGGTTAGGTTCTCGCTTATTCCGATACCGGGGACATAATTGTATTCTTTGCTGAACGGAGGAGTTTGGCGTTCTATATATTCCATCAATTTCGCCTCTTTATCAAAACCGTCTTTGTTTGCAATGTAGTTAAAATCTTTTGCATTACTTAACAGTTGATCACGAGTGGCGGCAGAAGCCTTAATGGGATTAACAAGACTTTCTACGATAAATTTCTTATCTATTTTACCGGTTACTTTTATTATATGATAACCATAATTAGTCTTGATAGGCTTTTGAACAACTCCAATCTTTCCACTAAAAGCTGCTTTGTCAAATTCTGGAACCATTTGACCTTTACCGAACCAGCCGAGATCTCCACCACGAACTGCACTGCCCGGATCTTTAGAATATTGCTTTGCTAGCGCAGCAAAGTTAGCGCCTTTCTGGAGTTGATCATAAATATTGTTTGCTTCTGCTAAATTTTTTGCATCATCTCCAAATTGATTTATTAAGATATGTGAAGCTCTAACCATTGGCTGATTTGTTGGCACTGAACCAATAACATGATAAATAACATAACCTTGTGAAGATGCAAACGGACCAATGATTGAACCTGGTTTTGCATTTATAATTGAATCTGATGCAGATGCAGGGAAAGCATTTATAGCTAAAGTATCTTTTGAATATGGAACAGATGAAAAATCATTTACCAGAGTTTTGAAGCTTGTAGTATCTGAACCTGATTGACTAACTATATTTTCCAGATTTAATTTAACATTAGCAGAATCTTCCGAGGATGGTACAGTTGAAAATAATACGTACTTCAATCTTCTCTGTGGAATAATCTGATATAAATCCTGATGCTGGTTATAATAATTATTTAAATCATCATCCGTAACTTTTATTAATGAGTCCGGGAATTCGTTTAAGTTAACCAGAGCATATTCAGCATTTGCTTTGGTGTTTTGCTCAATGAATCTTCTCTTTACTTCGGCATCACTAACTGTTATCGACGCAAGAAGCATGCTTTGCAATTTCTGATTAAGCTGAGTTTGCCTTACATAATCTTCCGCTTGAATTAAAGCTTGAGAATTTCGCGGATCATACAAAGCATTTATATAAAGCTGTCTGTTGAATTTGCCTGTAGAGTCAATAAAATTCCGCTTTAGAAATTCCGGGGGATTATTGCCAAGAATTATGTTTCTAATTTCCTGATCAGAAACACTAATCCCGAATTTTTTAATTTGCTGTGCGATTAAAGTCTGAGTTACCAGTGCATTCCAGACCTCATCACGGAATTGATCGTTATCCTCATCAGGAACATTCTTACCCTGCTGTTTAAGATTCTCCCTTTCGGTATCCATCGCTTTAACGAAATCCTGATAAGAAATTTTGACGCCGTTAATCGAGCCAACATTGTTCGTCCTTAAACCGAATATCTCCATTATATTGGAATCGGATACTATCATGAATAGGACGAATATTACGCCGACTCCAACAATAAAAGCCGGTGCTAAACTTCTCATCTTTGCCATCATCGGCATGCTGCTTTATCTCCAATTATATTTATTAATAAATCAAGGTTCAAAAATAGAGACATAGGCATAGAAAAGCAATGATATTTATGCTAAATAATTCATATCTGAAATCTGTCTTTTTCATAACATCGCCAGATAGAAGTCTGTTTTTACTTTGCATTAACTCTTTTAAAGTCTATACACAAAATATTTTGGGTAACGAAGGAATTTTTGGACTGATTGTATTTACCTCCAAAATGCCGTGGCTAAAGTATTCTGCTGCTTGTCGTTTTTCAGGTTCTTATTCACTCGCAACTAGTGATGTTTCCTCTGTTTTTTAACGCGGTATTCTAACTTCAACCGTATTGTTACTATTATTACTACTGTCAATTGCAAAATATCCATTAGACATTTCAACAATTTTTTTGACTATGGCTAGTCCCATACCTAATCCTTCTTCCGTGTCTTTTTCTTTTCCAAACTGATTGAAAGTGTTAATCTTTTTTAAGTCAATATTTTTTAAGCCAATTCCGCTATCAATTATTTTTGTTATATAATTATGCTCATTTGACCAGCCTTTTATAAATATTTGACTTCCCTTTTTAGAAAACTTCAAAGAATTTTCGACTAGTTCATAAAGCATAGTATCAAAGTACAGTTCATTCATTTTAATTTTACATTTTTCAAAATGAATATTTAAATCCTCTTTTCTCTCAAATTCGTTTGCCTTATGAATTAGCTTATCGGCAAGTAACTTTGGTTCAATTTCATATTCGTCGTTAGATAAATTAGAGTTTGTATTGTTACTTTGACTCTCGCGAAGTAATTCAGAATAAGTTAAAAATTTCTCAATCCTTCTGTGAAGCCGTTTTCCTGAGCGGTAAATTCTTGCAGCCATTTCACTAAGTTCTTCTTTGGAAAAATTCTCAACATCTTCTTGAATGATGTCTGATAAACCTAAAATCGCTACAAGAGGAGTTCGCAATTCGTGCGGCACTCTTTTAATTAAAATATCTTTAAATTCATTTACCTCAGAAAGATATTTATCCTTTTTTCTTAATCTTGAATTTACCGCATTTAGTATGTCATCAATTTTAAAAGGCTTCAAGATATAATCATCTGCACCTAACACCATACCTTGTCTTATATCAGAAACTTCAGATTTTGCCGTAAGAAAAATGAATGGAATTAATGAAGTTTTAATATTCTCCTGAAGTTTTTTTAATAGTTCAAGACCATCCATCTTCGGCATCCAGATATCACTAAGAATTAAATCAGGCGCACTATTAAGTGCCATTTCATAACCTTCTATACCATCTCCTGCACTTAATGTTTCAAATCCTTCTGCATCTAATAAATCTTCCAGATTTCTTCTTACATCCTGCTCATCTTCGACTATTAATATTTTTTTCATCATACCTACTACATCAATATTAGATTATCATTTATATATTTTTATTTTCCATTTCATCAAGCATTTTAGTTGCCGCTTCAACGCTCTCTGCTTCCATAGCAACATATCCTACTGAACGAGAACTGCGCTGCCATTGATTTGCCGTTACATAATTATTTTTATTTACAATACGTACCGCATTGCCGAGACCTAATTCCTTAACTTTTCTTTGAGTCTCTACCAGCATTTGCCTAACTTCTTCTGTAGCAGGCTGGCAATTAAGGATTTCAGATATAACGCTAAACCCAGGTTTAAGTCTCTTGAGCTTCGATAACAAATCATCGGACCATGCTTTTAGTTCAGTAGCATCCACTTTTCCTTCAATCATAAGATGCATACGGTTTTTGGCAAAATTCAATTGGTTCTTGTACATAACATTTATACCTATTATTATTTAAGACTTAAATGTGATTACTTTTAAAAGGAATAATTTCCTCGAATCTCTAACGAATAATCGGGAATTTGATTGATAGTTTACAGATTAATGTTGCAAGCGGGAATTTTGGGGAGTAAATGGGAAAATTACATAGTTAAATTCTATTTCTTATTGACGTACTTGATTGCTTAGAATATACGATTCATTAAGAACTAAAGTTACTAAAAATGGAAGAAATGGTTAATTTGTCATTCCGAACTAGTTTCGGAATCTTTATTTTTAGGCTGTTTTTAGAAGCTGAAACAAGTTCAGCATGACAATTACGTAACTTTAGTTAAGAACAAAGAATTTATATAACGGACAAAATAACTGCTTATAAATTAATTCATTTTATTCTTCCGGATTAATGCTGAAAATCTTTTACTGGCTGTAAAAGGTTTAGCAATATCTTTAATATAAATTTGGAAGGAAGAGTTGAACCATTTTTCAATTCTAATTATATAATCTGCATTGATGATTAATGAGCGATGTATCCTTAGGAATTTTTTCTCCGGCAGCAGATTTTCCCATTCGGAAATAGATTTGCGGATAAGAAAAGATTTTTTATCGTTCATATTTAGAAGAGTATATTGGCTTTCGGCTTTAATATATACAATATCTCCTATTGTAATAAGCTGAGGTTTATCTTTTGCTTGAACAAATATTTTATCATCGAAATCATATTTCGATTTATTATTATTTCCGCTGTCAATTACTGCTTCTGTTTTTAGTAATTCAATTCTCTTTAGTCTGGTTCTAATTGCTATTAATAAATCATCGATCTTGAAAGGTTTGAAGACATAATCGTCTGCACCAAGCTGCATCCCTTTCCTCATATCTTCCTTCTCAACCTTTGCTGTAAGGAAAATGAATGGAATTGACTGAGTACATTTCTCCTTAGCTAATTCATTAAAAACCGTGTAACCATCCATCCCAGGCATAGCAATATCACATAGTATCAAGTCGGGTTTTTCACTTTTTGCAAGCTGTAAACCAACTACTCCTTTTTTTGCCGAAACTACTTTAAATCCCTCTTCAGTAAGAATCGTTGTTAAGTTTATTAAAACATCTTCCTCATCTTCAATTACTAAAATCTTTACTTCATCCAATTTTCCCTCTGTAACTTTATTTCATTTTATTTTTTATTAGATATAACAATATCTTTTCCCATTTAGACACAAAGCCGTATTAAAATACTTTTATAATTTTGATTATCCATAAAACATTTTTCTATAGTTTTAGCTTAACCGTGAAAATTGAACCCTCACCTAATTTTGAATTGACAGATATTTCGCCGTTATGTAATTCTACCGACTGTTTAACTATAGATAATCCCAACCCTGTACCTGAAACCTCACTGGAATTTGAGCACCGGAAGAAAGGTTCAAAAAGATGCTGCCTATCATTTTCAGGTATTCCAATACCTTCGTCTCTTACTTCAAAAATCAAATGATTTTCATATTTAAATACATCTAATTCGATCTTTCCATTTTGTAATGAATATTTACATGCATTTGAAAGCAGATTAGACAGAATAAATTTTAATAGTTTTCGATCGACTTTAAATTCTTTTTCATCAGGCTGAAAATTAAAGAAGAAATTTCGATCATCTTTGTATATAGATTTAACATCATTAAATATTTCCGAACAAAACTCAAATAAGTTTATAAGTTCCGGTTGAAATATAATTTTGCCGCTTTCAACACGACTCATTGTTAATACTTCATCAAGCAATTTAGTTACATAATCTACAGATTTTTTTATCCTTTCTATATGATCATTAATTTTTTCCGGGCTCCATTTTTTACCGTACCTTTGAATTAATTCTGCTGATGAAAGGACTGAAGTGAGAGGTGTTCTGAATTCATGAGACGCTGTTGAAATAAATCTTGTCTTCAGTTCATTAAGCTCTTTTTCTTTTCCAAGCGATTGCCTCAGCATCATTTCAAGTTCTTTTTGTCTTTGAAGCTGTTCCATCAAATCCACATTCATTCGATCAAGTTCTTCAGTTCTTGATTCTACCAATTCTTCAAGATGTTCTCTGTATTTTTTCAGCTCATTCTCCACCGCCACCTTCTCAGTAATGTCTTCTTTAACGGCAATATAATGAGTAATTGCACCGGCTTGATTCTTTACAGGAGTAATAATGGTAGATTCCCAATACAAGTCACCGTTTTTCTTTTTATTACGAAAGACGCCTGCCCAGCTTATTCCTGAAGTTAATTTTGTCCACATAGCCAAATATTCTTCAGCCGAAATTTCGCCGGATTTTAAGAACCGTGGATTTCGATTTAATACTTCTTCTTTTTTATAGCCGGTTACCTCGGTAAAATATGGATTCACGTATTCTATATTTGCGTTAACATCTGTAATTATTATTAATGACTGACTCTGTTCAACCGCTGTTGAGAGCTTCCTGATTTCCTCTTCAGAAATCTTTCGGTCTGTAATATTTCGATTAAATGCCTGAATTATTTTTTCATCACCAATAGAAATTAGACTTGTTGAAATTTCGACATTAATTATTTCACCATTTTTACAATAATGTTCCGCTTCAAATTTCAAAGATTCACCGGCTAAAATTCGTCGCATCCTTTCTTTGAAAAATTTTGCAGTTGAAGGTGTATTTAGTTCATTTAAATTTCTATTTATAAGTTCTTTTACATCGTATCCATGCATTTTAGCAAAAGACTCGTTAACTGAAATCATCTCCCCTTTTGTTGATAAAATGACTATTCCATCGCCTGCTTTTGTAAACAAAGTTTCATAACGCAAATTACTAATGCGCAGTTGTTTCTCAGCAATCTTTTGATGTGTTATGTCATGTAAAAAAACAAGAATTTGCTGTAAGTCCTCTGAAAATGAAGCGCTGACCTCTACTTCAATTACTCTTCCATCTTTGCATTTATGCCGACTTTCAAATCTGTGAAAGCCTGTTTCTACTAAATAATCGATGTGAAATTTAATTTCTTCAGAAGTTTCATTCGCCTCTAAATCATAAATATATTTATTAAGAATTTCCTCCTTCGAGTAACCTATCATTTGGCAATAAACTTCATTTACATCAATAAATTTTCCAGCAGTATCAACGACGCAAAATCCATCGCCTGTTGTTGAAGTAAGTAAAGTAAATTTTTTGGAGTTTAATTTTAATAATTCTTCGGCTTCTTTTATTTCAGAAACATCTTGAAAAATAACAGCGAAACGGTTTTGGGAATGCTTGAATGCACGAACATGTATATATCGCTTATATGATTCGGAATAATACTCAAATGATATTGGTTCTCCGGTTAAAGCTACTTTACCATAAGATTGGATCTGGCGTTTATCTGCATTAGGTAATATTTCAAGAATAGTTCGTCCAATAATCTTTTCCGGATTATGCCCTGTATGTTTTTCATAAGATGAGTTTGCATCAATAAATTTGAAATCAATTACTTCCCCATTATTGTCGGTTATTATCTCGTTAATTGCTACTCCCTCATTCATATTTTCAAATAACAGTCTGTATTTATCTTCACTCTCTCGCAATGATTCTTCAGCGTGTTTACGTTCTGTTATATCTCTAGCTGCTCCAAAAAGACCAACAATATTATTTCTCTCATCAAATAATAACTGTCTATGATCTTCAATCCATAAATAATCTTCCCTAAATTTATGTTTCATTCTATAAATCATTATTTCAGATTTTTTATTTTCATACATGGATTTTGTTAGAGCGTTTACTTTATCTAAATCGTCGGGATGCGTTATTTTAAACCAGAATTTAGGATCTGATAAAAACTCTTCCTTATTATAACCAAGGATTTTATTAACCTGCTCACTTACAAAATTTACTTTATTATTTAAAAAATCTTTTGAAAAAGTGACGGAATAAATCATTTCATCAATATTATTAACTACTCTGCTTAATAATTCCTCTCTTATCTTAAGCTTGTTCTCAGCCTGTTTACGGTCGGTAATATCTACATTTGTTACTCTTCTGCCAAGATATTTATTATCATCTGAAATAATTGGATTACAAGTATGCCTTATAAATTTTAAATTACCATTTTTATGAATAATTCTGAGTTCTAATTCTTTTACTGTTTCATTATAATTTTCAGAGTGATATTTGCTGGAATGGTCTTCAAACTTACCTTTATCTTCAGGATGAATTATATCAAAAAGAAGCTGAGGATTATTAATAAATTCTTCCGCTTTATACCCTGTTACTCTTTCGCAGGAAGGTGAGCAGTACTTAAATTGTAAGTCTGGCATAATCCAAAACTCCCATTCATAAGCAAAGTTGGCAACAGTCCTAAATAAAAACTCCTGTTCTTTAATCTTCTTATCGAGATAATGTTTGTATAAGGTTGTTTCTATTGCAACAAGAAGCTCGCGATTTTCAAATGGTTTAATTAAGTAACCAAATGGACCTATTTTCTTAGCTCTATCTACCGTGGAGGGATCCGAATATGCTGTAAGGAAAATAAATGGTATATCTGCGAATTTTTGAATCTCTTCAGCAGCATCTATTCCATCAATTTCACAATTGAGATTTACATCCATTAGAATAAGATCCGGCTTCTTTTCTAAAGCTAACTCTATAGCACTTTTGCCATCACAAGCAATACCGGCTATATTATAACCGGCTTTTTTTAATAATATTTTATTGCTTTCCGCAATAAGGATATCGTCATCAACTAAAAGAATAGAAGCCTTTGTACTCGAATTATTCAATTCAGTTAATCCCCTTAAATTTTATTTCATATCGCAGTCCCTTTTCAGGGCGGATTATTTCAACATTGCCTCTTAACTGCAATGAAAGAAGCCGAATAAGTCTTAATCCAAGTGATTGAAGATTTTCAATATCCAAATCTTTTTTTAACCCGATACCATCATTTGATATATCAAGATAGAATATTCCATCTTTCTTTTTGAATGAAATATTAATTTGACCGGCAGAATTATTAGGGAAAGCATATTTTATTGAATTGGTAAGAATCTCATTTATTATTAATCCGCAGGGGATGATGGAATCCAAACTAAGATTATGGTTTTCCAGATCTAGTTTAAGCGTTATTTTTTTTGAGGAAGCATAAGTCTGAACTAAATAACTTGAAAGCTTTTCTATATAATCAGAAATATCCACCGCAACAAAATTTCCAGTACCATACATAAGCTCATGAATGAGCGACATTGCAAGCAATCTATGAGAAAGGTCGTCGAAAATATCCAGAATAGTTTTGTCTTCTATAAATTCAGACTGTAATGATATTAAGGCAATAATTTGCTGAAAATTATTTTTAACTCTATGATGAACTTCTTTTAGTAATATTTCCTTTTCTTTTAGTGAGTTTTCAATTATGCTTTGCGTTTCCATTCTTTCTGTAATATCTTGAATTGTACCAAACATTTTAATCAGTTTTCCGTTTGCATCGTACTCAAGTGAGCCTAAACCATGAACCCATATAACAGAATTATTTTTGTTATTCCTTATTTTATATTTTTTATCGAATTCTTTTTGTTTTGTCAAAATATGGTCATTTAGATAGTCACTCATCTCTTCACGATCTTCCGGATCAATAATATTCAACCAGCCTTCTACATCACGCTTATAATTTTTATCGATTCCGAATATTTCATCAAGCATTTCCGAACTAACCCATTGACCGGTTGAAATTTCAAAAATATAATATCCTATCCGAGCTACTTTTTGCGATTGTTTTAACTGGGCTTCACTTTCCTCCAGAATTTTTTGTGCTGCTCTTTCTTTCAACTGGTCACGGAAAACAAGTACTACACCCTCGATTTCTCCTGATTCATTTCTAATAGGAGCTCCGCTGTCCGCAATAGGAATTTCAATGCCGGATTTTGATAACAATATTGTATGGTTGGCTAAACCAATAATTTGACCATCCTTTAAAACTTTATGAACCGGATTCTCAACCGAATTTCTCGTCCCTTCATTTATTATTTTGAAGACTTCTTCTAACGGTTTGCCTTTGGCTTCATGTTCCTTCCATCCGGTTAAATTTTCTGCAACCGGATTCATCCGGTTTATCTTACCAAACTTATCTGTTGTAATTACACCGTCACCAATACTATATAATGTGGTTTTTAAACGTGCTTCGCTTTCTTTTAATGATTGCCCAATTTTATAAATTTCTGTTATATCCTTTACAACTGTAAGCATAAATTTTTTCTGATTGATTGTAATTATTCTACCAGAAACTAAGGTATGGATTATTGTTCCGTTCTTCTTCTTAAAATTTATTTCCTTATTGTTATATAAACCATGCTGATGTAAATCAGATATCAATTCTTTTCGATCATTCTCATCCACCCAAATTCCGATTTCTAAAGATGTTTTTCCTATTACTTCTTCCTGGCTAAAATCAAATACATTCTTGTAAGCTTCATTAACCTCAAATAAAAAACCAGTATCAATCTCCGAGATAGAAATACCATCTGGTGAAACACTATAAACAGTTCTAAATCTTTCTTCGCTTTCACGCAGCGAAATCTCTCCTTTCATTCTATCAGTGACGTCATTAAAGATAGATACTATTTCCCCGGTGTTTAATTTATAAATTATATTTTCACGCCATCCTTCAATTCTCTCATCATTATAATAAAAATTAATATATTCTGTTTTACCTGTATGCCAAACTTTTCTCAAAGTATCAAGGAAACCAAGTTTCTCTACTGAAGGGAACATTACGCTTAGGCGTTTGCCAATAACTTGATTTATATTGAAATTATCTATCTTCTGAGCAGTTAGATTAAAATCCGTAAAGATGAAATCATTTCCATTATCCACTGCTTGATAGACCGCAATAGCTGCAGGGCTGTTGTTAAATAAGCTTTCCCACCTTTCTTTGTTTCTTAATATAGCTTCTTCTGCCTGCTTTCGTTCGGTAATATCACGCATGAAAACAAAAACTTTTTCATTTTCAGTCTTCAGATAATTTACACTTGCATCAACATCAATAATTTTACCGTCTTTTCGTCTATGTTTAGTTTCAAATCTATAAAAGCCTTTCGTTCGTATTATCTCAAGTCTTTCTCTTATATCATTCTCATTATCTATTACATCAATATCTTTTATACTCATGGTAAGTAATTCATTACGGCTGTAACCTACCATAGAACAATAAGAATCATTTGTTTCTAAAATCTTTCCATTCATATCAACAAGATAGAAACCATCTATAGCTGTTCGAAGAATAGTTCTTATTTCTTCTTCTGCTTTCTTTCGATCAGTAATATCAAGTATCGCCCCAATAATACCTGCATTTTTATAATTATTGTTTGAGTATGTTGCTTTATAATTTATTACATCATGATTAGAACCGTTGGCATCTTTAAACTTTGATTCGTAAATCTGCAAGCCGCCAGAATTGATAAGTGCTTTATCTTGAGCAACATAAATCTGTGCTAATTCCGGCTCGTAAATATCGGTAACTGTCTTTCCTTTTATTTGTTCTTTAGTATAGCCGAACAATTTAACAAAAGCCTCATTAGCACCTATATATTTTAAGTTGTTATCCTTGTAAAATACCGGAATCGGAATAGTATCTATAAGATTATTTAGGAAGGCTTCTCTTTCCCTTAGCGATTCTTCAGCTTTTTTACGTATGGTTACATCTTGAATAACTCCAAAAAGAATTTTGTTTTCTTTATCATATTCTGCAATGGAATAAATATCTTTTATTTCGCCGGTATCTATTGTTTTAATTTTAAATTCAATATTATATGAAATATTATTCTCAATTAAATTTTTAAGCGCATTATCCATAATAGGACGATATTCAATCAAAGGAACTTTCTTAACCAATTCATAATCTACTTCTTTCCAATCTACACCATAAATTTTAGCGGCGCCTTCCGAAGCAATCATAGTTTTTGAATCGAGATGAAGTTCCCAATTACCGGATTTGGAAGCAAGCTCTGCACGTCTTAACCTTGCTTCATTTTGGCGAATAATTTTTTCTGTTTTATGCTCTTCGGTTTTGTCTCTAAAGATTAAAACAACGCCGTCAACTTTTCCACTGTCATCACGAATTGGCGCACCACTATCAGAAATCGGTATTTCCTTACCATCTTTAGAAATTAATAGAGTATGATTTGCCAGACCAACTATTACTCCTTCGGTTAAAACTCTAAAAATCGGATTGTCTACTTTTGCTCTTGTTGATTCATTAATAATTTTAAAAACATCTTCAATTGGTTTTCCCACAGCATCGGCTTCATTCCATCCGGTTAAGTTTTCTGCGGTATGGTTCATTTTTTTTATTTTGCCGAAAGTATCTGCTGTAATTACACCATCGCCAATGCTGTATAGGATTGTTCTAAATTCTTCATGATTCTCTCTCAGTTCTTTTTCTTTAGCAAACAATTCTTTAAAAAATATTTTTTGACGATACTGATATATCAGAACCAATCCAAATACTACCAACAGAAATGCAAGCAATCTAAATGAAGTAACAAAGAAAACCTTTGCGGTAAGGTTTGAATAAATATCATTTTTATTCGCTTTTATTTCCAAAAACCAGTCAGTGCCCTTAATAGGTGCTACATATGATATTACTTTATTACCAAGATAGTCCACTCCATCAATGATGCCTTTATGACCGAGAACTGCCTGAACTGCCGGAATACTTGTTCGCTTTAGTGAAATCTTGAAATTTAATTGAGAGTTTGACCGGTCTTTTACTTCATTTAGGAAACATGCATTATCCCCTTCTCTTTTTATTAATACGGTAGTATATAGCGAGCTATTGGAACCATTCGATTGGATTAGAGGATATAGGTAAGTTTTAGGATTTATACGTAATATAATTGCCGCAATTACTTTATGATCTTTAGATATAATCGGGGCAACGTAATCAATGTTAATTTCCTTTAGAGTTTTAGAATAATAGATTTCTCCTGTTATTATTTTTTTGTCGGTGACAGCTTCTTTTACAAAACCAATAGCTTTAGGATTTATTCGGTCTAAGTCAGCATTAAAGGAAAAGAGTAATTTCCCATTTGGAGCTGCAAGAATTATGTCCTTGTAAACTATGTTTGCCTTTAATAATGATAGTTGATCTTTAATTATTTTTTTATTAAATGTGTCACCTTTTCTTAAAAATAATTCAAGACTTTTTACGAAGCTTTCATTACTTGTAATTGCATTAGCATCGGCTAATCTCTCCTTATTCCATTCTTGAATTTGATTTACTTTATAAACACCAAAAGTTCGTAAGTCATCTATCGTATTACGGCGGATATCAGATTTTTCATAATAATAATAAAATATCGTAGCAAGAATTAACAGGATACTAAATACTGCAAATAAAGTTATTATATATCTTTTTTTAGATAAGATTTCGAAGGTACTTTTTCCCATGGCGTGGCAATAATTGAAAAATATAACTGTAATTATGTATTTGAAATATATTATCGAAAAAATATCCAAATAATTAAAGATATTCCGACATAAATGCAATCTCTGTCATTATTTTTTTTACTTATATTTATTTTAATACAGTTTTTTGTAAAAGTTTTCCAGTTACAATTAGAATTTTTGATTTCAGCATGCACATTATAAGAACTATAATTCAAAATGCCAGAAGAGGAGGTACAATGCACAGCATCGATACTGAAGGCGGTGTAATAGATAACTGGGATGGAAGAAACGAGAGCGGCAGCATTGTTCCAAACGGTGTTTATTTTTACCGTGTTGACGCAGCCGGGATAAAGCCGGTATTCGGGAAAATTTTGGTGGGACAATAATAAAATCAGACTCCCGATGTCATTTTCAGATGCATATTTTAGGATAAAATACTTTCCCCTGCATTTGGTGAAAAATTAACTTTCTGCTTTTTAACTTTTCGTTGGCACTTTAGAAGACGCATTTGAAATCTTGAAGTCCTCGACAATAATGAATGGCTTTTTGAAGTATGTTAATATTGCCGTTTCTAACTCAAAATATTTTCAGTTATTGTGCAAAATATTTTTGTTTTTTTTACTCACTATAAAACATTCTTTACTTTGCATACTATGGAAGTTATATCATCTTCCTGATTCGACATCTTCGAATGGAACCTTGTTCGGTTATAAATTTGCTCAATAATTTGTTTTGAACTTGAGTAACGGTACTTTTTAACAACTTCCAGAACTTCATTAGTCCCTAATTCAATTTCATTATTGTTTTTTGCTTCCAATATTCCATCTGTAAGAAACACTAAAATATTATATAGATTTAATTTTATTTTTTCGCTGGTTGAATATTTGTAATCACTCATAACACCAAGAGGTATCCCGTTACTCTCCATAATATTTTCAATCTCTCCGCAGCCATTCAGTAGATAAATAGGAATATGTCCAGCACTTGAGTAATCAAATAGATAATTATTTAAATCAAGCCTGCCGAATGCTAATGTTACAAAATGATTTTCATCTAAATCCAGATATAGTTCTTTATTTATTAAAGTAAGTATCTTACCCGGATCACGTTCAATCTTGGTTATGATTCTAAGAAATGCACGGGTTTCAGCCATCATTAAAGCAGCACTAATACCATGACCGCAAACATCTGCAATAACAATTCCGAGGCTTCCGTCTTCCATTAAAATAAAGTCGAAATAATCCCCACCTGTTTTAACTGCAAAGTAAGTAGATCCGGCAATATCAAATCCCGGGAGGCGTATATCTGATTTCAGAAGCCGCTGTTGTAATTCATTCGCAATTTGTAATTCAAATTCCTGTTCCTGCTGCCTTTTTAGTTCTGTAATATCTCTAAGGACGCTGACAAAATTTGTAATCTTTCCGTACTCATCTTTCATTGGTGTTATGGTTTGATTACTGATATAACTTTCACCGTCCTTCTTTCTATTTACAATTATCCCCTTGTATGATTTTCCATTTAAAATTTCATCCCACAATTTCTTATAAAACTCTGTATCATGCTGACCTGATTTTAGAATACGAGGTGTCTGTCCAATAACTTCATTCCTTTTGTAACCTGTAGTAAATTCAAATGCCGGATTTACGTATTGAATAATTCCCTGAGTATCTGTTATTACTACAGAGTCAGCAGTTTGTTCAATTGCATTATTAAGCATCTTCAATTTTCCCAAAGCTTGTGCATGCTCTGTAATATCTTCAGTGTGCACCAAGATTAAATCAGGTTCTATAAATACATAATTAAATATCAGTTCTTTTACTTCATGTGTCGCTAAAAATTTATATGGTCTTTCTCTTGTAAAATTTCTTTTCTCATTAAAGCATTTTAGCAAGTCGGAATAAATATCATTTAGATGAACCGAATCTTTGTACATTTCATTGAGATTCATTCCTATAAATTTTTGAAAGTCGTTCCCGGAAAATTGTTCGGCAGAATTATTAAAATCTATAAAAATAAAATTATCACCTTTATGCTGCCATACGTAGGATGGAATCGGAAAACCTTTAAAGAGCAGCTTAAATCTTTCGCTGTTTTTAATCAACTCTTTTTCAAGCGCTTTTTTTTCAGTTATATCATGAAGTATCGCAACTCCGCCATTTATATTTTCTTTATTGTCTTTTAAAGGGTATGAAGATACTGAAATGTAATTTCCTTTAGACTGCATTTCATTTTTTATAAAGATAATTTCATCAATAATCACTTTCCCTTTTAATGATAACGCTAATGGTAATTCCTCAGAAGGATATAAGTTATAGCTGCCTGGTTTATAGCATCCGTAAACATCCGACCATTCTAAAGATGATATGTTTCTGGCACCAATCCCCAATATTTTTTTAGCCGCTAAATTAAAATATGTAAACCTTCCCTCTTTATTAGTTACAATTACTCCCTCCGTTAAACTGTTCAGAATTGAAGTAAGGATTTTATTTTCTTTTAATAATATTTGCCCCGAATTTTGGAGAGACCGAAAATTCAATAAAGTGTTGAAAATATTAGTAGACTTCCTCATACAATTACTCTTTAAAATTATTTATAAAAATGATTTTACTTTTCCTTAAAGGAAAAATATTGAACCAAATCAATCGCCTTATGAAGCAGCGTTATTTATTCAGTATAAATTTTCTAATAAGATAGAATGAGGGGCGGGATGAATTGTTCTGAATGCAGACTTTGTAAATTCGATCTGAACATAAATAGAATTTAGTTTTAATACAAGTCTGTTAAATAGAATATTTTATAATTCCAATTGTAAATAGAGTCGATTTTCATCACTAGAAATAATTGTATGTCTCAAACTCTTCTGAACAAAAATTTAATTGATATTGCTTCCAAATTAAATAGTAATCAAAACTAAATTAAGGCAGCGATTTCAATCATTAACTAAAGTTATGCAAAAACTTAAAATGTCATGCTGAACTTGCTTTAGCATCTAAAGACAATGCAATAAGAAGAATCCGAAACAAGTTCGGAATGACAAAACAGTATTTTGTGAAACTTCAATTATGAATAAAAAGATAATTTAAATTTTCTTTCTTCTTAGCAAGAGTGAATTAGAAACAACACTGACTGAGCTGAAAGCCATAGCTGCTGCTGCGTAAATCGGGTTTAGCAATCCGAATGCTGCAACCGGAATACCGACGATATTATAAATAAATGCCCAAAATAGATTCTGCTTTATCTTCAGCAATGTTTTGTCAGACAATCTTATAGCTCTAACAACATCGGTAAGATCACCTTTAATTAGAGTTATATCAGAAGCTTCAATTGCTACATCTGTACCGGTGCCGATAGCTATACCTACATCAGCTTGAGCAAGTGCAGGCGAATCGTTTATGCCATCGCCAACCATCGCAACAATTTTTTCTTTCTGTTGAATCTCTTTAATGTGAGAAGCTTTATCTTGAGGAAGAACTCCTGCAATAACTTTGTCAATGCCAGCCTGCTTTGCGATTGCCTTTGCAGTTCTTTCATCGTCGCCGGTAATCATTACTACCTCAATGCCCAGCTTCTTAAGCTTCTCAACTGCATTGAATGAAGTCGGCTTTATTGTATCAGCAATTGCAATAATGCCGGAAAGCTCGCCATTAATAGAAATGAAAACTGTTGTCTTTCCTTCGTTTGATAAATTAATAGACGTATCATTTGAATTACTTAAGCTGATGGAATATTCTTTCATCATTGAAATATTACCGATTGCAACAGCATTTCCATTTACAACTCCAGTTAATCCCAAACCTGTAACAGATTTAAAACCTTCAACATTTAACAAAGGAATATTTTTCACCTTGGCTTCCTCTACTATTGCGACGCCAAGAGGATGCTCTGATTTATTTTCAACAGAAGCCGCAAGCTGAAGTAGTTTTGTTTCATCAACTCCGTTAAGTGGTACAATATCGGTAACATCTGGTAAACCGGTAGTTATTGTGCCGGTTTTATCAAGCACGACTGTATTTATTTTATGAGCGCGCTCCAGGCTTTCAGCATTCTTAATTAATATTCCATTAGATGCACCCAGCCCTGTACCAACCATTATTGCCGCCGGTGTTGCCAGACCAAGAGCGCACGGGCATGCTATAACAAGCACTGCAATGAAGTTTATCATAGCAAAGGTAAACGTAGCTCCTATGATTAAATACCAGATTAGGAATGTAACCAGTGCAATACCGATTACAACCGGAACAAATATCGATGCAATTTTATCTGCAAGACCTTGTACCGGTGCTTTAGAACCCTGCGCTTGTTCAACCAATTTAATAATTTGAGATATTACTGTATCTTTGCCGATAGCAGTTGCTTTAAATTCTATGCTTCCGTTTTTATTAATTGTACCGCCGATAATTTTATCTCCGGCTATTTTATCCACAGGAATGCTTTCGCCGGTAACCATTGATTCATCAATGGAAGTAAAGCCGTTGGTAATTATTCCGTCAACCGGAATTTTTTCACCCGGACGAACAATTATGGTTTCTTCTTTTTGAACTTCGTTGATTGGTATATCAATCTCTTTTCCATTCCGAATTACTCTGGCTGTTTTCGGCTGCAGCCCCATCAGATTCTTAATTGCAATTGAAGTCTTGTCTTTAGCGCGGGCTTCCAGCAGCCTGCCCATTAAGATTAGAGTAATGATTGTAACGGAAGTATCAAAGTATACGTGGTTCTGTGAATCTGCAATAGATAGAAGAGTGGGAAATAAAACTGCAATTGTGCTGTAGATGTAAGCTGTACCGGTTCCTACAGCAACTAAAGTATTCATGTCGGCAGAAAAATGTTTCAGCAGCTTCCAGGAAATGCTGAAGAATCTTTTGCCTGAGATAAATATTACAAGAGTTGCAGCAAGAAACAGCAACTTATTAATGTAATCCATCGGAATCGGAACAAGCGAATGGAACCAATAAGTCATGTCTGCCATGCTTATGAACATTATTGGAATTGTCATAATCAGAGCAAAGATAAATTCCGACTTAAGCTGTTTATAAGATTTCTTCTGTTCCAGATCTTCGGGGATTTCTTCGTTTGAAGACATACTTATAGTCGTTTCATTTTCGGGGGCAGGTGGAATTAATTTATAGCCAGCTTCCTCAACAATTGCTTCAAGCTTGCTGATATCGGTAACAGATTCATCAAATGTGAATGTTGCTTTTTCAGATGCAAAATTTACATTAACATCACTTACGCCTTCAGTCCTCTTCAAAGCTTTTTCTACTCTTGCAACGCAGCTTGCACAAGTCATACCTTCAACAGGCAGCGTTAATGTTTTTAATTCTTTTGTTTCCATCTCATAAAGTACCACCAAGCTCATATGGCTATGCGCATGGTGTTCTTCTCCGGTTTATTTTTGTGTTAAATTTTTAATTGACTAGCTTGTAGCCTGCTTCTTCAATTGCTGCAGCTAATTTCTTTTCATCTACTTTAGATTCGTCGTACTGAACTTTAGCGCTTCCGATTTGAACGTTTTCAACTTTTACATTTTCAAGCTTACCCAGTTCTTTCCTTACTGCCATCACGCAATGATGGCAGGACATACCTTCTATTTTTAATTCTTGAGTTTTCATTTCTATTCCTTTCGTCTTTAGTTTGATTTAATTAACGATACAAATTTAACGTAAGCCTTCAATATATGCGTTACAAAATTTTAAGAAAATGTTATAGTATTTGTAGGTATAAGGTATAATGGTATAAAGCCACGGACCAAGCCCTATACCTCTATAACCATATACCTTAATATAGTTTGTTTCAGCTAAGGAGGTCGAGCGGCTTGCGGATGTTATCTGTAATATTCTTGAATTGGCTGGCGGTCATTCCGGTAACTTTTTTGAACTGGTTGGATAAATGCTGGACGCTGCTGTAGCCAAGCTTGTAAGCAATCTCGCTCAAGGTAAGTTCGCCGTAGCGTAAAAGCTCTTTGGCGCGTTCAATCTTCTGCAGAATTATGTAATGTTCAATTGTAATATTTTCAACTGAAGAAAAGAGAGTACTTAGATAGTGATAATCCATTCCAACTTTCTCTACAATTAAATCGGAATAATTCTCTTCCAATGATTGTTCAATATCATCGCTCCGAACTAAACCTAGAATAGTCAGCTTTATTTCCTCTATAATTTTTGCTTTCCTATCTTCAATTAATTCGAAGCCGTTTTCTTCAAGTATAGTTTTAATCTTTTCTATTTGAAATTGATCTAGGCTGCCTTTTACTATAACCTCTCCAAGCTGAATATCCATGATAGTCAGACCAAGCTTCTCAAACTCCTCCTTTACAACTTTGATGCACCGGTTGCACACCATATTTTTTATATAAACAGTGGTTAAGAAATTGTTGTTTTTAGATTTGTTTAATTCATCATCGGACATTTGATTTCTCTACCTTTTATTATTACTAGAGTTAATATAAAGATAAATCAATCTAAACTTTTATTCTTCCAGCACAATTCTATCGCCATGACTTTTAGGTTGAGAAACTACCAGGAAATGAAGTTCCGTTCCTGAATGATTACTTATCTTATGAGGACTCTTTGGAGGTATCTCAATTCCTTCGTGTTCTTTCAAAATAAAATTTTCTTCTCCCATTATTATCGATGCTTCACCGGAAAGAATATAAAAGAACTGTCTGGACTTTTCGTGATAGTGTTTAACTTCAGAAGTTCCCGGCAGCATTTTTTCTTGGATTATACTTAACTGATCATTTTTGACGAGATGCCAGCCGACGCAATTTTCGCCCCAAAAATAATGTTCTGTATTATTTGTACTTACCGGTTTAATATTAGCTCCTTAAATTTTTTCCACTTAAAAGTAAAGATGATCTAATTTTAATAATTCCAGTCGAAATTTTTCAGCTTAGAGAATTCTGTTTAATTGAATATCTAATCTTACAGTTTCTAAGCTAAATCAAATATATTTAATCAGATACGTTCGATAACAACAGCAGTACCGTAGCAAAGAACTTCGCTTACGCCCTGGAGTACATCGGTTGTATCATACCTTGCGCCGATAACTGCATTTGCACCAAGAGTTTCTGCATGCTGAACCATTAACTCAAAGGATTCTTCACGCGTCTTTTCGCAAAGTTCGGTAAACAAAGAAATATTACCTCCAAATATGGTTTGTAATGTTCCGCCAATTGTCCCGAAAATATTTCTTGACCTGACAGTTATTCCTCTGACTATTCCAAGATTTTTTACGATGCGGTATCCATCAATCGTAAATGCCGTAGTAACCATCGAACGATCCATAATTATCCCTCTAAATTATTCTTATGATTTTTCAATTACGAACTTAAATAAAGAAAACTGATTCTTCAATCAATCTAAATATTAATAAAGATTGAATTGAACACCAGCGTTTAAACTGAAGAAGGTTGCAGGAAGAGCTATTCCATTTATTTCTTCGTTGGAAGCTGCATTATACTTAAAATTTATGTCGAAATTAAGTGATGGATTTAATTTTATAATTACTCCGAATGCCGGCACAATACAAAATCTTGCAGCAGATATTTCATATACGCTGCTTGTAGCGCCGTAACTTGTTGTCCTGGTAAAATCAAGTGAGTTCATTCCGATTTCAAGACCAAGATAAGGATGTGCACTGTAATTGGATAAAGCATATCTTAATCCGACAAGTACCTGCAAGCTGGAATAACTATCATTTGGTCCAAGATACCATGCCGTGTATGGTCCCCAATAACTATAACCAAGAGAAGCGGAAAGCGAGAGATTTTGATCTTGAGGGAAAGCTACTGTTGCAATGCCACCCAAGCCGTTATGGGCTTCTTGTGCAAAACTTCCGGAGGGAAATTGCATCCCTACTTGAAGAGACATTTTTGCCTGTCCGTAAACCATGCAGAAGCCGGAAATAAAAACGAGAATTAGTAGAATGTTTTTCTTCATATTATTATGCGCAAAATCTTTCCTACAAAAAATAAATAGAAGAGAAAACCGATGTCATTAAAATTTCGACGAACGGTGTTTTAAGCTAATAAGTTAAATAATAGAAAATAGTACTATCTAATGGAAATGTTCATTCAATGTTATCTTCATTTATAGTTATTCATTAAGCGTCATGCAGTTGTTACTTGTTGAATCATTTACCGCATAAAAACTATCAAATGACAATCTAGTGAACAATAAATGACAATATTTAAATATCTTTTCTTATAACTATTCAGCATACTTTTTAAAGATTACTGATGTATTGTGTCCTCCAAATCCGAAAGCATTGCTCATTGCAATATTCACGTTTCTTGTTTGGGGTTTATTGAATGTATAGTTCAAATCGCATTCCGGATCCGGATTGACAAAGTTAATTGTAGGTGGAACAAGATCATTTTTAATTGCCAGAATTGATGCAATAGCTTCGACTGCACCAGCCGCGCCTAAAAGATGTCCTGTCATGCTTTTAGTAGAAGAAACATTCATATTGTAAGCATGATCGCCGAAAACTTTTTTTATTGCTTTGGTCTCTGCAATATCTCCAAGCTGCGTAGAGGTGCCGTGCATGTTGATGTAATCGACTTCATCTTTCTTAATTCCGGCATCTTTAACAGCCATTTCCATTGCAAGTATAGCACCGGTTCCTTCCGGATGAGGCGCTGTAATATGATAGGCGTCTGCAGAAAGTCCCATACCTATAACCTCCGCATAAATTTTCGCGCCTCTATTCAACGCATGATGAAGTTCTTCAAGTACTAAAGCACCACCGCCTTCACCCATAACAAAACCGTCCCTTGTTGCGTCAAATGGACGGCTTGCAGTTTCGGGTTCATCATTTCTAGTAGATAACGCTTTAGAAGCATTAAATCCACCAAGACTTATTTCATTTATTGCCGCTTCACTTCCGCCTGTAATGATTACATCCGCAAAGCCGTTTTTTATAAGCATGAAGCCGTCAATCATATTGTTATTTGCGGTAGCGCAAGCAGAAACTATACAGTAATTCGGTCCTCTAAATCCGTAATGAATTGAAATAAATCCACTGGCAATATCCGGAATTAGCATTGGAATAAAGAATGGAGAAATGCGCTGGGGTCCTTCGGTATGGTTTATTACCGATTGGTTATAAAATGTTTCTATTCCCCCAATACCGCTTCCAAAAATTACACCTATCCTCGATTTTTCATCATCAGATAATGACTCAGGATTTAGATGGCTATCGCTAACAGCCTGCATAGCTGCAGATGCAGCATATTGAGCATATTTATCAAGTCGGCGGGCACTTTTTCTATCCATAAATTTAGTAACATCAAAGCCTTTTAACTCGCAGGCAAATTTTGTATCCAATCTTGAGGTATCAAAACTAGTAATGGTAGCACAGCCGCTTTTTCCATTTATTAATCCATTCCAGAACTCTTCCACAGTCAATCCTATTGGAGTTAAAGCACCCATTCCAGTTACCACTACACGCCGTATTTTATCTGCCATTCTTTATCCTTGATTTGTTTTAACAAAAATTACGGGCAAAGATAAGAATAATTGAGAAATTATTATAACTTAATTTTGGTTCTTGTTGCTAAATAAATGTAAATTTGTATTCCAAAGTTAAATTGATTCGATAAGTTTTAATAGGTAGATTTGTTAAAATTAAATGTAACTGCAAAGGATAAAGGCTCAAAGGCAAGAACAGGTTATTTTGAAACCGGGCATGGTATAGTCGAAACGCCTATCTTTATGCCGGTAGGAACTCAAGGTACAGTAAAGGCTGTCAATCAATTTTTTTTGGAATCAGATATAAGAGCACAGATTGTTCTTTCAAATACTTATCATCTTTATTTAAGACCGGGCACAGAAGTTTTAGAACAAGCAGGCGGACTCCATAAATTTATGAATTGGAGTAAGACAATTCTAACCGACAGCGGAGGCTATCAGGTTTTCAGTCTATCGGAATTAAGAAAGCTTAAACCGGATGGAGTTGAATTCCGCTCGCATATCGACGGTTCAAAACATTTCTTCTCACCGGAAAAAGTAATAGGAATTCAAAGAAGCATTGGTTCGGATATTATGATGTCGCTGGACGAATGCACGCCATTTCCATGCGATTATGAATATGCCGAAAAATCTGCAAAACTTACTTCTGAATGGGCAATTTTGAATAAAGAAGCTTTTGAGAAATCAAGTCCGCTTTATGGGCATAAGCAGTTTTTATTCGGAATAATTCAAGGCAGCGTTTATAAAGAATTGAGAGAGAAATCTGCAAATGATTTATTGAGGTTAGATTTCGACGGCTACGCTATCGGCGGGCTTGCAGTTGGTGAACCAACTGACATGATGTATGATCTTGTAAATTTTACTACCGATTTTATGCCGGAGGACAGACCAAGATATTTAATGGGCGTCGGCAGACCTGAGAATATTCTCGAGGCTATTGAACGAGGTATTGATATGTTCGACTGCGTAATGCCGACACGGAATGCGCGTAACTCAAACTTGTTTACTTATGCCGGAGTTTTATCCATGCGTAATGCAAGATACAAAAATGATTTTAACCCGGTTGATGAAAATTGCGACTGCTATACTTGCAGGAATTTTACACGTGCTTATCTTCGGCATCTATTCATAGCCGGAGAAATTTTAGCACTTGAGTTGGCTAGTATTCATAACCTTCACTTTTATTTAAGACTAGTTGAAGAAGCTCGTCATCAAATAAAAGGCGGAAGTTTTTTGGAGTGGAAAGAAAATATTATAAACAAATTATCAATAAACATAAATAATAATCCGGAGGATTAATTGGAATATTTATTAGCAATGGCTCCCCCGCCAAACGGCGGCGGCGGTTCAAGTTTAATCAGCACCATAATTATGTTCGGTGCTATCTTTCTAATTTTTTATTTCATGATTATAAGACCGCAGCAAAAGCGAGCTAAGGAAAGAGAAAAGTTACTTTCCAATATGCAGAAGGGCGATAAGGTTGTTACAAGCGGCGGCTTGCATGGAACTATAGTTCATATTGAAGAAAAGACCGTAATGCTTCAGGTATCAGACAACGTAAAGCTTAAATATGAGCGCTCTGCGATTGCCACTATTTTACCTTCCGGCAAAGACGGAAACTGATTCTTAGTATTTTAAAATAGAATTTATGTAAAAATTATACTTGGAAAGATTTTCAAAAAAATTGCTGAAATTGGATTGATGGAGTAATGAAATAAATCTTCTTACTCCACTATTCTATAACTACAAAGTATTTTTACATATTTCTAAAGTTCGAATTTAAAAGGATAGATTAAAATGTTTTGCTCTGTTGAAGAAGCTGTTGAAGACATTAAGAACGGAAAAGTCATAATTATTGTAGATGACGAAGACCGGGAGAACGAGGGAGATTTTATTTGTGCAGCCGAATATGTTACCCCTGAAATAGTAAACTTTATGACGAAGTATGGAAGAGGAATGCTTTGCGTTGCCGCAAGCGGCAAAAGGCTTGATGAATTGGGATTGCCTCTTATGGTCGATTCTAATTCAGCACTTCACGGCACTCAGTTTACAATTACCATAGATGCAAAGGAAGGAACAACTACCGGCATTTCTGCCGCCGATAGAGCTCTTACCATAAAAAAAATAATTGATGATTCTACCAAGGTAGAAGACTTTGCCCGACCTGGGCATATCTTCCCGCTCCGCGCTTTCGATGAAGGCGTGTTGAGACGTGCCGGTCATACAGAAGCAGCAGTTGACATTTGCAAGCTTGCAAATCTTAAAGCAGCAGGTGTTCTTTGCGAAATTCTTCATGACAACGGCGAGATGGCGCGTGTACCTGACCTTGTTAAAATTGCAAAAAGATTCGATTTAAAAATTCTGACAGTCAAAGATTTAATAAAATACAGACTAAAAAAAGAAAGATTAATTGAAAAAGTTGCTGAAGCAAAACTCCCCACCAAGCATGGTAATTTCAAAGTAAAGCTGTACAAAAGCTTAGTGGATAATAAAGAACATCTAGCCATGATTAAGGGGAAAGTAAGCCATGAAAAACCAATCTTAGTTAGGATGCATTCCGAATGCTTAACCGGCGACGTCTTCCATTCACTTAGATGCGATTGCCATGACCAGTTGAATACATCACTTGACATGATTTCGAAAGAAGAAACTGGCGTTGTTGTTTATATGCGACAGGAAGGAAGAGGCATCGGATTAACTAATAAAATCCGGGCGTACAAATTGCAAGACGAAGGTAAAGATACAGTTGAAGCCAATGAAGCACTTGGATTCAAACCTGATTTAAGAGATTACGGAATAGGCGCTCAGATACTTCTTGATCTTGGAATAAAAAAAATCCGACTTCTTACAAACAATCCTAAAAAAGTTATTGGTCTTGAGGGATATGGATTGGAAATAGTTGAGCGGGTTCCGATTGAAATTCCACCAAATGAGAATAACGAAAAATATTTAAAGACTAAGCGGGATAAACTTGGTCATCTCATACTAAAATAACTCTTCTCAAACTTTATTCTTGGAGTATAGGAATAATGGAGTAATTGAGAAACTTTGCTTACTCCACTACTCCACCACTCCTTTATTCCAAAAAGATTTTTAGTTTAATAATAAAGGCTTTACAGTAATTCGAGAATGTTTGAAGTCTTAATTACTTCGTCCTTACTTCCCTTCTGCTTACCTTTAGGGGTCGGCGCTTCCATTGTAAAGAAGATGTGAATGTTCGTTTTTAGGTTTGACTTTTGGATACATCCCTTTGTAACATCAAAATAGATTGTACCGCTTGCCGAAGTTTCCGGCTTCTTAAAATTATAAGTAGCTCCGCGTTCTTCATATTTTGTATTGCCGCTAACTACAGATTTTAATCCTGCATCAACTACAGCTAATGTATCGTTGTTATATTTTTCCAGACCAGTAATCTTATAGAGATTTGTATTTTCTAATTTGAAAATCAGGAAAGATGCCGGCGGTTGGACGAAAGTCCATGAAGAATCTTGCCCAACGGTATTTGACGGCAGCTCACGGAATATCTGATTTATTAGCGGCTTTAATACTGATTCAACAATATTGCTTCTTAAAGCGTTTTTTTGTTCCGGCGTTGGCTGATTCGGCAGCTTGCTTAGCTGAAGAAACTTGTCTACAATTCTATCTGCCCTGAATACCTCAAGAACACCGCCGTTTTTACCAACTCGCATACTGAAAGGATTATTTATCAAAGCTTCATACTGGGAATATTTTTTCAGTTCATTCGTATCTTTAGTTACGCCCGACTGATAAAAAAATCTTTGTCCGTTAGCATCTGCTGTTAACTTAATAGAAGGAATGGCGCACGAAAATTCCATTACTCCGTCACTATCAACGTTAGTCAAAGTAAGATTAAACAAATAAATTATACTTTGATTTAAATTTTGAGTAATACTTGTATCAGTTTTTAAGGTTAAATTATCCTCGGTACTCTGAGTCATCCTGTACTGGTAAGTTTTACCTTTTTGAAATTTATACTGAAGATTAAATTGTTGATTTGCATTTGCAACTGGTACAGCTTTAATTGACGAAGTATCTGTGATCATTTTTGCTGAAAGATCTTCCGGTTTTTCAGCAGATTTTTTCCCGCAGCCAAAGAATAAAATTCCTATGAGTACGGCAGCTAATATTTTTTTCATTAATATTTCCTTTATTTCTTAAAGACCGGAATTTTCCAGTAATTCTTTTCTTGAGAAGAAATGAGCGATTTCAATTGCAGCATTTTCATCAGAGTCTGAGCCATGGACTACATTTTCTGCTTTACTTGCAGCATAAAGTTTCCTTATAGTTCCTTCTGCTGCTTCAGCAGGATCGGTAGCACCAATAAGATTTCTGAAATCAGCAACTGCATTTTCTTTTTCCAATGCTATCGGCACACATGGACCAGAAGTCATATAATCAATTAAATCATTGAAGAATGCTCTTTCCTTGTGCACTTCGTAAAAACCGCCGGCAGAGTCTTTTGTTAATCTAACCATCTTCATCGCCTTAATTTTGAAACCGGCTTCCGTTATCTTTGTTATAATTTGTCCTATTAAATTTTTTTTAACACCATCTGGTTTAATAATGGCTAATGTTCTGTTGTTCAAATGTTTCTCCTATAATGAAGTAATGTTATTGTCTTAATTTTGTTCTTAATCGTAATCTTTCAGCCAGAGACTGATCCGCCTCCGGTGGAAATCGGATTTAAAATCCGAGTATAAGTAAGATTACGATTAAGAAAAAATGCTAAGTAGTTAAGTAATTTAATTTTTCTTTTTGCTTAAAGTACTTTTTGATTTAATTGTACTCTTTTTCTTCAAAGCTTTTACAGCTTTCTTCGCCGGCTTTCTTATCGCGGCAGCTTTTGTCTTTAACGCTTCAATCGCCTTCAGCATTGTTGAACCGATTTCAGCTGGACTTTCCGCAACTTTAATTCCGGCTTTCCTCATGGCTTCCATCTTTTCAGCAGCAGTACCTTTTCCTCCGGAGATTATTGCACCTGCATGTCCCATTCTTCGTCCAGGAGGTGCTGTTCTTCCGGCTATAAATCCTACAACAGGTTTGTTCCCATACTTCTTTATGTATGCAGCAGCTTCTTCTTCTGCTGTACCGCCGATCTCACCAATCATTACGATTCCTTCGGTATCCGGATCTTCATTAAATAATTTTATAATATCTAAGAACTTTGAACCGATTACCGGATCGCCGCCGATTCCAACACAAGTTGATTGACCAAGTTTAACATCAGTCAATTGCTTTACTGCTTCATAAGTCAATGTACCGCTGCGGGATACAACGCCTATCTTTCCTTGCTTATGGATAAATCCCGGCATTATTCCAATCTTTGCTTTACCCGGAGAAATTACACCCGGACAGTTCGGACCAATCAAAACTACATCTTTATTCTTTATTGAATTATAAACCCTAACCATATCTGCAGCAGGTATTCCTTCAGTTATACAAATTATAACTTTAATACCTGCATTTGCAGATTCTAAGATTGCATCTGCCGCAGCTACCGGAGGTACAAAAATTACCGATGTATTAGCTTTCTGAATTTTTACCGCTTCTTCAACAGTGTTGTAAACCGGTACTGTTAAAAATTCTGTTCCGCCTTTACCGGGAGTAACTCCCGCAACTACTTTGGTTCCGTATTCAATCATTTGTTGTGTATGAAAGGAACCTTCGCCGCCTGTAATACCTTGAACTACGAGGCGCGTTTTTTTGTCAACTAAAATACTCATTTAAAGATATTCCCAAATGTTTCGATAAATTTATCGTGCAAAGATAAGAAAATTAGACAGCATTTATAAAAAAATTTGCTTTTGTAACACAATATTTTTACGATTATTTTTGTACCCGATGATTTTACAAAGAATAAATAAAATACTTATCTCTATTAATTCCTGGATCATTTCTGGAATCCTTGATCTCATTTCCGTCATCTCCAGAGCTATCTAAATAATAACAATCAACTTTACGAATGGAAAACTCTTCTAACTTAAAAAAGATAAAATCAATTATTATCGGCGGCGCGAGAGATCCGCACGACCAGAAAATATTTCATAAGCTATCATTAATTGCCTTCTTAGCCTGGGTTGGTCTTGGCTCGGACGGACTTTCATCATCATGCTATGGACCTGCAGAAGCTTTCAAGGCTCTTGCCGGTCATCCTTATCTTGGAATCTTCGTTGCTATTGGAACTGCTATTACAATTTTCATAATTGCCGCAAGTTACTCCCATATCATTGAACTTTTTCCATCCGGCGGCGGCGGTTATTTAGTTGCAAGTAAACTGCTATCGCCAAATGTCGGTATGGTTTCAGGCTGTGCATTGTTAATTGACTACGTCTTAACTATAACAATTTCTATTGCAAGCGGTGCAGATGCAATCTTCAGTTTTCTTCCAGCAAACTTGTATAATTATAAACTTGAATTCGCAATCTTTGGCGTCATAGTACTGTTACTTTTAAATTTAAGAGGAATAAAAGAAGCAGTAATTCCATTAGTACCTGTATTTTTACTTTTTGTTTTCACTCACCTGTTCGCAATTGGATATGCAATTATTACTCATGCACTTAGGTTTCATGAAGTATATAATGCAACAGGACATGAATTGAATAGATCATTTAGTACGCTCGGCTTGTTCGGAGTGCTGTTCCTTGTTATGAGAGCATACAGTATGGGCGCGGGAACTTTTACAGGAATCGAAGCAGTAAGTAATGGTCTTCCTATTTTAAGGGAACCAAGAGTTTCTACTGCAAAAAGAACCATGAATTATATGGCGTTCTCTCTTTCAATTACTGTTATAGGATTGATGATTGCATATCTACTTTTCGGTGTTAAAGATCAGCCAGGCAAAACACTTAATGCTATCTTGTTTCAAAATATGTCTGCTCATTGGAACGGACATATTGGATTTATTTTCGTGTTAGTTACTCTTCTATCGGAAGCTATTCTTTTATTTATCGCCGCTCAAACAGGATTTCTCGATGGTCCTAGAGTACTGGCAAATATGGCTCTCGATAGATGGTTCCCGACAAGATTTGCAATGCTGAGCGACAGGCTGGTTACTCAAAATGGAATCTTGATGATGGGCGGAGCTTCTTTTATCCTTATGCTTTTATCCAGAGGCTCGGTCGATTTTCTAATTGTCTTATATTCAATAAATGTTTTTATTACTTTTTCTCTTTCACAGCTTGGAATGGTTAAACATTGGTGGCTGGTTAGAAAAACAGAAAAAGGATGGCTAAAAAAATTATTAATAAACGGTGTTGGATTATGTTTAACATCTTTTATTTTGATATCGGTTCTCATTATTAAATTCGGGGAAGGCGGCTGGATTACTCTGGTTATTACCGCAAGTCTGGTAGTGCTTACTTTAATAATCAAGAAACATTACCGTATAGCAGCAGATCTACTTAGAAGACTTGATACAATAGTTGATTCTGTTGAAGCATCTATCTATAATATCCAGAATGAACAGGATACACCGGTCGAACCTCAGTTCGATCCGAAAGGAAAGACAGCAGCAATTTTAGTGAATGGATTTAACGGATTAGGCTTGCATACCTTGCTTAGCATTTTCAGATTATTCGGCGGCACTTATAAAAATTTTGTCTTTGTTCAGGCAGGCTCTGTTGACGCGGGAAATTTCAAAGGTGCAGATGAAATTGAAAACCTGACTAATCACATCAGCAATGAAGCAAATCGTTATGTAAATTATATTAAAGAGCATGGCTACTATGCAGAGGCTTTTACCTCAGTAGGTACCGATATAGTGGAAGAAATTAACAGCCAGGTTCCGGCAATTACAAAAAAATTCCATAACGTAGTTTTCTTTGGCGGTCAGCTTGTTTTCCCAGAAGAATCTTTTATGACTCGCTGGCTTCACAATTATATTGTGTTTGCCGTGCAAAGAAAATTTTACCGACAGGGAATTCCGTTTGTCATTCTGCCGATTAGAGTTTAATTGAAAATAAGATTCGGAATCTTTAAGTTTACATCATCTAATTATAAATTGTTATTTGTTAATTGAAAATTCTATTGGGGCTATAGCTCAGCTGGGAGAGCGCTTCGTTCGCAACGAAGAGGTCAGGAGTTCGATCCTCCTTAGCTCCACCAGGCTTCGTTTAAGTGAAGCAAAAAACAAAGCCTGCAGCGGCGTAACGAAGTGAAGCCGTGAATAATTATCTTATTTCCTACTGCTCAAAACTAAGCACCTTTAAATCAAGCGTTTTTTGTTTTTTAAACCACTGTGTTCTCTGCGCCTTCTCTGTTTGCTCTGCGGTTAATTTACCGCTGAGTAAAAGGAGAATGCACAGAGTTAACAGAGATTTTTATTTGAGCAGTATCATCTTCCCAACCTTTGTAAACTCTTTATTTGAAACTTTCGAGCGTGCATCTATACTGTAAAAGTAAATGCCGCTGGAAAGATTATCCGCATTAAAAGTTTGGTTGTAAGTGCCCGCGCTTTTTATTCCGCTTTCCAAAACCTTTACTTCTCTGCCAAGCATGTCGTAAACTTTTAATGTTATGTAAGACTCTTCTGGAAGTTGATATGATATTGTTGTTGAAGGATTGAAGGGATTCGGATAATTCTGATATAGTGCATATGAGATTGGATATTTGATAGATGCTATTTGCAGCTTTTCAATAGCCGAATTTGAAATTATTATACTTTGCCCATCCTCCACTACTGCATTGATTATTTTTCCATTTATTCTGTCGCTCACCTTTAAATCTCCTCCTTCAACTTTCAAGGTTATAGGATATTCAGCGGAGTAAACCGACAATGTTTTTACACCGCTATTTATTTCTTCCGTCAGTTGATTGCTATCCCATCGTACATCAAACACACCATCAGGCGGCAAAGGCGGTAAAGCAAAATTGTCAAAGTTTATCGGTTCAGCGGCTCCATAAACAATTCTTCTATCTCCTTTACTATCGGTTACAATTATTTTAATCCATTTAGGATTAATTTCTCCTCCCAAAACAATTTTATTATTATTTTTTGCAAGCGCATTTTCTATATTAATAACACCGTCTTGACTTGCTCTTACCCAATAACTCTTACCGGCTTCCATTATGCCGATTACCTCGTACTTATTATTATATCCATAGAAAGGCGAGTTTATTATGCCCCATGGTGTTGTCGTTGCCTGACTTATATTAACATTCTTTTCATAACCGCTAATCAAGTTCCAGCCGGCTGTTATTGGTATTGAAGTACTGTTTACAATTCTTCCGGTTATGCTTACCGTATCAGTATTAGGATATCTTACCCAATATCCTTTTCCATTTTCCAGGCTCGTTACTACATTGTATTTATTGGTGTAATTATACATCGGTGAATTAGCACCGGTAAAAAGTAAACTTGAAGACATACTATCGGCAATTACCGGAATAGATACAAGATTCCATCCCTGCAGCAGAGCTATAGTTGAAGTCGCAATATTACTTTCATGTGAAATCTTGAAATTCAGATTTGTAAAGACACTTTGGTTATTATCCGGAATTACCTTTGGCGTTTCCGCTGAGGTTGAGGTATAACCTACCCTTAAATCAGTAACCGAGAAATTATTGACTGTCCCCTGAACAGTACTTTGTGTTTTTAAAAAAATATTATTAGTCTTTACAGTATCCAGATAAGTTAAACCGTCAGAAATATCAAAATCGATTTTACTATCCGGGAAAGCTCTTGGGGGAAGCCAAGGCATTGTATTCTCATAGAAATTAAAAAAATCTTTAGAATATAACGGCGCAGTATTTGTCCCGATTCCAATATTTAGATTTAGCAAATTCATATTTGAATGACTAATTTGCACCGAAGCGATAATAGACGGCTTGTAATTAATTTTGTCTGTTGTATAACAAACAATCCTTTGTGAAATAGAGGAATCCATAACAGCTTTATACGACATCCAGCAAAATCCGTTATCACCCCAATTAGTTCCCCATTGATTAACTAATTTAAAAGCTCCTGTACCATCATCGGTAACTTTATTGTCATCATATCCAACTAAAGTCAATGCATGTCCGCCTCTATTGTTTCCCATTGTATCTTTAACGCAATAAGTATTGTTATAATTTTTGATGTTATCAAAATTGCCTCTAATAATAATACCGAGTACGGCTACATTTCCTTCTGCTAAGAGTTGTTTTACTTGGTTAATTCCATTGATATCATTTGTTTGAATATAGAACGCAGAGTCTGCCCTATAGTTTATTGCATCACGATAAACTGATTCATTCGGGAATAAAGTATAATCGCTCTGATAAGGAAATTCAGCAATTGTAGCGCACCCGTTGTCTAGAAGCAACTTCATTGCATCCGAAAAAAACGCCCCGCCGTCTACGCCGCCGTCTATATTATTATAAATAAATGATGGACTAAAGATATGATTAGGGTCTGTAACGCTCCAGCCATGTTCCTGCCATTCCTGATAAGTTTTATAGTAGTAGCCGAAAGCCCATGCAACGCAGCTGCCTTGATTTCCTTGGTTTCCAACCGGAGGCAAATGTGCTGAGTTATCAACACTAACGGCTATTTTTCTAAGAACCGGTTGAGGCATCGCTTTTTTTATCCATGATATTTTAGAAATATCCTGGTAAAGCAACCCTGTCTTATTTAATTGCTGACCTGAAATCTGAAAACTAAGACTATAAATAAATATTAGAATAGTTAGTAAACTTTTTTTCATAAAATACCTTTGTATAAATTAACTGATCGTTGTTTTGGAGTTAAACTCCAGAACAGAAGCAGTGCGGCAGTTAAACTGCCGTACAACAGCTACTTTAACAGTACTAATTTCTTCACCGAACGGAAAGTTCCTTTGCCTGTTTCCGAAGCAGCTTCTATAGAATAAAAATAAATACCCGATGCTTTGTTTGAAGCATCCCATGTTACTTCATGATAGCCTGCATTCTGAGTTCCATCTACTAATGTTTCAATCTCCTGACCTAATGAGTTGTATATTTTTATTCTTACATTACTGATAGATGGCAATCCATATTTAATTGTTGTCGTTGGATTAAATGGATTTGGAAAATTCTGCGATAAGCTAAAGACTGTTGGAGTAGATTGCTCAACCTCTATTACGTTTGAATAATTTACAGATCCATTGTAATCAATTTGTTTAAGCTTGTAATATAATTTGCCTGTAGGCGGATTTGCATCTTTAAAATTATATTTGTGAATTTCTGTAGTTGTACCGTTCCCTTCTACAAAGCCAATTTTTTCATATACAGTTCCATCTTTACTCCTCTGAACTTCAAAACCCGAATTATTCTTTTCTGTTGCCGTCACCCAGGAAAGATTTACTTTATCATCAGATAAATTTGCAGCAAATGATGTAAGTTCTACCGGTGTACTTTGCTGAGAACTTATATATGTAATTGCCAAAGTATTTATTCCCGTATTTATAAGAGTATATGAAGTGCTTGCCTTCATATCAATACTAACTAGTGTTCCGGAAATAACATCTTTCAAGAAAATACTTCCCTGCGGCAGCTTTGTCGTATCCCAGGAAAAAGTAATAGGATACCCGCCGTCTCCAGGTTGAAATTTAATAGTCCACTCAACACTATCTTCAGATGAAGGGCGGAAATCCTTCCATGAGTCATCCCCGGTTGGCAAATGAAATCTTACGTCATATCCAAAAGCGGGCGGCGGAAGCGGTGCCTCGCCTAAATTTGAATCGATACTATCCGTAGCTGCTGACGATTGACCAAATGAAAGCGAATGAGATATGTTACCATTATCTTTAATTGTAAGATTTTCTTGCCAAACATTGGATAAAACTTCTGATATCGGTCGTCGCCAAACACGACCAATATAATCACCTGCAAAAAAATTTGTATTTGAAACAGCAAATGATTGTGCCATAAAATTATTAGGAAGCCCTAAATTAATTTGAGTCCACGTTTTTCCATTATTTGTAGAAAGGTAAATACCATCATAAGCTGCAACCAAAATATTCAAACCATATAATGTTATGGAAGAAATACTTGGAAATGGTGTAAATTCAGTTGCGTCACTCCAATGTGCACCAAAATCCGTTGACAAAATTACCGTACTATTATTATAATTTGTTGCAGCTAAGATTGTTGACCCAGCAACCGCAATACTTTTTATCAGCATACTGTCTGCAGGTAACCCAGTATTTAACTTATTCCAAATAACGCCATTGTTTGTGGAAACAAAGATACCATTTCCAGTACCGGCAAAAAGATTTATTCCGCCAGCAGCATTCTTACCAACCGCTAAAGAGGCAACCCCTCCCCCGGGTGCGTTACTGCATAATCGAGTCCAATTAGTTCCGTAATCAGTTGAAAGACATATACCATTTCCATAAGGTGGGTCACCATACGGTACGATAGCAGCATAAAAATCTGTTCCTGAAACGGCAAGTGCTTCGGCATCAAGAACACTATAACTACTTAAACCATTATTTACAGAAGTCCAATTTGAGCCATCATCAGTTGAAAGAAAAATGCCACTGGTTGTGCCTGCAAATATATTATTACCTATTACCGCTAATGAATTATTTCCAATCCCGGTCAAACCGCTGTCAGCTTCATTCCAGCTACCCCCGTTATCGGTTGATAGGTAAACACCGCGATTATTCCCAGCAAGTAAATTAGTTCCTCCTATTTCATTAGGAAAAGCGGCAAGTGAATAGACCCAATAATTAGTCGGTAATCCATTATTTATTTGAGTCCAGTTTGCGCCATTATCGGTAGAAAGAAAAATACCGTTAGTACTAGTGCCGGCTAATATATTTTTACCTGAAACTACTAAGCTATTACAAATTCCTGTCACTCCAATCGATGCATTCCAGCTTTTTCCATTGTTTGATGAATAAAAGACACTTGGAGAACATGTAAGGGCGGGAAATATTCCAGCAAAAATATTTGTGTCTGATATGGCAAGAGAATAAATAGTAGTATCCTTAAAACCGCAATAAGTCCAATTTTCGCCGTTATCTGATGAACGATAGATACCATCTATTTGAGTTCCTATAAATATATTATTACCACTAACAGTCATTGCATTAATTCCATAATACACGGTTTCCGAGTCCAAACCATTATTTACAGTTGTCCAACTTAATCCATTGTTGGTGGAACGATAGACACCATTATTATATATAGTTCCCGCAAAAATAGAAGTTCCTGAAACAACAAGAGAAGAGACAAAGGCATATTGAGGTAATCCATTATTAACACCAGTCCAACTTGAACCGTTGTTTGTTGAAAGATAAACTCCACCTCCATTAAGTCCAGCAAATATATTGGTGCCGGATATAGCAATAGCATACACATTAGGAAGCCATCCTAAACCATTATTTACTGGCGCCCAAGTTCTACAATTATCTGTTGATAGAAAAACACCTCCTCCACGGAGGCCGCCACCTGTACCGGCAAAAATATTCTTTCCTGATACAGCTAAACATTTTATATTCCCTCCATACGGTCCATTAGTTTGCACCCATTGTGCTTGTAACTGTGCAATTGTAAAAAATATACAAATTAAAATTGGTAAAAACTTTTTCATATTATAATACCTTAGTTTTACTTAAGAAAGATGTCATCTTTCTGAAAGATGACATCTCATATTTTATTACTACTGCACCCTGCTAACCGCTTCACTCCAAGGACCTTCACCCGCAGTGTTTACCGCACGCACGCGGTAAAAGTAACGTACACCGCGCGCAACGTCGTCATCTACAAATGATGTCTTGCTTGTGTACTTAAAGAATTTCATCTCCGGTATTGTGTTAAGGTCTGCTGCATTTGCCGACTGCCCCTTCTCCCACTCATAGTTGTTTGCAACCGGGTCTCCATTAGTACTAACGATAAATCCCTGTCCATCGGTGTCGTCTTTTAAGGCGACAGTCTCCTGGGCTTCGGGTCTCGGTTTTGATACCGGTTCTTTAGGAAGCTTGATGCCGTAATCGAACATTTGTTCCCGACTATCGGCATGGAAGCCGCCTGCCATCTTTATAATCTTATCGGCAACAGCCTGGTATTGGGTTTCCATTTGACGCCCTTCTTTCTTCAATCTTGAAGATGTATTTTCGGCGGTCTTTATCTCTTCATTTTTACTGTTAAGTGCATCGATTATACCCTGCACAAATTCAGGCGTATAAATCTGGTTGCCCCACAGAGCAGCGTGGGTTGCTATGCCCTTTTTCAATCCGCCAAATTGATTGATTAGATCTTCTAAGTACTTCATATCTATCCTCCACTATTATGTGATTAATGTTACTGTTTAGAACAAAAAAGTGCGAAATTCGAGAATTCCTGATGGAAATTCTAGAATCTCCAGCCAAGATTCCGGAATCTCCAGCCGGATTTCCGGAATTCCTGGCGGAACTTCGGCAATTTCCGCCGGAACTTGTACAATTTCCCGCCATACTTCTGGAATTTTCCGCCGGATTTCTAGAAGTTTGGCGAGGATTTCCAGAATCTTCAGCCGGAATTCTGCAATCCCGGCGAAGAATTCCCGAATCTCCAGCGAGAATTGTTAAACTCCTATCCGAAATTTTAGAACTTAGCCGCCAACTTGAGTTAAATTTTAAAAACTCACTTTAAATAAATACGTCTAAAAAGACTCGTTTGGGAAAATTTCTTAATTTTTTTAAAATAATTTCTATAGCTTCTTCAAAGAACAAAATTTTTTCAAATCTTCTTCTTATCGAATCTCAGCAAAACAAATCTTTTTTATCTAAGTCTTAAATGTCTTATCGAATTTTAATTATAATGGAAAAAATCTTTTTTGAGTAGAACCCCGGTTTCAAGAATTAATTGCCCCTATATGTCCCTGCTCTGCAATTAATCCTTAAAGTCAGTCCAAATTGTTTTTACAATTGGTAATTATAAGATGAATGTTCACTTTTAGAAAACCTTTCTAAAATTATTTAACTTCTGCATTTAACTTGGGTAAAATATTTTTAAAATACAATAAGGGAATTAAAAAAAATCAAAGCCTTCAGAAAGAAGAATTATTCTTACGGCGCTAATCTCTCCTTCTTCCAGCCAGCATTCTCTTTTGTATAACAAATCCTGTCATGCAAACGGTTTTCTCTTCCCTGCCAGAACTCAAAGTAATCAGGTTTTAATTTTAATCCTCCCCAAAACGGCGGCAGCGGAATTTCTTTTCCGTCATACTTTTTTTTCAATTCATCATATTTTTTTTCAAGAAATTCTCTACCCGGAATTATGCTGCTCTGATCGGATGCACAGGCTGCAAGCTGGCTTTCATAAGGTCTGGAATGAAAATATTCTTCTGATTCCCTTTGGGAAATCTTTTCAACTTTACCTTCTATTCTAATTTGCCTTTCCAGTTCCTTCCAGAAAAATAAAAGAGAAGCATTCGGATTTTCCAAAAGCTCTTTCCCCTTCCTGCTTTCATAATTGGTATAAAACACAAAACCATCGCTGTCAATTCTTTTAAGTAAAACTACCCGCACGCTCGGAATTGCATTTTTATCTGATGTTGCTAAAATCATAGCGCTCGGGTCTATTAAATTTGACTCCAATGCGTCATTCATCCAGTTTGAAAACTGTATAAAAGGATCATTATTTGCGGAAGCCTCATCTAATCCGGTAAATAAATAATCTCTTCTAATATTTGAAATCTCTGTATTTCCCATCATAATCAATCTTTTTATAATTTAATAAGTTAAAACCGTCAAGAAGTTTTGCTATCTAATAATAAACACTGTAAAACTTTTAAGGCAAGTAAGATAAAAAATTAAGAACTTGCGTTAAAGGACTAAATTAATAATTAAGTTTTATTAAATTTAGGTGTCTATTTTACTAATACAAAAAAATAAAGCATTTCAGCCATTGATGAGTCCGCAAGGTGATTATTTCACTTTGTTGAACTATATAAATTTAACAATAAAATATAATTAGAAAAAAATTAGGGTAAGATGAAAGCAAGCGACCTAACAAAGGAACAGAAAGAAGAACTTGAAAAATTTGGTGCTAACACGTGGTTTGTTGAATACCTGCATAAGCAATACGAAGAGGATCCGGCTGAGGTTTCCGAACAGTGGCAGAACTTTTTCGGAAAAGTAACACCTAAGGAAAACGGCAACGGCAAATCCAACTTAGCTTCTGTACCGAAAAATCATCAATCAATTACCGGCATGCCTGCTGTAAGGGAGGATATTCCCATGCCGGTTCCCGGTGAGGATGACCGCGTTCAGATAATAGCCGGAAGCTCTGCAAAAATTTTAGATAACATGAGCAGCAGCCTTACAATTCCTGTTGCTACTTCTCAAAGAACTATTCCGGTTAAACTGCTTGAGGAAAATCGCTCGCTGATAAACAATTATCTCCAGAAAAAGAATCTTGGTAAAATTTCTTTTACTCATTTAATTGCCTGGGCAATAGTAAAAGCAGTTACTACCAATCCTTCTATGAATAATGCTTTTACCTTTATAAACGGAAGACCGAACGTTATAAAGAGAAGTAAAATTAATCTTGGTCTTGCAATTGATATAGAGAAGAAAGACGGAAGCCGCTCGCTTATAGTGCCAAATATTAAAAGTGCTAACATAATGTCGTTTGAGGAATTTTATAAAGCCTATGACGATCTCGTAGCCCGCTCCCGCAAAGGTTTGATTGATCCGGCGGAATTTTTGGAAACGACCATTACATTAACTAATCCAGGCACTATCGGAACAGTAAGCTCCGTTCCAAGATTAATGCTGGGGCAAGGAACAATTGTTGCGACCGGTGCAATCCAATATCCCGCCGAATACCAGGCAATGTCGCCTTCAACTATTTCTACACTTGGAATCAGTAAGGTAATGAACATTACCAGCACTTACGATCACCGCATTATTCAAGGTGCAGAGTCAGGTTTGTTCCTAAAAGAAATTCATGATCTTCTTTTAGGCAGTAACTTTTTCTATGAAGAAATTTTTGAAGATTTAAAAATTCCGGCACAGCCGCTTACATGGAAAACCGATTACCAGCCCGCTACAATGGCAAAGGGAGGAAGCACCGAAGAATTTGAAAAGCAAGGAAGAGTACTTCAGCTAATAAATCTTTACCGGGTTCGAGGTCATTTAATTGCAGACCTCGATCCAATCGGCTCTCCAACACCTTATCATCCCGAATTAGACCCGGCTACTTACAAGTTAACTTTATGGGATCTTGATAGAGAATTTATTACAGGCGGCTTCAGCGGATTACGGACTGCAACTCTGAGAGAAATCCTAAACATACTCCAGAAAACTTATTGCGATAAGATTGGCGTTGAATACATGCATATTCAAAATCCCGCAGAGAAGATATGGCTTCAAAATAAAATGGAACCGGTGAAGAATATTCCCAACTTTAACCTTGAAATAAAACGTACAATATTAAACAAACTAATTATTGCGGAAACATTTGAGCATTTTATTCATAATAAATTTATCGGTCATAAAAGATTTTCACTTGAAGGGTCCGAAACTTTGATTCCGGTATTAGACGCTTTATTAAATGATGCAAGCGATAATGAAATTCTCGAAGTAGTTCTCGGTATGGCTCACCGCGGAAGACTTAACGTACTTTGTAATATTATCGGCAAGTCTTACGAATCAATCTTCTCTGAGTTTGAAGATATTCCCGATCTAAATTCAATTGAAGGTTCCGGTGACGTAAAATATCACCTCGGCGCTGCAGGAAAATACAAAACTCGTAACGGAAAAAGCATAACAGTTTCAGTAGCTTCTAATCCAAGTCATCTTGAATGGGTCGATCCGGTTGTGCAAGGTATAGTTAGAGCTAAGCAAAAAAGGCTTGGGGATAAAGAGCACAAAAAAATATTAGCGGTATTAATACACGGAGACGCAGCTTTTGCCGGACAGGGTGTGGTTGCGGAAACTCTCAATCTTTCCCAGCTAAAAGGTTATCGTACCGGTGGAACAATACATATAATAATAAATAATCAAATTGGATTTACAACTACTCCTGAAGATGCTCGTTCTTCTCAGTACGCAACCGATGTTGCAAAGATGATTCAAGCACCAATATTCCATGTAAATGGTGAAGATCCTGAAGCTGCATTATGGGTAACAAAGATTGCACTCGAGTACCGGCAGCTTTTTAAGAAGGATATTGTTATTGATATGTTCGGTTTTAGAAGACATGGTCATAACGAAGGCGATGAACCCGGTTTTACTCAACCGCTGCTTTATGAGAAAATTAAAAATCATCCTTCGGTAAGAGAAACTTATTCTAAGATGCTTTTAGAAAGTAAAGCTCTTCATTCTGATGAAATAAATCAGATGAATTCTGAAATTTATAATCAGCTCAACGAAGCATTTGAAAAGACCAAAAGAAAAAGTATAGAGTTCAAAGCCGACGCACCACTTGCTGTTTCAAAGGAAAAAATTGAAGCTGCAACTCCCGTTAGAGATACCGGAGTTTCGGAAGAAGATATGAAAAAGATTTTACTTGGAATAACAAAAGTTCCGAAAGAGTTTTCAGTCCATCCGAAATTGAAAAAGTTTCTAGAAAAAAGATTAGACCTAATTGATGACAAGATACAAGCTGATTGGGCTTTGGCGGAATCTCTTGCTTTCGGCAGTTTGCTTCTTGAAGGTACACCGGTAAGATTAAGCGGTCAGGATAGTGTGCGCGGTACTTTTAGTCAGAGACATCTTGCATTAACAGATATTCATTCCGGTGCTGAATATGTTTCCTTAAATCATATTTCTCAAAGCCAGGCAAAGATAGAAGCGCTGGACAGTCTTCTCTCTGAAGCAGCAGTACTCGGCTTTGAATACGGCTACAGTACTGCTGATCCGCTTGCGCTTGTTATCTGGGAAGCGCAGTTCGGAGATTTTTCTAACGGCGCTCAAATTATTATTGATAATTTTATTGCTGCATCTTATGAAAAATGGAAACTGCCCAACAGCACTGTCATGCTTCTGCCTCATGGTTTCGAAGGTCAAGGCGCCGAACATTCAAGTGCAAGACTCGAAAGATTTTTAACTCTTTGCGCGAAGGATAATATGCAGGTTTGCAACGTGACAACTCCTGCCCAATATTTTCATCTGCTCAGGAGACAAATAAAACGCAGAATGATGAAACCGCTAATAATAATGACTCCTAAGAGTCTGCTTCGTCTTCATGAAGCCCAATCTCCAAAGGAGGAGTTTATTAACGGCTGGTTCAATGAAGTAATAGACGATAAGACAATTGAGAAAAAAGATTCAGTGTCAAGAATAATTTTATGCAGCGGTAAGGTTTATTATGATTTATTAAGGTACCGCGCTGAGCAAAAAATAAATGATACCGCTATAATTAGGTTTGAACAGCTTTATCCTTATATGTCTGGTAAAATAAAAGAAATTTTATCATCCTATGTAAAAGCTAAAAATGTTATTTGGGTCCAGGAAGAACCGAAGAATATGGGTGCCTGGGGATTCCTTGTTCCTAGATTGCTTGAAGACCTTGCGGAAGGTCAGAGATTAAGATATGCTGGTAGACCTGAAAGTCCGAGTCCGGCTGTAGGATCGCATAAAATATCCGAAAGCCAGCAGAAGGAATTAGTAAAGCTAGCCTTCAGCGAATAAACTTCTTGAATTAGTAGAGTCGGTTTCTTAATTTAGTTCAAAGAAATTATGTTTATTTTATTTGCGAGCGTAACTCAGTTGGCAGAGTGTCAGCTTCCCAAGCTGAATGTCGCGGGTTCGAACCCCGTCGCTCGCTCTAGGGCAACCTTCAAGGTCACAAAATTAAAATACAAATGAAAATTTTATGTTATAGCTTTAATTAGCAACCTTGAAGATTACTTCTATTTTCATCAATTAAAATTCTCAGCTATCTTATTCCTTATAACGTATAGGCAAACATGCTTTGCGCCTTCAGTAGAATAATTAAATTTAGAGATTAGATTCTGAATTAGAAACGTCACTTCTTCCTTTGTGCGGTTATCATAGACTTCAAATTTGGAAGTTCCATATTCTTTAATAGCCGCCTCAAAAGCAGGGAACTCGAGGAACGGCTGGAAGATATGCTCTCTCAAATTATTAATATAAGTCGAATAAAGATCCTTATAAATTTCAGTACCTGTAATATCATCTTCTTCCGTCATCTGCTGAATATTTACACCGAGCATTGTCGCGGTCTCTTCGCGATATTTTTTCTTAGCTCTTGCAGTAACTTCATTAGGCAGTAAATATTGTTCTATCGAGTTAAAGAATTGCTCGGTAATTTCAATCTTCTCCTTAGTGTATGGGCATATTAGTGTTTCACCAAAATCATAATTTGATGCAAACAAATAATTCTGAATGTCTTTGCTTATCCGTTCTTCATTCTGATGGAATAGAGATTCTTTTATTTCTTCCATGATGTTATAGTTGTAAAGACGAATTACAGAGTCAATAAAGCCTTTCGGAATTCTCTCATTATACTGTTCATGTTTTTTAAAAAACTTACGGATGTCTTCCATTGTAACTTGAAGCTCTTCCGGAGTACCGTTCTCTACTTGCTTCCGTGGTATCGAGTTATAGAATTCATTAAAAATATAAATAGATTCTCTTCCGCTGAAACCTGTCTTCCCTTCCTTATCTGATTCTCTTATTATTTTTCTGCGGACATTCTTGTTAAAATTTTTATAGTCCTCATCGGTCAGCCAATCAGGAATTTTATTAGAATAAATCGACAGCTTAAGCAGAAGCATATTTTCATCGCAGTAGTCCGCATAAATAGATGGATCCTCGATCCATTCTGAAATTGCCGGCGAATTTATATTTAGGCGGGAACTAATGATTATCTTTGCAAAATTTTCCAGCACTCCGGGAAGGAAGTGATTATTGATTTGCATCCCAAAAGAATGATAGTAAATTTTTACCTCTTCGGTATAATTAAGAATATAGTTTACATTGATTTCAATTATCCGGTCCTTGAAAGAATCTAACGAAACAATTTTCTGCTTATCTTCAGGATTCATTACAGAAAAGAAAAGTGAATTTACATTTTCTTCAATGTCTCCAATTTTATGCACACCTTCGCTGATAATTCCGTGAAGGTTAAGAAAGCGTTTTTCGTTCTCGCCTTTCACATCCATTATTGCAAATACACCATTGTTAGTTTTTGCGTAACGTGAAAATACATACTGAATAAGATTGCTGTTACGAAACCTTAAGCTAAGCTGCCTCTGGAGCTCTTCATTTGTAAAGAATAAACTTTCAGGCTCTTTATCGGCGGCATTAAAAACGCTTATTCCATAGCCAAGTCTTCTGTTGAAAGTGTAGCGCTTGGCAAACAGCATGTCAAATACTTCTGCCGGAGACCGTAAACGATTTATAAGAGCATCATAAAGCGACGTACAAATTGTGCACGCATTTTCTGTAAACAACCATTCATATTCTTTTTTGTAAAAGATTTTAAGCCGTGAATTATCTTTTACAAGTTTTTCAAGAATTTCCGCCCGGTATTCTTTCGGTATAATCAACACCGGATGATCGTGGCTTGGGCATGGCACTTCAAGTACATCTGAATTATTTAAATTCTGAGGCTTTATTAATGAACCTTTGTTAATATAATATTCTTCTATTGCTTCTTTTACCAGCGGAGAAAGTGAGTTGCCGATCTTTTGATGATCGAGCCTCCAAAGGACTTCGTAATTAATTCCTTCATGACTGTGTGTGAATTCTTCAAATCTTCTTAAAAGATTATTTAGAAAAGTGCTCTTGCCGCTGCCGGGAGGTCCGATAAAAACATAAATCTTATTCTGCTGAGTTCCTTCCCGAAAAGAATCGGCTAATCGGATAAGTCTGTTGGCAAGCGGGAGGTCTGTAAAGAATGGTGTATCGGTATTTTCAACAAACAGTCTTTCGCAATTAACTGTTTTGTAACTGATACTTTCCGGGTCGTCCTTATATTCGTCTTCAATATCAATATAATGATAAACCATATCGCTGAATAACTGGAAGACGTTTCTGAAATAAAGCAGAGGGTCTTCCCGTGCTCTTGCCAAAAACTCATGGAACGGAATTACCGATCCTTCATCCGATTTTTTTAGCTTTCGGTCAAGAAGATTTATAATATCGTGCGACTTATTGCCTGCGAATTTCGTTGTCATTATAATCCTGTTAATTCAAGACTTCTTTTTTTACTTTCTTATTTTCTACCGAATACAAAACCTTTCTAAACATCTTCTCGCGCTGCCAGAAATCATCAGAGCTAATATTGTCTTCATCAAGTTTCATCTTATCCCAATCAAGCTCCATTGTTTCAAGATATACTTTATTTCCCCAGAGATATTCAATTCCAATTAATGTATTTGGAATATAATCACGGTAAAGCTCTTTGCCTTCGAAGCGATGATTCAGATAAAGCGATCCATTCCGCTGCGTTGAAAATGTAATATAAGGCGGATGATAAAGGCTGTTCAATATCATCGATTTGTAATCCTGTGCCTTTCGGCTCTTAACGTAATATTCACGTACATTTCTATCCGGATTTATCCGCTGCCCGACAACCATCAGCTTATGCTTATCGATAAAATCCTGATCGATAAAAGTATTAAGAAAAGTTAGATCACAGTAATTTTCTCTTACGTGGAAAATAAAATCTCTTCCCTTTCCGGTTGAATCATTATAATTCTCCCGTTTATTAATGTCATCAAGTTTTCTAAAGTTATAAGAAAGCCTTCCCTTATCAGCCATCTCTTCAATGTACATAAATAATCGCCAGCCGATTGCATAAGGATTTAATCCAACCTTTGAAATTGAAGTTACTTTTGCATTTACCTTTGCAAATGCAACTTCATGTCCGCGTATTCTTTCATCCATTAAAAAAAGTTTCTCATGCCAGTAGCTTGCCCAGCCTTCATTCATAATTTTAGTGCGTATCTGAGGAGAAAAATAGAGAGCCGTATCCCGAATAATCGAGATTACTGTTTTCATCCAAATATTTTCGGGCTTATTCAAAAATGTGCTTTCATCAAAGATAAACTGAATTAGATCTTTAACTCCATTTTGATGATTTTCTTCTTTATGCTTTCTGAATAGATCATCAAACTCAGGGTATTTCAAATAAATTTCCGTGAAGAAATTTTCTTCTTTTGATTTAGTTTCCGTCTCATCGGTTAAATTGTATCTTTCAATTTCTTCAAGATAATTCTGCATGCTGAACTGACTTCTATCCTGCAAAAAATGATTGAAATAAAAATCAATCTGTTCCGGCAGTTTAAACAAGTCTATATCATCTTTGTCTTTTAAGGAATCGAAATAACCGACAAGGTTATCAATGCCGCGTGTAAATTCAATTATGTAATCAACAGCTCTTCCTTTCTGAGCATGCAGCTTGGAGATTATTCTCTTTTCAGTAAGAGCTTTCTCCTTAAAATCATAATCCCAGGTATGTTCAAAAAATTTGTTGTTCTGGAAGAAATCAATATGAGCAATTACATGATAAAAGATCATCACATTCATCCAGTCGGGATTCTCATTGTTATAAAACGAAATTGCCGGACGAGTGTTTATTACAGTCTCATAAGGATTATTCGGATAATACTCATACTCGCCTTTACTGCGTAAGACTTCTATTTCTTGAAGCCAGTAATCGTAAAGAGTTGGAATCATATTCTTTGGAGAAAGTTCGAGTAAATCAGTATTAGTAACCATATATTCAAGCGTAGCCTTATCGAACTTGAGCCCCGCATCCAGAGCGCGCTCCTTGCAGCCTTCCATTATTCGTTTAGTATGTTGATCTATTAATTCCATCTTCCTCTAACTAATTAAAAGCTTAATGCTCTGAATAATCCTATCTTCAGAAGCTTCTTCAGCTACAAAAGAATCGAGATGAAGAACATCAGGATATTTCTCAAGAAGCTTTGAATCCTTAATATAATTTTCTACAACAGTATCGTTTCTTGCCGAAGAATTGTTTTCGGCGATTGTAATTCCCACACGGCTTGCATACTTCAAAATTTTCTCAAGTTCTTTAACCGCTCGCATTTCGTCATCCTGCCAGTCGTCGCCGTCAGTTCCATGAAAAACGTAAATATTATAATCGCGTGCAAGATGTTCTTCCTCAACAATTTTATTTACAAGTTCGTATGCAGTGGATACATCAGTTCCTCCGGCAACTGACTTATTGAAATAAGTATAAAAATCGGGAACTTCTTGAGCCTCGGTATCATGAACAATAAACCTGCTTACGACCTGCTTCTTATATTGATATACAAGCCAGCTATTAATGTAAATATGCTGAGTTACTACAACCTCGGTCGGTTTTCCCTGCATAGAGCCTGAATAATCGCGCAGGAAAAAAACTATAGCCTGAGATTCGAAATCTCTCTCGCGCGAAAGTATATGATAAATTCTATCATTAGGATTTATAATTAATTTAGTAGTATCCGGAGGCTCTTCTGTAGTTATGTTTCCTATGGCAAGATTTGTTTTAACTATCTGCTTTAATGTAGATTTCTTGTCCAGAATTTGCCCGTGACCGCGGTATTTATCTGTCAGCTCATAAGAAAATTTTGTCAGTGAAGTCTTCTTTCCTTTTTCCTTGATGTTGGGAAGTTCAAATTGCTCGGTTAAAATCCGTCCGATTTCATATGCTTCCGCGCCCATTCCATGCTCTCCGCCTTTTCCCTGTCCAGCACCGGCTCCTTCACCTTCTTCATCGCGCAAAGGTTCTTCGCCAATAACTTCGCCTTCGGCTTCATCGCCGCTGCCGCCCGTCATTGAACCTTCGCCGCCGCTTGGCATTCCATTCCAATGGAAAAATTTTTCTTCACTCGTAGTTGGAACAATTATCGTTTTACCTTTACCATCTGGAGAAGGCTTTATAAGTTTTCCCAATTTAATCTTTCTTGGAAAACCGTCCTTCTCTCTAAGCTTGTCGCGCTCTAACAATTTATCGAGTGTGAATAATCTAGTCAAAGCATTTGAGTTAATAGAAAACTTTAATAAATGATCGGTATCCCTGAAATCATAAAATTCTAAATAATCCTTCGAGATATTCTTTAACAGAGATTGGTCATTGATTTCAGATTTAGTAAAAAGAAATTCTGCTTCACTTCCGGTATCTATTTTTGAATTATTTGTCTTCCCGGTATTACTACTTTTTTTTCCTTTGCCGTTCATTGCTGTACTTTAAACTTTTTATTACCTAAATAAATGTGAATTGGGTATTGAAATGTTCAATTACCAACCGCAATATTCAATTTTCAATCGACTCTAACCTCTAATATTACAAGATTAGATTTATGACTGATGATCCTGTGTGCAGAAGAACTCAATCGTCTTTTGAGCACATGTAGTACAATATCCTAATTTATTTTTCATTGTTGATACAATCCGATTATAAAGCTTTTCGTTGTCTTCATTAGTACGGTTAGCAAGTGCACCTACTAATCCGCCGGCAGAAGCAATATCGGAATTCAGCCTTGTATCTGTTACGGCTTTAACCAGGTCAACATTATCCATAAAATCATAGTTCTTGTCTGTCTGAAGCCGCTGAGCATAAATTTTTCTAATCTGACCTCTAAATGATTCCTTCTGTTCTTGTGTTTTCATTTCAAGTTCATTCTCAACTGCACTGACAAAACGCTCATCAATTTTTATCGGCTGCATCTTTTTAGTTTGAGGATCGCGGTAAGTTATAATTTTATCCGGTCCCAGATCAGAACGACCCATGCCGACAATCATGTTTACGTACATCATTACATCTTTTTTAATTGCTTCCGGTTCATCCATAAACGCATTAAACATTTCTGTTCTAATTCTCTTTCGATATAAATCCTTTGCAATCTTCAGGTCCTCAAAATATTTTGCTCGTTCATTATTATCTTGAACATAATCAAGAATAACTTCCTCAGCAGCTTTGAATATATTCAAGGTGAACATACACTTGCCCTCATTGGTCTCTGAATAGCCACGTTGAGTGTTAATCATTCTTGCCAGATCGCGCTGTCCTAATCCTTTCTGTCCAAAACGTTTTGTTGTGTCGGATTCATGCTCAAGCTGATCGACAATCTCAGCTAATGTCTTTACACTCTTTTCACCAGCAACCTCACCTGCGGCAAGCTTCATCATTTCTATTGGAGTTAACTTGTCATCTGAACGTGGTAGACGGGTTAGAGTTACGATCACTGAAAGAGTGTAAGTTAAATTCGGATCAATGTGAAGTTTTTCTCCCATGAAAGTAGTCTTATCGCCTTCACCAAGTGCATACTTGGTTAAGTCTTCCTGAAGTTTGTAGTTGGTATTATGTGCAACATAACAAAATTTGCACCTATCCAGAATTGGCTTCTCTTCATCATTTGCTCTGTAGTTTTGAACGTCAGCATTGTTACTTGTTGCAATAATTAAAGTATCAATCGGCCATTTGAAAGCATCGATTTCAATTACTCGATTTTGAACGACGCCGAGATATATTTTAAGCAGGTCAGTTTTATTCTTAAATATTTCATCCGCAAAGTGAATACCACCGCCACCTACTCTAGCCAATGCTCCTCGCCGTAAATCAAACCTGTAAGGATTATTTGAGTTCGTAATGTGCAGAAGACGCTGGATGCTTTCTTCTCCGACAAGGTCAACACCGCTGCTGGTTAGTTTATCCTTTGCAGGATATTTACCTGTAATTGTTCCGAGTGTCTCGCTGATCGGCACCTTAACAATATCGATAGCTTCTTTTATTTTTTCAACATCACCATCGTAATAAGCTTTTAGATCGTTTAAAATAAATTCAGTATCTGCACCGAGTGAACGGTAATTTCTATAAAGGTCATCAATTTCATAATCAGTGAATCCATTAAGTATTAAATATTCCTGGTTTTCTTCTTTTTTATTGAAGAGGTTCATCATCAAAATCATCGGATCTTCATAAGTCTGAGATTCGATTACTCTAATTTTCCCATAGCCGTCGAGGTCATCAGGTAAATTAAAACGGAATGTATATTTATTGTTCTCAGGAATGGAGATAAATTTTCTGTACATCACGGAAAGATAATCAACAAAGAAAGTTTTTCCGTTTCCTGGTTCGCCAACTAAAACAAATGCCATCTCTTTGCTTTCACCATTCTCAGCAGCATCTTTAATAAAGGCAACAAACTTATTAATAACATCAAACAAGCCGATGATATGTTTCTTGCCCATCCTGAACTGAAGAAAGTCATAAGTATTTTTCCCGTTCACGATAACCGGTTTAATAAAGCTGGAATCATTGAAAAGCATTCTTGCCAAAGATTCAAAAATATTTTCAAAATGATGCTGACCTTCTTTAAGTTCTTTAAGATATGAATCGATTGATTTGCCATTATTGTTCATAGAATTCCTCCACCCCATAACAAGGTAAATTTTCTTCAGTAATATAAATCGAAATATTTATTAACATATTATAAAATAAATTTTAGTTTATTTATTCCAATTTTCCAACGCAGAAATAGATACAGTCTTCAATCATCACTTTGGATAGAAATTTCATCTTATGTGCTGCAGGATAAGATAACATATTAACTTTCATCAAATTCTTGAGCTGAAAATAATATTTAGAAGACAGATTGATTTTGAAAAAATATCAATGCAAATGTTGATTTATTTTTTTCATAATTATTGTCTTAATTAAGATATTATTAAGTTTAGTTGCACACTTTGTTTTAAATCAATTTGCATCCACTTTTTGTCTTTCGTTCTCTAACTCACTCTTCTTTTTTAACGTAGACCACTTTATATATTTCTTGTAAAGGTTTTCCTGCTCAATATTTTTTCTCCTGGCTTTCATTATATCTTCCCGAGAAATTATGCCAATTACTTTAAAATTATCTTCATGTGAAACAACAGGAATCCTTGTCAGTTTATATAATGCCATCATATCAGCAGCTTCTCTCATGGTATTATCTTCAAAAACAACTACAATCGGATCTTTTATTAATTCATTTATTTTCATATCCGGCAGATATTTGGGATTTTCCAGTTCTCTTCTTGAAATTACGCCAACGAGTCTGTCGTTGTTTTCCACAACGGGATAACCATGATGCAAAGTTCCTTCTGCACCGGACATAAGCCATTCTTGCACTTTACCTATTTTATCCTCAGCATTTAATGTACACACTTTGGAAGTTTCATAATCCTTGACCTTAATTCTAGTTAGAAAATCTGCTTCATATTCACTTGGTACGTTTACTCCACGTCTTGCAATTTTCTCAGTCATAATGGTATTACGCATCATTAAGCTTGATACTAAATAAGCAGAACTACAGCCAGCCAATAGGGGCAATAAGCCATAAGGCTGCATCGTTGTTTCAAATGCAAATATCATTGACGCAAGCAAAGCTCTCGCCGATCCTGCAAACATAGCCGCCATCCCAACCAATGCAGCTATTCGTATATCTACACCGGAATTAGGAAAGAAATTTAATACGATGGAACCTAATGCGGCACCGAGTCCGCCTCCAATTGTGAATAAAGGCGCCAGTGTCCCTCCGGATGTTCCGCTTCCAAGTGAAATTGCCCAAGAAATAAATTTTAAAATAAAAAGTAATACTAATGCCTGTCCTAAAATTGAACCATTCAATATATGATCTATATTGTCGTAACCTACTCCCATAGTATGAGGTGCAAAATACCCGATAACTCCTACCGCAACAGCACCAATTGCAGGCCACCACATCCAATGTATCGGCAGCTTATCAAATGCATCTTCAACAAGATAAACTGATTTAGTTACATAAACGGAACACACACCAATTACTAATCCCATCAATAAATAAATAACCAGGGCAAGTGAACCTGGTTGAGAAACATTTTTAAGCGCAAAGATCGGACTGGTTCCGACAAAAAATATTCTAACTGCAGTTGCAGCCGCACTTGCTAATGTAACAGGAATTAAAGATTGCGGCTTGAATTCAAAAAGTAAAAGCTCAACGGAAAGAAGTATTGCAGAAACCGGACTTCCGAAAGTGGCAGCCATACCAGCGGCAGCTCCTGCTGCTAAAAGAGTTTTTCTTTCATCGGCGCTAGTTTTAAGAATTTGTCCGATAAGTGAACCTAAGGCACCACCAGTTGCGATAATTGGTCCTTCAGCACCAAATGGTCCGCCGGTACCAATTGAAATTGCAGCAGAAATAGGTTTTAAAAAAGTAAGACGTGGTTGAATTCTGCTTTCATTTAAAAGAACTTGTTCCATTGCTTCAGGAATTCCATGTCCTCTGATTCCTGCGGAGCCATACTTTGCCATCAAACCTACTATTATGGAACCAGCAATAGGAACTAAAATTACCCAAAGCCCTAGATGATTTTGAGCGGGAGAATTAAAGTTGAATGAGAATACGCCGTAAAAGCATAGATTTGTTATAAGACCAATCAACCTAGTCAAAATTTGAGCGATTATTCCACCAGCTATACCTAACAAAATTGCGATAAATGATATTTGAACTGAACGTGAATTATATCCGTTTTTATCTTCCGGTAAATAAATGGACTTTAATGCTGGTTCGATAGAAGGTGCAATCTGAAGTCGTTCTTTTCTTTTTCGACTCATCATTTTTATTTTCATTTTAAATTAAGTTTATTAAATGGCAATTGAATAAGAGAAATCTCTTAGGTTATCCGCAATGAATGAAATATGTCCGCAAATGATTATCGTTAAGTGTACGATAAATGCAAAAGTAATCTTGCTCTTTTTATAACACAAATTTTTAGATTACTTTCCTAAAGGAAAAAGTTTCCAATCATTCAAATTGTGTTTTTAATAACAATCTTTGCAAAGAAGAAAAATTAGAGAGATAATTAAATGGTTGAAAATAAATAAAGATATAGTTTGGATTTATTTTCAAAAAGTAGGATATTTGTCGAGCAAATTTTTAAGAATTATTCTTTAAAATTAGGGCGCTTAGCTCAGTTGGTTCAGAGCATCTGCCTTACAAGCAGAGGGTCGGAGGTTCGACTCCTTCAGCGCCCACAAACTTCTCTAAAAATCCAAATAGAAAAATCTAGATTTCAAATTATCTGAGTGCAGATAAAAACATTTTAATGAGAGCCATCTCATCACTTTAACAAGTAATTTTTTCTTCTACAAGAAATTTTTACCGCACAATTTCTTATAAGTGATTTTAAATTGTTTCAATCTTTAAGATTTATGAAATTATTACTTTTGGTACGATTTTGGAAGAATCATATATTCTTAGTGTTATAAAAAATCAAAAAAAAAAACGAATTCATGGGAGATAAATTGCAGAACAAGCAGTGGTCTATTAAAAATGGAGATTATAAAAGAAGAAGCGATGATCATTATTTGAATATGGATGAAATTAGGAAAAGAGAAAAGATTAAGAGAATTATTGTTTTAACAATTCTTTTAATTGTTGCCTTCAGCGCAGAATTTTTTGTTCTGCGACAAATTGCTAAGATGTAGCTTCTCCATTTTTATATAGAAAAAATAAAAAATCCGGAAAGTAAGATATACTTCCGGATTTTTTTTGAAAACAATTATTGACTGAAGTTACTTAATTGTCATGCTGAACTTGTTTCAGCATCTATATACATTTTAAAAATAAAGATTCCGGAACAAGTTCGGAACGACAAATTAACCAATTTATTCATTTTGGGTAACTTCAGTTATTGAATATCTCTCAGCTTCGTATCAACTGAAATTACTTCAAGCAGCTTATTATTATCTATAATTACGGCGCTTAGTTTATTGCCGCTGTATGCAGAAGTATCTATATAAACCACGTTGCTGTACATATCAAACATAACTTCTTCACGCCTTGTATGACCAACTATCTGCAGCTTTCCTATATTCATTAACTCGCTTCTTGTCCATAAAATACCGCGTGTTTTATCCAAATCGTTCCTGAGAATATTCTCTAACTTTATAGTGTTGCTTAAAAAATTCTTAGGAAGGTTCGATTCATAAAATTTTGAGATTCCCGCATGCGAAATAAAACAATCAGGCAAATCGATAAATATAGGCGCACGAATAATAATATTTAGATGCTCTTCAATTTTGTTGAACCTATTGTTATAGGAATCAAGTGTCTTTTCGTATCCGTTATAAATCCAGGCTTCGCCAAGTTCGCTTGCAGGATTATGAATAAAATAATAGAACATATAGTCATGATTCCCGGGTGTAAATTTTATTCCCTCTTCTTGGATAAAGTCCAATACTTCCAAACTGAAATTACCTCTATCTACAAGATCTCCAACGCTATAAATTTTAATCCGTGAATATTTAGCTCTAATTTTATCTACCAGTTCTTTAAGCGTTAAATAACAACCGTGTATGTCTCCTATTACTGCAATCATAATTATCGAAACATATAAATAAATCTAGTGCAAAATGTAATCAAAAATTCTTTCTAATTTTGGTCAAAAGTAAAAGAATAAAATTAAATGGAAGCTGATAGGAGTTCACTTCCCTGGATGAAACTTTAAAACTCACTTAGATATACTTATTTTCTTTAGCGTATTCAAGAAGTTTATCCCGAAATGCCGGATGAGCAATGCTTATAAGTGCCTTTGCTCTCTCACTAATTGGTTTACCAAAAAGCTGAACACTTCCATATTCGGTAACTACGTAATGAACATCTCCTCTTGTTGTTACTACACCGGCACCAGGTTTCAGAAAAGGAACGATCCTTGATATCTTTGAATCCTTTGTGGTAGAAGGCAGAGCAATAATCGGTTTGCCGCCATCCGAACGACTTGCACCGCGAATAAAATCGAGTTGTCCGCCAAAACCGCTGTAAAGTTTTTGTCCGATTGAATCAGAACAAACCTGACCGGTAATATCGATTTCAATCGCAGAATTGATCGCCACCATTTTATAATTTTTTGCAATTACAAAAGGATCATTCACATATTCCTGCCTGTGAAATTCAATCATCGGATTATTATTTATAAAATTGTAAAGCTTCTTCGTACCAAGAACAAATCCGGCAACAATTTTACCAGGATGTAGTGTTTTCATTTCATTTGTAATTACGCCCTTTTCAACAAGTTCAATTGTTCCATCGGAAAACATTTCGGAATGAATTCCTAATGCTTTCCTGTCTGAAAGATATTTTAAAACAAAATCAGGAATTGCGCCAATTCCCATCTGAAGAGTTGAACCATCTTCTATAAGTTCAGAAATATTATAAGCAATCTTTTTATTTATCTCAACTACTTCAGGACTTGCATCCCGTTCACCTTGACGAAGCTCTGCAATTTCTTCATCTACTTCAACAATGTAATTAATTTTATTTATATGAATGAAGCTGTCACCGAGCGAACGTGGCATATTTTTATTCACCTGGGCAATAACTATCTTAGCTTTTTCCGCACCGGTCTTTGTCAATCCAACTTCTACACCAAAACTGCAAAATCCATGCTCATCAGGTGGAGAAACGTGGATCAACGCAACATCAAGATTGATAAATCCTTTAGCAAACAATAGCGGAGTTTCATATAAAAATATAGGAGTAAAATCTGCTCTGCCATCGCGAACAGCTTCCCGGCTGTTTCCTCCTATAAAAAATGCGTTGTGCCTAAAGTGTCCTTCCATCTCAGGCTTCATGTAAGAAACATTCCCAACAGCCAGTGCATGCATAATCTGAACATCATTTAATTCATCTTTTCTTTTTACAAGTGCATTGATTAAAGCAGTTGGGAAAGCACAGTTAGAATGTGCAAGTATCTTATCTCCTGATTTAATTACTTTAACAGCTTCATCGGCAGTGACAATTTTTTGATTGTATGACTGCAAGATATTAAACGGTATCGTATTCTTTGACTTTATTTCTTCAATAGCAACCATATTGTTCCAAATTTTTCTTTGCTCTTTTGGAGCTAAGAAGTTTCTATTTCTAATTTAATTCTTTGAAAATACTCTAAGCTTTCTATATTCAAGGCTAAAGACATTGGCAATCGCTTCGTTAGAACAATATCCTTGATATGTACAGACTCCCTTTGAAAGTCCACTGTCGCCAAGCAGTGCATTAGCTAAACCATTTTCGGCAATGCACATAATATAACCAAGCGAGGCATTATTTAATCCGTAGCTTGCTGTTTTTGAAACAAGTGCCGGCATGTTTGGTACACAATAATGAATAACATCATGCATAACATAAATAGGATCTGAAATCGTAGTGACGTGGCTTGTCTCTATACATCCCCCCTGATCAATCGAGACATCGATTAATACTGCACCTTTCTTCATCTTTGTCACCATTTCTTCAGAAACGAGATGTGGAGTTTTTTCTCCCTTAATTAAAACAGCGCCAATGAGGACATCAGCAAATTTTACACCTCGTGAGATGGTGTAAGGATTTGCCATCACTGTAGTAACTTTTTGTTTGAAAGTTGAATCAAGCTTTCTTAAGCGGTTTAAGTCTTTATCAATAACAATTACTTGCGCGCCTCGTCCTAATGCGGCTCTTGCAGCAGTCGTACCTACAACCCCAGCACCAAGTATAACAACAGCAGCTGGGGCAACCCCTGTAATCCCCCCCAACAAAATTCCTCTTCCACCTTTTACATAGCTTTCCAAATATCTTTCTGCAATCTGTATAGAAAGTTGACCGGCAATCTCACTCATTGAATGAAGCACCGGAAGTCCGGTTTCATTTTCGATAAGTTCGTATCCAATAGCAGTTACATTTTTTTGAAGCAGCTTTTCAATTGTATATTTGGTACTCACTGCAAGATGAAGAAAGGAAAAAAGTATTTGATTTTCCTGAAGTAACTCTGTTTCGCCGTTCGATAAAGGAGATACTTTTGCAACAAGTTCCGAACGGTGATAAACTTCTTCTTTACTGTAAACGATAGTAGCGCCGGTTTGCGCATAATCCTCATCGCTTAAGTTGCTTCCTTCTCCGGCACCGCTTTGAATGTAAACAGTATGCCCCGCTCTTATCAAAGCATCAACTCCAGCCGGCGCAAGCGCAACTCGCTTCTCTTCGAATATGTTTTCTTTTGGTATCCCTATTCTCATATAAAGAAAATAATTTATTTTACTTGATTAAACCTACCTATTAAGATTATAATTTTCAACTGTTAGAATTGATATTATATGTTTTATGAAAAGCGAACCAATTTAAACCGGAGTAATGGCGCCTTTGCCTGATAGAATTGAAATTACATTTCTAGCAGCAAGCAAAGCCATATTAGTTCTCGCTTCTTTAGTAGCGCTGCCGATATGAGGTAAGATAATTACGTTATCTAATTTCAACAAAGCCGGGTTTATATTCGGCTCGTTTTCGAATACGTCTAAACCGGCACAAAATAGTTTCCTTTTCTGTAAATGCTTGATCAATCCTTCTTCATCAATTATCTCTCCGCGAGAAGTATTAATCAGAAAAGCTGTATTCTTCAGCAAACTCAATTTTTCTTTATTCATGAAGTGAAAAGTTTCTTTCGTCAACGGAAGATGTATTGAAAGAAAATCTGAAGTTCTAAGCAGTATATTGGTTGAAACTTTTCTTGCCCCGGTTTGTATTTCAAGTTCTTTGTTTCTTCCTTTTGATGAGTAAATGACTTTCATTCCGAACGCTTTTGCGCGCAACGCAGCAGCCGAACCAATTCTACCTGCACCTAAAATTCCGAAGGTTTTATTTTTCAACTCTACTCCCAAAAGAAGATCGGGCTTCCAACCCATGTATTTACCTTCTTTCAGAAATTTTTCTGCTTCGATAATTCTTCGTGCACAGGTTAAAACTAATGCCATTGTAAGATCTGCAGTTGAGTCAGTTAAAACATCGGGAGTATTTGTCACAATGATTTTTTTCTTCTTAGCATATTCAACATCAATATTATTGTAACCTACTGCGTAATTAGCAATTACTTTGCAGTTTTTCATCTTATCAATTACATTTTTGTCGAACTTCTCTGTTAAGAGAGAGATGACCGCATCAGCTTGTATAATATTTTTGAGAAGAATTTCTTTGGGAATAACCGAATCCTTTTTATAAACAGAAACATCCAAACCGCTATCCATTAAAAGCTTAATGGCTTCGGATGGGATTTTTCTAGTTATAAAAACCTTGGCTGATAATTTTTTCATTTCAATTATTAATGTCCGAATAACATTCTTACAATAAATACCGCACCGAGTATACCTGCAAGGTCTGCAATTAAACCAGCAGCTAGAGAATGGCGAACATTCCGAATATTTACAGCGCCGAAATAAACTGCAAGGACATAAAAAGTTGTTTCAGAGCTACCGTATAAAGTTGAAACAAGGATACCGATAAATGAGTCAGGACCATGCACTGAGATTATTTCTGCCATAACTCCAAGCGAGCCGCTGCCAGAGAGAGGTCGCATCAAAGCCATCGGCACTGCTTCTGCTGGCATCCCGATTAAACTTGTAATGGGATGAAGTAGAGAAACCAACCAGTCCATCGCACCGCCTGCTCTAAAAATTCCTATTGCAACCAGCATTGCAACTAGGTAAGGAATTATTCTAACTGCTATGTTAAAACCTTCCTTGGCACCTTCCACAAACTTCTCATAAACTTTTACTTTCTTAATAGCTCCGTATCCGATAAAAACTATAATCAATAATGGAATTGCTATGGTAGAAAAAATCTGAATAATATTTTTTATCAATTCAGGATTTATAAATCCAAGTGATGATCCAATCAATTTTCCGGCACCGGAATAAACTATCAATAAAATAAAAAGCACTATGAACAAGAATATCGAAATGCCTTTAAAATTATTCTTGAACCAATCAACTATGCTTCCGTTTTTAATTGGAAATTTTTCAAGAGTCTTTGCCGCTATAATTCCGGCAATTGTAGCACAGAAGGAACCGAACAAAGATGTACCGATAATAATTGCCGGCTCACTGCTGCCTGCCGCCGCACGAATTGCAATTGCGGTAGCTGGAATCAAAGTCATCCCAGCAGTATTTATTGCAAGAAAAGTACACATTGCGTTTGTTGCTGTGCCTTTATTTGGATTCAATGCATCAAGCTCCTCCATAGCTTTTAAGCCGAAAGGCGTAGCTGCATTCCCGAGTCCCAAAATATTTGCCGACATATTCATTATCATAGAACCCATAGCTGGATGATCCGGAGGAACATCTGGAAATAATCTTTTAGTAATTGGTTTTAATAGTCTGGCAATAATAGCAATTAGTCCAGCTTCTTCGGCAACTTTCATAACGCCAAGCCAAAGTGCCATTATGCCGATAAGCCCGAGAGAAATTGTAACGGCAGTTCCAGCATAATCAAGAGCAGCATTTGTTACATCTTTTATTTTAACAAATGAGATATCTTCAAGCATTATCTCTGCTTTCGCTTCAGAAGGAGTAATAATGCTGTCTAATTTTATTTTTCCAGTTAAATCATCTTTGTTGCCGGAGGCAGCCGCCATTGTCTGCCAGATTTTTGGATCATCATTTCCTACCTTGAAATAAATGGTACTTGCATTTTTATTCCCATAGGTAGTAATGCTTACCGGAATTTCTATGTCAGATGAAATTTTTTCATTATAAAAATTATTGAATACAGATTTATTGACAAGGAGTGTTGCACTGTATGTTTTTTGAGTACTTGAAAAGAAAGGCTCATTGAAATTAATAATTACCGGCAGCGGTTCATTGTTTCTAAATTTATTTTGGCTTTGGTCAATCAGGTCGGTAGTAACTGCTGCACCAATTCCCAAAAATAAAAGGGCAAGCCAGACATAATTCAGCATCGGCAGTTTCTCATAACTTTGTTATTTTGCTTAGCCGGATGAACTAAATTGTATGTAATTTGAAAATTTCTATCCAGAGCATCCTCTGTTTATTTAAAATCAAAAAGATTATCCGCCTGTCTCTTCCAGAGCCTGAATTTCTTCGGAATCAATTATTATAATATTTTCCAAGACAGAAAAATCAATATTATCGTTGTCATTCTTTTTATATTTCTGAATATATCCCTGTCGAAGTTCTTCTGCCAGTTTCTGATCATCCACTTTTCTTACTGCTCCACGTACGGTAATTGAAAAGACATTGTATGTTGGTTCGTAATCCATGCTTTTAGGCTTCTTTATCTTTCCAAACCTTAAAACTGAAAAAGAGACAATCGAGTCAAGATGAATGGAAGTTGCAATCTCATTTTCATCATTAAAAAAAACGAATATATTTTTATCCTTGTAAATATATGGTGTAACAAGCTGTATTAGCTTCTCATTTGTCAGGTTTACAGCAAGTACTCCTGCCATCGATGTCTGAAGTTCTTTTTCAATGAGCTCGATATCCCTAATTTGTACAATATCTTTTCGCATGATTTTCTAATTTTACAAATTTTTAGTTTTAATTTTTCTAATGGTATCAACAATATAAAACAAACTAAGAAAATTTAAAATAGCAGGATAAAGAAAAATTTTATGAGGAAAATTTAACAAGCTGCTTTTAAAATTGAATTATAATTCATAAAAATATTTTTATATGTATAACAAATAAATTATCTTTAGAAAGTCATTTGTTAAAATAAAGGGTTACTTGATATTCAAGTATTTTTATATAGCAAATCAATAGGTATGGAGTCAATATTTTTATTACCTTCGCCAAAGTGTTCACTTCTTGTTTTTCGATATATGTTTTTGAGGTCGGATAAAGAAGAAGATGCCATCAATGATGCTTTTGTTCCTAACGAAGCTACAGCGATAGTATTTCATTTTAAATCTCAGGCATTTTTAATTGAAAAACATAAACGGGCGCTTCTTCCTTCTTTTTTTCTAGTTACACCGACAATGAAACACCTAAAGGTAAGCATAAATAGTCCCTTTGATACTATGGTTATATTATTTAATGCTTCCATATTTTCGCGATTGTTTAATGTAGTGCTAAATAAATCCTCAAAATCAAATTATAAAGTAATTGATCTTTTTAATGGTTATCCGATTCGTGATTACTTAGCAGAGCTGAGTTCATTTGAAGAAAGGGTAAACTTTTTTGAGTCCTATCTTTCTAAAAATATTATTCCTCAAAACTATCAACCCGACATAATTGATCAGGTATATAACAAAATTATGATTAACGGTGGAACTTTTGGTATAAGAGAAATTCTGAAAGATTTCTCAATTAATCCGCGAGTCTTTAGAAGAAATTTCAAGAAAAGAATAGGACTTAGCGCCAAAAACCTTAGCCGTATTGTACGCCTGAATAATGTTTGGGATCAATTGGAAAGCAAATGCTCGCCGGATATTCAAGATTTAATTCTGAATTCTGGATTTTATGATCAATCACATTTCATAAATGATTTTAAAAACTTAACAGGCGAATCTCCTTTGAAATTCATAAATAAAAATTTGAGAAACATAAAACTACTTTCAGGCAAGCCTTAATTTTTCTTCCGACGTACATTTCCAAATTAATTTACCTGCAGCTTAACGAAGCTTATTAATTCAGTCCGTTTTTTACAATAAATAAAACTCATAAAATTTTAATTTTCATTTGTTATTCTATAAAAAATTATAATTCATCTTTTAAACAAAAAAAAGGAAAACTTATGAAACGGAGACTTTCTATTTCTGTTGTGTTCATTTTACTTGTTATTGGGTTTTCAGTACAAACAGCAACTGCACAGTTCAGTAACGGTAAAAACTATGTCGGCCCACACTTAGGATTGAGCGGCATTGGCAGTACTCTTACATTGGGGCTAGACTATGAACGCGCCATAACAAATCCCGGCGAAGCCGGACCTGGTATTATCGGAATCGGCGGTTTGTTTGATTACTACTCTTATAGCGAGGACTATTTTGCCGATGCCGGGACCTGGACATATATTGATTTCGGCATTTCAGGAATGTACCACTTTGTATTGGACAATAATAAGTGGGACCCATTCGTTGGACTTGTACTTGGATACGAAATAGCCAGCTGGAAATGGAAAAATTCTTATTATGGCAGCTATAGTCCTACTGCAGGTGGTTTCACTTTAGGTGGTAGTGCCGGCATTAGATATTTCTTTGATGATAATTGGGCTGCACAAGCTCGCATTGGATTTGGATTTTATATTTTAGCTGTGGGAGTGGACTACAAGTTCTAATACAAAAGATTCTTTATCAATATTACTATTTAATAATTTTAATCGTTTCGATAAAAATCTAAATAAATTAAAACTAATTTAAAAAGGATGGAAAATGGAAAAGAAATTCTTTATACTATTGACGGTTTTGCTATTTACATTTTATGTTCATAATGTTAAAGCACAATGGATACAAACAGGACCTAAAAGCGGTACGATAAATGCATTTACTTGTAATTATGGGGTTGTTTACGGGGGTACAGAAAAGGGTTATTGCTATTCTACCGATAATGGATACACCTGGTGTACCTTTAACGATGGTCTAAGTACTTCCACCAATATTAGCTCGATTTTAGTTATAGACTCATGTGTATTTGCCGGGACTACTGATGGAGTTTATGAATTGTCCAAAGACAGTATGACCTGGGAGCACAGAGGATTGACTGATCAGGATGTTACTTGTTTGACTTCGATTGGAACAATCATTTATGCTGGCACTTACAATAGCGGTGTGTTCAAATCCTTAGATAATGGTGAAAACTGGACGGAAGTAAATGATGGACTTGAATATCCAGGCATACGTTCGATGTTGATAAAAGGCTCAACGATTTTTGTCGGTACCGAAGGAGGTGTATATAAATCCACTGACCAAGGAATAAGCTGGATAGCAGCTAAAAACGGCTTGCCCGAAAATACAGTCCATGCACTTACTTTAAGCGGCGCCAATCTTCTTGCATCAGTCTGGGCATGGGGTATTTACATGTCTACAGATAACGGCGAGAGTTGGAATACCGTAAATAGCGGACTCCCTTCAGGCGATCTGCATCTCTATGCATTTGCTAATGTCTCGTCAACTACTGTTCTTGTCGGAGGAAGTGAAGGCACGTTCATTTCCACAAACAGCGGTCTATCATGGACTGGAATCAATAATGGATTGCCTAATTCTCCTGAGGTATACTCTCTTGCTTACAGCGGCGGAAATTTAATTGCTGGAACTTCCAATTACGGAATATACGTTTCAGCGGATAACGGTGAGCATTGGATTCAATCTAATTTCGGCTTGCACCATAGTATGGTTTCTAATCTTACAATCAGCAATAACAAGCTATTTGCTGGAACCGGTGGAGGGCTCTTTAGCTGGGAAGGCGGCGAATCTGATTGGTCAAATAACTTTACTCCAGCACTTTCACAATGGGGAACAACTGCTATCGGAATCAATGGAACTAATATGTTTGCCAGCAATATGAACGGAGAAATTTATCTGTCAACCGACATTGGAAATGAATGGTTAAGCCGAAGCAAAAGAACAGGTTATATTACATCATTTGCCTTTTCCGGAACAAATATCTTCTTAACAACATCATTGGGAGAATTGTATCTATCTCAAGATAATTGCGCTACCTTTAATCGTGTAATAAATGGATTACCTTCCGGCGATTTCGCTAAATCAGTTTCTGCAATCGGCACAAACCTTTATGCTGTTTTTTCCATTCACGGTTTTTATCTGTCAACAGATAATGGTGCAACGTGGACGGAGTCCAATCACGGATTGCCCTCTATATCACTGGGTTTATATATTACTTCATTTGCAGCAGGCAGTGAAAAGATCTTTGCAGGCACGGCTGGCTATGGGGTTTATAAATCCACAGATAATGGTTCAAACTGGATTTACATTGGATTATCTAACTCAAAAATTACATCTCTATTAATTAACGATACAAATATTTTTGCCGGAACATCGAATGACGGACTTTTTGTATCATCAGTAATTGATTCTGTATGGCACCAGGTTGGTTTATCGGGCAGCGAAATTACTTCTCTATCATTCTACAAAAATGAACTAATAGCCGGAACTAAAGGGAATGGAATCTGGCATCGTCCGCTCGCTCAATTAATAACAGATGTCAAAGTTGAAAAGGGAAGTCTCCCTTTGCATTTCTCGCTGTCTCAAAACTATCCTAATCCGTTCAATCCTGCTACAACAATTAAATATCAGATTACAAATTCCGGGCTCGTGGAATTAAAAGTCTTTGATATTTTGGGTAAAGAGGTTGCTGTGCTTGTTAATGAAGTGCAGAAAGCAGGAAGTTATAGTGTGCAGTTTGAAACTGGTAAATATAAACTTGCAAGTGGGATATATTTATATCGATTGAAGTCTAATGGTCTTTCTTCAATAAGAAAATTGTTACTTTTAAAGTAGAATTGAAAAAGTTAGTGCAACTCATATTTACAATGTGTTGCACTAATTTTAAAGTTGCATTTTTATCAAATATTCTCATTAGCGATACAATTTCCATAAATATCTGAGAAAGAGCATTTACTGCAATGATCTAAATTTTTTGAGAAGTTTTTCGCTCTGACGGTAAATACCATATTTTCTAATTCATTTTTTACCGATAAAATATCGTTCGTTTCCAATACTTTTTTAAAAGACTTTTCAGGAAGTTTAATAAAGATTAACTGAATCTCAAATCTTTTGATATTGCTATTCAGTTTACTCACAAGCAAGGTGTAGAATTCCAATTGGGGCAAATAAGATTTTATTTTCTCTTCAATTTTGTCATCATCAATATCATCGGTTTTATAATCAACAATTATAGCTTTATCATTGTCGATAATAAGTTTGTCAATTATGCCGTAAAGGAAATAATTACTCTCTTCGGAATATATTTCAAATTCATTTTTATAATCGGGATATTTTTTCAACTCAGCAAAAATAGATGATGAATAAAATGTAGTAAGATTATTTATAATTTCTTTTTTTAATATCCGAAGATTTTCGTCTTTCTTTTCCGAGAATTCCAGTTCGCTTTTCAGCAGTTCATCTGTTAAATTTTGCAATTGTTCTATTGTGGATTCAAGTTGAAGTAATTTATGAACAATTCTTCCTTTTACATCAGAGAACTCTTGCTTTCTTTCTTCTGAAGCATCTTCACGAAGGACAGCTAAATTTTTATTCTCACTTTCATTGAACTCATATCTTGAGCTGTCTCTTCTTTCTGCAAGCCAATTTTTGTACCGTCGATGGAGAGGTGCAAAACCAACATCATAGGTTAAATAATACTTAAGCGGGCATTGCTTATATACCGACAGCTTTGTCGCTGAAACTATTTCACCTTGTTGAATTTCTTCAATCTCATTTATATCAATTTTCTTAACTGCTTCGATCGGCTTAATATCTTCACTGTCAGCGTTAACTTGTTCAATTTCTTTTATTATCGGAATATCAAGTTTAATTTCTTTTGTCTGATATTCAAATCCATTTTCTTCAATTCTTAGGGATTTAAGTTCTCCATTAGTTGAAAATACGGCAGAGTTAAAGTCTATTCCTAATCCCATTTGGATTAAGCCTGCAAATGATTCTTCGCTGTATTTGTTTTCTTTTTTCTTATCAGCTGAAATAAATAAATAATTTTTTGCACGTGTAATGCCTACATAAAGCAGCCGCTTAATCTCAGCTAATTCTTTCTTGCGGGTTATCCAATCGCTTATCCCGATAATCGGTGCCGATTCAGCCTTGCCGGAAAAATTATTTTTTAGAGGGACCTTAGTCATTAAGCCAAAATTTTTATTTACAACTACAGACTTAGATTTGATAATATTTTTTTGAGGTGTGTCATCACTCTTATAAAGGAAGACTGCCGGATACTCCAATCCCTTTGATTGATGCAATGTCATTATAACTACTGCGTTGGACTCTTCTGCAATAGCTGCCTGAGATTCATCTCCAGCTTCTTCGATCGAATCTCGAAGAAAAACAACATAATCATATAAGGTCTTAAATCCTTGAGAGAATAGATTGATCGTAAGCTTCACAAGTTTTTCAATATTCGCAAGTTCCTGAGTCCCGCCGGGTTTCGATGCTATTACGGATAGGAAAGCCGATTCATCCAAGATTTTTCTAAGAAGTGAAACTATTCCGGAATTCTTCGCAAGTTTTAAATTCTCACTTAAAGTTTCAACAACATAATTAAGTCCGGGTAAAATTTTTTTATAATTACAAAACTTTACCCAAAAGCTGTAGCCTGACTGCAATGATATTTCATATATAACCGAGTCGGAAAGTGAAAAGAACGGAGATCTTAAAATCCCAACTAGTGAAGCATCGTTTTTCTCGTCGGCAAGGAATGAGAAATAATTATAAATATCATAGATTGCTTGACGCCTGTAAAAATCTTTTCCGCCGAGGATGATGAAAGGGATATTAAATTTCGTGAATGTTTTTTCTAATTCTGAAAAATGTTTTCTCTTGCGGCATAGGACTGCTATATCTTTCCAAGAAATTTTCTTTTCCGGATTTTCTTGATAAATTAATTTTAAAATCCTTCGCGCAACTATTTCTGCCTCCAGAACATTATCTTCTGCGGTTTCTTCGCTTTCTTCTCTATCATTTTCTTTCGAAAGTAGAATCTCAATTCTTCCTGGCATATCATCCTGTCTTGCGCAAACAAGGTCAGAATGTACAACTTCATTAAATAAAATTTCCGGTTCAGCAAATAATTTCTTAAAAAGCAGATTTGTAAACAAGCATATTGCCGGAGCCATCCTGAAGCTATCCGGAAGAGTCAGCAAAGATTCTCTCCCCGAAGCAGATTCGATATTCCTCTTTGTCAAATTAAACACTTCAAGTTCGGCATCCCGAAACATGTAAATGCTTTGCTTTTCATCCCCCACTACAAAAAGATTACCCTTCTTCAACTCATCAAGTATCGGTAGAAAAATATTGTACTGGATTTCGTTTGTATCCTGATACTCGTCAATCATTATGTATTTATACTTTTCAGAAATTGTATGCCTAACTTTTTCCTGTTCTAAAATTTTTTTTGTATAGAGAAGTATATCTTCGAAATCCAGGTATCCTTGTTCTGATTTTTTCTTAGAATAAATCTCAAGTGCCAGATTAAAATGGAAAATCATTTTCTTCCCGAACCGCGCAAGTTCAATCTCGATTTCGCCGGCATTTTCGCTCAAGTTTATTACTTTAAAATCCTTAAAGAATGAATTGATCAATAGAATTTCGTTTTCAAATCCTTCTTTTATTTTTGATGTATATCCCTGTGTTCGAACAACTCCATCTTTTAAAATGATTTGTTCCTCTATCTTCTTTAATGGGATGATAAGCTCAATAAATTTTGAGGAGGAAGAAAGCAATTCAATGCTAGCACGGACTTCAATCGCTCTTTGATTATCCTTATTTGAGGATAATACAGCCTCATTAACTTTCTTCAGTGCTTCTGCAAGTAAAGGGATTCGGTTTGTAAAAATCTTTTCCGTAAATTCATAAAAAGTTTTTTGAAAGAAAGCGGCAATTTCTTTTTCAGTCTTTGAATAAATTCGTTCTGCAATGCCGAGTACATTCTTCCTTTCTTTTATAAGTGAAATGACTTCTCTGGCAAAGAGGTTTTTCGATCCAAATAATCTGATAAGATATTTTAGATCTTCCGAATTTTTTTCATCTTTGATTACACTCTTAATCATTTCTTCAACTGAAATCTCGATAAGCTCGCTTGATGTTCTTTCGTCTATCGCAGTAAAATTAGCATCAAGTCCTGCTTCCACCGGGTGTTCGCGTAATATATCAATACAGAAAGAATGAATAGTTGAAATATTAGCTGAAACTAGCTGACTCCGGATGTTTTCAAATTTCCTCTTTTCTCTTGAGTCTGTTGTAACAGAAATTTTTTCATCTATTTGTTTTGCAATCTTACCGTAAAGTTCGCCGGCAGCTTTGTCTGTAAATGTAATTGCAGCGATGCTGCGAAGTGAAATGTCTTCTTCAGTAACAATCTTCAAATACCTGGATGCTAAAACAAAGGTCTTGCCCGAGCCTGCATTTGCGGTTAAAGATATATGCCTTTTATAATCCAGTGCCTTAGCCTGGTAAGTCGTTAATGTAGCCATTAAATTCTTATTCTTTATTGTTGCACTGTGGAACTTTAATCTTAAATTTAGCGCCTGAGCCTTCGGATTCTTCGAGGCTTATGCTTCCATTAATCCCTTCGATAAACCTTTTTGCCAGAGTTAAACCAAGCCCCATTCCTTTCGATTTGGTTGTAAAATTGGAATCAAAGATTTTATCTTTTATGTTTTGTGGAATTCCGCTGCCGTTATCAGATACAGTTAAGATAAAGTTTTTGTCTTCCTCAACTAATTGCAATTTTATTGAATCAGCTCCGGCTTGAATTGAATTGCGAATAAGATTAATCAGCATACGTCTAAACTGGCTTTTATCTGTTTCTATATTAGCCTCGTCAAGTTGAGTATTCAGTTCAATTTTTATTTTTTCATGAACGAAAAGATTAACTGAATCCCGGATAACCGGAAGAAGATCGATCTTTTCGATTTTAAAGTTCGGCATCCTTGCGAACCTTGAAAATTCAGAAGCAATCAAGCTAAGATTTTCTATCTGACTTAATATTGTCGAAGATACTTTTTCAAAAATCGAGTCAAAGCTTTTACTCTTGTCATGATAAGAAACTATAAGCTGCTGCACCGCAAGTTTCATAGGAGTCAAAGGATTCTTTATTTCATGAGCAACCTGTTTAGCCATTTCCTTCCAGGCATTCTCGCGCTCAAGCTCAGCTAGCTCAATCTGATTTTTTTGAAGCTCGTGAGTCATCGAATTGAAACTGGAGAACAATTCTTTTAATTCCCCTTTTACATTCTCATCAAGCTCAACATTGAAATCTCCGTTGGCAACCGATGCTGTAGCTTTCGTAAGCCGACGTATTGGTAAGGAGATTCTATTAGCTAAAAATGCGCTGAGCAAAATCATGATAATAGTTGCAAAAGTATAAATCCCAAAAATGAAAACATCAATATCGGTAACAGAATAAGACAGTCTGACTTTGTTGAAAGCATCGTTGACTGATATTATCATAGGTATGCCGTCAATCGTAACCTTTTTATAGTAAGAATCAAAATCAAAATTATCGATTTTTTCTTGGGTGAAATATTCTCTATAACTTAAGTAGCTTAGCTGGTAATAAGCTTCAGGATTTAGTTTATCTGTAAGCAACCCGGCTTTAAAATATTGATCTCTTGAGTTGTAAATCTGTGTACTTCCTTCGTAAACCGCAAATGAAACACCAAGGTCCTGCCCCGCATTGTTAAAGGCATCTATGTAGTCATGAGAAGGACTTTCTGTCAACTCTTCTTTTATGATATTCTCAACATAGTTTAATCTTTCTCCCAATTCATTTTCGATTGCAGTCTGTGTTCGCTGTTGAACAGTTTGTCTGTTATAAATTGCTAGAACAACAACAGGGATCAATGAAATAACAATAAAAGCCGTAAGCAGTTGAGCCCGAAAACTAAACTTCAAATCTCTTATCTTAAAAGCAAACAGCACTATGAATAAGAAAATCATAAAAATACTGTGTATCAAAAATATTTTGAAGAAGTTAAATAAGTCCCATGAAAGTCTTTTCTCCCGTGTTAATACCGCAGTTATATTTTGATTACCTGCGGAATTGTTCCTTAACAAGTAAGCATAGAAATTTTCATTGCTCAAAGAGACAGTAAGCCACGCTTCATTATCCTGGTTGAACTGTGCATTAAGAATTGGCTTTATTTGATCGCGCGAAGGATAAATATCCCCGTAAACATGTGTTAGTTTCGAATCAGTAAATTCAAATATTTTTAGACGACTTACATCTATTACCGGATTTATAATATTCTTTTTTGACTCAAGAAAATCTGGGATTGCTGTTGTACCAATATCCTGAATATCAAAACCTATCGAAGCCGTAATGTAACCGAGTGTAATTCCTCTATCAGTTATTTGCGTAATACCGCTGAAAATTTTCTTTGTAGAATCTTGAGGATCAACCGTTTCTATTATTTCAGGAGTTGTTCCGTTGTATTTAGAAAAATCTTTCAACATCTTCTTTCCGGGATCTATTCCGGAATTAAATCCGCCAAGATAATTATGGTCTTTATCCCAGATGCTTATTGATGAATTCAAAGATTCCCTTTGCAGCGAACTTTTAGCCCAAAGTTTGAAAGCTTCGGTATAATAATTTGAATTTTGGTCATAGTAGCCGGAAATTACATCTTCATTATGGGTAACGTCCTGCAGTGTTTCGTTGAGTAAGAAATGAAGAAGATCATTATTAGGTCTATTAATCTCATATGCAGTTGTCTTTAGTGAAGCTATTTCAAGGTTGAGGTTAAAATAGTTCAACAGCGTAATTGAAATAACAGATGCTGCCAGAGTGATGTAAACAAAGTGATAAACATTTTTCTGTTTATGCCGGTATATAATTAAAGCAAGCCAGAAAATCAGAAAAATAAAAATGAACATCATTACAGGAGTAATAAGCGGTTCATTCTGGTATACTATAAATAATAATCCAAGCAACTGATATATAATGAACAATCCCAAAAAGACAAGGTTCATTTTCCTGCTGTCTTCCTTATGAAGAAAGGAGACAAGCAGAAGTATATAAGCCACCAACAAAAGCAGGATCGCTGTTCCTATCATCAGAAGATTTAGATTCATTGCCATTGATGGCAGATTGGGGATTAGGTTAGGCTCCTTGAAATATCTTATCGTCGAATCAAAAATTACACTTTTAACTGATGCACAAAATCCCCTGATCGTAATAAGAAATAGTAATGTTAAAGGTATAAAAAAGACAGCGAATAAAATTGTTCTTTTGGATTTTGGTACGGTTTCTGAATGAATGTAATCAACCAGATAACTGAATCCTTTAATGCAAATTATAAGTGCAAACAACGCCGTAATAAAAAACTCGATAGGAGATTTTACAATTCCGTTCCCGAAAGTAGAGGAGAAATATGCCGGATTTACCAGCGGACCTGGTAAAAGGTTAGACGGAAAATCAACGTAGTATAGAAGAAATCTGAAAACAATAAAATAAAAAGAAAAGATAAGAATCTTTGTTGTTCTGTATTTTAATTCTTTAAATTCCTTTCTAAAACCGAATGCTGCAAATATATATGCAAGTATTGCCAAAAAAGATTGAAGCATGCCTGTTGATTGATAAATCGAGTTTATCTCGGTATCCAAACCGGGTTTAACAAATGTTACGTTGCCTATTTTATTCCCTTGCTTGTTGATTAAGTCAAACGAATATTTTCTTCCGTCTCGTGTGCTTTCACTAAAAGGTGAGTAACCAACTTCAAACTGAGTCTGGAACTTATCAGATATTTCTTTGATGAAGCTTATCTGAGTATAATAAGGGTTTTGAATGGTGTACTCTTTTTCAACCGGGACACTAACTACATAGTAAAACTGATCATTATCAGAAAGCACCGTGTCCGTAACAGTAAAATATGTTATAAGGTCGCCTTGATAAAAATGACATTGTCCTGCCGGAAGGGCAAGCGGTAAAATATCATTTTGAGGTATTGCTACATTTGTATTCCATGCAATCAGCCTTCCATTTGGTGCTAATACTTCTATTGAATAATTCTCAAACTCATTCGAGTTTACAACTCTTGTTAATGCTCCGTAAGAATTATTCTGCGGATTAAGAACTTTTCTAAGTTTCTCTCTTAGTTTCTGATCACAATTTAAAAGTTTACTCTCCTTTGAATTCAGAATTGAAATAACCGAAGTCTGAATGTCTGTTATTTTATTCGAGAGATCAGTTTGCCAGTTATCCTCGATATTGTGAACAATTATTGGAGTAATTATCCCGCTCAGGATAATCAGAAACAAAATAAAAAAGACGATAGCAAAATATTTCCTATCGCCTTTAATCTTATTAAAAATCTTAAAAGTCATCAATCAATTGTCAATTGAATTATTTTCCATTTATTCCCTGTCTTCTTCAGAGAGAGGTACACTTGGGCTTTTCTTTCACTGCCTTTGAAGAAATAAACATAATCACCTGTTCCAATTACATTATCATCTTCTTCATGAATATTTTCTATACTGAATGAAATTACCCGGTAGTTTTTAAAATATCTCTGGAGGACGTAATAAGCCTGATTTGAACTGTAATATCCGTTTACACCGTTAGAAAGATTTATATACATCTGCGAACTAAATAAATTTGAAATTGCAGAAACTTTACCTGATGAAATCCCTTCTTCAATCTTCTTAAAAACCGATGAAGCAGTTTGCTGATCCTGCTTACCGCCGGTATCATAAACATCGTATTTTAAACTCGAATAACCAGGAACAGATAGAAATCCTATTAAAGAGAATAGAATCAATATTTTAAGCAATTTATTCATCCGTTTTTTTGAAGACTAATTTATAAAATATTATAACACAAGTCTACAATATAAAAAGATATGGAAGACAAAATCTTCTTCCATATCTCCAGATTCTCCCTACTCATTGTTAAACCTACTGTCTGTTCAATGTCTTCGGATTCAATGTTCCTCTAACAGCTGGATGGGCTTTCGGCTTAAGTTGGGTATTGCCCGCTACTGTTTGGAATGCCCAATCAAAAACTACTCTTTCATTTGTCATGTTAGAAATCCTGACCTTCGCAAAATGATTATCCCAAGTCCAAATTACATAAGTATGTCCTACAACAGCAATCGCATCCTTAGTAGTTGACCACCCGCTTGTAGGCGCATAAGGAATATCATAAATATCGGTAGTTGGTCCCATATCCTGGATATCACTGTCGCTCCAAACATCCAAATAAAATGTTCCGTTATAGTTTTCAAAGAAGAAATCTGAAGACTTATCATCGTATGGAACTGCCGTGTAAGTTGTAAATGAAAAGCCGCCGGTATTTGGGTAATTTCTGTAATCAAAAATAGAAGCGTTAAAGCCTTCCGGTCGTGGAGTTGCGCTAATATTCTCATAGCTCAAATCACTTTCGTTGCCGTTATAATCGTATGCGGTTACGGCATAATAATAAGTATCACCGTTCTTTGCACCATAGTCTGTGTAATAGGTATTCGGGGTCGAGCCGAGAAGAGTATATTTACCATCGTAGCTGTATGCATAATAAACATTGTAACCGGCAACGTCTCTTTCGTAGTTTGGATTCCAGGATAAATCCACTCTATTATCTCCGTTCATTACTTGCAAACCGGTTGGCGGACTAGGCGGAGTCGTGTCTATCTGATCAAATGCATGCCTGCCGCATGCTGCAAATAAAAATATAGATAACAAAGCTATTGTATAAAATATATTCCGTTTCATTTTAGCACCTATAAGTTAGAATCAAAATACAGGTGCCAAAATGAATGCCAGGAGAAAGTAATTGATTTATATCAATATAGGAACTTTTAATAGACTAATTGTATTGTTTTATGTACAAACAATTCTAATTTATTTGTCGTTCTAATCTTCCCTATTTCTGATAACACATAAATTTGAAGTTTAATATTCTACAATTCCACAAACTTATCCTGGTAAAACATTTTCTTATTATTTACCGCGGCAACTGCTTTACCAGTTAGCAGACGATTATCAAACGGCGAGTTCTTCGATTTACTTTTCGACTTGGATAAATCAACCGTCCATATCTCTTCGGTATCAAGTATCGTAAAGTTTGCAGGCTGTCCCGCTTCGAATTTTGGTACGGGTAGATTCAAAATTTTTCTTGGGTTAACTGCCATTTTATTTATCAGCTCTTCAAGCGATAAAACCTTTTTATGCACTAACTCAGAAAGCGCCAATCCGACTTCAGTTTCAATTCCAGTTATGCCGTTCGGCGCATGGTCAAACTCAACTTCTTTTTCTTCGGGCGAATGCGGCGCATGGTCGCTTGCGATGCAGTCAATCGTTCCGTCCTTTAAGCCCTTTAATATTTCATTCATGTCTTCCTGCGTGCGAAGCGGTGGACTCATCTTTGTGTTTGTATCATAAGTTTTAACAGCGTCGTCGGTCAAGCTAAAATGATGCGGCGTAACTTCAGCCGTAACTCTAATTCCTTTCTTCTTTGCTTCGCGAACCATCTCGACTGCACGCTTGGTACTTATATGCGCTATATGAACTTTACCTCCAGTATATTCACCAATTATAATATCTCGCATTACAATCAAGTCTTCTGCAATTGAAGGGATAGGCGGTAATCCAAGCATTGTAGAATTTACACCTTCATTCATCGCTCCGCCTGCAAGCGTCTCATCCTCGCAATGCTCAATAATCGGAAGGTTGTACATTTGCGAATATTCTAATGCTCTCTTCAATATTGCCGAAGTCTTTATTGCGAAACCATCATCAGAAAAGCCGACAACGCCAGCTTCACGCAGCTCTGCCATTGGAGAAATTATTTCTCCTTTTCTTCCAACCGTAGCTGCAGCAACAACATTTACATCTACCAAATGATTTGCCGCTTGCTTCTTAATAAACTCAACTACTTCTGCTGAATCAATCGCGGGCTCTGTATTAGGCATGCAGGCAATTCCTGTAAAACCTCCGTTTGCTGCAGCGTTGCATCCGGTTACAACTGTTTCCTCATCTTCTCTTCCGGGTTCGCGGAGATGTACATGCATATCAAAAAATCCAGGCACAACATACTTACCGGAAAAGTCAAATACTTTTGCGTCGGTTGAATCTTCTTTTGATAAGCCGCCAATCTTACTTATCACTCCATCAATTAAAAGTATATCTTTCCCTTTTTCATTTATCTTTTGTTCCGGATGAAGAAGGTTTACGTTTTTCAAAATTGTTTTCATTAAAAATCCTTTTGCTCTTACTTTGATTTTATCGCTTACATCTTTAACGTTTCCTCCCCTCGCCCTTTGGTAGAGGGGTTAGGAGTGAGGGCATTATTTTAAAGTACCCAACAAATACAATACTGCCATTCTTATTGCAACACCATTTGTAACCTGCTGCAATATAATTTGATTCAGTCCGTCGGCAACACCGGAAGAAAGTTCCACACCGCGGTTAATCGGACCGGGATGCAGTATCAAAACTTCTTTGCCGTTCTTTTCAAGGCGTTCTTCGGTTATCCCAAAATATCTCGCGTATTCTCTAATTGAAGGGAAATATTCTCTCGCCTTTCTTTCAAGCTGAATACGCAGAACATTCAGTACATCATTCTCTTGAATAGCTTCATCTATATTGTGAATTACTTTTACTCCAAGCTCTTCAATATACCTCGGGATCATTGTTAATGGTCCGCAGACAGAAACTTCCGCGCCCATTGTCTTTAAACCGAATATATTTGAAAGAGCAACACGGCTATGTGCAATATCCCCGACAATGCAAACCTTTAGCCCTTCAAGCTTACCTTTCTTTTCTCTAATCGAATACATATCAAGAAGTCCCTGAGTAGGATGCTCATGTATCCCATCTCCTGCATTGATAATATTTGCATCGCAAATCTTTGTAAGGAACTGGGGCGCACCGGCAGCGGAGTGGCGTACAACAACCATATCAACTTTCATAGCTTCAATGTTCTTCATTGTATCTTTAAAAGTTTCTCCCTTGCTAACGCTGCTCGATGAAACGGCAAAGTTTATTGCATCGGCTGATAATCTTTTCTCAGCAAGCTCGAATGAAATTCTTGTACGAGTTGAATTTTCATAAAATAAATTCACAATCGTCTTTCCTTGCAAAGTCGGAACTCTCTTTATTGGGCGTTCCAATACTTCGCGGAAAGTAGTGGCAGTATCTAAAATAAGTTGGATGTCTTCTTTAGGAACACCCTGCAAACCTAAAAGGTGTCTGCTTGATAAAGGCATATATTTCTTTCTAAAATTCTTATTCTTCTTTAGTATCAATTAAATAGATGGCATCCTCGCCGTCTATCTCGCTCATTTTAACTTTAATCTCTTCATCTATTGAAGTTGGAATATTCTTACCAACATAATCCGCGCGGATAGGAAGTTCGCGATGACCGCGGTCTACAAGTACAAAAAGTTGTATAGTTGTAGGACGACCAAGATCCATTATAGCATTAAGCGCGGAACGAACTGTGCGACCAGTATATAAAACATCATCTATTAAAATGATATCTTTATCATTTATATCAAACGTAATATTTGAAACGGAGACTTCCGGCTGCTTCAAACGTACTCTGAAATCATCACGGTAAAGTGTAACATCAAGTATACCGAAAGGTAACTCAATCTTTTCTATCTCTTTTAACTTTTCAAAAACACGCCTTGCAAGGAATTCGCCTCTTGTTCTCATTCCCATCAGAACGAGATTATGCGATCCTTTATTACGTTCAAGTATTTCGTGAGCTATGCGGGTGATAATTCGGTTCATCCCCGTGCTGTCAACAATTTTTGATTTTATCTTCATAGGCAAGCAAAAAAAATCCCCCTTGGCAAATTGCCTTGGAGGTTTCGTTTATAATTTCGTTTTATGTTTTTCATCCTTTTCCATCTCTCCGGATAGAGTTAAAGGTTATGTTAATTAGTGAGTCAAACATAAAACTTATTGATTTAAAAGTAAAGGCATGATAAAATAAATTTCAAAAAGGAAGGTTGTTTTAAACAAGCAAGGGATCTTATTCAGATCCCTTGTTTACTCAAATTATAATAAATGCTACTTATTCAGAACTTTAAATTCAATTCTTCTATTTAAAGCTCTTCCTTCAGCAGTTTTATTAGACATGATAGGATCAGCTTCTCCCATTCCTGCCGTTGTAATTCTGCTTGCATCAACTCCCTTAGCAACAAGGAAGTTTTTAACGGTATTTGCTCTTTCCAAAGATAATTTTTGGTTTGCTTTTTCAGAGCCGATATTATCTGTATATCCTTGTATCTCAACCTTTATATCAGGATGAGTAAGCAGAATTTCTGCAGCATTGTACAATACCGGAATTGATTCAGGTTTTAAAGATGCACTGTTGAAATTAAAGTTAACACCAATTAACACCCACTTGCTCGAAACAGGAGTCGGTTGAGCACTAACAGGTGTGTTATTTTTCACTATATCAGCAATTCGGTTATAATCAACTTCAGTCGGTTTAGTTGCATATTTCTTTACGATATCCTCGATTTTTGCATAATCAACCGATCCAACGCCTTCGTACATATCTGATAAGTGAGATTTTGGACCTCTACCAAAGTAATAAACCGCGCCAACATCAAAGGTCATATAAGAATCATATATACCGCCTAAAAGACCATTACCTGTTGTTCCATATGCTCCATCAAATGAGCTTGTTGCTGTGGTATGGTAATCAAGTTCAGTCTTTATCTTCCAATCCTGGCTAAGTCCCCATTCTGCACCGAATAAGAGATTCATTTGGTAGTCGAGATGGCTTTTATTTAGATTTGCAACTTTAGAGCCAGTGATTGAATTTAAAAATCCACCAACTCCCACTCCCAGATAAGGTGAGATATATTCCGCAGGAACAAGATAATAAATTAAATCAAAATTAGCTTCAAGAACGCTGTTCTTAATGTTATCTCTTGTATCTTTCATATAAAGATAATTACCTTCTAGCCTTACGCCAACATGTTCGGTAAAATTTCTTTGAATAGAAAGAAAACCACCTAATTGACTTCCTAATTTATCGTTTGAATAGGTATTGTAGCTAATATATTTGGGATAAGAAAAACCGAATCCAAAATTCCAGCTATTTTGAGAAAGCCAATCATATTTACTTTGCGCATTTGCCGAGCAATAAATACTAACAAAAGTTAGTAAGAAAAAATAAAATAACTTTTTCATTGAGCCCTCCACTATGTTTAATAATGTGTATAAGTTATAGAAAAATATAGATTTTGCAATAGTAAAGCAACTAACACAATTATTAAAATATTATAAATTTAAATTAGAAGCAATGCTTATCACATAAATTTTATACACTTTGTAATAACTCCATAGAAATGTCATAGATAGGACTCAATAGAAATGTCATTAAGAATTAGATTAGAGGACTCAGAAAAAAGGAGTACTCGGAATGGAAGGAATACTGACAATGAGTCAAAAAGAAGTCGACAGACTGAAGGTAATCACGAGAAGTTAAATTTATTAAGGACAGCGCTGAAAACAGAATTAAAAATAGAACAACAAAAAGTTGCTTAAGCTTTATGTGGGTCTCTAAAAAAATTTTAACTAAACTTGACCTTATGCCGGTTTATTTTTTTTACTTTTGTAAAATTGAGATAAAGAAACTATTTTAGGTCTCTCAAAAATAAAAGAATTAATAACTTACGGGGTGTAGCGCAGCCCGGTTAGCGCGCTTCGTTCGGGACGAAGAGGTCCCCGGTTCGAATCCGGGCACCCCGACATGAGTTTTTAATAAAATTTTCTTCTTAATAATAAACATCCAAAACAGTTATGGCACAAAATCATTCCTTCGACATTGTATCTGAAATTGATTTTCAAGAAGCGGATAATGCTGTTAATCAAGCAATTAAAGAAATCCATCAGCGTTACGATTTGAAAGATGCTAATACTGAAATCGAGTTAAATAAAAAAGATAAAGTCATTTCAATTAACTCGAAAGATGATTATTCAATACGTGCAAGCATAGATATACTTGAATCAAAATTCATACGACGAGGAATTTCAATTAAAGCTCTTAAAATAAATGAAGCTGAACAAGCAGCCGGAGGGAGATTAAAAGTTAAAATTGATCTTCAAAGCGGAATATCCAAAGACAATGCTAAAATTATCACTAAAATGATTAAAGATTCTAAATTAAAGGTAACTGCTCAAATTCAAGATGAACAAGTCCGTGTTCAAGCACCTAAAATTGACGATCTTCAAGCGGTAATAAAATTAGTAAAAGATGCCGATCTAAACTTCCCCACTCAATTCGTTAATATGAAATAGTTCATATCAGTTTAAAATACCAGTTCCTTCCCGTATTCCCTTTGCACATTTTTATAATTGAAATTTTTTAAAGTATTAAAGAGTTTTTAAATTGATTTTTCTGGTATGTCTAAAATAAAATGGATTTTAATCATAGATATTTACAGAAAAATTTTATAAAAAGGAAGTGAAAAATGAATGAATTCACTTTGATTTTTCCACTTACTAAATTACTTCCGCATTCATTTGGAAGGAGAATGAAAAGATGGAAAAGATGCATACAACAGATGAAGACATTGTCTGGACATGCCAATATTGTGGCGAATCAAATTCCGTCTGGATTGATTTGACGATCGAAGGCAAGCAAGATTTTATCGAAGAGTGCAACATCTGCTGCCGTCCTAACAGGATTATTGTAACTATGGACGAAGGCAACAATATTTTCATAGAGTCGCGGCAATATGATGGTTAACCGAAATTTTTGTATTTCAGCAAATCAACTCTACGGTAAATAATTCTTCTCTAACAATATTATTTTAATAAAGGTATCTAAATAACTTCGTTCAATCCATAATCATTCTAAGAAAAGATGAGCTATCCTCATCATCGTCATTGTTCTTAGCATTTATATTATTTGATTTTTCTTTTGCCCAGTTATACCTTGAAGCATCCGGAAATCCATCTTTCTGCGAAAAGTTAAAACCACTCTGTGGAATTTCCTTGTCTTCAGGTTTGTCCTCTAAAGTAGACTTAGGACTCTTTACTCGAAGAATAGTCGGAACATCAAGGTCTTCTGAATTTAAATCTGTATTCTCAAGGAAATTGAAACCTCCTCTAAAAGTATCGGATGACTTTTTCGCTTTTGCTTTTGCACCTAAGTTCTGCTGAGCACTTTCGAAGCCGGTAGCAATTACAGTATACGAGACATAATCGTTCATCTCTTCTTTTCTTACGCAGCCGAAAATTACATTCGCTTCTTCACCAGCAGCTTCGAAGATAACGTTGTTACCCTCGTTAATTTCCTGCATGGTAAGATTGCTTGAACCGGTCACATTCAATAGAACGCTCTTTGCACCTTTGATGTTTATACCTTCAAGAAGCGGACTTGAGATTGCTTTTTGAGCAGCTTCAATTGCACGGTTCTCGCCGCTTGCAATTCCGCAGCCCATTAAAGCTTCACCGCTCTGGTTCATTACTGCACGAACATCTGCAAAATCAACATTTATTAATCCTTCTATCGTAATTATGTCTGCTATTCCTCTTGTTGCTTCGTAAAGAACTTCGTTCGGTTTATCGAATGCTGCAAATGCATTTGTGCTTTTATCAAGTATACTCAACAATCTTTCGTTTGGAATTATTATTAAACTATCTACATGCTGTTTTAGTTCCTGGATTCCCTGCTCTGCATTCAGCATGCGTTTCTTACCTTCCCACCTGAAAGGCTTGGTAACAATGCCTACAACCAGCGAGCCGATGCTCTTTGCAATAGAAGCAATAACCGGTGCGCCGCCGGTTCCGGTACCGCCACCCATTCCGGCAGTAACAAAAACCATATCGCTGCCTGAAAGAACTTCGGCTAATTTCTCTCTGTCTTCTTCAAGAGATTTTTTGCCGACGTTGGGGTCTGCACCGGCGCCAAGCCCTCTCGTAATGCTTGTACCGACTTGAATCTTATGAGTCGCGCTACTGCTGTTTAGAACCTGAGCATCAGTATTAACAGCAACATACTCAACTCCTGTGAGTCCTCTTTTAATCATACTCTCAATTGCGTTGCAGCCGCCTCCGCCTACACCAACAACTTTTAGAATTGCGGACATTGGTCTGCCTTTATCAAGTGTTGCAAATCGCGCCATTGTGTGCCTCCTTGTATTGAGTTATTATAATTCATCAAAAAACTGTTGAACCCGTTTTACCAGCACTGAAATTTTATTTTTTCCGTGTGCCTTCTTGGGCTTTATTAAAATTTGATATTCACTAGATTTACCACCAGGAATTCCTCTAATCAGTCCTGCAACAGTTGCGAATTCCGGGCTTTCAATTTCATTTGATAATCCTGCGCCAAGCTCCTGCGGAACACCTATTCTTGTCGGCAATCCAAAAACTTCTTCAGCCAGTTCGGTACATCCTTTTAGAAGTGATCCACCGCCTGTTAAAACGATGCCTGCTTTAATTTTATTTTTAAATCCTGCACTTCTAATTTCATTATCTATAAGGGTAAAGAGTTCTCTCATTCTTAAACTAATTATTTGAGTTAATAGGCTAATTGGAATTTTTGCATTTCCTCGAGCACCAACTCCACGGATAAGAATATCTTCATCTTTTATAATTGCATTTTCAGAAGCATAGCCGTATTCCTTTTTCAGATTTTCTGCTTCTTCAGAAACTACACCTAGTGATTCCCTTATGTCGTTTGTAACCTGGTTGCCTGCAACACCTATTACCCTTGTATGCTTAATAGCTTTTTTATGAAAGATAGCTATGTCAGTTGTTCCGCCACCGATATCAATCAAAGCAACTCCTAAATCTTTTTCACTTTCTTCAAGAACAGATGAACTTGATGCAATTGGTTGAAGAATATAATCTTGAACCTGCAAGCCAGCTCTTTCAACAGACTTTTTTATATTTTGAATTGCGGGGATAGAAGCCAATACAATATGATTCGAAGCTTCCAACCGCGAGCCGGACATTCCAATCGGATTTTCTATGCCGCCTTGGTGATCGACAGAAAATTCTTCCGGAATGATATGAAGAATTTGCCTGTCCGACGGGATTCTAATTGTTCTTACATCAGCCTCAAGTCTCTCTAAATCCGCTTTAGTTATTTCTCCTTCTTCACTGCTTATTGTTACATAGTTCCGATGGCGGATGCTTGTAATATGTTCTCCGGCTACGCCAACATTTACCAGATTTACTTGAATGCCGGCTCTGTTTGATGCGATTGAAACAGCATCCTTAATTGCTTCTGCAGTCTTACCGATATTCGCAACCAATCCTTTGTGAAGCCCTTCAGACGGAGCGACACCGAAACCGAGTATATTTATCTTTCCACTCTCGTCGGATTTCTCCGCAATGACCGCGCAAACTTTAGTAGTGCCTAAATCTAATCCTGCAATAATGTTTTTCTTCATTCACTTAGACCTGTTTTATGAGCATCGCCCGGAGAATTATTTTCCGCAACCGAAGACCCAACAAAAATTTCATCGGCAAACCTCAAATCGATATACTCGCTGCTGTCAATCAGATTATTTCCTTCCGGTGAATTCCACATTAAATCCAGATAAACCATCTTCTTAGCCGCTTCACCATGCCCGAATAAAACAGGCGGTTTTAATCCGGAGAAAGAAAGGATTATGTCTCCGCCGTTTCTTAAATTTATTTCGGATAATTTCCGGAACATACTTTCGTTCGTCAATTTCGATGCTTCAATAATTTTGAACGCTTCTACAATATCATCAGTTTTTAAAACTGAAAGCGGCTTAATCGCTTTTGTATTTCCAATGTTACTTATTACCGGCAAATCTGTAAACTTTGCATTCGGCAAAATCGGAAGGATCTGAAAATCATTAGTAATAAAATTTGGCTCGCCGGAAGCCAGCAGCACTGCTTCAATATTCTTCTCTGTTAAATAAACTTTTATCTGATTATTTCCTTCATCCTCAACATCAACTTTGGAAATGTAAGGATGATTTGCGAACCGATTTTTAACATCCGCAAGAGTTAATCCGCCAAATTTTGATTTGTCATCAAGCCTGGCATAAGCAAGATATTCTTTTGCAGATAGAAGATGGTTACCGGTTAATTCAATCATCTTAATTTCTCCTTTGTTTGTTTTTTTGTTCGAGAAAAAAATCAGATAAAACAAGCATGAAATTAAAGCAACGAAAAGCAATGTTCCTAGTATCTTTCCTATTTTTTCTTTCATTTCTTTTCATGACTTAATTAATTCGACAAACTTTTCTCCATACTTCCAGATATCTCCGGCGCCCATCGTAACAATAATATCGCCATCCTTCTTAACTTCCAGAAGCTTCTCAGGAATCTTATTCTTATCTTTTATATAGATGACATTCTTATGCCCAAATTTTCTTGCGGCTTCGGCAATTAGTTCACCAGAAATCCCTTGAATCGGAAGTTCTCTTGCAGGATAAACATCAGTACAAATAAAAACATCAGTATTCAGAAATGATCTTCCAAACTCCTGGTAGAAGTCCCTCGTCCTCGTATATAAATGGGGTTGGAAGACAGCAACCAGCCTTCTATCCCAGCCGCTTCTAATGCCTGCAAGAGTAGCGCTCGTTTCAGTCGGGTGATGTGCGTAATCGTCGATTACCAAAATTTCTTTATTGTATTTTATCTCGAACCTTCTATAAACGCCGGTAAAGGACTCAAGTGCTTTTTTTATTATGCTGAAATCAATTCCAAGTTCTTTCGCAATGCAAACTGCAACCAGAGAATTTTTTACGTTGTGAACACCAGGGATTTTTAGGTTCAGCTTTCCAAGCTCTTCTCCTTTATATTTTACAATGAAAGAACTTGAAAATTCATTATGCGAAATATCGATTGCACGAATGTCTGCTTGAGCAGTCAGTCCATAAGTAAAAATCTTCTTGTTAATTTGTGGAATAATATCCTGAAGTGCAGGCTCATCCATGCACAGAACAACAAATCCGTAGAACGGTACTTTGTTTGCAAATTCAATGAATGCCGACTTGATATCATCGAGGTCTTTATAAGTATCGAGATGTTCGCTTTCAAGTGTTGTAATAGCAGCAATCGTTGGAGTCAGCTTTAAAAATGTTCTGTCAAATTCATCTGCTTCAACAACAATGAACTCTCCTTCGCCGAGACGAGCATTTGTTCCGCCAAGCCCGCTTAACTTTCCGCCAACTATAATTGTCGGATCAATACCGCCTTCAGTTAAAGTCAAACCAACCATCGATGTTGTAGTTGTTTTTCCATGTGTCCCGGCAATGCCGATTCCATATTTCATCCGCATGCATTCGGCAAGCATTTCAGAGCGTTTAATTATTGGAATCTTCCTTTCGATCGCCGCTTGTATTTCCGGATTGTCTAAAGTAACCGCAGAAGAATAAACTAATACATCGGCTTCATCTAAATTACTAGCAGAATGTCCTTCATAAATTTTCATTCCGAGGCTGCTTAAACGGTTCGTAATTTCAGTCAATGCTCGGTCGGAGCCGGAAATTTCAAATCCCTGGTTCAATAGAATTTCTGCAATGCCGCTCATTCCAATTCCGCCGATACCGACAAAGTGTACTTTCTTAATATTCTTGAACATTCAATTCACTTCCAGTCTATTTTTCATTTCTTGAAATCTGCTAATCAGTTCTTCTTCGTTTTCATAATCATAAGGTCTAATAAAAACCGGGCGTCTTCTATGCTTCAATTTAATTCGTATTAGCCTGAATGCTCGGTTCCTTTTCCGTTTTTCCGGGTTTGATATTTTGATTTCTGCAATAAGGCTGATTAAAAATGTCTTCGCGGCAAACCTATTAACAAAGGAAATTTTCTCTTCGCTAATTTCAAGATGCTTGTTCAAATACAAATTGTAAAGAAGACTAACGAGCGAAACTCCGACAATAATCGCGAAGAAATAAATTATCGGGTCCTTCGTAATCAACGTGAATGAGTCTTCCACAAATTCACCGCGGATAACTACATACAAAAGGAAAACGACAAAGTAAATTATCGTCGACTGATAATAGAACGACATATTGTATTTGAAAACTTTTTTAATATGTTCTTTAGTTTCGTTCATTCTGTTCAGCTAATCTGATTGCTTTCTCTGCGATAACTCTGGCTGCGTTTGGTTTTGCCAGCGCCAAAGCGTTTTTTTTTAACTCTGCCAGTTTCTCATTATCAAAAGATAAAGAGAAAATCTTATCTGCCAATTCATTCTTCAATTTTTTATCTTCAATTAAGATCGCTGCTCCGTTTTCAGATAACGACTTTGCATTGAAGTACTGATGATTTTCTGCAACATTCGGTGACGGCACAAGCACCGCCGGAATTCCAAGTACCAGTAACTCTGCAATCGTAGTTGCGCCTGCTCTTGCCAAAATCAAATCGCATGCTGAATAAGCTAAATTCATCTTGACGATAAACGGAAATATCTTCACAAATTTTGAAGAAAGGTTTTTATATTTTTCAAAATAAATATTGCCGGTCTGCCAAATTACCTGAAGCTTTTTCTCTTCAAATTTATCCGCAAGCTCTGCAATAGTATTGTTAATTGAGCCCGCACCAAGGCTTCCGCCAAGGATTAAAAGTGTTTTGTATTCGGTTGATAGACCAAATTCTTTCAATGCAATTTCTTTATTTGACGAAGAAAGATTTGTCCTTACCGGGTTACCGGTTAAAAGTAATTTACCGGGATTCTTAAAATATTTTTTTGAATCGCTGAAACTGATGTGAATCTCTTCAGCATATTTCTCAAGAAGTCTTGTCGTTACACCCGGATAGCTGTTCTGTTCGAGTAAAATTATTTTAGCTCCGGTAACAGACGAACCAAAAATTGCTGGACCAGAAACATAGCCGCCGGATCCGATTGCTACTTTCGGTTTGAACATCATATTTATAAAAATTGACTGCACGATTGAAACAACAACCTTCAACGGAAATAATAAATTATCCAGACTGATTCTTCTTGAAAATCCTTTTATCCAGATTGATTTAAATTTATAACCGAGCTGCGGAACAACCTTTTGTTCAATTTTAGATTTTGTTCCGATAAAAAGAATTTCTGCTTCCGGCAATATATGTTTTATTTCCTCTGCAACTGCTATTGCTGGAAACAAGTGTCCACCGGTGCCGCCGCCAGCAAATAAAAATCTATATCCGGTTCTTGCTTTACTCATACATTCACCACCTCGTCAGCAATTTGAGTATCCGGAGTTTTGTTCATCGCATTTGATAATGCAATGTTCACCAATATTCCGACTGAGACACAAAGCAAAATTAGCGACGTTCCGCCATAGCTTATAAAAGGAAGAGGCAAGCCGGTAGTTGGAACAACTCCGCTTGCAACAGCTATGTTCACGAATGCATAAATTGTAATTGAAAATGTAATCCCGAAAGCAAGCAATTGACCGAACTTGTCCTTTGTTTTCTTTGCTATTAAAATTCCAGCCAGGAAGAGTACAATATAAAACAGCATTACAATTACGGACCCAAGAAAGCCAAGTTCTTCTCCTAAAATTGCAAAAATAAAATCTCCGTAAGCTTCCGGAAGAAATAAATTACTTTGCTGACTCTGTCCCATTCCAACACCGAAGATATGTCCGCTGCCCAATCCGAGAAGCGCCTGCTTTACTTGAATATTAGGCTCTCCTCCGTGTTGTGCACTGCTGATGAAAGTCAGTATTCTGCTTCTCGAATGAGCAAACATCATTGCAACAGCTGCGCCGGCAATTAAACAAGCCAAAGCCGAGCCAAGAATATGTTGAAGCTTGGCACCGCCGACATAAAGAATTGCAAGTGAAACAAAAACGAGAAGGATTCCATTGCTTACATTCGGCTGAACAAGAACAAGTCCCGAAATTATTATCACCCAAAAGAACAAGTATAGAAATCCTTCTTTAAAACTACCGAGAATTTCTTTTTTATCTTCTATTAAAACTGCAAGGTGTATTATCAAAATTAATTTTGCCAAGTCAGCAGGTTGGAATGAAAGGAAGCCAAGATGAATCCATCTTCCGGCACCCTTAATATCAGGTGCGATAAACAAAGTCAACACAAGAAGAAATGCAACTCCAAACATTGCCGGCTTGCTGAACTCCTTATAAATTTCATAAGGAACAAAGCTGAAAAGAATCATGAAGATGATTCCGAAAATCACTTTAAAGAAATGCGAGTTAAACAGATGGAACAAGCTGTCGAACTTGAACTCGCTGTAAGTGCTGCTTGCGCTCATCACGATGATTAATCCTAACAGCATTAGGATAAATGCATCAAAGAATATTATCAACGCTAGCTTCTTCATAGCTTATTTACTGCTTCCTTAAAAACTTTTCCGCGATGTTCATAATTATCAAACATGTCAAAGCTCGCACACGCCGGTGAAAGAAGAACAACTTCGTTTTCACGAGCTTCATTATTAGCCGCATGTACAACTTCTTCCAAACTTTTTTTCAACTCAACTTTAACAAAAGAATGGAAGAAATTAAAAACTTTATCAGCAGATGAACCAATGGCATAAATCTTAACAACTTTATTCTTCACCAGATCTTTGATTTGATTGTAATCGTTTCCTTTGTCCTGACCACCGAGAATTAAGAATATTGGCTCATCAAAGCTTCTCAATGCATACCAAACTGAATCCACGTTTGTTGCCTTAGAGTCATTTATGTACTTCACGCCGTCAATCTCTCTTACAAATTCAAGCCGGTGCTCAACACCCTGGAATGAACGCAAAGCTTTTTTAATTTTTTCATTGTCTGCATCAAAAAGCTTTGCAGCCGCTATTACAACCATCGCGTTCGCAAGATTGTGTTCGCCTTTCAAATTTATATCCGACCTTAAGCAAGTGAAAATTGTCTTACCATCTTTATTGAATATCACCGTATCATTATCGAAATAGCATCCATTCGATTGCTTTTCTTTCAACGAGAAGTAAATATTTCTTGCTTCATGATTCGTTAATGTATCCAGTAAAATCTTGTCGTCTTTATTCAAAATTACAAAGTCATCCTTGTCTTGATTCTTGTAAACTCTCAACTTTGAGTTGATATAATTTTCAAATTTATATCCGTAACGATTCAAATGATCAGGAGTAATATTTAAGATTACAGAAACTTTTGGTTTAAACTTATCAATCAAATCAAGTTGGAAGCTTGAAACTTCAAGTGCGACAAATTCATCTTCTTTTACATCAAGAGCTATTTCGGAAAACGCAGTTCCGATATTGCCTGCAGTATAAGTCTTCAAACCGCATCCGTTCATAACATGTCCGCAAAGGGTGGTAGTTGTTGTTTTGCCGTTGGTTCCTGTAATCGCAATGACATTGCCTTTGCAGAAAGCGGCAGCAAGCTCAATCTCACTGATCATCTTAATATTTTTAGAAGCAGCTTTAACTACAACATCTGCATCCGACGGAACACCCGGACTTACTATCATCAGTTCACAGTCAAATGCTTTTTCAGAATGACTGCCGGTTTCGAATTCAATATTATTCTCTTTCAACTTCTGAATTGAATTTTTCAATTTAGATTCGGAGCCTGAATCGCTAACGAACGGAATGCCGCCGAGCTTCTTAATTAATTTTGCAGCACCAATTCCGCTTCTAACTGCACCGATAACCGATATTTTCTTATCTGAAATTTCCATCATCTAATTTTGAATGAAGCTAAACTAATAATTGCTAAAATAATTGCGATGATATAAAATCTTACCACAATTTTCGGCTCCGGCCATCCTAGCATCTCGAAATGATGGTGGATTGGAGCCATCTTGAAAACTCTTCTGCCTTCACCGTATTTTTTCTTTGTATATTTGAAATAGAGCCTCTGGATAATAACCGAAACAGTCTCCATGAAAAAAATTCCGCCGAGTATCGGAATAAGCAATTCTTTCTTAATAAGCACAGCGAGGATACCGAATGCACCGCCAATTGCGAGCGAACCTGTATCGCCCATAAAAACCTGCGCCGGATAAGAATTGAACCAAAGAAATCCAAGTGAAGCACCAACAAGCGCAGCAACAAAAACTGTTAGTTCGCCTGAACCCGGGAGATAAATAATGTTCAGGTAGTTTGAATAAATTGCATTGCCGCTTATATAGCTGATAACTGCCAAGGCAAGCATTACAATTGTTGTTATACCGGTCGCAAGTCCGTCAAGTCCGTCTGTAAGATTTACTGCGTTCGACGTTGCAGCAACTATAAAAACAACAACCGGTATGTACAAATACGAAAAATCAAAATTGACATTCTTAAGGAATGGAACAGTGGTTAGTGTATGTACTCCGGCAAATTGCGGAGAAAAATAAATGACCGAGCCAACAATTATTCCAATTATTACTTGACCAAGTAATTTGTATCGAGCAATCAAACCATTGGGAAACTTTTTTATTACCTTTAAGTAATCGTCAAGAAATCCAACAAGGCTTAACCAAATTGTTCCGATAAGTATCAAAATAATGTAAATGCTTTTTATATCTGCCCAGAGTAAAACCGGAATGACAACGGAGAGAATTAAAATGATTCCGCCCATTGTCGGTGTACCGGCTTTTGACCAATGAGACTTTGGACCATCTATTTTTTTTGCTTCACCAATTTGTTTTTTCTGAAGTATCTTTATCACCTTTGGTCCAAAATAAAGCGAAAGGAAAAGCCCGGTAATAGCGGCTAAAGCAGACCTAAAGGTTATGTATCTGAACACACCAAACCCCGGAGGGCTAAAAGTTTTATCTATGTATTCTAACAAATAGTAAAGCATTAACCATGTACCTTATCTTCAATTACTTTTGAAAAATCTTCCATCTTCATTCCGCGCGAGCCTTTGACGAGTACTACCGAATTCGAAAAATCGAAACCGGATAAGAATTTTGTCATCTCGGCTCGATCATCAAAATGAATGCTGTCCATCTGAGCTTTTTTCATTTCAGCATCAAGGTTCATCATCATACCACCGATTGTAATGACAAAATCAAGCTTGTTCCGTTTAATTACCTTAAATAGCTCTGCGTGAAGCTTCGGGCTTTGATCTCCAAGCTCTAACATATCACCAAGAACTACAATTCTTCTTTTATAATTTTTAAACTCCGGCATCAAGTCAATAGCATATTTCATTGACTCCGGATTTGCATTGTAAGTATCGTCGATTAAGATGGTTTTCTTAATCTTTTTTACATTCAATCTCTTTTCAATCGGTTTAAACTTTAATATACCGGAGGTAATTTCTTTTTTATCAAATCCCAGTTTCAAGGCTACTGCAGCAGCAGCAAGAAAATTTCTTGCATTATGCTCACCGTAAAAAGGAAGAACAAATTCCGAAATCTTATCTTTATATTTAATAGCAACAACCGGCTTACCGTCATCATTTATTTTTTTAATCTCTCCTTTAATATCGGCAGTGTTGTCAAATCCAAAGGTAACTCTTTTAGGATGATTGAACATTGTCTTGCTCAATAAATTATCGTCGTTATTGATGAAGACCGTTCCGCCTTTTGCCGCTGTAGTATTGAGTAGCTCAATCTTTTCTTCAAGCACACCTTTTTTATTCTTCAAAAACTCTAAATGCGAATTTCCGATGTTGGTTATCAAAGCATAATCCGGCTGCGAGATGTTCGAGATATAAGCAATCTCTCCAAAATGATTTGTACCAAGTTCAAGTACCAAAATTTCATGTCCAAGGTTTGTACTGAAAATTGTCAGCGGCACTCCAATATGATTGTTATTATTGCCGATAGTTTTGTTTACTTTAAATTTCTCACTTAAAATTGAAGCGAGCATTTCTTTTGTAGTTGTTTTACCTGCGCTTCCAGTAATTCCAATAATTTTTGTACTTAATTTGCAACGCCAAATTCTTGCAAGCTCACCGAGTGCGATTGTTGTATCTTTAACTGTTATTATCGGAACTGGAAGTTCACTGAATCTGTTTAAAAATTTTTCATTGATAACAACAGCTGAGGCTTTCTTTTTCACCGCTTCAAGAACGAAATCATGCCCATCGAACTTTTCCCCCTTAACAGCAACGAAAAGAGAGTTGCCGGTAATCTGACGAGAGTCAATTGAAATAGATTCAACCGGTTGATATTTCTCAGGCTTATAAACTGCTGCTGTAGGCAGTTCGAAAAGGTCATCCAATGTTAAGACTAATTTATTCATTCGCTTAAATATTTTTCTGCAATTTCCTTATCCGAAAAATGATTTCTAACTCCGTTAATCTCCTGATAATTTTCATGCCCTTTGCCGGCTATTAAAATTACTGCATCGTCCTCCGAATTTTTTATGGCATGACGGATTGCATCTTCACGGTTCTCAATAACTTCGTAGTTATCCTTTTCAATTCCGGATTTTATTTCTTCAATAATTGCAAACGGATTTTCAAACCTTGGATTATCGGAAGTTATGATTGCTCTTTTGCTTAATTCGCTTGCTATCTTTCCCATCACCGGACGTTTTGTTCTATCTCTGTTGCCGCCGCAGCCAAACACTGTATATACGGGATGAGCACCTTTAACTATCTGTTTTATGGCAAGCAAAGCTTTCTCAAGGCTGTCTGCAGTATGTGAATAATCAATTACTACTTTTTTATTTCCTATACCTACAACTTCAAACCTTCCCGGAACTTGCTTTGTGCTTTTTATCCCTTCGATTGTCGTTTCTTTTCTGATGCCGAGAAGAACTGCAGTTGCAAAAGCAGCGGCGGCGTTGTATGCATTGAACTCACCGACAAGCGAAGTAGAAATCTCAAATTTTTCTCCTGCAAAAATAATAGAAAAATATGTTCCGGTTAGGTCAAAGTTTATATCATTTAGAATAAAATCTGCTTTCGGAGAAGTTCCGTAAGAAAATAATTTAGCAGGAGAATCATTAACAATAGCTGCACCGTTTTTATCATCAATATTATAGATAGCGAAACTTGAACTTTCTAATGAATCAAATAATATTTTCTTTGCGTTGAAATAATTTTCAAAGTTCAAATGAAAATCTAGATGATCCGAAGTGATGTTTGAGAAGACTCCGGCAGAAAAATTTAACGAGTAAACACGATTCAGGACAAGCGAATGAGATGAAACTTCCATTACTGCATAACTACAGCCTTCGTTAACCATTTCATGGAATAATTCATTTAAGTCGCTTGATTCCGGTGTTGTTAGAGATGTCTTAATTTCTTTCTGACCGATATAGTTAGCTATTGTTCCAACTAATCCGACTTTGTTTCCGGCAGTTTCAAAAATATTTTTTATGAAATACGAAGTTGTGGTTTTTCCGTTGGTTCCGGTTATTCCAACAAGCTTTAATTTTTTAGTAGGTTCCTTGAAAAATGCATTTGAAATTTCTGCCAGTGCTTTACGGCTGTCTTTCACAAGAATTTTTGCAATCTTATAGATGTCGAATATTTCATCCGGCACACAGTCATTGTCTTCAAGTATAATAGCGATTGCACCTTTATTTATAGCATCGAGAATAAAACGATGACCATCGGTCTTATAACCTTTAATTGCTGCGAAGACAGCATTTTTAACTACATGCCTCGAGTCATAATAAATTCCAGATACATCTTTCCGCTGAACCTCGCCGGTAACCTGAATAGCTTTGACACTATTTAATAATTTTGTCAGTTCCATTAATAAACCGCAGCTCCTGCTATTTCAGGTTCTTTACAATCGAGAATGCAAGACAAACCTTTTTGTATTTTCTCGCCTGGCTGTATGCTTTGTGAATCAACATTACCTGAACCATGAATATTGTACTTTATTCCAAGTTTCGACAAAACAGTTATTGCATCGCGAAGAGAAAGATTCTTCAAGTTCGGCATGGTTCCTGAATTTGTTAACGATAATAGCATCTTCGTGGTATCGTTATTCCTAGATATATAATTCAAATTATGCTTTACATTAGAATTTTGGGTAATCAAAACTTCAGGTACCGGTGTCTTTTCTTGTTGAGGCTGTTCTGAATAAGCACCAGGATTAAGAGCGATTATTCTCTCTGCAACATTTTTGAAAATCGGCGCTGCTACTGATCCGCCATACCTTCCAATTGCAGGCGAATTAACTAAAATCAGACAAACTATCTTTGGTGCATTCGCCGGAAAGAATCCGACAAATGAAGAGTTGTAATCAAACTTGGAATATTTTCCGTCAATTAATTTTTGTGATGTTCCTGTCTTTCCACCAACTAAAACATTTGATATCTGCGCATTGGTGCCAGTTCCTTCCTTAACTACCCCAACCAGCAAATTTCTTACCCGCTCGGATGTTTCTTCGGAAATAACTCTCCGAATTTCTTTAGGTGAATCATTATAGACTATTTCGCCATCATGTTTAATAATCTTTTCTATGATCTGCGGTTGATATAAAATACCGCCATTCACTAAAGCGCAATAACCGGTGATGAGCTGAATCGGAGTAACCATAACCGCATAACCGAAAGACATGAATTCTTTTGTTACTCTGCCCCACTCATCCGGCTTTCTTAATAGTCCTCTCACTTCTCCGGGTAAATTAATAGATGTATAATTTCCAAATCCGAAAGCTCGGAGGTATTTGTAAAAAGTATCGTCACCCAATCTTTGAATTAGTTTCGACATTCCGATATTACTTGATTCTTCAATTACTCCGCGAGCTGTCAGCCATTCATTTTTGTGAGCATCTGTTATATATACATTTTTGAATTTGTATCTTCCGTTTTCAACAAAAACCTTTTCATTAAGATTAACTAGATTTTTATCCAGAAGAGCAGCAATGCTGAAAGATTTGAAAGTTGAACCGGGTTCATACGTATCGGTAACAGCACGATCCCTTCTTGTTGTATCAGTAAATTTCCAGTAATAATTCGGATCGAAGTCGGGTGAATTTGCCAATGCCAATACTTCTCCGGTGTTCGGATTCATAATAATGCCAACCGCAGAAGTTCCTTCATACTTTTGCAAACCATTCTTTAATTCTTGTTCTAGAATATCCTGATAAGATTTATCGATGGTAAGATAAATATTATCACCCGGCACAGCAGGTTTCGTCTCTTGTTCTTCAACAGAAACCATATCACCGATAGCATCACGAATGACTACCATACTTCCATCATCACCTGATAGTAGATTGTCGTATGATTTAGCAATCCCATCCATTCCATGATAGTCACTTCCTACGTATCCAAGTAAATGAGAAGCGAGATCCTGATAATAATAAACGCGAGTCGGGTCTTCCTTGGAAAACAAGCCGGTTACTTTAAAATCTTTTAATTGCAAAGCAGCTTGGGTTGATGATTTCCTCTCGATGCAAATTGTTTTGCCGGAATCGCTCATAAGCGCTCTGTAATATCGTTTCGGTTTTCCGAACACGGATGAAAATTTATCTGCAATTTTTTTCTTACCTTTTTGGGAAAGCATTCTCAAGTCAACAAAGAAAGAAACATCGTTCCGGTTGTACACCAATAGAACGTTGTTCCTATCATATATTAAACCGCGCTCAGCTTTAATTTTTTCTATGGTCATTTGCTGGCGTTTGGCATAATATTTAAAATTGTTGCTTTCCAGTATCTGAACAGTAAAGAGACGATATAGCAATACGCCGAAAAAAGCAATTACAAAAACTATCACCAAAATAGCTCTTGAGTTATTCATACTTTTTTTCAATTGCCTTATATATTTTTTTTATCTTCTCTTTACTAACATTTAGAATGATGGGTTGTACAGTATCTCTAACCATTCCAAGGTCGTCCTGCGCAATTCCAACAATTCTTTCTTCTGAAGAAAGAGCCTGGTCCTGTACAAGTAAATTTATTTTCCAATTTTTTACATCGCTAAGCCGCTGCTGTGCCATGACCTTTTCCTTAGTCAGCTTTTCATATTCAAGTCTAACACCAACGTACAATAATATTATAAAAGTGTACGACACAAAAACAAACAATATAAAAAGTATTGTAGGCTTAGCGCTTTTCTTCATACACTCTCTCAGCCGCTCTTAGCTTTGCACTGCGCGCTCTAAAGTTTATTTTAATTTCGGATGGCAGTGGCGTAACAGGTTTTCGTGTTAAAATTCTCAATCGTTTTTCCTTATTGCATTTACAAACCGGATAATCCTTAGGACAAATGCAATTTAAAGTTTCATATTTAAATAATTCTTTTACAATTCTATCTTCAAGGGAATGATAAGAAAGAATGACAATTCTTCCACCTAATTGAAGAAGGTCTACCGATTTTTCCAAAAATAATTTCAGAACCTCAAGCTCGTCATTGATGTAAATTCTTAATGCTTGGAAAACCCTTGATAAAGTTTTTATCCGATAATTCGGTGCAGTTATCTCATCAATTATTTTTACAAGGTCCGTAGTTGATTCAATCTTTTTTATATTTCTTCCTTCACAAATTTTCCTTGCAATCTTCCGAGAGTTTTTTTCTTCCCCATATCTGTATATGATATCTGCTATTTCCTCTTCAGGAAAAGTGTTCAGAATATCGGCAGCATTTATTGCTTTTGATTTATCCATCCGTAAATCCAGCTTAGCATCTTCACGGTAAGTGAATCCTGAAGCCGGATTATCGAGCTGAAACGACGATACGCCGAGGTCTGCAAATACACCTGAAAAATTCTTTACGGATTCAATCTTAGCGATAATATCTATTTGTGAAAAATTGTAGTTGTACAATTTTATTCTCTTATCATCATGAAATTTCTCACGAGAAAATTTAAACGCGTCTAAATCGACATCTGTCGATATCAACTTTGCATCATCATTTAGAGAATTTAAAATCCCTTCGGAATGTCCACCAAAGCCAAGTGTCGCATCAAAATATATTCCTGACTTATTGGTGACCAAATAATCCAAAGTTTGTTCTAACATTACCGGCATATGATGAGTTTCCATCACTAAGCCATTACTTCTGCTGCTATTTGTTCGTAAGTTTCCGGTGTCTGCTTCAAATACTCAGCATAAACATCCGGATTCCATAATTCAATTTTTTTTAACGCGCCAAGTATTAAAACTTCTTTTTCAATTTTAGCATACTGCAAAAGATTTTGCGGAATTAAAATTCTTGATTGACTGTCAAGCGTATCTTCAGTTGCAAATTGAAGAATCAATCTGATAAATTTTGCTTCGTTAGGCTTGAAGGGATTTAGGCTTTCAAGTTTTGATTCAAACTTTTGCCATTGGTCATGTGGATATACATCAATACATGTAGCAGTTCCCTGGGTCATAACGAAAGTATCATTAGCCTCAGGCGAAACCTGTTTACGCAATTTAGCAGGGATACTCACCCTGCCTTTTGAATCTATTGAATATGTAAATTGTCCTTTAAACAATCATCATCCAAGTTTGGTTAATTTCACCACAATTCCCCACAACGCCCCAAAAATAAGGTAAAAATTCCTATAATGTCAAGTAAAATCTTTCATTTTTGGAAGGATTTACAACTCAAAGCTCTTAATTACGTGCCTATATCATTCCCCATCTTTTTTTATATATTATTTTTAAGGATAGGAGTTAAAGTGAAGTATTAAAGAAAAATTTTTTTCTTGAAATTCCTTTTTAGATTCATGTTTCATTCCTAAAAAATCATTTTAATTTATTCTTGATAAAACGAATTTCATTTTTCGAATAATTGTAGATTAAAATTTGTTCCTATATAAGTAAAAAGCAAAGCACTCATTTTTAGAATTATTAGTAAAGTTTGAGGCATCATTGTGTCCATGATTGGAAATTTGCTTCATGGTTATTTGGAATAGGTAGTTGTATTCAATCTTTATATAGATATAGAAAAACACTACTGACCAGAAAATAATAAATCGGTAGCCACTAAGAGTCAGCTTCCGGATGTCATAATTATGTTATAAGCAAAACACATACAAGGGAACGATACAAACCATATATGAGTCGCTACTTAATCGCTTCAAATCTTCAATTAAAGCGACCTTGAAGCGACTCATATGGGATGTGGGTGGGTGTTCTAAAAGAATAATGCTAGTTAACCGATCACATCCTGTATGTGCTTTTAAAATTCTACAAATTTGATCTTGGGGGTGAAGCCTTGAAAGAATTTATTAGAAAAAGAAATCAGATAAACTAACACCAAGCCTATTGCCAATATAACTTGAGGAGGTCTGCTTTTGATAATGCGAGATATTGCTTGAATGTTTTCCCTTTTCTAAACTTTTTTACATAAATTGAATTTTAGTCGGTTGATAGTGATAGAAAAAAAACTTAGATGAAAAATCTAAAAAGAATCTTTTTGTTAGATAGGTAAACTAAGTTTTTTTTTTACCGGAAGCTTATAATAATTTTATAAATTCATAGAATATTGCTGAAATCACTGCTGCTACAGGTATTGTAAATATCCATGCCCAAACAATTTTGCCTGCAACATTCCATCTTACGGCACTTAATCTTTTTAGTGAGCCTACTCCAGCAATTGATCCTGTAATTGTATGAGTGGTACTAACAGGAATTCCCATTGCAGTTGACATAAAAAGTGTAATAGCTGCACCGGATTCGGCGCAAAATCCATCGACTGGCTTTAACTTAGCAACGCGCTGACCCATGGTTTTAACTATTCGCCATCCTCCGGCAAGGGTACCCAATGCCATTGCAGTATTACAAGCAATTACTACCCAAAATGGAACAAAAAATTTATCTATAAGGTGAGAACTAAATAACAGACCGGCAATTATTCCCATTGTTTTTTGTGCATCATTTCCGCCGTGTCCGAGGCTGTATAATGATGCTGATAAAAGCTGTCCTTTTCTAAAAACGTGATCTACTTGTTTTGGAGATTTCCGTCTAAATAATCTGAAAATTCCTGTTCCGAATACTAATCCGAAAAATAATCCTAGTATAGGGGAGGCAAAAATAAATAATACTGTTTTCCAAATTCCCGAAAAGACTAAAGATGAAGGTCCCGCCTTAACAAGTGCAGCACCAATTAAACCGCCTATTAAAGCATGCGAAGAACTTGTTGGAAGTCCAAGATACCATGTAATAATATTCCAGATACACGCACCCATTAAGGCAGCAAATACAACATTAGATTCAATAATCTGAAGGTCAACAATACCTTTCCCAATTGTCTCGGCAACATGAACACCGAAAAAAAGGAATGCGACAAAATTAAAAAAAGCAGCCCATATAACTGCCCATTTGGGTGAAAGAACTTTTGTCGAAACAACAGTAGCTACAGAGTTAGCAGAATCGTGAAAGCCGTTCAGGAAATCGAACGTCAATGCTAGCAGGATAAGAAGAATAATAGCAATTGTCACGTTTATGCCTGCTTAACAATTATGGTCTCAATTATTTTACTAACGTCATCGCATTGGTCTAATATTCTTTCTGATGTCTGAAAAATATCTTTCCATTTCATAATGTAGATCGCCTCATAGTTTCCGCTGAACAGTTCGGCAATTGCTTCGTTTCTTAGCTGATCGCCAAGTCCTTCCAGACGGTCTACTTTATCGGAGTGCTCGCGTACCGATTTGCTGCTCTTATTATTGCGCAAACCTTTCACCGCCATAGATATTGAATAAATTGAGTCGTCAATCAATTTAAGAACTTCGATAAATTTTTTATTAATCTTATCCACATTATACATCTTCATCATATTGGAAAGTTTTAATATCAGATCTATTATGCTGTCCAATTCATGTGCAAGTGAATGTATATCTTCACGGTCTAAAGGTGTAATGAAAGTTTTATTGAGTTTATCAAAAATTTCGTAGGTTATTTTATCAGCAGCAAGTTCATAGTCTTTAATTTTTTGAACGTCACTCTCAGTAAAGCTGACTCTATTAACAATATCCAGGAAAGTTTTTGAGGCAGCAATACACTGGCTGGTTAGATTGTCGAACATATCGAAGAATTCAAATTCTTTTGGAAGCAGACTGAATCCCATGTATTTTCCTTTTTATTTCAATTTTGGTGCTTAAAAATACATGGAAAATTTTATCCCTCAAAATGTGTAATTTACTTGTAATTCTTGTTTACTGCCAGAAGCCTTAAGTACTCTAGTATAGCTCTTGCCTGGCGGCTGTTCAAATGATCCGGTGGCATTTTATTTTTAAAAATTTTAATTGATCTCTTCACATTAGCATCATTTTCCTGCATCTCTTTAGTATTCAAAAGATAGTTCATTATGAATTCAGGAGTTCGGGCTAAAGTAATGTTTCTAAGATTAGGCGCCGTCATTGAATCTTTTGAGTTATGACAGCTTCCGCATTTATGAATAGTATATATTCGCCTTCCATACTCTGCCTGCAAAAAATCAATTACGCCTAGATTTAAAGTTTTTACAGGTCCAATGCCGGTATCTATAACATGAGGTATGTATTGGTTTTGTTCTCTTTGAACTGAATGCGTACTATCTCTAAAATTATTTGGATTGGACTCGATAATATTTTTATGATTTAAGAAAAAGACTGAAGGTAAAACAGCAGCACAAAAGATTAAAATCATTTTCATTGGCAATAATTTTTCATATTTATATTCATAGATTAAGTTACCAAAAGGAAATTTAATTCAATAAATATCGCAAAGCTAAATGTTTTTTATCACAATCAGTTTTATAATTTAAGAGACAAAAAAATTTTATGAGCAAATAGTTTATTTTTTGAATATGTTGGTTTTAAGTTTACGAGGAATTACAATACATAAATTTACTATATTAAAAAGGAATGAGAGCCTATGAGAAAAATTGATTTACCATTGATCGCACTTATTATTGCTGCTTTGTTACTTTCATTCAGTCAATTTAAAAATGGGAAACTTAGTACCTCGAATGTAATTAAAAGAAATTCGAAACCACTAGCAGAAGCAGCCGGAACCGGCGATAAACCTGATGCCGCTCTGGAATATTATAGAGATATGCTTTCAATTAAAGGGAAAAACATTTCTTTAACCCAAGCTATCAGAAATGCCATTAACTTTAGCAAGAGAAATATTAAGCTCTACAAGCCTGCAAACATTAAAAGCGCACCTGCATGGTCTTCCATAGGACCGGATAATATCGGCGGAAGAATTAGAGCGATTGTTGTTAATAAAAATAATTCTAATCAAATTTTATTAGGCGCTGTAGACGGCGGCATCTGGAAAACAACAAACGGCGGAGCTTCCTGGCAGCCAATGACTGATTCATATGGCCCTATATCTATAAGTTGTTTTGTCTATGACAACAACCAAACAGTTTACGCAGGAACCGGCGAAGGCTGGGGAAATACTGATGCAATTGTAGGAGGTGGAATTTTTAAATCAACTGACTTCGGTTCCTCCTGGACATTATTGCCAAGCACCTATTCTGCAACTAACTCTTCTACCGATCCATTATACTGGGAATTTAAAAATGTTCTTGCTATGGATATTGACCCAAGCGGAAATATTTATGCAGCTACCAAAGCCATAAATTATACCGGTGGCGTTGGTCAATACTATCTGTTTGGCGGGATATATAAATCCACAGATAACGGTTCTACGTGGACAAAAATTAGCCCTTCTTCAACAAGTACAAATTATTATAATCCAACCGGAGTGATAGCTTTTTCGTCTTCAACAATTATTTTTGCTGCAGGATCAGGCAGTCCTAATGGAGGAATTTATAGAACAACCGATGGAGGAACTACCTGGAATGAAGTAACATCAGGATTGCCTTCAAGCGGTTATAATACAATTGTAATTCAAAAGGATAACTCAGGTAATGCATACGCAGTTTATCAATCAACTGATAATTCAACTTCCGGCGACGGAGGATTAAAAGGAATATATAAATCCACAGACAGCGGCGCTTCATGGACTCAACTTACCAGCCCTCCCAAAATAACTTCAACCGGAAATTTATCTTATCTCGGAACTCAAGGCTGGTACGGAAGTGCTATTGGAGTAGATCCATTCAACAATAAAAATATTTATGTCGGCGGTATCGATATGATGAAATCATCTAACGGAGGCAGTACATGGAAACAAATATCTTATTGGAATACATACTACGGCACTCCTTATGTACATGCAGATCATCATGTCATCGCTTTCGATCCAAACAACTCCGGAGTATTATATTCCGGTAATGACGGCGGCATTTATAAAAGTTCTGATTCCGGTACTTCATGGACTGCTTTAAATAACAATCTTGGGATAACACAATTTTATAGTGGCGGTGTTTATAAAACCGGAACGACATACTCCGGCGGAACTCAAGATAACGGACAGCTAAAATTTTCTTCCGGAACAACGTGGAATGAAGTAGAAAGCGGCGACGGCGGTTATACTGCCCAGAGTCAAATTGACAGCCTTACCTTCTACGAGGAATATACTTATCTGCAGATGAGCAAAACAACAAACGGAGGGAATAATTGGAGTCCATGCACAACAGGATTAACGGATGCCGGAAATTCTAACGATACAGTAAATCTTTTTATAGCACCGTTTGCAATGGATCCCGAAAACTCCAACGTTCTTGTTGCAGGCAGCAATAAAGTATGGATAACAAATAATGCTGCAAAATCATGGGTACAGTCGAGCAGTACACTTTCCCCGGGAAGTGTAGTAAGCGCAGTAACAGTGGTTAACAGCAGCGCAAACTATTTGGGTTTTGCAGGCACAACAGACGGAAAAGTTTTTAAATGCACAAGCTTAGGTACGAATGGCTTATCAACCTGGACTGAGATTACTCCTCCAAATCAAAACGGAGCCTGGGTAAGAAGAATTGTTGTGGACCTAAATAATAAAAATCATATTTACGTTTGTTACTCCGGTTTCAACGGAACAGCAAGCGCTACAGTACAAGGCGAACATATCTGGTATTCAACAGATCAAGGCACAACATGGACAGATGTAAGTATTTCTCTTCCCGATGTTCCTGTACATTCTTTAATAATAGATCCTACAAATAATCAAACTCTTTATGTGGGAACAGAAACAGGTTTGTATAATTCCACGGATAACGGCACTACTTGGAATCAATATAGTACCGGTATGCCTTCTTATGTGGCAGTAGATGAGTTAGTTCTCCAGACAGGAACTAATACACTATTTGCTTTTACACATGGAAGAAGCGTTTGGGTAAACAATACTCCTCTTCCTGTTGAGCTAGAAAATTTTACAGCACGCTGTGTAAACAATGCTGTTGAACTTAACTGGAATACTGCTACAGAGACAAACAATTATGGGTTCGAAATTGAACGGGCTTCTTCCATTGGCGGAACCACGACCTTTCAAGACTGGACTAAAATTGGATTTGTTTCTGGCGCCGGTAACAGTGCGCAGCCGCATCAATATAATTATATTGATAAAAACATAAGCAATCAAAATTATTCTTATAGATTAAAGCAAATGGATTTAAACGGACAATTTCATTATAGTCCTGTAATCAATGTTGATGCTTCGTCTGTAATTACAAAATTCAGTTTAAATCAGAATTATCCTAATCCGTTTAATCCATCAACTAAGATCAGTTATTCGATTCCGGTTAACAACCAGAAAGTAGTACTTAAGGTCTATGATGCAACCGGAAGAGAAGTTGCTACACTTGTAAATAAAATTGAACAATCCGGAAATTATGAAGTTCAGTTTAATGGGAACAATTTTGCAAGCGGAGTTTATTTCTACCGGCTTAGTGCTGGCAAATTTACAATGACTAAAAAGATGTTGATGATTAAGTAGAGACACAGATTTCACTGATTAACACGGATAAATATCCGTAACCAATTGTCGCTATTGTAAAGAGATTCTTCCCTTTGCAGCTAAAGCCAATTTGTTAATTGTTAAAAAATATAGATTACTTTGTGACTTGGCGGCTGTTTATTTGCCGCTAAGTTACGAAGACATTAATTATAAACATCAATAAATTATTAATGTTGCTTGACAGTTATAATGTCAGACGTTCTGGGCTTTCATTGTCTGCACCATGACTAGGGAAGGTTCTAATTATAATTGGTACTTCTGTCGCGAAATGGTTCGTGACAGCACGAGAAAAAATGTTCTTAGAAAAAGACATGGAGGTAGATAAATATCTAATGGAGAATAATCTTTAGATGAAACGGGAGGCAAGCTGACGAAGTATGAATTATTGACTATCATTATCTGGAAGAGATATGAAAAAGTCTTTAAACATACATCCCGGTGAAATTTTGTTAGAGGAATTTATGAAACCAATGAAAATAAGTGCTTACAAGTTATCGCAGGATATTGGAATTCCTCAAACAAGGTTTTCGGAAATAATAAAACGCAATCGCAGCATTACTGCAGATACCGCTTTAAGGTTAAGTAATTACTTCGGCACATCAGCTTAATTTTGGCTTGGCATACAAGACGATTATGACCTGGAAGAAACATACCGAATTAAGAAAGAAGAATTAAAAAATATAAAAAGAAGAGAAGGTAAAACAGCCTAACAAAAGGCATCAATTTTCCGTTAATAAATTCTTTATTAAACCGGAGTGATACTCAGGTCTGTTATTTGTGATTCTTTCAGAGTCAATAAAAATGAGTAAAATACTTCCCTATTCCAGCCTCTTCCTAAACCTTAAGGCACTTGCAAAGAGAATAACAACCCCGATAAATAAAAGTATTAAGAACTGCGGAAGAAGTTCTGTGAAAGAAGCGCCTTTCAAAATAACTGCGCGTAAAATTTCTATATAATATCTTACCGGAATAAGATAAGAAATATACTGCAGTATCTTAGGCATATTGCTGATTGGAAAAGCAAAACCAGATAGGTACAACATCGGCATCAGAATTCCGAATTGCGCAACCATCATTGCCTGCTGCTGCGTCTTCGATATAGTTGAAATGAAAAGCCCAATGCCGAGAGTTGATAGAACAAAGACAAATGAAGATACCATTAAAAATATAAAGCTTCCGCGTATTCCAATTCCAAACCAAAAATCCATTACTCCAAGAACAATCAACGAATCAAGAAATCCTAATAGAATAAAGGGAATCATCTTACCGATTACTAACTGCGCTGGCTTTATAGGCGTAACTATTAATTGTTCCAAAGTTCCGACTTCGCGCTCTTTTACGATTGCCATCGACATAAGAATGGTTGTAATAATTGCGAGTATTAAACCCATAATACTTGGAACCATAAATACTCTCGTCTTCAACTCCGGGTTGTACCAAACACGTACTTCGGGAACAAGGCTTCCGACTGCCGGGATTTTTCTACCGGTTTTATCTGCCGCTTGAAGTAAAATATTTTTGGAATAATTTGTTATGATCCCCTGAATGTATCCCATCGCGATAGAAGCCTTATTTCCGTCTGAACCATCAAATATTGCCTGCACAGGTGCTGGTCGCATCCGGTTAATATCTTTCTCAAAATCTTTAGGAATAACTAAAGCCCACAATACCTTGTTGTCGTTAATATCCTTATTAATTTGATTGTAACTATCAACATAATCATCAATCTTAAAGTACCCGGAGTATTCAAACCTTTGGATAAAATTCCTGCTTGTTACGGATTTATCTTGATCGAATACAGCAGTATGAACTGTATTGACATCCATATTTGCAGCATATCCGAAAAGGATTAACTGGAGTACCGGCGCAATAAAAACTACACCGAACAACCTCGGATCTCTCTTCAGTTGCAGGAACTCTTTTATAATTATGCTTAAGATTATTTTCATTTTTTAACTCACAAAAAGCTTTTTTGTTAGGCTGTCCGTGCCCGCTTGTTTATAATAGCGGAGATTACAAGTAAAACCAAAGAGAAAATTATTAAATAAACCATCTGCTGCCAGAAGGCTTCGATTCCAACCCCCTTCAGAAGAATATCCCGAATGATTATCATGAAAAATTTTGCAGGAGTAATATTAGTTATATACTGAACTACTTTCGGCATGCTTTCTATAGGGAAAACAAATCCGGAAAATAGCATTGACGGAAGCATGGAAACGATTGTTGATATCTGGAAAGCAACTTGCTGAGTATCTGCAATACTCGATACAATTATTCCGATATTCAATGACGCAAAGAGGAACAGCAGCATAGAGAAAAATAAAAGAATAATACTTCCCTTTATCGTTATACCAAACAGTATGTAACCTGCCACTAAAATGAACGTCGCAATCATGAGCGAAATAATCACGTAAGGAATCGTTTTACCGATAAGCATCTCAAGCGAAGTAAGAGGCGATACATTTAGCTGCTCGACTGTCCCTCTTTCCTTCTCTCTTACAATTGAAAGCGAGATTGAAACAACAGCCGTTATAATTAATATCATTACAATCAATCCCGGCACAAGGAAGAAAGACGAGACAAGCCCAGGGTTAAACCAGAATGACGGATGAATATCAATCGGGATGTAAGATTTCCTTCCGTTTAGAGCAAGAATTTCACTTTGTATTTTTTGCGAATATGACGCAACTGCAAGCGTAAGGTAACTGCTGATTAGAGAAGCTGAATTTGCATCTACTCCATCGATCAAAATTTGTATCTGTGCATTTTGATGTGAATAAAGTTTCCTGGACATATCCTGCGGGAACACGATTACGCATTGGGCTTCTTTAGTATCGAGAATATCTTTTATTTTACTCTCATCATTTATATAGCCAACCAGGTCAAAATACTCGGAGCTAGTTAAGGTATTAATAAAATTCCTGCTGTCAATGGACTTGTCCTGATCATAAACAACCATTTTAATATGGTGAATATCGAAGTTAATTGCATAGCCAAAAAGTACTAGAAGAATAACTGGGAAAATGAAAAGGACATAAAGCATCCTCTTGTCTCTTTTAAGCTGTCTGACTTCTTTTTTCGCAACTGCTTTAATTCTATTCAGCATTTTTCTTTGTGTCCTTTTCTAACAGGTAAATAAATACATCTTCTAAAGTCGGAACAATTTTATCTATTCTTTTTATATTGATAGAATTTTCATCTGCTAAAACTTTTTGAATTAATTTTTTCCCTTCATTCTCTTCTTTTACGCTTACGTGGATATAATTACCGAAGATTGATGTTTCATCGACCCATTTTTCCTTCGTCAAGATATCAAGTGCGTCAACAACTCTTCCGCACTCAACCTCAAGGATTGTATTAGATAAATATTTTGTCTTCAAATCCTTCGAGCTTCCGCTTGCAATTATGTTACCGGCATTTATTAAAGTAATTGTATTGCAGAATTCCGCTTCATCTAGATAATGAGTAGTAACAAAAACAGTAACGCCGCTCTGTGAAAGCTCGTTTATTAGATCCCAGAAATTTCTTCGAGAGATAGGATCAACGCCGCCGGTCGGCTCATCAAGAAAAACGATTTTGGGTTCATGGATAACTGCAATTGCAAGTGCCAGCCGCTGCTTTATTCCACCTGGTAATGAAGCAGTTAAAAACTTTTCTTTGCCTTCGAGGTAGGCAACTTTTAAGACCCATTTTTTTCTTTCCGCAAGCTTACTATTGTAAAGGCCATATACACCTCCATAGAAATTTATGTTTTCTTCAACTGTAAGATCATTGTATAAAGAAAACTTCTGCGACATGTAGCCAATCTGTGTTTTGACTTTATCCGATTGATTCATTACGCTGTATCCGCCTACAATTGCATCTCCGGATGTAGGCTCAAGAATACCGCAAAGCATTTTTATAGCCGTTGATTTGCCCGCACCGTTTGCGCCGAGAAAACCGAATATCTCTCCTTGTTTAACATTAAAAGATATTTCATTCACAGCAGTAAAGCTGCCGAATTTTTTAGTTAATTTATTTACTTCGATTGAATTCATAAATCCTAATAGATTTTCTTGCCAATAGATTTATCCAAACGAACCTTTGCAAGCTCGTAATCAATTAGCGAATTTACATAGCTAGTTTTAGCTGCAAGCAATGTTGTTTCCGCATCGATTAAATCAGTACTCGATGCAACCTGGGTGTTGTATTTTTCTTTTATTATTCTGTAGTTTTCTTCAGCCTGCTTAACTCCGAGTTGAGATACATTTACTTTATCGTAAGCCCGCTTGAATGTTAGGTAATTCTGATAGACTTCGATATTTACGGCATCCTTCATTTCCGAAAGAGAAGTCTCTGCCTGGATTTTATTCTGCTCGGCAATTGTAGTTTGCGATGCAGTATAGCCCCAGTTCCACAATGACCAGCTTAACTGAACACCGACATCCCAAGTATCCTTGAATTCATTTACTGGAGGAACATAACGCTGGTTAGGTTTGTTATAATAATAATCACCGATTAGATAAACTGAAGGATACCACGCAGCTTGAGCAGCCGTGATATTTTTATTGCTTGCTTCAACTCTATATTGAAGTGACTTTAATTCGCTCCTGTTATTATTTGCCTGGCTCAGTAAATCTTTCGGGTTGTAATTAATTTTTTCTGTTGCAAGTTCGCCAGTTTCAATTTCAGTCTTCGCATCAAGAGGAAGACCTATGGCTTGGTTAAAAGTCATTCTGGCGATATCCAGGTTATTATCCGCTTCAATCTTTTGAAGCTTAGTCGAAGAATATTGGACTTCAAGCTTTAATAGATCATTCTTAGTTGCCAAACCGTTCGCCTCAAAGTTTTTTGTGTCTTCAAGGTGCTGATTTATTTGCTGGAGATTCTCATCAAGAACTTTATCGTTTTGCTGAGCCTTGTAATAATTCCAAAACGCGCTCTGAATTTTAAGTGCCTCGCTATTCTCATCATTATTAAAGTCATATTTAGCTGCATCGTAATTATATTTAGCTGCACCGCTTATCGAAGTCAATTTGAATCCTGTGAACAGCGGCTGCTGAAGAGACAACTTCATAGTCCAATCATCAAGTATAACCGGGAAAATAGTGATTGGTTTTGGAATAAATGGCGGTATCGAAAGTGTAAATGCCGGTATGTTACTCAATCTCATATATCCTGCAGAGAAGTTTAATTGCGGCAGTAAAAATGAATTTGCTGCGGTCACTTGTGCTGATGCACTAAGTAATTTCGCGTGGGAAATCTTCAGCTCTTTACTATTCTTCATGCCGATTTCAAGACTTTCTTTCAAAGTCAATTTTTGTACTTGGGCAGGTAAACATGCAGCGGCAATAAGAAACAAGATTATAATTTTTTTCATGCTAAATCCTTGAATAGATTCATTTCATATTATAAAAAATATTATTCATTAAGTAGTTTGGCTTTTCGCTTCTCCAATTAAATGGATAAATACATTTTCAAGCGAAGTCGGAATAATTCGATTATCTATCATTTGTATGCCGTTTTCAGAGAACAGTTTTTCAATCTTTCCGAAATCTTTGTTGAAATCATCAAAGGCAACATTCAGCCTGTCTCCGAACATCTGCACTTCGAAATTACTTTTCTCTTTAAGAAGTTTATAAGCTTTAATAATTGGCGAACAAACAACCTCGACGATCAGTTTTTTAATTGATGATTTTATATTTTGCGGCGTGTCAAAGCCAAGAACTTCTCCATTATTTAGAAGCGCAACTCTATTGCATCTTTCAGCCTCATCCAGGTACGGAGTAGACATAAATATTGTTACACCGTCTTTCTGCAGGTTAGATAATATTTTCCAGAAGTCTCTGCGCGAAACAGGATCGACGCCGGTTGTAGGTTCATCAAGAAAAATTATTTTAGGTTTGTGAATTAGAGTGCATGCTAGCGCAAGTTTCTGCTTCATTCCGCCGGACAAATTATCTGCAAGACGATTTCTAAACGGAGTAAGCCGGGTAAATTCAAGCAGCTCATTTCTTCTATTCTGATAATCTTTTACTCCATGAAGATCTGCAAAGAATTCTATATTCTCATCTATTGTTAAGTCGCCATAAAGGCTGAATTTTTGCGAAAGATATCCAATTTGCTTTTGAATTTTGACTTTATCCTTCATCAAGTCATATCCAAATAATTCCGCTGAACCGGCATTCGGAATCAATAAGCCACAAAGTAGACGGATAGTTGTAGTTTTGCCTGCCCCATCCGGTCCAACCAATCCAAACATTTCTGCGGGCTTAACATCAAAGGAAATTCCTTTTAACGCTTTTATTTCCTTAAAATTTTTTGTTATTCCAGTAACTTTAATTATCGATTCCATAACATTCACGCAAGAGTATAAGATTAAAACTGCAAGACTAAATTATAACTTGATTGTCGCATCTGCCGGCATGCCATCTTTTAAGTCGTACTGAGGATTATGGATGTGAATTTTTACTGCATAAACAAGTTTAGTTCTTTCATCCTGAGTTTGAATATTTTTAGGTGTAAACTCTGCATCAGGCGAAATGTAAATTACTTTGCCATGGAAAGTTTTATTAGGATAGGAATCTACTTTGACATCAGCTTCTTGACCAAGCTTTATTTTTCCAAGCTGAGTCTCCGGAATATAAATTACAAGATCGACATAATTCAAATTCGACATCATAACCAAGGAAGATAAAGGGGCAACACTTTCTCCTGCTTCAACGAATTTTTTTACTACGAATCCGTCTATCGGTGCAGTTACATAAGAATCACTGATATTTTTTTTAAGAAGATTCACCGCAGCAATTCTGCTATCGAGGTTTGCTTTTGCTTGTTTTATTTCTTCGGGTCGTGCCAAATTCTTTATCTTCTTTAAATTTTCCTTTGCAGAATTCAGTTGAGCGCTGGCAATATCAAACTTAGCAAGAACATCATCCCACTGTTGTTGAGTTATAGATTTGGCATGATATAATTTTTCATTTCTGTTTTTGGTAGATTGAGCCAGTTCATAATTCGCTTTAGCCTGCAGTAATCCGTCTTGCGCCTGCTTTATATCTTCACTTCTTGCGCCTTGAATTAAAAGTGCAAGCTGAGCATTCGCGGCTTCTTCGGCAGCCTGAGCTTGCTGCAGTTGAATTGACAGCAAGTCGTGGTCGATAGTCATCAAAGTATCTCCAGACTTAACCAGATCACCTTCATTAAAAAACAATTTTTTTATTTGACCAGTTACCTTGGCTGACACTGTAACATTAGTTGCCTGAATTGTTCCAGAAGCTTCAATTTTATTTTTATCGTTATTAGAACCACAGCCCCAAAATAGTCCTATTGTGTAAACTATTAGGATCAGGATTATCTTCTTCATTTATTAGCTCCGTCTTTGAGTTTATTAAAAATCTTTTTACCTTTTTCCGTCATAATTCCTCTAGCAAGAATCTCGGTCATTTCGTCCAAAGCTTCAAGAAAAGTAAAACGGTTATTTATTATGAAAGCAGGAGTAGCAATAGCACGGGCAGATGCAAGGAACATTGTTATTATTATTTCAGATTTCTTTTTTACAAAATAGCCTTCCTTTTGACCCTGAGCAATAATATTAGCTAGAAAAGCAGTCATTTTTTTCGTTCTGAACTCATCAATCTCTTTCCATGATTCAGGTGAATAATAATGAATATCCTTTATGTTGTTTTCATTTATCTTGGAAATTATTTTCGCAATGGTCTGGAATATTCTGAAAAGCTTTTCTACCGCATTGCATTTAAGAGCAACTGTCTCATCTATCAGGTGGGAATTATCATGCAGTATTTTTTTTGCTACCTGAGTAACAAGCTTCTCTTTTGAAGGGAAGTTTTTATAAATTGTTTTTTTGCTCATTCGCAATTCGGCAGCCAGATCATCCATAGTAGTTTTGAAAAAGCCACCTTCCATAAATTTTTGAGCAGCAAAGCTTATGATTTTTTCTTTTTCGTCTTCCACGTTAAACACCGGAAACTTTTTTTGTTTTATACGTTTCCAAAATAATTAATGGAAACTTTAATGTCAAGAGATAGTTTCCGTTAAAAATAAACTCTCAGATTAGTGAGTAATATATCACACAGGATTATTTTACATTTACATGGAAGGTATATTTTTCTAAAGCCTTAGCATCAGATTCCCAGGAATAAACATAGTTGAATTTTACGGTCGTGGACCCCCTTCCTAAAGCTTCGAAAGTCCAAGTTTCTTTACCAGCGGCATTTGGAAGTGTCTCATATGGCTGGACAAAATTAGTTCCAAGCAGGTTCAAAATCTTATTATCTAAAGGTTTTCCTAACTCCCATTTTAATCCCGCAGAATGATTTGACAAAAGGACTATTGCAAATTTTTCTCCTAACGAAACATCGATTGGAACAGAAGGATCATTGAAAACATTTTGATTATTTTCTGCAGATACTGCAGCAGACTGAAGATTTAAGGAACTTTTTACACTCTGGAATTTTGTACCTAGAAATTTTCCTGTGCTATCAAAATCAAAAGAAAAATAAGCAAAACCTAATAGCTGGCAGTTATCGCATCCATTTCTCAAATCATAATTTATAATTATTCTTTCGCCATGATGCGGGAGTTCCTGTTTCTCTGGATAATCTGTACCTTCTCTATTGCCGGGGAAAATTCCAATTTGAGGATAAGTGTTTTTTAATGATTGATAAATTTTATTCTGCTCCATGTCTCCGGTATTTAAGTAATCTAAATTATCAACATTTATAAAATCCGGATTGCAGTTAACAAGCAAGCATCCTTCATTGTGATCCTGTCTAAATACATAGTAAACGTTGGCAACACCTATTTCACCATATTGCTGAAAACCGTTCATATATCCATGTCCATTTATCAATGCTGAAAATTGAATTGCGGAATGAGATGCACCAGCATACGCCATTTCATTCAGCAGACACTCGTACATTTTACTTCCCTGCTGCGCTCCGCAATTAGTATAAATTTTCTGCATTACTTCAAATGTAGGTTTCCAGATTGCATTTGCAGAAATTTTTTCATTTGTTGAGCCTGAATTAGTCTGGGAGAAAAGTAAAAAAGTAGGCAATAGAAATACCACAAGAATACAATTCGATATTTTCATATAAACATCCAAACCAAAATTATTTTCGCTTTATAAATAATACTTTGAGTTCGAAATATCAATATGCTTTGAAATCCCATTAGATTAAATCAAGATTTGATTTCTTAATTATTACTCTATTCCGAGTTGATCTAAAATGAAAGCATATTCAAGCGAAACAACTGTATATCGTTCAAACCTTCCCGAAGCACCGCTGTGTCCAGCTGACATATTAGCGTGAAACAAAAGCAGATTATCATCCAGCTTCATATCACGAAGCTTAGCAACCCATTTTGCCGGTTCCCAATATTGAACTTGTGAATCATTTAAACCAGTCGTAACCAATATGGCAGGATATTTCTTTCTTTCAACATTATCGTATGGTGAATATGAAAGGATGTATTCGTAAAATTCTTTTTTATTTGGATTTCCCCACTCATCATATTCGCCAGTAGTAAGAGGAATACTATCGTCAAGCATTGTTGTAAGAACATCAACAAAAGGTACTGCAGCAATAACGCCTTTAAACAAATCTGGTCGCAAATTGATCGTAGCCCCAATTAGCAATCCTCCGGCACTTCCTCCAATAGCAAAAAGATATTCCTTACTTGTATAATTATTTTTAATTAAAGTATCAGCACAAGAAATAAAATCGGTAAAAGTATTTTTCTTATTTAAAAGCTTTCCACTTTCATACCATGGTCTTCCAAATTCCTGACCGCCTCTAATATGAGCAATTGCAAAAATAAACCCTCTGTCAAGAAGACTCAGTCTGGTAGAAGAAAAATCCGGATCAGAACTGATTCCATAAGCGCCGTATCCTGTAAGAAGTAAAGGATTTTTTCCGTCCTTAATCAAACCTTTTTTATACACAATTGATATAGGAATCTTTGTCCCATCGTCAGCATATGCGAATATTCTTTCAGATATGTAATTTTCCTTATTAAAATTTCCGACTACCTTTTCCTCCTTTAATATTTTTTTCTCCACTGTCTCCATATTAAAGTCATAAATTGTATCGGGAGTAGTAAGCGAGGAATAAACAAATCTTAACTCTTTTGATTCATAATCATAGTTTGAAGTTGGATAGATAGAATAAGTATCTTCTTCGAACTCAATATACTTTTGAGTTTCATTTGACAAATCCAAAATTCTAATCTTCTTCAAACCGTCTCTCCTTTCAAGTATCGCTATAAAGTTTTTAAAGACCTCAATACCTTCCAGTAAAATTTCTTTTCTATGAGGAATTCTGAGTTTCCAATTTTCTTTAGAAGGGTTATTTATACCAGCCTCGACAAGCTTGAAATTTTTTGCATCGTCGTTAGTAGTTATTAAAAATTTATCATCAAGATGTTCAACGTAGTACTCATGATTCTTCTCCCGTGCATTTATAAGCTTCAATACACCATTTGGATTATCGGCATCAATGTACCGGTATTCTGTTGCAGTATTGCTGAAAGAACCGATAAATATATACTTACCTGATTTCGATTTGTTAATATAAACGCTGAACGTCGGATCAACTTCGTGATATACTTCGGAATCTTTGGAAGATTCAACGCCAATTAGATGCTTAAATATTTTATATGAGCGCAAAGAGCTATCAACTTTGGAATAAAATATAGTTGTATTATCATTAGCCCAAGCACTTGAACCTGAAGTATTAGAAATCTTATCTTGTAAAAGTTCACCTGTCTCTAAATTTTTGAAAAGGATTTCATATTTTCTTCTTCCGGAATAATCCACTCCAAAGGCAAGGAGTTTATTATCAGGACTAACATTCAATGAGACTACATTAATAAATTTATGACCTTTTGCCATTTCATTTACATCAAGCATAATTTCTTCAGTCACATCGATCATTCCTTTTTTCCGATAATAAACAGGATATTCCTTCGCACCCTCATATCTTCGGTAATAAAAATATCCGTGGTATTTGTAAGGAACCGATTCATCTTCCTTTTTTATTCTTCCAACAATTTCGCTGAAAAGTTTCTTCTGCAATCCTTCAGTATGAGCAAGTTTCTGTTTAGTGTATTCATTTTCGGATTTAAGATATTCGATTACTTTGGGATTATTAATATCATTCATCCAATAATAAAAATCATTTCTTATATGACCGTGTTTCGTCAATTGAGTTTTAATTCTGTCAGCAACCGGAGCTTCCGGCTTTTCCAATTCTTTATTGGTTGTTTTTATAGCAACGCTTTCTTTATACATAAGTTATAGCTGTTTTTTTTATTAGTACTGTTATTTCTTGCCTAGTAAAATAGCAAAACAGAACAAGGGAGTTAGTCTCTTAAATCATTGTGTAAAATTGGCATGAGATAATTCCGGGAAGGACATTTTGTCAAACAATTTTAATGTTGTAATTTTACTGGAGATTTTTAAAGTGAACTATTATTTAAGTAACTCTAAATATTAAATTAAAAATTGCTGAAAAAATGGAGGAACGAAAATGGATCGACGAGAATTTATAAAAAAAGGTTCGTTGGCGGCAATAGCTGCGGGCGCTTTCGGAAACTTAACTTCAATATTACCTAGCTCATTTACTTCACAAACAAATTATGATTTAGTGGCAGTTAAAGGTGGAGAGCCTGATGTAATGTTTGATAAAGCAATTTCTTCTTTAGGCGGAATAAAAAAATTTGTGAAGAAGGGTCAGACAGTTGTTATTAAACCGAATATAGGCTGGGATGTTGTTCCGGAAAAAGCTGCATGCACTAATCCAAAATTAGTATCAAGAATTATAAACTATTGTTTTGAAGCTGGCGCAAAAGATGTTTATGTCTTTGATCATACCTGCGACAACTGGACTCGCTGCTATTCATCGAGTGGAATTGAAAGTGCCGCAAAGGATGCCGGCGCAAAAGTAGTCTCCGGTGAAAGCGAAGGCTATTATCAAAATGTATCTGTAAAGAATGGGAAAAGATTAAAAGAAGCAAAAGTCCATGAATTGATTTTGAGTTCAGACGTTTTTATTAATGTACCCATTTTGAAAGAACATGGCTCAAGCAGAGTAACAATCGGAATGAAAAATTTAATGGGTGCCGTTTGGGATAGAGGCTACTGGCATAGCAATAATCTGCATCAATGTATAGCAGACTTTGCTACTTACCGTAAACCTGACCTTACAATTGTGGATGCTTACAATGTAATGATGAAAAACGGTCCGAGAGGAAGATCTAAAGACGATTTAATCTTAATGAAATCTTTAATTGTTTCAACTGATATGGTTGCCGCAGATGCTGCCGCAGCAAAAATTTTCGGAATCAATCCGGACGACATTCCATATATAAATTATGCCGCCGAATTGAAAGCCGGAACAAAAGATTTGACAAAGCTAAGAATCAACAGAATTATTATGTAATTAGATATTTAACGCCGGATGAATGACCTTCACATAGAATTGTCAAGAATCCGGCATAGTATATCTATCGAATTGCTAATTATGAGATATGTTAAATGATTTAAACTGCGGGACTTACGATTAAATGAAGTTATCTCACCTAAAAAAAATCCGTGTCATAATATCGCTCATCTTTTTTATTTCGATGGCGTCATTATTTTTAGATTACGGCAATTTATTGTCGCCAAAATTTACAAATTACTTCACCTATCTTCAGTTTATCCCTTCGCTAATAAAATTTATCGGAACAGCAGGAATAGCTGGGGCTGGTTTTATTTTTATTTTGCTTTTAGCGCTTTCGTTCGGTAGAATTTATTGTTCAAGCATTTGCCCTCTCGGAACACTACAAGATATTTTTTCATTTCTTCACAAAAAGATAAAGAAGAAAAAATATTTTAAACTGCGAAAAGCAAACAGTTCGTTACGTCATACTTTCTTATTCCTTGCCGTTATCTTATTCCTAAGCGGCAGTATATTTGCGATAAATCTACTAGACCCATATAGTAACTTCGGTAGAATTACTACGCAAATATTCAAACCGTTTCTTCTACTAGCTAATAACTTGGCATCTTTTACATTGAGTAAATTGAATATCTATTCAATTTATCCTGTAGAAATAAAAGGAATAAATATCATTGCAATATCTTTATCGCTTCTGTTTCTTGCGATTGTCTTTTGGATGTCGTTTTTTCATGGAAGATTATTCTGCAACACTGTTTGCCCGGTTGGAACTTTCCTAGGATTGATTTCAAGATTTTCTTTATTCAAAATAAAAATTGATGAAGAAAATTGCATAAGCTGTAATTTATGCGAAAGAGTTTGTAAATCGGAATGCATTGATAAAAAAGAAAAGGAACTGGATTTCAGCCGCTGTGTAAGCTGTTATAATTGTTTTGCTGTATGTCCTACAGATGGCATTAATTTCTCTTTCAACTTAAAAAAGTTGGAATTTACAAATAATGGAAAAGTAGATTTGAAAAAAAGAGAATTCGTTGCAACGATTATAGGTTTTCTACTGGCTCCGGTTACTTCACTTTTATCACAGACAAAAATAGTTGCAAAGAATCCCAGTAAAGTACCCATATTTAAAAAGAATCCTGTAACTCCGCCAGGCTCAATTAGCATTGAACATTTTACCAGTAAATGCACTGCTTGTAATCTTTGTATCAGCGCTTGTCCTGTGCAGGTTCTTCAGCCTTCATTTTTAGATTATGGAATCCTTGGTATTATGCAGCCCAAAATGGATTACCGAACAAGCTTTTGTAATTTCGAATGTATTATCTGCAGCCAGGTTTGTCCAAGCGGTGCAATACTTCCCATTGAGCCCGGAAAGAAAAAAATAACACAGCTTGGTAAGGTTACTTTTGTAAAAGATAATTGTATCGTATTCACTGAGAAGACTGACTGCGGTGCATGTGCCGAACATTGCCCTACTAAAGCCGTTTCAATGATCCCATATCAGGAGGGCTCAACAAAAATTGCAAACTTACGCATGCCACAAGTGCAAAACGAATATTGCATCGGCTGCGGCGCCTGTGAATTTGCATGCCCGGTGAAACCTTACAAAGCAATTTATGTTGAAGGCAATCCAATCCATCGAATCGCAAAAAAGAAAGAGGAGAAGAAGATTGAAGAAAAAATTAATTATAAAGAAGAATTTCCTTTTTGAATTTATTTTCTTCCAACTATTTGCGCTCCACCACGTGAAGTTATGTTTGTTTTAATTTCTTTTAGATCGGCGTTTTCAAGCCAGGAATAAATTTCTTTTTCAGTATAAGTATCTCCGCCTTGAGTATTGACCAGCATATTCAATGCAAAGAATGTTCCGCTTGCCGGCGAAGTTCTTTCCTCATTCATAGCAAAATCTTGAATTACAATTTGTCCGCCGCTATTTAACGCATCAGCAGATTTCTGAATCAACCTTTTATTTTCATCAAATGAATTGCTGTGAACAATAGCTGAAAGGAAAATCAGGTCATACCCTGACCCTAAATCATCATGTAAATAATTTCCTTTGATGGTTTTTATTTTGTCTTGCAGTCCGGCGTTTGAAATATACTTTTGAGTTAAAGGAACAACATCAGGAAGATCGAAAACAACTGCGTTTATATCTTCTTTTGCCTTAACGAATCCCATGGAATAAGCACCGGAGCCTCCACCAACATCAAGAACGGTGTGAACATTAGTTAAATCAAGCATATCAATATCTCCCGGAACTTGTTTTAGCGCGCGGTAATGCATAGCTTCGATAAAATTCTCCAGCCAGTTTTTGCTTCCGGAAGTTACTTTCGATGTTCCTTTCCCATTTCGAACAATGCTAGTCAACCTGCTCCAAGAATCCCATAGATTTACAGCATGCATCATGTTCGAAATAAAATCCGGCTTTCCTTTCACTAAAAATTTTGAAGAGAAGTTAGTGTTGGAAAATTTTCCGTTATACTTTTCCAATAAATTCAACGCGCAAAGCGCATTCATTAATCTATCTGTAGCCTTTATATCTGATGAAATTAATTTTGAGACATCTTCGGAAGATTTAGCTCCTTCACTTATTACGGTAAATATTTCCAGTTCTAAAGATGTTAGTAAAATCCGGCTTGTTTGGAATCCGTAAATAATATCTAGAAATTCTTGTGGATTCATTTTACTTTCTTCCTTTCCTAAAATTCGACTACTTTCCTTTCACTATTACTTTTAATTGCAGCATCAATTAAACGTGCTGTAATCAGCGCTTCCTCAGGCTTTACTGCTAATTCTTTCCCTTCAGCAATTGCCTCATAAAGATTTTGAAAGAATACCGGATAAGCGCCAGGCATTGTTTCTATTTTCTTTTTGATAGGAACACCGTTGAAAGTAGTATCTATCATTCCCCAGAATTCTTCCGGTTCTTTTCCCCATTCATCTGAATTCTTGAATCCCGTTAATTTTAATGCATCTTCCTGAGGATCAAGTCCGTATTTAATAAACGAACCTTCTGTCCCGTGAAGTATAAACCGGGGCAATGGAATCTTAGAAAGGAAGTTACTTTTCAAAGTAACTTTAAGATTTCGGTAATTCAAAATTATTTCGAAACAGTCGATGATTTTACCTCCTGGTCTTTCAGTCCGCAGATCAGAAAATATCATATCGGGCTTTCCAAACAAACATACAGCTTGATCAATTAAATGTGAACCAATATCATGCAGTAACCCCGTACCCGGAAGAACTTCTTCCTTCCAAGTATTCGGCTTAATAAAATTTCTGAATCTGTCAAAGTGAGATTCAAACTCGACAAGCTCGCCCAATAATTTATCCTTAATAATTTTTATAACTGTCATAAAGTCCCCATCCCATCTTCTATTTTGAAAAACGGTCAGAATTCTTTTCTGCTGCGCGGCAATATTAATCAATTCTTCAGCTTCAAATGAATTTGTTGTGAAAGGTTTTTCAACAACAATATGTTTGCCAGCCTGCAAAGCCTGCTTTGCCATTTTGTAATGAAGATGATTCGGTGTATTTATGATTAAAAGATCAATTTCTTCATCTGCAAGAACGTCTGAGAAACTTTTTACAACCTGAACGTAAGGATATAATTGCTTTGACTTTTCTCCATGTCGTTCAACTACTTTTTTTAAATTAAAATTCGGATTAGCATCTAGAAATGGCGCATGAAAATATTTACCGGACATTCCAAATCCAATCAACGCAGTGTTAATCTTTTTACTCATAATTATCCTCTAGTGCATTCCTTAAATTTTAGGATTTAAATTTATATATGTTTGACTGAAAAAGTATTGCTTGATTTAATAAAATAGCTTTATTGATTAGTTCTTGCTATTGAGTATCAAATTCATTATCCAGAATTGACATCACCAGATTAGTAATTGAAGCTTTGTTGAACGGCTTGGCAAGGTAATGAGTTAATCCTGAAGCTAAAAAAATATTTTTATCATTTGGAGATGCATACGCAGTAAGTGCAACAATAGCAGTGTTCTCGTAACCCTTAATATTTCTGATTTGCTTTGCAGCTTCTAAACCGGATAAACCGCTACCCAAATTTATATCCATTAAAATAAGAGGATATTGATTCTGCCTAGATAATTCAAGCGCGGCACTACCATTATCAGCAATATCAATCAAACAAATTTCTTTTAGAAAATATTTAGTGACATCAACACTTGGTTTATCATTCTCTACAAGAAGAATTCGAGGTAAACTTTTGGTTTCCTTTTTTATTCCATCCATTTTATTTCCAAAATAAATTCCCTCAGGTATAAATGAAGTTTAAGTCTCAGTTATAGGACTTATAATTTCCTTGGACTATACTTAATAAATTTTTACTTCAATAGCAACGATTTCAAAATTTTCTATGCCGCACGCCTGCAAATGTTTGGGAATATGAATCTACAGAACAAAAAGATAAATTTTATTAAATTCGTCTTAATAATTTTGAAAAATTTAAATTACATTTTGAACAACTATAAATTTATCATTCAATACGATGGGACTGATTATGCAGGGTGGCAAATTCAAAAAAACGCCATAACTGTTCAGCAGAAAATTACTGATGCCATTGAAATTCTTTTAAAAGAAAAAGTTAATCTAGTAGGTTCCGGCAGAACTGATGCGGGAGTTCATGCACTAGGACAGATTGCAAACTTCCGCACTGAAAATGAAATTGATATCTATAAGTTCAAACATTCCTTAAATGCAATTCTTCCTACGGATATTTCAATAATCGAAATGGCTAAGGCAGCCCCTGAATTTCACTCAAGGTTTGATGCAAAGAAAAGAAGCTATTTTTATCTTTTTTCTAAATACAAATCTCCTTTTTACTTAAGGTATTCCTATTTTTATCCTACTGATATAAACTGCGGCATGCTGAATGAACTAAGCAAAACATTTCTAGGTAAAAAAGATTTTACATCATTTGCAAGGAAGAGCACAGAACCGGAAAATAAAACATGCAATATTTACGAAGCCCACTGGAAGGAAACTAACGGCTTGGTTATTTTTAAGATTGAAGCTGATAGATTTTTGCATGGAATGGTTAGAACTATAACCGGCACATTGTTGCGAGCTATGAAAAGCAATTTGGGCAATAATTTTTTGGAAAATATTTTTAATTCAATGGACCGCAAAGCCGCCGGCGAAGCAGTTCCGGCAAAAGGATTAATTTTATTCAAAGTAAAATATTAATATGATTGATTTGAGTTCAAGAGTAGTTTTAATTACTGGAGGATCTAACGGCATTGGCGAAGCATGCGTTAGATTATTTGCAGCAGCAAATGCTAAAGTTGCTTTTACATTCAATACAGATGCTGCATCGGCGAACATGCTGGTAAAAGAACTTTCTCCTAAAACTAAAATTAAAGCTTATCAAATTGATTTGATGAATTTGGTAGATATTGAAAACTTAGTTTATGTCGTCATTTCAGAATTTGGGAAAATCGATATACTCGTTAATAATGCCGGTATTTGGAAATTCGGCAAAGCCGACGAGATGAAGCTTGAAAATTGGGAAGAAACGATTAAAATAAATTTGACTGCAACATTTTTGTTTACAAAGTTTTCTATTCCTTCGATGAAACAAAATCATTTCGGTAGAATAATAAATATTACTTCCACAGCAGGACAAAGAGGCGAGCCTTTTCACTCTCATTATGCAGCTTCCAAAGGCGGCGTAATTTCTTTTACAAAATCACTTGCTGTAGAGCTTGGCGAATTCAACATAACTGTTAACAGTGTAGCTCCCGGTTGGGTTGAAACGGGAATGTCAGAAGAAGTTTTTTCAGACAAGGAGTATAAAGAAAAAGTCCGGCAGGAAATTCCGCTAAAAAGGATAGCTACGCCGGAAGATGTTGCAGGTCCGGTATTGTTTCTGGCATCCAATCTTGCCAGACACATCAACGGGGAAATCTTGAATGTAAACGGTGGTTCAGTTTTATGCGGTTAAATCAAAGGTAGATAAATGGAAAGTCTTTCACAGCTTCATCCTCAAGTAGTACATTTTCCTATTGTATTATTTTTACTTTATGTATTGCTTGAAATAATCGGAACAGTATTTAAGAAAGATTTTTTTTCAAATGCAGCGCATCTCATCTTGTTTTTAGGAGTGCTGGGCGCTTTTGCTGCAGTGCTTACAGGCAATTCTGCTGAAGATGCCGCACGCTTATTGAGCAAAGCTGGAGCTTCGATTCCTCTTAAGGCAATTGGTGAGCATTCCGACTATGCAACTTTTATGATGTGGTTTTTTACTGGACTTTTAGTCTTGCGAACTTACCTGGTGCTTAAAAAGAAATTTACCGGTACTATAAAATATTTTTTCATTATATTGTCAATTGTAGGTGCTTTCTTCGTATATAGAACCGGATACCTTGGAGGCAGGCTAGTCTATAAATATGGCATTGGAACTGATCTAAAAAAAATGGAGATAAAAAATCCTCAAACAAAAAGCGGAGAATAAAAAATCTTGGATGGGAAAAATAATCTACCTCAAATTATATTTGCGATAATTTTAGTCAACGCTGCGGGTATAGTACTGCGTTATTTTGCATTAGATAGTTACATAATTTTAATTGGATTTCGATTTCATCTCAGTCTTGTTTTGCCCTTTCTGTTAATTCTAATGAATATTAATACTGCAAAACTTAAGCAGGAATTACTTCATCCGCTTTATAATAAAACGATTCAACCGCTAAGCTGGATTTTTTTACCGCTAATTATTTTGCTTGCAGTTTTATTTATTCTGAAGAAAATTGAAATAGGCGATCCGGATTATTTTTACGAGTTCGGCTTATCTTCAGTTGTAGATTTTCCGATTTATCTTATATGGAATTTGCCGCAGCTTTTAATGTTCGCTTCATTTTTGCTTCTTATTCAACCTTCGCTAAAATTCAAATCTGCATCTACAGCCTTAATAATCTTTTTACTTTTTATTTTTGAGTTTATTCCCTTAGGCAATACGAAATTTGATTTAATTGATTTTGTGTCCTTATTGTTAGCCTCGATATCAATGGGTATGCTCGTTAAATATTTTCAGAACATCTACTGGCTTGCCATTAGCATTTTTACAATTTTCTGGTTGAATCTTTTAGCTTTCGGCACTGATTCCGCTGCAATGATACATATTCTCTTTGCCTCGCAATATGAATCATGGGATGGATTCTTTGATGTGGCAAAAAATCTGCATTCGTATCTTTTGCCATTCCAGTTATTTGTAACAATGGTAATAATTTATTTTTCTTCACTAAAGAAGAACAGTAAGGTGTAATTATTTCCCAGGAAGATTTAATTTCGTATTTTTAATTATGTCCTGACTTCTGCCAAAATAAGAATTCGTGGAAAAAGTTTGTAAAATGATAAAATAAAGGGATATTTTTAGTAATTTGTCATACTAATAGCAATAAAAGGCAGAGAAGAGTGCCGACTATAAGAAAG
>JAKAGV010000030.1 GCA_021815405.1 Bacteroidota bacterium
CCTCATTATTCCATTCATCAAAAAAGCGATGACCGAATTCATCTATTGGTCTATGCGATTTATTGTAGTGGTCCGAAAACTCAATTATAAATTGCCTGTCTAAAGTAGAGTCGTCGGATCCTTCAATTGTGTAGTTAGTGGATATAATTATTTTCGGCGATTGCTGAAAAGGAATTATTATTTCATTCTGATTTTTTCTCTCGACTGTTATGTCATCTGTAATGACAGAAAACAGTTTATCAAAATTGAATTTCTTTGTTACATCATTAAACTCAATTATCGCAGTATCAAGCGTAACCGATTGAAAAAGAAAGTTCCTAGAAAAATTAAAATTCCTTCCATCCAGCCTAACAGTCTTTCGCAGCTTTCCGACAGCTTGAGCAACCAACCCTTTTCCGCTTCTTCCATAAGCGCCGTCGCTCAGTTTCTCATCAAGAAAAATTACCGCCTTAGCATTTGTCGAGTCTTTATAATTATGCAGCAGATAACCTATCGCGCTCCGGAAAGACAAAATCCTTTGCTCATCACTCTTACAAATATTCCGGACAAACTTTTCAAATTCGCTTTCACCTTTTTCAGCATTAAATCTTTTCTGCATAATTTGTTTGTCCCATATAAATCCTTCAAGCTCTTCATATCGCTTTACTGCAATTTTGTTTTGTTCAATCTCCACAAAACAATTCGAGAAAAATAAAAATCCTTTATCCTTTGTGTCCCTTAGAAATTCCAAATTCTTTGTTTCAAGAAATTCAAGAAATCCGTTTACAAAATGCTGCGAAGCTCCTTTAATAACTGCATCAATTACTTTTAGTTTTGGTGTATCCTTAAATAACTCGTCATCATCTAAGCGCTTCAAATAATCAATAACAAAATCTTTTATATTGAAGATTTCAACCTCCCGGACAATATTTTTACTTACCTTCAGTAAAATATATCCGTGCTCGAGCTGAATCTTACAGAAGCCATTTTCCTCAAGAAATCTTTTGAAGTTCTGCTTCGATATTTTTGTTTTATCATTCTCAATATACCAGAATTTTACAAACGGTTTTTGCCAGCCATACTTCTCTGCAATATGATAGACTGTGCCGAGTGTAATACTTCCGTTATACTTTTTAAGCAGCTCATCAAACTTTTTATTTATTTCAAACTCCGAATCATGATAATACTGATTACTCAAACTCATCTGCTGAAAATATTTCCTTCCATCTTCACCGATAGTAACAAGACCGAATCCTATTCGATACCATTCATCGTAACAATTACCCGGAAGCTTCGCTCCCAAAAACTCAATTGCACTTTCTAATTTTTCTTTATCAAATCCAGCAGGTTCAAAAGTTCTTTTACCCACAGCTAACACTTCTTTTTCTTTTTCTAAATCGCAAAATTCTTCCAGGCATTCAAGCAGTATATCTGCACTAATTTCATTCGGAGCTTCGTCAGGCTTTCCGTACATAAAATTATAAACATTCCCAGACGGATGCTTTGAGTAAGGCAGTATCGTCATTGAATTGCACCATCTTAATTCAATATGATCGCAAAGCTCATCATCCTTTGGATTAAGTCGATAAACACTTTTGGGTCCATTTAATTTTTTATGCAGCTCTTCGCTCTCAATTAACTTAAACCAAATGTGAAAACCGTTACCGCTTCCGCTCTTTACAATCCACGGATAAATTTCACCAAGTCCTAATCGCTTAGCAAACATTTCAACAAAACTCAAATCTGTTACTTTATCAAAATCCAAATTTCTTATATCATTTATTCCGCATATCCCGCCTACGCCGGTTACGCCGTCATTCCAACCAAGCCCAGTAACATCTTTTTCAGTTTGTTCAATCAGCTGCCAGTTCTCCCAGGCAATAGTCGGCCGTTTTCCCTGAACCGGCAAAACATTAAAACCAAATTTTTTATTATAAGCTGCTGCTACCTCACTAAACTTCATTTTTTACACTCCTTTTTTTCTATACTATTTTCTTATAGCTAAAAATGACCAATGACTTAATGACTGATGACATTTTTTTATGACGAAATAGGGTAGGTTTCAGCCACTTTTTTCATTTATAGGCTTCGATCTTAACCTTACCCTTATATAATCCCTACTCAAAGTAAAACACCCCCTCAGAATTGATTTTCGCCGATTTCCCAGTAATAGATTTTAACACTTGTTTAGCCTTGTCCGGTCTCGTAAACTCACAGCTAAAAATCCAAAGACTTGCATTTACCGCAAACCCGCACAAATGAAATCCATTTCTTCTTTTCATTTTCTTCGCAATCTCTCTTTCATCAGTTTGAACCTTATAAAATTTCTTTCCTCTTTCTTCCTGCCACAAATAAGTCATTACATCCTCCGGTTTATTTAATAATCCAACATTCCATTATTCCATTATTCCATCATTCCAACACTCCATCTTTCCATACTCAACCCTACAACCTATTTACCGCATCTCTCAACTCTTCCAAGTCAATGTTTGCATAAAACCTCGTTGTTACATTTACGGTTGAATGTCCGAGAAGCTTTGACACTGTAAAGATTGGAACTTTATTACTTGCCCATCGCGTAGCTGCTGTTGCTCGTAAACAATGCCAGTGAAGCTCATCCGGCAGACCAGCTTCCTTAATTACTTTCTTTAATGATTTGGAAACAGTAGCTTTTTTATATTGCTTTCCGTTGCTTTGCACAAAAACAAATCCGGATCTTTCCCCTCCTTGAAGTGGATAAAGCGGTGGGTTGCCTTTCTTAAGCTGCCGATCCGAATTAAGTAATAATATTCTTTCCATTCTTTCATTAAAAGGAATCCTTCGCACCTTTTTTGTTTTTGTCTTGAATAATTTGTTTCCAATAGTTATCACCCTATTTTTATAATCAACGTCACTCCACCTTAAATTATTTTCTTCGTCTAGTCTCAAACCTGTTTCTACAGCAAAGAGAACCATATCGGCAATAACTTCTTTGCCTATTGCTGTTAGTCCTTCACAAACTATTCTTATTTGTTCATCTGTAAATACGATTGGTTCATCTTTTTGTCTGTTAGGCAGTTTTACTTTTAAGAATGGATTCGTAGGCACATAATTCCAGTCCACAAATACGTTAAAAATTGTTCTAAAAACTTTAAGATAGTTGTAGCTGCCAAGAGGAGCGGACTTAGAAATCTTCATCATTAAATTTTCAGCATCTTTTCTCTCAATCGTATTTAATGTTCTGTTCCCTGGTATGAATTCTAAAAACCTTCTTTCTGCAACCTTTGCCGATTCAACAGATTTTTTGGTTAAATTAAATTCTATCAGTTTATTGTACTCATTAAATCCTTGGTGTACGCTTATTTCTTTTTTTATCGATTGCTGTTTTCCTATTCCAAGTATTCCAACAAGTAGTTTTATTTTTTCAATTTCCTCAGAAGAGAAATTATTGAATATTTCTAGAACATCGCTTTGCTCTTTACGCTCTGCCCTTTGCGAATTATCCATATTGTTCAATCCTTCCATACTTCCACTACTTTTTAATTTTGAATTTTTAATTGACTTACATTCTTCATTCAACAATCTACATTCATCATTCACTTACGGCGGCTCCGTTTCCTCCTCAAACATCTCCATCTGATTTTCCGGTATCTGTTTTCCGCCTTCTACTTCTTCCAATTTTTCATTTTGAATTTCTAACTTTGAATTGTTAATAATCCACAAATCCAGCTCACCCTTAAAAAAGTAAAGATACTTCCCTGCGGGCTTATGGAACGGAATCTTTTTTTGACTTGTATACTTGTAGAGTTGTGAATGTGATATGCTTAAATACTGTGCGGCTTGATTTAGGTTTAGTAGATCGGTTTGCTTTCCCCTTAACAGATTTTCAATCTCTGTCAGCCTCAGTAAAATTTCCTGCTCGTGCATTGTGGTACTCCAAATTTTTCTGAGTACCAACTAAATAAAAATAAAATTTAAAAAACGATATATACGTTATATAATGTTTT